>JAKCDC010000004.1 GCA_021838635.1 Pseudomonadota bacterium
CTCCAGCACTGACGCCCAAATCAATTCGCACCCGAGAGGCCCCCGGGGAGAGTGCCCGCCGTTAAACGGACAGTCTCCCCGAGCTGACCGTAGCGAACGGTCTCAGAACAGTCCGCTGATCTCTCCGGCGACTTCGTGAGTCAGTGCTGGAGTCGCATAGGAGAACTTCAGGTCGAGTCCGTGAGCCTGGGCAACAATGCGATCTCGATAGATCATCCAGTTCTTTACCCCACTCGTGCTCGTCGTGGTGGTCCCTCCAATGCCCTGCTGCGCATTCGTCTGACTACTCGTGTAAACACCTGTCTGACGTTGCTCCAGCTGAATGTCCACCACCATCATGTACGCCTTCTGGCTCAGGAAATGGCCGACGACACCTCCCACCAGCGCGCCGGCGAGTCCGAAGGCGGCGGTGGTGCCGCCATTGCCACCGAACGCCGCAGAGCCAATCGCTCCTCCGAAGCCACCCGCGAGTACGCCTGCCGCCGTGTTACTGGTTCGCTGTACCCCGATGTATCGCACGTTGTACATGACCATGTATTCCGCGCGGTTCGGATTATTGGTGATTTGATACCCTCGGCGCATCAGATCCCCGTTGACTAGGGACTGAAAGCCGAGATTCTGCGCGCTCGAGGTATTGTGTCCCTCGACGAATATGATGCGTTTACTCGGCGCGACGGGCTGCAGGAAGATGCTGCTGCTCATCTGTGCGGATAGATGCATGTTGCCCGCGCTGAGTCCGCTGGCGCTCGTCGCCTGAGGGGCGGGGCCGGTTGCGCAACCCGCCAAGCCGAGCGCGCCGGCTGCAGCGACGGCTACCGTTCCGATCCGAATCTTCTGCGTGTAAGACATTTGTCATCCTCTATTATTTTGAAATCCGTGCCGACCTATTCGATAGGTGGCTCTAAGAGCCGTATCACGTAACAGTGGACGCCTCGCGTGTTTTCCTTGAGCTGTTCTCTTGAGTGAGACCCGATGCGCCAATTGCCTATAGCATCGACAACTGGTTGAAAAAGGAAAGTGCGGTAGCGGTGATTACGGCAGAACTGAGAGCTGCATCACGCGTGTCCAGGGTCTTGGTCACTGCATACGCAGGGCACGCACCTGAGCATCTGTGCGAAAAGGGGGGCGATAGTCGAAACGCTGTCCTGCGAAGTTGTTTTCCGGAGCGCGCTGTTTGACGCGGCGTTATGGCGCGGTAGATCATGGTTGAGAACGATCTTGAGCCGCACTGAGGCGACGGTGATCGAGCGGATCGTCGCTGGTTGCCCTTCAGCGCCTCCGGCAGGCACAGGTGTCAGCGACTCTGCTGTAACTCGGTAGTTGGGTGGCGGCAATGGGAGGATGCCAAATCTCTCGTCTAACACGGCAATGCCGCGAGGTGTCCTCGGGGCGCGAATCGGTGCGCGCTGACGCCGGCTTGGCTGCGATTAGCCGAGTGATATCCAAGAGGCAGTGCGACAGTCGATGGGATCAGAGAGCGGCCGCGAACGGCGGTCCGAGCTGAGGGCCCTCTGCGAGGAGTTCCTGCGACAAGAGAGCGGCAGCCTGTGCGCGGCGCTTGCGGATATTCGCGGTGCTTTCGTGATTTCCGGGCGGATCGACCCGAAAAATTGATCTAGCGCAATTTATGGCGAACAGCGGGCGATATTGTGCATGATCGGGCGGGCACCCATGCTGCCAAGGCCCGCGGCAGCCTACCGAATATGACCTATTCAAATCAGAGAGAAGACCTGGGCCCGAGAGTCAAGTGCTTTGCGCATGGCTCCGGATTTGACTCAAATAAAAGACTTCGCGCGGTACGGGCGCAGGAGGGTGTGGGGCATGAATGGGCGCAAAGGCGCTTAAGTCACAACCTCAGGTTACCGCATGCCCAGTCCGTAAACGCACTGGCCGATTTTCCTGGATGCATTCGCGTGCCGAGCATGAATTCATGATCAATACTCCGTTTCCGCGACTTCGAATTCGGGACCACGACTTGCTACCGGTCATCCAAGGGGGCATGGGCGTCGGCGTTTCGGGTCACCGGCTTGCTGGCACCGTAGCTAAGCACGGTGCGGTCGGCACCGTGGCCAGCGTCGACCTGCGACGTCTGTATCCCGACATTATGACCCGGTTGCGCAAGTGCAAAGACGCGGCGTCACATGGCGCCGCCAACGTCGAGGCGCTCGATCGTGAGATAAACGCCGCGCGAGCGCTCGCCGGACCGAATGGCTTCATCGCTGTGAACGTCATGCGTGCCCTTTCAAACTACGCCGAATTGGTCGTCCAGGCGTGCAAGAGCGGTGCAAACGCCATTGTGTCGGGCGCTGGACTTCCGTTCGATCTTCCGGATCTCACGGAATGCTTTCCAAACGTGGCGCTGATCCCAATCCTGTCGGAAGAGCGGGGTGTCCGTGCGGTATTGAAGCGTTGGAGTCGGAAAGGCCGGACTCCCGATGCGGTGATCATCGAACATCCGCGTTACGCCGGCGGCCACCTCGGCGCGACGCGTATCGAGGACGTGAGCGATGCGCGCTTCGATTTCTCGCGCGTGATCGAGGGCATCCGCAAGGTATTTGAAGAGATCGGGATTGCGTTCGAGCGCATTCCGCTGATTCCCTCCGGAGGGATCAATTCGTTCCAGAAAATATCGACGGCGTTCGAGTTGGGAGCGAGTGGCGTGCAGATTGGTACGCCGTTCGCTGTGACGCAGGAGTGTGACGCGCATCCGAATTTCAAGAAGGTGCTCGCTGAGGCCGGACCGCAGGATATTGTCACGTTCATGAGTTCCGCGGGCCTGCCGGCCCGCGCCGTGCTGACCCCATGGCTGAAGCGATACCTTGCCAAGGAGGGGAGGCTGCGCGCCAGCGCGTGTCCGCATCCGGCGGGGAATCACTGCCCCAACAAAGTGGAATGCCTCGCTTTCTGTGGATTCAAGGACGGCAACCAAACGGCGGGTCAGTTCTGCATCGAGAGCCAGCTGGCGGCGGCTCAACGGGGCAACATCGAGAAGGGTCTGTTTTTCCGAGGCAGTGAATCATTGCCGTTCGGTTCCGAGATTCGAACCGTCCTGGACCTGCTGCAGCGGCTGCTCACGGATCCGTGCGAAATCACCGCCTGACTCGCACTGCTGGACGCATGGCAGCACGGATGCCAAGGGTAGGTGTGACGCCGGTGTGAGGCGCGTCAAGGGGCCGACTTTCCGTCCAATCTCAAGAATGAGAATGAATCGGCTGGCAATTGGCCCCGTTGACGGGCGGAACGCGTAGGGGGCCCGACCTGGAAGTGCCGGACAGGATGGGTGATACGTCTCGCCGGTCCAGTGGCGATTCGGATGGTGTGGGCAGCGAGCGGAAATCCCGCGGTGATGGTGTCCGTCCCCCCAACCTCAAAGTAGGCACCGGCTTTTGAGGACAGCGCGGAAGGGATCGGCGTTCTGCATCCCTGCTCCGAGCGGGTCAACGGGATCGCCGATGACCGGCCCTTAGGCGCGATGACCGCTGTGCGGTACTGGCGCATCGTGCCGAGCGCAGTGTGGGTGTGGCGCACGTGTGCCCTGGAGGGATGGAGTGCAATGCAAGGTCCTGCGCACCTTCGGGTGAGATGAGGTTCTCAGCCCAGGGTTGCATAGTGGTATACGTACCCGTGAGGGGTCTGGCATGCCTGCCGCCTCTGGAAACCCTGCCCACAATCCGCTGGAATACCCCCCGGTGGGGCTTCCGGGAGGCAGAGGGATGCGATTCATTCATACGGCGGACTGGCAGCTCGGCTTGAAGCTGCGCTACCTGAGTGCAGAGCGGGCCGCGCAGCTGCGCCTGCTGCGGTTCCAGACGGTACGCGCCATTGGTGCGCTTGCACGCGAAGTGCGTGCCGATGCGGTGCTCGTCGCCGGCGATGTACTCGATGACAATGCGCTTGGCCGCGATGCGTTGCAGCAGACCTCGGATGCGCTCGGCAGCTTCGGGGACATTCCGGTCGGCCTCCTACCGGGGAACCACGATGCGGCGACCGAGGACGGCGCGCTGAGCCGGCTCGAATTGCCCCCGAACGTGCGGCTCCTGGTCACCCGTGAGCCCATCCAGATCGGCGAGGCGTTGATCTACCCGTGCCCTCTGTATCGCCGGCATGAGACCGATGACCCGACCGGATGGTTGCCGGAGCGCGCTGCCGGTGAGGGCATCCGGATCGCCGTGGCGCACGGGGGAGTCATCAATTTCTCCGGCGATGCGGAGCGCGTCGTGCCGAACCTCATCGACGCGAACCGGGTGATCGCGAAAGGCTTCGACTACCTGGCCCTTGGGGATTGGCACAGTGCCTTCTGCTACAGCACGCGTGCGTGGTACCCGGGCGCCCCGGAACCGACTCGTTTCAAGGAAACCGATCCGGGCGCAGTGCTGGTGGTGGACATCGACGGGCCGGGCAGCGAGCCGCGGGTGCAGCGTCGGCAGGTTGCGCAGACGCATTGGCTGACTCTCGATCGCGACCTCACCGAGGATGTGCAGGTCGCCGAGCTGCGTTCGGAACTTGAAGCTCTGCCGGAACGCTCCCAGACCCTGGTGCATCTGCGGGTGCGAGGAACAGTGTCTATGGCGGCACGGGATGCGTTGGACGAACTCGTGCACGAGTACCGCGAGCGGCTCGCGTACCTCGACGCCGATCTCGATGCCCTGCTTGCGCAGCCCCGCCCGCAAGACCTGGCCGCTATGACCGCCGAGGGTTTCATGGCGGCGGGCGTTCAGCGCCTGCAGTCTGGAACGGACGCGGTTGACGCGGATGCCCTACAGCTGTTCTATCGGCTCCAGCGGGAGACATCCGATGCGGCTGCTTGAGCTGGAGACCCGTCACTGGCGCGGACTCTCGCGCCGCCTTGGCCCCTTCTCACCCCGGCTCAACCTGGTGCTCGGCCCCAATGAAGCGGGCAAGAGCCGACTGTTTCAGGCCATTCAGTTCGCGCTGTTCGAATCCCACAAGGGTTCGGCGCAGCACAAGCAGCGGCTGCAGAGCTGGAGTTCCTCCGACGCCCCGTCGGTCCGGCTGGTGTTCGAGGTCGAGGGTCGTCAGTACGAACTGCAGAAGCAGTTCCTCAAGGCTGCTACGGCTCAGCTCGCTGGCGGGGGTGCGACTCTGCGCGCTGAGGATGCCGAGGCCGAGCTGCGTGACCTGCTCGGCACCCGGGCGAATAGCTCACGCACGCCACACGCGGAGGAGCTCGGCATCTGGCCGCTGCTGATGGTGGCGCAAGGAGCATCGCGGCGCGGCACGGGCGAGGATCTCAACGAAGACAGCCGCGCACGGCTCCAGCAGCGCCTGTCTGCGGAAATCGGTGTGGCCGCCGTCTCGGCGAAGGGCCAGCAGCTGATGGCTCGTGTGCAAGAGGCCTACGAGCACTACTACACCCCGACCGGCCAGGAGACGATGCCGCTGCGCAATGCGCGCAAGGCACTCACGCAAGCTGAGGACGCACGGCAGATGGCGCAAAACGCCCATGAGGCGCGCGAGCGGACTGCAGAGGAGCTGCGGATCGCGCGCGAGGAATTGGCCTCGCTGTCCGCTCGACTGGAAAATGCCAAGCGGGAGACGGCCGTGGCAGATGAGCGCGCCGCGGCGGCGCGGCGCGCGGGAACGCAGCTGGCCGCCGCCGAAGGCGCGCTCAATACCGCGGTTGTGACGACCGCCAGTGCCGAACACGAACTGAGGTCACGGCAGCAGGCGGATGAGACGCTTCGGCGACTGGACGAGGAGCGCGGTGAGCTGGACGCGCAGCTGGAAGGGTTGACAGCACGCCAGCAAGCCCTTGAGGCGGACGCCGAAGGCGCTGTGCGCAGAGCATCATCCGCAGAACAAGCACTCAAGGCAGCCGGTGTCGCTCTGGAACAGGCGCGTCGGGAAGCCCGCCGAGGTGAATTGAGCGAACGGCGCCGAGAGCTGCAGGAGAAGCTCGGGGCACTCGAGCGTATCGATCGGGAGCTGCAAGAGGCGCATCAGCAGCGCGCCCGCGAGCCCGACATTGGGGCGCAGGCACTGGTGCAGTTGCAGCGTCTTGACCAGGCAGTACGCACGACGGAAGCCCATCTGCACGGCGCGGCGGTCAGTGTCGTGATCACGCTCGAACAGGCTTCGAACATCGATGGGACGGCGCACCCTGCCGGGGCGAGACTGGCATTTGACGTGATCGAGAACCGCACGGTGCGCCTCGGCGATCTGGCCACGATCGAGGTGCGGCCGGGCCGAGGCACGCTGGATGCGCTTCGCGATGCGAAAACGCAGGCCGACGCCGAACTCGCGGACGCGCTGAATCAACTCGGGGTGCCTACGGTGCAGGCAGCGCGCGCAGTGTACGAACGTATCCAGCGGTTCACCCAGCAGATCGAACAGCTGACCAGCCAGGCGCGCGCCACGTGGTCCAAGCCACGGGAGGGCTTGCGCGAGGATCTGCTGCGCGCCGAGGCGGAGCTCGAGCGGCTCGGACCGCAGCGGCCGGTGACCGACAGTGCACAAGCGCTGGAGGCGGCGCTCGCCATAGCCGACAGCGAGGCCAATTCCGCGCGGGGCGCGCGCGATGCGGTGAATTTGGCGTTGACCATCATCCGCGAGCAGATCGCAGCGCAGAGCGCGGTTCGATGCGACAAGCAGGCGGAGCGGGAGCGTTTGGCGGGGAACTGGGCTGCTCAGCCGACCGCGCAGGCGCTGCAGCAGACGCTGCAGGAGCACATCGGCCACCGGGCGCTTGCGCAGCAGGCGGTGGAGCAATGCCGACGGGTGTTCACGGACTTAGGGGGTGAGGGCGCCGAGCAGGATGCGCGGCGGCTCGCTCAGTCTCTGCACACTCTGCAGGAACGTGTCCAGGAGATCCGCGACCGGGTGCAGCAGCTCACCGGTGCATTGCACGCCGCCTTGGGCGTTGGAACATATGATGCGTTGCAGGATGCGCAGGTACTCGCTGAGTCGGCGCACGTGCAGCTGCGGCGTCTGGAGCGGCAGGCCGTGGCGGCGAAGCGCCTATGGGAGGTGCTCTCCCAGGAGCGTAAACGCGTCGTCGAGCGCCTCACGGCACCGGTCATGCAGCGGGTCAGGCCGTACCTCGTGAGCCTGTTCCCCGGCTGCGATCTCGATTTGGGCGAGGAGTTGGGGATGGTGGGCCTGCGCGGTGACGCGCTGAGCGAGCCGTTCGAAGCGCTCTCCGGCGGCGCGCAGGAGCAGCTGGCGTTGCTGACCCGAATCGGACTCGCCGAGGTGCTGGCCGGGGAGGGCACGCTGCCGCTGGTGCTGGATGACTCCCTGGTGAACACCGATCCGCTGCGGATCCGGCAGATTCATCGGGTCCTGTTCCGGGCCGCGGACCGACTGCAGCTGCTGGTCTTCAGTTGCCACGACGTGCTCTTCGATGGGTCGGGTGCCGAGCAGGTCTTCCGGTTGAGCGGGTCGCGGCGCGCCGCCGGATAAGCGGGAGGGTCGGGGACGTAAGTCCGCCCCTGACCCATCGGCGGACTGCGCGCATCGCGCTGCGCGGCGGCCCTCAAGGGCGGCCGCTGCGCCGCCGCAGGTATTCCCGCACACCCGGATCCGTCGCATACACATAACACCCTTTCATGCCGCGGGTCATGAGCGTCCGGTACGTGTTCTTGATGATCCGATCGATTTTCTCAACAGCGCTCCTCGGATCGATGGCCATATCCTTCTTGTATCCCTTGATCGACTTGTCGAACCGGTCGCGAGCCTGCGGGACCGTCTGCAGTCGACCGTCCTTCATCACCAGGTCAGGCCCGATGATGACTCCGATGTATTCGACTTCAAGGCCCTGGCAGGTGTGGATGCAGCCGACTTCACGGACCGACTCCGGGGCGATGATCCACAGACTCCCGTCCTCGGTCAGATTCCAACGGCGGGCGTACTCGCCGATGACGATGTCGTATGCGGCAGGATTACGCTTGCTCCTCCACGGCCAACAATACCCGGCGACCACGCGGGCCTTGTTGCGAGTATTCTTGGTCTCGATTGCAGCGTGCATCGCGCTGACGTCGTCGAATACGCAGAATTCGAGCGGGATGCCCGCGAGCGTCTGGTTTGCGGTCGGGCGGATCTCGAGCACCTCGTCGATCCACGCCAGGTAGCCGTCGGATCCGGCACACCGGAATTGAGAGGCCAGCTGAAGGACTTCGAGCTGCGCGCCGTGCTCGGCGGCAAAGCGGCTGATGACAGCCTTTGAGCCAACGTCCTTCCAGGTCACCTGCTGGCTCTCGTCCAGGAAAAAGATTGAGCAGGGTGCTGCCCGGAGGAGATCTTTGATGGAGTGCTCGCCCTTGTTGCCGAAGAAGCCCACTTTTTCCGTGAGCCGGTGTGCCTCGTCCACGATCAGCGTACCGACGGCGTTCGCCGGTGCATCCAGGAACCGGTCGGGGCCCGTGAACAGGCCCGCCAGTTTGACCTTGTCTTGCTTCAGGCGGCCGAGCTGCTCGACGAAGACGTGCCGGGGGGCGGCGTTCTTCGATACGTACATCGCGAAGATCTTCTTCGCCAGCAGCGCCGCCAGCAGATGCACGGCAACCACGGACTTGCCCGTGCCCGGCCCGCCCTCAACGATCACAACGCGCGGGGCGCCTGGACTCGCGGTACGTGCAGCTTCCAGACAGGCCTCGAAGACTTCTTTCTGGTCATCAAGCAGGATGAACTCCTGACGACCCTGAACGATTCCCGTGACGGCATCCGCGAGGGCCCGGGAGGGCCTGATGCGGCCGCTTTCAAGGGCCACCAGGACTTCGTTGCCCCGTCCGCGGGGAATGTGTCTGCGAATGAAGTCCCGGAGCTTCTCGCCTTCTCCCTTGGCGAAGAGCGGCGCCTCGCGCAGGTAGGGCTCGTAATGCGTCGAGTCAATGACGCTGTCGCGTTTGTAATTGTGCAGAAACGCGCAGGGCTGCAGGCCGATGCCCGGACTCTCCTCGTAAACCGCTTCGTTGAAGCCGCGCAGGAATGCCGCGTAGGACCACGCCTGGTAGGAGGGGTGAAC
Organism: Pseudomonadota bacterium; assembly: GCA_021838635.1. Taxonomy (GTDB): domain Bacteria; phylum Pseudomonadota; class Gammaproteobacteria; order Steroidobacterales; family Steroidobacteraceae; genus 13-2-20CM-66-19. The sequence continues at coordinate 8,984 of JAKCDC010000004.1, forward strand.
TTCCGGGCGTTCTGTGCCCCCGACATGGGTGAGGACGATCGCATCTCGGGGCGATGCGCGGGCAGTTTCCCACTGCTTCAGTTCAATGATGATGGCGCGACGCTTGCCGGTGTCGGTGTGACCGGCGACGGTTACGTCGATTCGTTTCAAGGACAGCGGGAGCAGGAACTCGACCGCGATACCGAGATCATCGGGAACCGAGGCGTCATCGAGCACATTGGCAACGTGCTGGAGGGAATTGCCCCAGGAGCGCTGTTCAGCCCTGGCGACGGAGCGCCCCGTTGCGGCCTTGAATTGCTCCAGGATCACCTCGTCGATGTCGCCGCGCCGGACATCGCGCAGAAAGGCATTCTTCTCCGATCGATAGACGATCATCGGGCTCAGCCCCCGGCCGGTTGCTTAGAGATCCGTATATTTCTTGCTGCTTCCGCGCGCCGCCTGGACCGGGTATTTTTCGGCGTTCACACGTAATTTCTCGGCCACGGCGGCGTCAAGGTCCACGCCGAGAACATCGGCGAGGCGCACGACGTAGAGCAGGACGTCCGCCAATTCGTGGCGGACGGCGGTGGCGGTGGCGGGGTCCCGGGCCGCCTCGTACGAGGCTTCGACGCTCATCCACTGGAATACTTCCGACAACTCCCCGACTTCACCGGTCAGCGCCATGACGAGGTTCTTCGGCGCATGAAACGGGTCCCACTCTCGTTCTGCCGCGAACCGCCGCAGTGCTGCGATGAGTCTGCTCGCATCGATGAGCGGATCGGAAGACGTGTCGTGATCGTTCATGTGGGCGGGTGCGATCTGTGGCCAAAGGGCCCAAGTTTCTCGGTACGCTGCTGCGAGTTTACGGGGTTTTGTGCGCAACGGTTCGCTGCCCTCGCGGCAAAGTAATGACGGGCTGAGTTTCCCGTGCAGCGCGGCCCCGGTCTTCGGCGGCGCCGACCCGTGCATTGCGGCGAAGCGGGCGCTGCTGGGTTTCGCCGCGGTCGCACTGAACGAAGGCTGAACGGCGGCCTGCTCGTCATGCTCACCGGCGTTCGATCATCATAAAGGTGTGTGTGCCCGCAGACGGAGCGCCTGCACGCCCGGCACGCCGGTGCAAAAGGGCTATTTCGGCCCCCGTCCGCCCCCGTACAATGTCGCCATGCGCGTCCCTCGTCTGCTGGCGCTCAGCGCCACCCTCTCCATGTTCCTCAGTGTGGCCGTTCGAGCGGGGGTGGCGCCGTTCGATCTCGCCGGACCCAATCTTGAGGTGACCGTCAGCCGTCACCACGAGACGCTGCCGATTTCCGATGTGCCCAATCTCTCGGTGGGGGATCGCCTGTGGATCCGTGCCGACCTGCCCGCGACGCAGTCGGAGCGCTACCTGCTGATCGTGGCCTTCCTGCGTGGTGCGACCAACCCGCCGCCAGAGCGCTGGTTCCACGGCTGCTCGACCTGGGAGCCGCAGTGTGCGCGGCAGGGTCTGACGCTCACCGTGCCGCGCGGGGCCGAGCAGGTGCTGGTGTTCCTCGCGCCGGAGACGAGCGGGGACTTCAGAACGCTGGTCGGCGCGGTGCGTGGTCGGCCCGGGGCGTTCGTCCGGACCTCGCAGGACCTGAACCAGGCGACGCTGGACATTGCCCGACTGGATCGCTACCTGGATGCCATCCAGTCCCTGGAGGTGAACGCCCCGGAGCGCCTGAAGGACGTCGCCCCGAAGCTCGCCCGCAGCCTGGCGATCAAAGTGAACACGAAGTGCCTGCAGCGCATTACCCAATTGCAGGCTCCCTGCCTGATGCGCGGCGGGCAGTCGCTCATTCTCAATGATGGGCACAGCACGTCGATTGTCGATGCGCTGACATCGGGTCCGGCCTCGGCTTTGGCCATGGAAGCGAGCTATACCCCGCAGCTGAGCTACGGCTATTACAGCCCTTATATCGCCTCGGTCATCGATATCGCGCGCATCTTCAGTTCGTTCACTACGGCGCAGTACGAGTACATTCCGGCGCTCGCAGCCCAGCACGGCGACGTGCTGGCCCTCACGCTCAATACCCCGCCGTCCTTCCACGATCCGAAATCAGTGCTGGTAACGGCGCTGCCGGCAATCGAGGCGCCTGAGCTGCCGCCGCTGCATGCGGTCAACCCTAAACAAAGCTTCTGCATCCGTCGCAAGCGCTTGATTCTGCCGGTCGAGGGCGCTCCACTGGTCTTCTCGACGAACTATGCGCACCGCATGCGGCTACGGCTGACCGAAGCGAACGGTCACACGATCGACCTGCCGGCGTGGGCGGATGCTGAGGTCGGCGGCTTCGTCGTTGACACCCACCCCATTCGCGGAATGCAGTTCCGCGCCGCCGCGGATGGGGTGCTCTACGGGGACTGGGGGTTCTCGCGCTACCAGGGTCCGCGTTTCCAGTTGAAAAACACCACTGCTGCGGGATGGTCGGTGGCGACGCCGAGCGATGCGGCCGTCATCGTTGGCCGGGAAGACTCGATCCGCCTCACGGCACCGAGTCTCAGCTGCCTCAAGAGCATCGCGGTGCGCGATTCGACCGGTACCGAACGGTCCGCACACTGGACGGCGGTGTATCCGAATCAGGTGAAGGTGCAGTTACCGCTGAAGGATACGCCGCCGGGCCCGGTGACGTTGCTGCTGAACCAGTTCGGCACCGCGGCACCGGTTCGCGTGCCGCTGGATGCCTACTCGGTGCCCGCCAGCCTGGATAGCTTCGTGCTCCATGCGGGGGACACCCAGGGAATGCTGAAGGGCAGCCGCCTCGACGAGGTGGCCCGCCTGACGATCGATCGTGTCGTCTTTGTCCCGGGCGCGTTGAAGACGCGTCATGGCGTAGATCATCTCGCCGTGACTGCCGAGGAGCCGAAGGCCGCGGCGCGTCTGAAGGCGGGCGAGGCCGGCGTGGTGCGAGTGCGGCTGAAGGACGGTCGGGTCCTGACGCTCCAGGGGACGGTCGCCGCGCCGCGGCCGAGCGTCGTGCTCATGGCCAAGAGCGTGTATCTGTCGGATTCGGCGGCGCCCAGCCACATCCATCTCGGCAACGGCAACGAGCTGCCCCAGCTTGCACAGCTGACGTTCTCCGTGCGCGCCGTGGCGCCCATGGTCTTCGACCAGGACGAGTCGATCCAAGTGGCCACGACCGATGGGCTGTACTCGACCACGCTCAGCCTGACAAACGGCGGCATCACGCTGGAGAATCAGCAGGTGGCCATTGCGACCCTTGATCCGGCCCGCGCCTTCGGACCTTCGGCGTTCGGGCCGCTGCGCTTCAGGGTCATCGACGAGGGCGTCAAGGGCGGCTGGCAGCCGCTGGCCACACTGGTCCGGCTGCCGCAGCTGCACCGACTGGTCTGTCCCGCCACGCCGAAACTCGCCTGCAAGTTGACGGGTGCCGACCTGTTCCTGGTCGACGCCATTGCCAATGACCCGGCGTTTCAACAGGCTGTGCAGGTGCCCGACGGATTTCCAGGCTACGCGCTGCCGGTGCCCCATCCGGCCAACGGAACGCTTTACGTGAAGCTCCGAGACGATCCCTCGGTCGTGAATATGGCGACGGTGGCGGTGGATCAGTTGCCGGCCCCGCACAAGGCTGCGCCTCGGAGCGCTCACCGTGGCGCACGCAAGAAGGCGCGGCGGACCACGGCGGCTCAGAAGACGCGGATGGACAACAAGTCTGTGGCGCAGAGGCTTCCGCCACCGCCGTCGGGGTCCGGGCGCTCCGGATCCGAGCCGCCGCTGGATGCCGCCCATTTGCCGCTCAGTCTCCCGGCGGAACGCTCGGCGCAGGGCACGAACGCCGGTGACGGCGCGCACGCGCCGGCCGTCGCGGCACCTGGCACGCCTTCGGAGGCTCCCGCCAAAAAAAAGGTGGCGCCGAGTACTGCACCGACAGACAAGCGCCCTCTCAGTCCGTCGCCGCCGCACTCCAGTCCAGCGGCTGCGCCGCGCTCGACGTCACCGCCACAGACGATCCCGTCGGCACCTCCGAGTGGAGCGGCAGTCGCCGCCGCATCGCTCGCGGCGCACCCCACCCCGAACAGGTAGCCTCCGGCCATAAGCGCGCGGATGCCGTAGTGCACTGCGCGAGTGACAAGCGGTGCCTGTGACCGGTCCACTGCGGGGGCGATTTGACCCGCGGTCACGGCGGATTGTCCAGGGTCCTGCAGTTTTGGCGACATGTCCATGATGATGAGAAATAAATGGACCGCCCGCGCCACCGGGTATCCGCGCAGCGCCGCCGACGCGAACGGGCAACCGGCCGCGCGGTGCCGAACTCAGCCGCTCACTCGTCTTACCCTAGGACGATCCTGTCTGCAGCAGGTGTGATGATCCGATGTTCAGGCGAATGCGCGGCAAGCCCAATCGGGCCCCCTCCGAAGATCCCGCGGACCGGGCCCAGGGGCACACGCATGCGCTCTCGCACCTGTTTGAAGAGCACAACCGGACGCTGCAATCGTTTCTGGTGGCGCGGCTCGGCAATGAACAGGAGGCACGCGAAGTCGCGCAGGAAGCCTACGTCCGCCTCCTGCAATTGCACCAGCCAGGGACCGTCAGCTTTCTGCGTGCCTACCTGTTCAAAACGGCGGCCAATCTCGCGGTCGACCGGATCCGTCAGCGCGCCAACCGGGACCGGCTCGATCGCAGCGGCCCGGAGCGGGACATCGTCGATCGGCTGAGTCCGGACCGTCGGCTCATGGCCGCTGAGGAGCTGGCCGTACTGGAGCAGGCGCTACGCGAGCTGCCTGCGGCCTACCGGCGCGCGTTCATCCTGCAGCGCTTCGAGGAGTGCTCGACAGCAGATGTGGCCCGCGCGCTCGGCGTGCAGGAACGGATGGCCCGCAATTACATCAGCCGTGCAGCGATCTACTGCAAGCTGCGTTTGGACGGCGTTCCGCCCTCCGAGGCTACTGCGAGGGTGAGAGCATGACCGTGTTCGAGGGGCCGCGCGCCCGATCCGTCCGCGCGCGCATTCGCGCCCTGGACGAGGCAATGGGCTGGCTGCTGCGCATCCGGGACGGGGCGCTTTCGGAGCGCGACCTGGCACAGTGGACGCTCTGGTATGAGTCCGACGAGCGGCACAAACGCGCGTTCGACGACATGCAATCCTTCTGGCTCGCTTCCGGAGACCTCGCCACCGACGCGACGGCGCGGCAGCGCCTGTTGCGTCTGAGTGATAGCGGCGGCAAGCCGCGGCCGCACCGCCGCTTCCGCCCCTATGTTCAACCGCTGGGCTGGGGGCTGGCACTGGCCGCGTCGATCGCGCTGCTTGCGGTCGGACTGCGCGCTCGAGCGCCGGAGCAGCCCGGCATATCGTCTCAGTCTCCACTGGCCGACGCCGCGCCTCTGTTCCGCAAGAAGGTACTGCCGGATGGCTCCATTGTGCAGTTGGCGCCTCGCTCCGCGGTGAGTGTCCATTACACGGCCGACCAACGTCTGGTGACGATGCGCTCTGGCGAGGCGTACTTCTCCGTAGTGCACAATCTTGCGCGGCCGTTCATTCTGACCGTCAACCACTTGACCATCCGGGACGTCGGCACAGCCTTCAACATCCGCGACGCAGGGTCGTGTACGGTCGTCACCGTGGTTCGCGGCTCGCTTGAGGTCGTCGCCGATCCGCACTCCGGGCGTTCTCGCACACCGACGCGCCCACTGCGTGTGCATGTCCGTGCGGGTGAACAATTCCGCTGGGATCGGCGCGAAGTGCCGGTGCTGCGCAAAGCGAATACCGAACGCGTACTGGCCTGGCGGCAAGGGCGCCTCGAGTATGTTGATCAGCCGCTCTCCAGCGTCATCGCTGACGTCAATCGTTATGCCAAACGCCCTGTGATCATCGGCGACCGCGCAGCCGGCCGCATCCGCTTTACCGGCACTGTCTTTACGCGTACCGCCGATGCGTGGGTGCAAGCGCTGCCGAACGAATTCCCAGTCGAACTGATCTCCACGGGCGGCAAGACCTTGATTCTGGCAAGCCGTCCCGCAGCCCGCGCCACGAGCGGTCGGTAGCAAGACGCAGGCGTTTCCGAGTGCCGGATCTGTCCGCTCACTCGTCTTGGTCTGCACAGGATCGGGTTTCACACGATCCGTTCAATTCAGGGGTCCTTTCGCATGCGGAAATGGTGTTTGGCGTCCGCCGCACTGATGGCGGGATTGATGGGATGTGGCCCGTGGCCGACGGCCGCCCGCGCCGCAGTGGCCTCCTTGGCGAGCTTCCACCGCGATGTCCGCTTCGACATCGCGCCGCAAGCGCTGGCCACCGCGCTCATCGAGTTTTCGCGCCAGGCGAACGTGCAGATTGCCGCGCCGGCCTCTTTGCTCGAGCATCGGGCCACCCGCGGTGTACGCGGGCGCATGCCGATCGATGTGGCACTGCGGCGGCTGCTGTCCGGAACCCCTCTTGGATTTCATCCGGTCGGCGCCAATACGCTCGGGATCGATCGGATCATCATCCGCGGCACAAAGCCCTCAATCGGTGGCGCGGAGACGCCGGCGCTCCGGGCGGCTACGGCGGCGCAGAGCGATGCCGCGGCCAGTGTTGCTGCGGGACCGGGCAGTTCCACGGACCTCAACGAGGTCATTGTGACGGCGACAAAGCGGCCCGAGCGCGCCGGAGACGTCGCGGCCGCTCTCACGGTGTTCAGCAGCGATGCGCTGCTCAACGAGGGCTACACGAGTTTCAAGGACTTTGCCGGCCTGACGCCGGGCATGCAGGTGATGGGGTCGTTCGGCTCCGGAGAGCCCGTGATCCGCGGGATCACCTCCGGGGCCGATACTGGGGCGCTGGTCGGCATCGTCGTCGACGGCGCCCCGATCGGCGCGAGTTCCTCGCTGACTTCGAGCGGCGCACTCGATGCGCTCGATCTTGATCCGATAGACTTCTCCAACGTCCAGATCCTCAAAGGGCCGCAGGGCACGCTCTACGGGGCGAACACGCTCGCTGGCATCATCTCCTACACGCTGCGCAAACCAAATCTGCATCGTGCCAACGCGGTTCTGCGCGGCGGGCGCGGTGCCACTGAGGACGGAGAGCCGAGCTACACCGTGCGCGGCGCCGCAAGCCTGCCGATCGTCACCGGCAAGTTTGCCATTCGCGTCTCCGCGTACCGAGACTTCAACGGTGGTTACATCGACAATGCGACGCGCGGCATCGCCAACCAGAACGTAGCCTCTCACTGGGGCGCGATGCTCTCGGCACTCTATCGGCCAACAGATGCACTCAGCATCATGTTGACGGGGTTCTTCCAGAACTTCGATGCCATTGCAAACAAAGTGATCTACAACCCCAAGACGCATCAGCCCGTGGCCGGAGGATTGGCTTACGACGCATATATCTATCCCACCTCGAACAAACAAATCCGTGTCGGCCTCCTCAACGCCCATTATCGAATGTCCGCGGCAACCGTGACCTCGGTGACTTCGTATCAGCGCATTCAGACGGCTGATGTTCTGAACGGGACCGGCGGTGGGCTCGCTGCTGTTCTTAGTCTGCTGCCGGCCTTTGGCGGGCAGCCGTTTCCGGCCCCTGGTGCACTGGCCATGGGGACCGGCGGCACCGTGCGCAAGTTCACCCAGGAGCTGCGGCTGAATTCCAGCGGTGCCGGTTCGTGGCGCTGGCTGGTTGGCGGTTATTACTCAGATGAGCGTGACGTCGACCAGGAACCCATGGTCGGGCGGGCCGCCTCTGGGGCCGTTCTGTCCGATCTGAATCCCGCCATCTATTTCGACATCCTCAGCCACTATCGCGAGTACTCCGGATTCGGCGATCTGACCTACGATATCACGCCGGCGTTCTCGCTCACCGGCGGGATCCGGCTCGGCCATATCCAGCAGGCGTACTCGCAGACCTTTGGCGGCAGCGATGCGGCTGCCTATAACTTCGTGTTGACCGCCCTCGGTGGCGCCGCCACACCTTACAGCATTCCGCTCGCCCGATCGAGCCAGAACATCACCAACTACCTGGCCACGGCTCGTTACCACTTCACGCCGAACACCATGCTCTACGCGCGGTTTGCCACCGGGTTCCGTCCGGGCGGGCCGAACGCCCGGATCAACGGCTTGCCGCCGGTTTTTCAGCCGGACACGACCAAGGATTACGAGGTCGGCCTGAAGTCCGGCTTCTGGCGTGGCAAAGGTGCGCTCGATCTGACTACGTATTACATGCAGTGGGACGGAATCCTGGTGCCAATTTCCGCGCACAGCGTTTCCGGACTCGGCAACGGCGGCAATGCGGAGTCGTACGGCGTCGAGGCCGCCCTGACGCTCGTGCCGATCCACGCGCTGACCTTCAATCTGACACTCGCCGATGCTCGTGCGCAGATCACCCGGGCAGATCCGGCCGCGACCGGTGCGCTGGCCGTGGGGGATCCGTTGCCGTACGACCCGCATTGGAGCGGATCGTTGTCGGCCAATTACCAGGTACATGCCTGGGGCCGCTGGCGGGCGGACTTCGGTGCCACCGCGAAATATGACGGCGTGCGTCACTCAGGGTTCGCCTCGAGCGTGCAGATCCCCGATTACATTATGCCGTCTTATACGCTCCTCGATCTGCGCGCAGGTCTGGCCGACGGGGACACGGATGTCATGCTTTACGTTGACAACGTGACCAACGATCGGGCGCAGCTCGCAGCTACCACGGCGTTCGGACCCACGGAAATCACGATTCAGCGGCCTCGAACGATCGGTGCGCTCGTCACGTTGCACTTTTGAGCGCCAAGCGGATGAGGCCCGCGGAGCATCTCAGGACGTACCCGCACCCCCGGTGTGGAGTGAATCAGGCCGTGAATCTGACCGGCGTGCAGCTAAGACTCTCCAATACGACCCCCGGGAGTCCCGACCCACGTACCGAACCAACTGCGCACCCCGCCATTCGGGCTGACAGGCCTCACGATGGCCGCCAGCAGCGCCTTCTTCCCCGCCCTTACGGTACCGGTGAGTTCTCGCTGGGGCGCATACGCGGCGCTTGCCCCGATCGCTGCGGCGCTCGCCGTACCCTGTGTTCTGCCGCCCGCGTATTGCCTTGCCGAGTGCGGACGCGGCGGCGCGCCGATTCCGTGCGGCCACATCCACAATCGCGTCCGGCGGAGTAAGCGATGAACCTGCGTACGCATCTTGCGGTCTGCGACCCGAAGGCACTCGATTCAATCTTCGCACCGTATGATCAATGCCAGTTCCCCGGTGTCGCTGTTGCCGTTGCCATCGACGGCCGGCCGGTCTATCGGCGTGGGTTCGGCTTGGCTAACATGGAACTTCCTGTGCTACTCACGCCGGGCACGCGCATGCGCATCGGCTCGACGACCAAGCATTTCGTCGCGCTCGCCTTTTTGCTTCTCTGCGAAGAGGGACTCGCCAGCCTCGAGGCACACATCGGGCAGTACGTTCCGCAGCTGCATTCGGTGAATGACGCCGTGACCATGGGTGCGTTGATGAGCCATACGAGCGGCCTGCGCGACGTGTTCCAGGTTTCCATGTTCATGCACGGAATCGGACGTACGATCACTGACGCGCAGCTCCTGGAATATTACCGACAGATCGACGACAGAGAATTTCCGGCCGGAACGGGCTGGAGCTACAACAATGGAGGCTACCTCCTGTTGACGGCCGCCATCGAGCGGATCACCGGGCAGAGGCTCGATGAAGTGCTCGAACAGAGGATCTTCGCGCCGCTTGGCATGTACGACACGCGGCTGCGGCGCTGGGACAATGATTTCTTGCCAAACAGCGCTTCGCTGCACATGCTCGATCCGCGCTGCGGGTATACCAAAGTTACGACGGGCATGGAGCTGACGGGCGCCGGCGGCATCGTGTCGAGCATGGATGACATGCTGCGTTGGCTGCATCACATGGACGCCCCGCTGGTCGGCTCGGCGGCCACCTGGCGCGTGCTGCGCTCGCCCGTCCTGCTTGCTGACGGTACGCCCACATCGTACGGACTCGGGCTTGTCGCCGACCGTTATTTGGGTCTCGCGACGCTCTCGCACGCCGGCGGAGTATTCGGCGGAAATTCGCAGATGATCAAGGTGCCCGCGGCGGGCCTCGACATCTCGATCGCGGTGAATCGCGCGGATGCAAATGCGATCGACTTAGCCTTTCGGGTCATCGATGCCTGCGTTCCCGGGCTTGAGGCGGTGGCGAACGAGCCCATCGATCCGAACGTCTGCGGCGTCTACCGCTCGCCCAGGTCCGGACGAGTTTTGGAGGTCACGGCACTCGACGGACGCGGCGTCTTGAGGGTCGATGGCGGTATGCCCATGGGTCTGAGTCCGGCGGGATCGGGTGCCTGGAAGATGTCCCCGATGTTCGCATTTCTCGGTCTGACCGTCCGCACCGAGAGTGGCGGCCTCGTGTTCGGCCAGTTCGGTAGCGAGGACGTGCTCGAGCGACTGGTGCCCGCGAGCGCCGCGGTGCTCGGTGCGTACTCGGGGCGGTATCGATGCGACGGGGTCGCGGTGACGGCGTGGGTACGCGAGGAGGACGGGGAGGCGCGCCTGATCACCGAGGGCCGCTTTGGCGTCGCCCGGTATGCGCTGCGGCCGCTCGGTGCACAGGTCTGGCAGGCCCAGGCGCTTGATCCGCTCGCCCCGACGGGCGGTGTGTTGACGTTTGCAGAGCGCGCCGACGATTTCACGCTGAACGCCGATCGCATGCGGAACGTTCGGTTCCAGCGGGTGGCGTAGGTGCCGTGCCCCGTCGTGCGCCGACGCCGGCCGCTCGCGGGCAGCTAGCCGCAGGTGTGTGTGCCGTCGGACTAATCGTTGATCGATGAGGTCTCGATGTTGAAGATCACCGTCATTCCGGAGCGCTGGCCGATGAAAGAGCCAATACGCATCTCGGGCTATGTGTTCACGCATTTCGACGTCTTGGTCGCCAATATCGAGCAGGACGGCATCCTTGGGTGCGGGGAAGCAAGCGGGGTGTACTACCACGAGGAGGATCCGCAGCGGATGGCCGCGCAGATCGAGCGGGTGCGCGCACAGCTCGAGTCCGGAATTTCCCGTACCACGCTGCGCGAGGTGCTGCCTCCCGGCGGAGCCCGGGCGGCGCTCGATGCCGCCCTGTGGGATCTCGAGGCCAAGCGCTCGGGTGTGTCGGTGTACGAGCGAGCGGGCGCTGGCGCTCCGCGCGCGCTCCCGACGACGTACACGGTCGGCGCCGACGCACCGGACCGCATGGCGCAGGCGGCGCGGGAATTCGCGACTGCGCCCCGCCTGAAACTGAAGCTCACCGGGGAGGATGACCTCGAGCGCCTGCGGGCCGTGCGCGCGGCCCGGCCCGAGGCGTGGATCGGCATCGACGCCAACCAGGGACTCACGCGCGCCTCGCTCGATGCGCTGCTGCCGGAGCTCGAGGCCTTGGGTGTGCAGCTGATCGAGCAGCCGTTGCCGGTGGGCCAGGAGGCGCAATTGCGCGGTCTGCGCTCGCCGATTCCGCTCGCGGCCGATGAAAGCGTCCAGGCGATGGGGGATCTCGCCCGTGCTCGGGGTATCTTCGACGTCGTCAATATCAAACTCGACAAATGCGGCGGACTCACCGAGGCGTTGCTGATGGTGCACGAGATCCGTCGTCTCGGCATGCAGCCGATGGTCGGGTGCATGTCGAGCACCACGCTCGGGATCGCGCCGGCGTGCGTCGTCGGACAGCTGTGTGATCTGGTCGATCTCGACGCGCCGCTATTCCTGAGCGAGGACCGCAGTCCCGCGTCGGTCTACCGTGAAGGCTCGGTGCGCTGCCCGCAGGTGTGGGGGTTCCCCGCCCATCACGGTGCCCGAGGCTGAGTTCCGGTGCCGTGCGCGCGCGGGACCCGAGCGCCGCCTTTTGCCAGACGGATCGGGAGCGCGTGATCTCCATGATTACTGAGCACGGGGAAGCGGGGCGTTTCACAACGCTGTGCCTTCGCGTGCTCGCGCAGGCCGATCCTGCGGCGCTGGGGCGTGTGCTCAGCTATTTTCAGACCCTGAATGTCGTGCCGCGGCGGGTCGTGGCGGAACTGGACTCCTCCGGCGCACAGCACATCCGGGTCGAGACCCTGGGCGTTAGTGTTCAGCAGCTCGCCATGATCGGGGCGAAGCTCGCGCAGCATCCGACCGTGGAGCACGCTGATTGGCATGTCCTTTATCCCGGGTGAGGCACGAGTTTGTCTTGACGGGGCGACCCGGCGCGGCCACCCGGCCGTCCGGCGCAAACCCCGCCGGACGGCCGATCTGCGCAGTCTCAGACCATCGTCATCGGAATACCGGCGAGATAGTCGCGCTTGCCGAGCTCCACGCCTGAGTGGCGCAGGATCCCGTATGCGGTGCTGATGTGGAAGTAGAAGTTTGCTAGCACGAAGTGGTTGAGGTAATCGACCCCGCGCATCTTCGCCTTGTTCTCACGACCCAGCGGGAAAATTATCTCGCGCTCGGCCGAGGCGTCGATTTTGGCCTTGTCGAGCGTCTTGACGAAGGTGATCGTCTTGGCGATCCGCGTCTTCAGCTCGGCAAACGACTGTTCGTTGTCTTCGTGTTTGGGAGGTTCGACGTCGGCGAGCCGTGCACCGCCGTTCTTGGCCGCATCGCAGGCGATTTGTACCTGACGGGTGAGCGGGAACATGTCCGGAAACAGCCGGGTGTTGAGCAGTATCGCCGCATCGAATTTCTTTGCCGCGGCATAGGCTTCCGCCTTGTCGAGCATCGAGGCGAGTGCGTTGAGTCCGATCTCGAACGATGAAATCGCTGCGTTTGACATCGACATGAAATGACCTCGTGGTGGTATGAATGATCCGGCGTGCCGCGGGTGCAGCCTGCGTTGGCGCATGAGCGCTGCTTGACTCGCTGCCGGCATGATGCCTCTGGAAACATGACGTTTCGTGCATCCTGCGACCAGCCGAGAGGCCGCTGCGACAGCGGTCGTCGTGGCGGCGCCTGAATTCTGGAACGGTCGGCATCCTGGTGCAGCGCCGTGCGGCAAGGGTACCGCTCGCGCGGTGTCCTTTTAGCAGGCTGCGGTAGGGGCGGGCGAGAAAATTCGATTCGGACGCGGTCCATGAGGCGCCGAGGCCGGTGCTGGCGGATGCGCTGCGGGGAGGCCGCCTCGGTCGGGGATGTGGTCGTTCATGTTCCCCTACGGCGCCTCGAGCAGTCGCCGCCGCAGGCGCTCGATGCCTTCTTCGGGGCTGTCGTGCAACGCTCCTTCGGCACGGGCAATCTGGGCCGCAGAGTCAGGGCCGCGCCCCTGGGGCTTCTCGTGCGGGTGAGTGAGTGTCCGCGGACGACCGGGCTTGGGGGGAGGCCCGCGCCGGTCCCGGCGCCTGCCATTCGGTTAGACTGCAAGCGCCTTGCCGGGCGACACAGGAGTTCGGGATGCGAGCGGCGCGCTACCATGCCGGCGTGCTGCGGCGCTCCGTTGAAGGTCCATGAACCGATCGATCGATGCCGACGCGCTGCGCCGCCTCGGAGCGGACTTGCTGGTGCAGGCCGGAGTGCCGGCAGCGGATGCGCGGCTGCTGGCCGACACGCTGGTCACCGCGGAGCAGTGGGGCCACGCCTCGCACGGCATGCTGCGTCTGCCGTGGTATCTGGCGCGGCTGCGCAGCGGTGCTATGACTGCGGTGACGCAATCGCAGCTTGTGCTCGACAACGGTGCGGTTGCGGTGATCGATGGTCGTGACGGCATTGGCCAGGTCCTGGCGCAGGAGGCGACCCGAGTGGGGATCGCTCGGGCGCAGGCACATGGCGTGAGTGTCGTGGCGGTACGCAACTCCAATCATTTCGGTACCGCGGCGTACTTCACGCGTCAGTGCGCGCACCAGGGCTGCATCGGTGTGCTGGCGACGAACGCGAGTCCGGCTATGGCGCCGTGGGGCGGCCGGACAAAGGCGCTCGGCACCAATCCCTGGTCCATCGCTGCCCCGGCGGGGGCACGCGGGGTCGTCGTGATGGACATCGCCAACACCGCGGTGGCGCGCGGCAAGATCTACGCGGCCGCGCAGCGCAACGAGGCGATTCCGGCTGGTTGGGCTGCGGATGGACGCGGCGTTCCGACCACCGATGCGCACACGGCATTGCAGGGTCTGATCCTGCCCATGGCCGGACACAAGGGCTACATCATCTCGTTCATGATGGACGTGCTCGCCGGGGTGTTGACTGGGAGCGCCTTCGGTGCGGGGGTGGCCGGGCCGTATGTCGCTGACCGCGCGAGCGGTTGCGGGCACCTGTTCATTACGATCCAGATCGACGCTCTGATGCCGCGCGCGCAGTTCGAGCAGCGCCTCGCGCGACTCATCGAGGAGGTGAAGGCAGTTCCGCGGGCGGCGGGCATCGAGGAGATCTTCTTTCCCGGGGAGATCGAGGCTCGGCGGTGCGCCGAGAGCAGGACGCGGGGCCTCTCGATCCCGGAACAGACGTGGAAGACGCTGTCGGAACTCGCGGCGCAATCCACTGTGGCGATGCCGGGGATTCGCGCGGCGGCAGGGCCGGCCGAGTGCGGGCCATCGTGATCGCACTCATCGTCACACTGGAAGTCCACGCCGACCAACTGGAGCGCTTTCTCGCCGCGATCCGCCAGAACGCGCAGCACAGCTTCACGCGCGAGCACGGCTGCAAGTATTTCGACGTCACGCAGGACGCGCAGCGGCCGACGCATTTCGTTTTTTACGAGCTCTACACCGATGAGGCGGCGCTCGAGGCACATCGTGCGGCTGCGCACGTTGCCGAATGGCGTCGGGCCGCCGAGGCCTGCGTCGTCCCGGGAAGCCAGATCAATACCGTCTGCCGCCAGCTGTTTCATTTCGCCTGAGCGTCCGCGACCGAGCCGCCCCCGGTGGCACTGGGCCTGCCCGTGCGTTGGGCGCGGGTCGGCGGCGCTCGGCATTGAGTCGCCAAGGCCATTACAATGACCGCGGGGAGAGTTTCTGGCGGCGGCTTGCGGCGAGGGTTTGCGCCGGCGTTTGATCGTCCGGGCAGCATCGCTGCGGCGCGGCCACCTTTACAGAGGATGGCGAGATGCGACACATGTATTACGCTGTGGCGGCCACGGCTCTCCTGGGGGCATTGGGGACGCAGACGAGTTACGCCGTGACGGCAACCAAGGCGGTATTCGGGCACCTGCCCGATGGCAGAGCCGTGTATGCGGTCACGCTGCGCAACCGGGCGGGAATCACGGTCCGGCTGCTGACCTACGGAGCACGGGTGCAGGAGATTCTCACGCCGGATCGCAACGGACACTTCGCGGACGTGGCGCTCGGCTACCCCACGTTGCGCGGCTATCTCAGTAAGTCCGATCCGTACTTCGGTGCCACCGTCGGGCGATTCGCCAACCGGATCGCAAAGGGCCGCTTCACGCTGAATGGCCACACGTATCAGTTGCCGATCAACGACGGACCGAACTCGCTGCACGGCGGCACGAAGGGGTTCGACCGGCGCTTATGGACGGTGCTCGGCGTGCACCGCGGACGATCCCTGGGTAGCGTCACTCTGCGCTACGTCAGTCCGAACGGTCAGGAAGGCTATCCGGGTACGCTCACCGCGACCGTGACCTACGCGCTCTCGAACCGTAACCAGCTCTTTATCCGCTATCGGGCCACGACCAATGCCCCGACCATCGTGAATTTGAGCAACCACACCTACTGGAATCTCTCGGGCGAGGGCTCCGGCAGCATCCTTAATGAGCAGCTCATGATTCCGGCGGCGGACATCACGCCAACGGACGCGACGCAGATCCCGACGGGCGTGATCCGGCCGGTGGCCGGTACGCCGTTCGACTTCCGCACGCCCAAGCTCATCGGACGCGACATCCTCGACGGCCACTCGCGCCAGCTGGTCTTCGGTCGCGGCTACGACATGAACTGGGTGTTCGGCCGCGGACCTATTGCCGGACTGCGCCTGATGGCCCGGATCGTCGATCCGGTCTCCGGTCGGGTGCTTACGTTGCAGTCGAACCAGCCCGGCCTGCAGTTCTACAGCGGCAATTATCTCAACGGCACCATCGTTGGCATTTCCGGGCACATTTATCGGCAGGGTGATGCGTTCGTGCTCGAGCCGCAGGTCTTCCCGGATACGCCGAATCACCCGAACTTCGGCTCGGCGCGGCTGAATCCCGGTCAGGTCTACCGCAATAATATTGTGTATACCTTTTCGACGATGTCCGCCGGCGCGGCGAAGCGGTGATGCACGCGGGACGGCCGGGCGGTGGCCTGGCCGTCCCGTTGCCGGGGCGCCGCGTTTGGCATGCAGAGGCAGACTTTTGCCGTCAAGCGGATTAATCTTATGAATAAGGCGAGATCAGGCCGATGGCGCACCGGAGCCTGTCTCTCATATCGACGCCGGATCGGCGGATCCTTGCGCTGAGTGCGCGTGGCCGGAGCGACACTGGCGCCAAGCGCCTTGCGCGCGTGGCGTTGTGGACATTTGGGGGGGCATGAGATGACGATGAGACACGTGGTTGGCGCGGCGACCCCGCCGGTGATCGCCATCCTTCGCGGCGTAACGCCGGCGGAGGCGATCGATATTGGTGGCGCGCTGATTGACGGCGGGATCCGCATGATGGAGGTGCCGCTGAACTCCCCTCAGCCGCTGGAGAGCATCGCGCGGTTGACCGGCAGGTTCGGCGAGCAGGCGTTGATTGGTGCCGGCACCGTGCTCACGGTGCAGGATGTCGAGGAGGCTGCCGCAGCCGGGGCGCGGCTGGTGGTCTCGCCGCACACCGATCCGCAGGTGATCCGGCGTACGGTGGATCTCGGACTCGATAGCTTTCCGGGGTTCCTCTCCGCGAGCGAGGCGTTCTGCGCGCTCCAGGCCGGCGCCACGCAGCTGAAGCTCTTCCCGGCCCTCACTGTGGGGACGCTCTACCTGAAGGCCTTGCGCGAAGTGCTGCCCCGCACCGCCGGGGTCTGGGCGGTCGGCGGCACCGGTGCGCACGATCTTGCCAGCTGGCTTGAGGCCGGGGCTGCGGGCATCGGGGTCGGCGGCTCACTCTATAAAGCCGCAGATGCCCCGTCTCTGGTGCGCGAGCGCGCACAGGCGCTGCATGCCGCATGGGCGCGCCACCTGGCGACCCGGCGCGCCTGAGAGGTCGAACATGCATCCGAAGGCAATCGACTGGATCATCATGGGGACGTACTTCGCGGTCGTGCTGGGCATCGGCGCGGCCCTGAAGCGCTCCATGCGCACCAGCACGGACTTCTTTCTCTCCGGGCGCGCCATACCGGCCTGGATCGCCGGACTTGCGTTCATCTCGGCGAACCTCGGCGCTCAAGAGGTCATCGGCATGGCCGCCTCGGGCGCCAAGTACGGCATGGCCACCGCCCAGTTCTACTGGGTGGGCGCGATTCCGGCGATGGTCTTTCTCGGGGTGTTCATGATGCCGTTCTACTACGGCTCGCGCGCCCGCTCGGTGCCGGAGTACCTGAAGCTGCGCTTTGATGAGAAGACCCGGGGGCTGAACGCCATCACCTTCGCGGTGATGACGGTGTTCTCTTCCGGGATCTCGCTGTACGCGCTCGCATTGCTGCTGCGGTTGCTGCTCGGCTGGGACTTCAACACCAGCGTATCGCTCTCGGCGCTGATCGTGCTGGTGTACATCTTCCTCGGCGGACTGACTTCGGCAATTTACAACGAAGTGTTGCAGTTTTTTCTCATCGTGTTCGGCTTCGCGCCGCTGGTGCTGATCGGTCTGAAAGACGTCGGTGGCTGGCAGGGGCTGGTTGCCGGCCTGCACACGGTGGCGCGTGCACGCGGCTTTGCGCCCGATGCGTGGCTGAGCACCTGGAGCGTGATGGGCAGCCCGCATGAGAACCCCATGGGCATCGACTGGTTCAGCATGGCCATGGGACTCGGGTTCGTGCTGTCCTTTGGCTATTGGTGTACCGACTTCCTGGTGGTTCAGCGGGCGCTCTCGGCCGAGTCGATGGACTCGGCGCGGCGCACACCGCTGATCGCCGCGATCCCGAAGATGCTCTTCCCGTTCCTGGTGATCCTGCCGGGCATGATCGCCATCGCCGCCACGGTGCACGGCGGGGCGAGCGGCCTGACGCTGCCGCGTCAGGCCGACGGGCACCTCAACTACAACATGGTCGTGCCGTTGATGCTCGGGCGGTACTTCCCGAACGGCATGCTCGGACTTGGCCTGACGGCGCTGATGGCGAGCTTCATGACCGGCATGGCGGGCAACGTCACGGCGTTCAACACGGTATGGACGTACGACATCTACCAGGCGTACATCCGCCGCGAGGCCTCCGATGCGCACTATCTCACCGTCGGTCGTGTGGCCACCGTGGTCGGCATCGCGCTCTCAGTGGCGGCCGCCTACGTCACCCATCGCTTCAACAACATCATGGATCTGCTGCAGCTGCTGTTCGCGTTCGTCAATGCACCGCTGTTCGCCACGTTCCTGCTCGGCATGTTCTGGAAGCGCACCAGCGGACACGGCGCGTTCGCAGGACTGCTGGCCGGTACCGCCGCTGCGGCCGTGCATCACGGCCTGACGCTGCCGGCCGGCGCCTCACCGGGCATCAAGGGCGGCTGGATCGCCGTGATGCATCTGTACCCGAGCCCCATGGCACAGAACTTCTGGACCGCGATCTATGCGTTCGGCGTGTGCTTCCTGGTGACCGTCGGCGTCAGTCTCCTCACCCAGCCGCGGCCCGAGGGGGAACTGGTCGGGCTGGTCTATTCACTCACACCGCGCCAGGACTCGAGTGCCGCCCGCTGGTACCGCCGCCCGGCGGTGCTCGGCGTGTGCGTCCTCGCTGCCGCCGTGACCCTCAACTTCTTGTTCTGGTGATCACTCATGGGACTTGATATCCGCATTCCGGTCGGTGCACTGTTCAGCCTGCTCGGCCTCCTGCTCGCCGGCTACGGTCTGCACGGCGGTGCGGCGCTCGCGAGACGCTCACTCGGCATCAACATCGACCTGTGGTGGGGCCTGGTGATGCTCGTGTTCGGCGTGGCCATGCTGTTGCTGGCGTGGCGCGCCCGCGCGCGCAACCGCTGAGGCGCACTCTTCGGTGATCGGCGTGTCAGCGCGCCTCTTACGGGGATGCGCGAGGCCGTCGGTCCGGACGTAGACGCCGCGCGTCTGTCGGTGAACCGCAGCCGCTGACCGATGTGCGCGAGGCGCAGCCGCTCGGGTAACAGCACCTCGACGCTCTGGCCGCGCAGCGCCCGCGGGTCATGGCCGAGCAGTCGCTGCACCGGGTCGCTGGCGAACACGATGGTTCCCGATTCATCGACAATGAGCGCCGCGGCCTGGGGATCCGGTAGCGCGCAGTCCAAGTGAGCCGGCGGTTGCATCACAGACCACGGTATTCGTCGTGATCGGGTCGCACAGAAGTCGGTACAAATGCGTATCCGCATCCGGTGCGTTTGCCCGCCCCGCCTAGGGCGCGCGCAGTTGCTCGAGGCGCTGTAGCCGACGCTCCAGGCTCCGTTGCGCTTCCAACAGTTCCACGGCTAGTACTGCACCGCTCAGGTTTACGCCAAGATCGCGCATCAGCCGCCCGACGAGCGCCAGGCGCGGCAGCGCTGCCGCCGGCAGCAGCCACTCGGCCGGGGCGGCGCCCCGCGGCGCCACCAGCCCGAGGTCGGCCAGCTCGGCAATCGCCGTGAGATCGAGTCGGCACAGCGCGCAGATGTCACCGGCGCCGATCCAGTCGGTCTCGCCCATCAGGTGCACCTCGTATCGTTCGACGGCCTCGGTCACGGCATCACCTCTTGAGTTCGGCGCGCGGATCGAATGTCCCCAGCGTTGTGCGCATCTGTTCGTATATCGCGCGCGCCTCTGGGGAATTCGCCGGTGGTGCGACGATCTTCAGCTGCACATAAGCGTCCCCCGGCGGCTGGCCCGGCAGACCGCGGCCGCGCAGACGGAGCTTTTGACCGGACTGCGCACCGCTTGGCACCTGCATGTCGACCGCGCCGCCGAGCGTCGGGACGGTGACCGTCGCGCCGAGTGCAGCTTCCCAGGGCGCGATCGGCAGCGTTAACGTAACGTCGCGGCCCTCCAGCTGGTAGAGACGATGCGGCCGGACGTGCACCTCGAGATACAGGTCGCCCGCCCGGGCGCCTCCTGCGCTGCGCTCGCCCTGGCCGGCGAGGCGGATGAGCTGGCCGTCGGTGACGCCCGCCGGAATGCTCACCCGCACCGTGTGGGCCCGTACGTCCAGCGAGCCGTCGGGCTTCATGTCGGGCCGCTTGAGTTCCAGCGTGCGCGTACCGCCGCCGAAGGCTTCCTCCAGGTCGAGGTCGATGCGTGCATGGTGATCGCGGCCCTGGCGCGGCGCGCGCCGGGCGCCACCGCCGAACGGACTCGCCCCGCCGAACAGCGAGGAGAAGAAATCGCTGAAGCCCTCGCCGTCGAAGCCGGGCGCCCCGGTGGCCCCGGGGCGTGTCCCGCCGGTGAACTCGAAGCCGCTCGCCCAATCCGGTGGGGGGCGGAACTGCTGCCCGGACTTCCACTCACTGCCGAGCTGATCGTAGGCGGCGCGCTTCTCCGGGTCCTTCAGGACCTCGTAGGCCTCCTGCACTTCCTTGAATTTCTGCTCGGCGTTCTTTTCCTTGCTCACATCGGGGTGATATTTGCGCGCGAGTCGCCGATAGGACTTCTTGATCTCCTCGGCCGTAGCCGTCCGGCCGACGCCGAGCAGCTGATAATAATCCCGGTATTCCATGTGCGATGCAGCCCTCGCGGAATCAATATAAGGAAGCGCTGAACGCAAAGATGGGGGCGATGGCGGCGAAGCCAAGGGTCGGGTGCTTGAACCGGGTCGGTGTCGACCCCATGTCCGGCTCATGAACGCCGAAACTTCCGTGGCCGATGCGCTGCTGATTGCGTGCCCCCACTGCCACTCGCTGGTGCGAGTGCCCGAGGCACGCCTCGGAGAGCACCCGAAGTGTCCGCGCTGCAAGGCCGCGGTCCTCAGCGGGCAGACCGTTGCCCTCGATGCCGGTGGGTTCGCCGCACATGTCGAGCGGGCCTCGCTGCCGGTATTGGTGGATTTCTGGGCACCGTGGTGCGGTCCGTGCCGCATGATGGCGCCGGTGCTGGACCGCGTGGCCGCGCAGCGCGCCACCACGCTGCGCATCGGCAAGGTCAATACCGACGAGCAGCAGCAGCTGGCCGGTCGCTTTGGCATCCGCAGCATCCCAACCCTCATTCTCTTCCGCGGCGGTCAGGAACTGGCGCGCCATTCTGGCGCGGTGGACGCCGCCACGCTCGCACGCTGGCTCGATCAGGCGCTGCGCTGAACGCCCGGCGTGCCGGTGCGCAGCGGTCCTGCGGTCAGGACACGCTCTCGGCGCTGTAGCGGGCGAGCAGCCCGGTGCGCAGCGCGTAGCGGAACACCCGCACGAAGAAGTACCCGGCCAGGGCGACATCGAGCAGCGCGAACGCCGCACCCGGCAGCAGTGCCGCCGCCGGCAGGGCATGACCGGCGAGGATCGCGCGCATGCCCTGAAAGACGTACGCGGGTGGCAACCCTTTGGCGATGAGCTGCATCCAGCGCGGTAGCGTCGCGAGCGGATAGAACACCCCCACGAACGGTGAGATCAGCGCTGGTAGGGGCCACACAAGCCATTCCGACGCCGGACCCAGACGCAGCACCAGCGCGCTGGCGAGGATGCCGAGTGCGATGCCGAAGCAGAACAGCACGAGCAGGAACGGCAGCAGCATCGCACCAAGGGAGAAGAACGAGAGTCCGAACACCACGGTCGCCAGTACCAGCATCACCGCGAGCCCGATCGCACTGGTGCCGATGCTGCTGATGACCAGGCCGGTGATGTACTCCGGTGTGGTGAGTGGTGTTGCAAATAAGTTCAGGAAGTTTCGCGACCACACGTCCTCCAGGAACGCGGTGCTCACCCCTTGCATGATGCGCGTGAAAAAATCCCACAGCAGCACCGCGCCAAGCAGGCTCGGGACGTAGTTGAACCGGCCCGCGCTCATCGTGTTCAGGTAGCGGGTGATAAATCCCCACACCACGATGTCGATCGCCACCCAGGCGAACATCGGCAATGCGCGGACCGGACTGCCGCGGATCAGGTAGAACTGGCGCAGCAGGATCCCAGCGATCGGGCGCAGCTTCATTGCGTGCGCTCCACGGCGCTCAGCGGCTCGCGCGCCAGACGAATGAACAGCGCCTCCAGGGTCTCCGCGCCGTGCTCGGCCGGCAGCCGACGCGGATCGCCCTCCAGCAGGATGCGCCCGCGCGAGAGGAACAGCACCCGGTCGCAGACTGTCTCGACCTCGTACATGTTGTGCGAGGTCCAAAGAATGCCGCAGCCGTCGTCGCTCGCCAGGCCTCGGATGCGCTCGCGGACCGTTTGCGCCGCGGATGGGTCGAGGGACGCCGTCGGTTCATCGAGCAGCAGCAGTTGCGGCCGGTTCAGTACCGCCTTGGCCAATGCGACCCGCGTCTGCTCGCCGGAGGACAGTACCCCGCACTTGGTGTTGCGCAGGTGCTCAAGATCGAACTGCTGTAGCAGCGCTTCGATGCGCGCGGCGAGACGCGCGATGCCGTAGATGAGGGCAAAGAACCGCAGGTTCTGCTCGACCGTGAGGTTGCCGGGCAGCGTGGCATACACAGCCGCAAAGTTTGCCTGGGCCAAGGCGCGCGAACGCTCCTGCGCCAGGTCGATTCCCGCAATTCGGATGTCACCCGCACTTGGGCTGAGCACGCCGAGAATCATGTTGATCGTCGTGGTCTTCCCGGCGCCGTTCGGTCCCAACAGGCCGACCACTTCACCGCGTTGCACCTCGAACGAGACGTCCTTAACTGCGACCAATGAGGCGTAGGTCTTGCATAGCAGCGCGACGCTGAGTGCCGCATGAATTTCACCGGACCGGCGAGTTCTGGTCCCGGCGGCCTGCGCCGAAGCGATGTCAGCGGTTCGATCGTGCATCGGCATCTGAGATGTCCAGGGTGCAGGCGGCGCGCTCGCGCCCGCTCAGTACGCGCACGGGGTGCTGCGCGAGGCTGTAAATCTATCTAGGCCCCCGAGCCGAATCAAGCCGTGCGCTCACCCGCTGATCCGCGTACCCACCACCGCGCGGTGTGTACGGTCCCGCGGTTGCGGCGTACGCCGCGTCGTGGTACATGATTTTATATCTAGGGAGCGGGCCTAACACTGTGAACGGGGCCCGAGCTGTGCCGTGCAGGAATCACCGAATCCGCGATCCGAGGTCATGAGCGAGGCGGCGCCGGGCGCTTACGGCCGGCTGCTGCCATTTCTGGCGCACCCGGTCTTGCGCGATCGCCCGCGGCGGCGGCTCACGGCGTGGACCTGGTTCGGCTGGCTGAGCCTGCTGCTGGTACTCGGCTTCCTCGGCGGCCGGTTGGATGACCTGCTGGTGCACTGGTTTGGCTGGCGCATCGCGCCGGACACGTTTCAGGCCTATCTGGTCATGCATCCATCCCTCGCCGCCGCCAGTATCGTGCTGGTCGCCCCGTTGCTCGAGGAACTTGCCTACCGTGCCTTCCTCTCCACCTCGCCGCCCGCGGTGTTCGTCGGACTCGCGTTCTTTCTCTGCTACATGTTCCTTGGCATTCGCATCAATCTCGAGCATCCGCGCGCGGTCAGCACCATCCGCCACTACTTTGCGCCGTTCTGGGCACTCGTGCCGGCCAGTCTGGTGAGCCTCGGACTGTACGTCTATGCGCGCGAGGCCGTGCTCGGGTTCTTCCGCCGCCACGGAATCTGGGTGTTTTGGGTGTCGTGTGTGCTGTTCGGCGTGGAGCACGCCGAGGTGTACTCCAACTCCCTGACCTGGTGGGCGCTCGTGCTGGTGCTGCCGCAGTTTCTGGTCGGCGTTGGACTTGCCTATATTCGCATCGCCTTCGGTCTGCGTTGGAGCATCGTGACGCACTTGGCCTATGACGGCTTGATCGTATCGGCCTCCTGGACCTACCTCTCGACGGCGAGCGGCACGCCGTTGCGCGAGGCCGTCGGGCTTGGTCTGATGCTCCTGGTGGCATTAATCCTGGTGTACGGACTCGCCGTGACGTGGCGGGTGCTGCGCAACCGCTGAGCGTGCGGGCGAGTCTGTGAACACATCGCAGTGCGCGGATGGGTGCGCGCGCCCCGCCCGGTCCGCCGCGCCGGACAGGGCGCAGCGGACCGGTTCCTGCCGGGCGAGGACGCCTCAGAGCAGGCGTCGACCCGTGGCGCTTGCCGCCTGCAGTCGTTGCTCGCCCTGGCGCGCTTCATGTTCCAGGGTGTTGAATGCCGCGATCTGTGCCGGATCCGGCGCCCGATAGTCAAGACCGATGCTTGATTGCAAGTAGGCGAGGAAGCTGCGCAAGCGCATGTTGTGCATCACGTCCCCTTCGCTCGAGCGCACGTGCCGTTGCACCACGGCGTGCACCGCAGCATGCAGTGCCTGCATCGCCGGACCTGCGGCCGCGGCACTTAGTTTGTGCTCGGATACGGCTTTGGCCAGCTGCCGGCGCAGCAGGATCGCTGCGTTGATGTCCCGGTCGAGTACATCGACGCTGCGGTGCAGCGCAAGCTGCAGTGCCAGATGCTGCTTGAGAATTGCCGGCGTGGTGTGCAGGCGTGGATCGAGCTTCACCGCGAACGATCGCCGGTATGCCTCGTTCCCGTATCGCAGGACCACGGTGTAGCGGCCGGGATTGACGAGCGGTCCGCGTGCACTTGCGGATAAGCCGTCGGTGACCTCCGGGGGCTCCCAGCCGATCACTTCCGTGGCATCCGCATAGCGCAGATTCCACTGGAAGCGGTTCAGTCCTGCGGTCACCGCAGTCATCTTCTCCAGGGCCCGATGCTTCACCTGTGAGGGCTGCAGGTTGTCGCGCACCGTGGCGGGCAGCTTGCGGCTGTGTGCGGGCTTCAGGTGCAGCGTGTAGCGCGCGATCTGCTGCCCCCGGGCACCGAGAAATGCCAGGCTCACCGGGGTCTGGCCGTGATAGCCGGCCGGGAGGTGGAAGAACACGGTTGCGCCGAACGGGGGGTTCGTGCCCACCGACTCGCGGTGTTCCGCGCCCGAGTCCTGTCCGTAGGCATGCGTCAGCCACGCGGTCTCGGGCGCGTACAGGTGCGTTGCGGTACCCGAGGGCTGCGCCGACTGCGTCATCTGCTCGAGCAGCGGCACGTCATCGAGAACCCAGAATGAGCGGCCGTGTGTCGCGGCGACAAGCTCGCCCTCGCGGCGGTTGAAGGCGAGATCTCGCACCTGCACGTGCGGCAGATTGACACCGAGCGCCGTCCAGTGCGCGCCGCCATCGAGGCTGGCATATACCGTGTTGCCGCTGCCTAAGACCAGGAGGCGGGCATCGGCGGGATCCTGCTTCACCACGAATACGTATTGATCGTTCGGCAGCCCCTGGGTGAGGGTCGTCCAGTGGCGCCCATAGTCGGTCGTTTTGAATACATAGGGATGATAATCATCCCACATGTAACGTGACGCGCTGAGATAGGCGGTCCCGGCCGCGACGTGCGAAGGCTCAATCGAGGTGATCTCGGCCCAATGGGTGAGCTGTGGCGGGGTGACCAGCTGCCAATGCTTGCCGCCGTCGACGGTGACATGCACCAGCCCGTCCTGCGAGCCTGCCCAGATCACGTGCGGGTTCAGCCGCGACACGGCCAGAGCCGAGATGTCCGGAAATACCTCGGCGCCGGTCTGATCAAGGTTGATCGGGCCGCCCGGCGGCCCCTCGGTGGCCGGATCGTTACGCGTCAGGTCCGGGCTGATGACCTTCCAGGTGCGTCCGTTGTCATGGCTGACCATGACGTACTGCGAGGCCAGAAACAGCTCGTGCGGATCGTCGGGGGAGAAGAAGATCGGATGGGTCCAGCCGAAGCGGTATTGCATCCGCGCGGCATCTCCGCCGTCCATATAGATCGGCGAGGGACTCACTGACCGGCGCACCCCGGTCAGCCGGTTGTACCGTTGCATGATGGTGTAGTAATCGCTGCCGAAGGTGACGTAACGGCTGCCAGGCTTCGGCGCGACGAACGAGCTCTCCCCAAGTGCGACCGAGTGCCAGGCCGACACCGGGATTGCCCCGTCGATCGAGGCGCTGGGTCCCTCGAAGGAGCCTTCGTCCTGCTGCGCGCCGTACACATTGAACGGGAACGCATGATCGAGCGCAACGTGGTAGAACTGGCCCGTCGGCTGGTTGTGTTCGGTGCTCCAGGTCTTGCCGCCGTCGGTCGAGACCGTGGCGCCGCCGTCATTGCCGACCAGCAGGATCTTCGGGTGGTGCGGGTTGATCCAGACGATGTGATTGTCGCCGTGGCGCATATGCAGCAGCGAGAACGCCTTGCCGCCGTCGCGCGAGACCCAGACGCCGTCGACGTTCGGTGCATACACCGTGTTCGGATTGCTGGGGTCGGCGTAAATCGTCATGTAGTAGAAGGCTCTCTGGCGCAGACTCCAGCTGCGGTTGACGCGCTGCCAGGTCTTGCCGCCGTTGGCCGAGCGAAACACGCCGCCGTGCTTCGCCTGGATGATGGCGTAGACGATATTTGGATGACTGGCGGCGACTGACACGCCCATGCGTCCGAGCAGGCCGTGCGGCAGGCCCGGGTTGTGCGAGAGGTTCGTCCAGTGCGCGCCGCCGTCGGTGCTTTTGTACAAGCCGCTGCCCGGACCGCCGTCGATGAGTGTCCAGGGCGTGCGCTGCGCCTGCCACATCGTCGCATACAGCACGTTCGGGTCGCGCGGATCCATCACCAGATCGATCGCGCCGGTCTTGGGGTTGACGTAGAGCACCTTGTGCCAGGTCTTGCCGCCGTCGCTCGACTTGAAGATGCCGCGCTCGGCGTTGGGCTTGAAGACATGGCCCATGGAGGCAACGTACACGATGTCGGGATTGCGCGGATCGACCACGATGGCGCTGGTGGTGCGCGTGCCGGCAAGACCGGCGTACTTCCACGTCTTGCCGCCGTCGATCGACTTGAAGATGCCGTCGCCGGTGACCATGTCGTTGCGGATGTCCGCCTCGCCGGTGCCGACATAGATCACTTTTGGATTTGAAGTGGCCACGGCAACCGCGCCGACACTACCGCTTGCGGATGTCCACTTGCCGTCCGTGATGTTGTGCCACCGCACCCCGTAGTCGGTGCTCTTCCAGACACCACCGTCCACGGCGCCCATGTAGAACAGGTTGCGCTTGCCGGCAACGCCCGAGACCGCCACGACGCGCCCGCCGATGTCAGGTCCAATGTTTCGCCAGGTGAGCTTGCCGTTGAGAAATTTCTGCAGCGCAGCGGCGTGCGCTGCGAGTGGCAGGCACAGCAATGCGGCGAGCGCGATGAACAGGGATTTGCGGCGGACGAGCCGCGGGTCGGCATCGGCGTGAAGCATGCGCGATCACCTCTTGGGAGTGGGTGTACGGAATGCGGGCGAAGCGAATCGGGCCAGCTTAACGGACTGCCCAGGGACCCGCAACGAAGCGGCGGCCGGCGCCGTTCTCGGCGGTACCCGTCCTCCCGGCGGGACCGGGGGCGATACTGACCGGGTCCCAGGGTGCCCCTGTGTCGACCGCGAGGTCTGTGGTGAGCGCTCGGTACGGCATGTTCTGCCTGGTGGCGTCATGGGCCATGCTTGGTTTGCCCGCCGCAGCGGGGATGACACAGACCCCGATGCCCGCGCCGCTGCCATTCGCCGCGCTTGCGGGACCCGGGCCTACCGAGCAGATCGTTTCGTTGTGGCCGTGCGTATCGACGGTGAGGGGCCGTTCCATTTTCTCCTCGATACCGGCGCGGACAGTTCGATGGTCTCCCCGGTGCTGGTGCGCGAACTCGCGCTCGCGCCGCATCGTGATGGCAGCGAGCGGGCACAGGGCACGACCGGTATCCATAGGCTCCGGTGGGTGCTGATCCGCCGTCTGCGGGTCGGGACCATCGTCAAGCACGGTTTGCGCGTGCCGGTGAGCGACAGCCCCGTGATGATCGGTCTCGACGGGATTCTCGGCATGGCCGGATTCGGTCCGGTACGCGTGGTGGTCGATTTCCATCGTCGCGAGGTGACTATCGAGCAATCAAGCCGCCGTATCCTCGGCAGCTTCCTGGAGATCCCCGCCCGGCGCACCACGGGCGGGTTGCTCGTGATCCCCGCGCGCGTGGCGGATGCGCCGGTCCAGGCGGTGCTCGATGCCGGCTCGGCGGTCACGTCTGGCAACTTCGCGTTGCGCAAGGCGCTGCTGCGCGCGTCGAAACGCGCCGCGCTCGCGACGGTCTACGGCGTGACCGAGCAAGTCGCCGGTGGCCCAGTAGCGCGTGCGCCGCCTGTCTACCTCGGGCCGCCCGCGCGCTGATCCTCGACTATCCGCGAGCCCGGGTTTACCTGCTGACAAAGTCCTCGTCGTCGGTGCGCATCACGCACGAGTTCTTCCCGATTCCTTAAGATCCGCCAGGCGCCGGCGGTGTTCTGGTTCCGATACAGCCCACGCCGGGCCGCGCGCGCTGGCGGCGGCGCTGCGACGCGGTGGTTGTTGTGCGCCCGCCCGTGCCGCAGTATGCCGGGCACGCCCGAACCGACCGCTGTGGACCGAGGAGACGCCCGTGATCAAAGTCAGCGTGATGTATCCGAATCAGCCCGGTGCCCGCTTCGATCATGACTACTACCGCGAGCGCCACATGCCCCTGGTGCAGCGGCTGATGGGGTCACTGTGCCAGTACTACACGGTCGACAGAGGACTCTCTGGCGGCGGCGCCGACGCTCCGGCGGTCTATGTGGCGATGTGCCACATCTTCTGCGACTCGGTCGCGGCATTCGATGCCGGGTTCGGTCCGCATGCCGAGGAGATCCTCGCGGATATCGCTAATTACACCGATCTTGCGCCGGTCATCCAGATCAGCGAGGTAGTGGTCGGTCACTGAGTGGCGCGGGGTGCCCCGCGGCACCGTTCGCCGGCCGGCACCGGCTCGCGCCGTGGCGCAAATCCCCGCCTCACCGAAGTGGGCGAACCGGTGGCGCTGCGGGTGACATCCTTAAAGAGCCGCCGCGCCGCGAACCACGGCCCGCAAGGGGGCCGCGTCTGGGCGGTAGAAAAGACCGCTGTTCTGTGCAGCCTGCTAAACACGTGCGGAATCGGAACAATGTTCCCTTCCGCTGGCGGCACACTATCCGCTCTGCAGTTGCGTCCCCGGGGTATGTGCCGATGAGCATCAGGGCGGAAGCGTTCGAGCACTGGATCCGCACGGCCTTCGTTGACCTGAATACCGAGCTCGAAGAGCGCTACTTTGCGCAGGCCGATCGCAGCCAGGTGGCCGACATCGGCGCCTCGCTCAAGAGTGCGTTGCGCGATGAGGGACTTGTGTTCGTCCGGGCGCTGCTTCAGGAGGGTAATACAGGCGAGGGCTTCGAGAGTGCCTTCGCAGTCCTGGGCAATGTCGGGATGTATCTGGCCGCACTGCGCCGCCACGAGTTGACCCACCCTGCACGCGAGGAGCGTTCCCCGTTTCCGGAGGCTTCGGCGCTGGCGTTGCACGTCGGGGCATCGCTCGGAATGGCCCCACGGTTCGCCACCAGTCACCTTGCGACCCGCAATCGCGCCCGCGCCGGGATACGCAAGAGCTTCACTCGACTGCCCGATGAGTTCTTGTTCATTGACGAGAACACCCGCGGCATTCTCAGTCTGCAGCTCACCGCCACGGCGCTGACGAACATCACGCACCTCGGGATTTCCAGTCCGGTCACCGACGGGATGTTCGCCGCGGCGCATCGCAGTCTCGAGGAAGTGCTTCTCATCAACGAGCGCTTAATGGCGCAGCTCGACGTCGAGCGATTTTTTTACTCCGTGCGACCGTATTACAAACCCTATCGGGTCGGGCGCCAGGAGTATCGGGGCGCCAATGCCGGTGATTTCTCCGGTATCAACGAACTCGATCTGCTGCTCGGGGTGTGCCGCGCCAACGATCCGTATTACGCGCAGCTGCTGGTAGACAAGATGCTGTTCATGCCGCCGGCCGACCAGGCGCGCCTGCGCGAGTGCATGACGCACCAGAGCTTGCTTGATGAGTTGCTCGAACTGCTGCCCGGGCATCGGCACACGGACTGGTTCCAGCGTAACGCGCGTGCTTACCTCGGGCTGTGTGACCTGTTCGCTCGCTACGCCGTGCAGCATCACGACGGCCTGGTCAGGCGGTTCATCACGGAGCCGGCTGCGCGGCTCGCTGCGCAGGGACTCGAGGACCTCACCGCCAGCGGTCCGCCGCTGCCGGTGCTGCTGCGCGCACTGGAGGTGCTGCGCGACCTGCGCTGCGCGGCCGATCGGAGCGATATCGCTACGCGCCATGGGGATCTTGAGCGGCTGCGCGCCGCAGTGGGTGCGTAAGAGACCAAGAGCGGTTCAGACGAGGTCCGCGCTTCGGGGCGCATAACGACTGGCCCCGCGCCGGTGGTTCCCGCCGCTGGCGCGCAAGACCTGACCGCGCCGGTAGGGCGGCGGATCAGCGAGTCGATACGGCAGGGCGCGTACCTGCTGGCAAGTGTTGGCGGCCGGAGGAGGCGGCCCGTACAATCCTCAGTGCCGCGCCGTGCTCGTATGGCGGTGGCGTATGGTGTGGCGCCCATTTGAGGAGGCGGATCTCGATATCCGGATATGAGATGGTCACTGCGATAATACTGATGAACGTCGAGCCGTCGCGCACCGTTGAGGTGGCGCAGACGCTGAGCGAAATGACTGGAGTGTCCGAGGTTTACTCGGTGGCTGGGCATTTCGACCTGGTGGCGGTCGTTCGTGTCCGGGAGAACGAGATGCTGGCCGAACTTGTGGCACAGCGCATCCGCACTGTCTCGGGCGTGACGCGTACCGAGACGCTCATCGCCTTCCGCGCCTTCTCCCGCCACGACCTCGAGAGCTTGTTCAGTCTCGATTGAACAGGCCCGCGGGTCGGTTCTCGGGGGGCGCGCCCTTGGTGTTCGGTGCTGCCTGGCGGCTTGTCCTGTGCCTGTGCTTCTGCGCAGGACTTGGGTGTGCGGCGAATTGGCGCGCATCTGGCTGGCGCGTGTGCCCGATGTATTGGCTTATGGTAAGATCTGACGGCATTTGAGCCACTTCCCGCTACAGTCAGCCTCAAAGTCGCTCAGAGTGCGGTGGGATCCGCCGCGATGACTCGGTTGCGTCCGGAGTTCTTCGCCCGATACAGCGCGAAGTCGGCATCCTGGATGAGCAGTTCCGCAGTGCAACGCGGGTGAGATGCCGCACGGGTCGCAACACCGATGCTGATGGTGAGGTCGTGACGGCCCCAGCGTGCGGCCTGAACCTCAGCGCGCACACGCTCTGCGAGGGCGCGCGCGCCTACACCGTCCGTGGCGGGTAGGATGACCACGAACTCCTCGCCGCCGTAGCGGGCGACGATGTCCGACTCCCGAACCGCAGCCCGGATGATCTGCGCCAGCTGACGCAGCGCATCATCGCCCACCTGGTGTCCGAAATTGTCGTTGAGCGATTTGAAGTGATCGGCATCGATGAGCAGCAGTGACAACCATTCCTGTGCGCGCTGGCTGCGGGCGACCGCCTGGTTCAGCTGCTGGGTGAGTGCGAGACGATTGTAGAGGCCGGTGAGCGGATCGGTGATGGCTTGCGCGTGCAGTTGCATGTTCAGATGGCGCAACCGGCTCTGGTACTCCTCCAGCTCATGCTGATATGTCCGGGCGGATTCGAGAGCCTGCTGCAGCGCCCGGTGCATCGAGCGCAATTTCAGCTGGACGGCTGCCTGGCGGGCGAGCGCCTGCAGCGCCGAGCGCTGACGCGGCTCCAGGCGCCGCGGCCGCTGATCCAGCACGCACAGCGTACCGAGGGCATGGCCCTCCTCGGTGATGAGCGGGGCGCCGGCGTAGAAGCGGATCCGCGGCCCCTCGAGCACCAGGGGATTGTCGGCAAAACGCTCGTCCGCGGCGGTGTCCGGTACTTCCATGATCTGGTCCGGGACGAGAATGGCATGCGCGCAGAACGCCAGCTCGCGCGCCGTCTGCTCGAGCACCGTACCGAAGTGCGATTTGAACCACTGCCGATCCGTGTCGATCAGACTGACGAACGACAGTGGTGCATCGCACAGAGTCGCGGCGAGCAGCGTCAGGTCATCGAACGCCTGCTCGGGGACGGAATCGAGAATCTCGAGGATGCGCAGCGACTTCAGGCGCTCGACCTCGTTGTCCGGGACCGCCGCGCCTTTCATCTCGTCGTGACCGGTTCGTGCATGCGGACTCCTCCTGCCAGACACGCCTAGAATGCTAGCAAAGGCGTCTGCGACCAGGACAGTGTTGCCGGCCGCCGACGACTTGAGCGTTGGCTTGTGAGGTGGTGCGCGGCTCGCCCGCGCACGGTTAGTCGTCGTTCGAGGCCAGCAGCGGTCCCCCCCAGGCCGGACGTCGCAGTCGAGTGCTGGTGGCGGCGCTGTCGACGGTGCTGAGGGCGGCATGGGCGCGCAGCTTAGGTTCGATCACGGCGGCGCTCGCCGGTCGGCCGAATAGATAGCCCTGGTATTGGTCGCAACCGAGCGCGGCGAGGCGGGCCAGCTGTAGCGGCGTCTCGACCCCCTCGGCGATCACCTTCATGTGCAGGTTGTGCGCGAGGGAGATGATGGCGTGCACGATCAGTCCGGTTTGCGGATCGTCGTTCATCTCGCGCACGAAGCTGGCGTCGATCTTGAGCCGGTCGATCGGGAAGCGGCGCAGGTAACTCATGTTCGAATAGCCCGTGCCGAAGTCATCCACCGACACCAGCACGCCCATGCGGCTCAGCCGTTCGAGGATCGCCACCGAGGACTGCGCGTCGGTCATGACCGCACTCTCGGTGATCTCCAGCTCCAGCAGCTTCGGGGCCAGCTGGTGCGCATCGAGCGCCGCAGCGATGGTCTGCAGCAGGCCGCTCTCGCGAAACTGCAGCGCCGAGAGGTTCACCGCCACGCGCATCAGCAGTCCGTCGTTCTGCCACAGGCGGGCTTGTCGGCAGGCCTCCTCTAGAACCCAGGCGCCGATCGGCAGAATGAGGCCGGTTTCCTCGGCGATCGGTATGAAGGTGAGGGGTGGAAGGTAGCCGCGTTCCGGGTGGCGCCAGCGCAGCAGCGCCTCGACGCTGCTGACGCGCCCGCTCGTGACCTCGACGCGCGGCTGATAGTGCAGCTCGAACTGGCCGCGCTCGAGCGCCCGGTGCAGGTCGCTCTCCAGGCACAGACGCTCTTGCGTGAAACCGTTCATGTCTGCGGCGAAGCACTGCCAGGACCGCCCGCCACGCCGCTTCGCGCTGTACATTGCCTCATCCGCATGGGCCAGGAGTGTCTCCTGCGTATCGGCATCGCCGGGGTGCAGACTGATGCCGATGCTGGTGGAGACCAGGACCTCCAGCGTCTGCAGGCGCAGCGGCTTGCTCAGCGCCGCGCTGATGCTCTCAGCGACGCGGCCGGCCTCGGCGGGGCTGCGGACGTGCCGCACGAGCACCAGAAATTCATCGCCGCTCATACGCGCAACGGTGTCGCCCGCGCGCACCGCGACGCGCAGCCGGCGCGCCACCTCGCGCAGTAGCTCATCGCCAGCGCTGTGGCCGAGCGAATCGTTGATCAGCTTAAAACGGTCGAGGTCAAGGGCGAGCACGGCGAACGGCCCGAGGCCGGCGCGCGCGTCCTTCAAGGCTGCCTCGAGGCGCCCGAGGAACGCGGTGTGGTTGGGCAGCCCGGTCAGCGCATCGTGCAGCGCCTGGTGGCGCAACTGCGCATTGATCTGCCGCAGCCGACTCGCGTGCGCCCGGGTGCGCGCCGCCAGTTCCGCGGTATACAGATCGCTGATCAGCGTGCAGGCGAGTACGCTGCCGGCGGCCAGCGCGATCGTAGCGGCGCACCAGAAGCTATTCAGAACCAGTCCGCCGCGGCTGACGGCGCCGGGGGCGAAGTGGGCGGCGGCGATGCCGAGGTAGTGGGTACCGCTGATGCCCAGGCCCATCAGCACCGCACCAGCGAGACGGGCCAGCGGGTGCGCCGTCGGGTCCCGCCGCGGCTGGAACGTCAGGTGCAGTGCCAGACCGGAGGTCAGGATGCTGAAAAGGATCGAAGCGGCGAGGAGCGCGGGCCGGTAGCGAATCGCCGGGGTGATGTCGATGGCGGCCATGCCGAGGTAGTGCATCGCGCCAATGCCGCCGCCCATCACCAGCGCGCCGAACATGAGCCGGCGCAGGCTCAGCCGCCC
Organism: Pseudomonadota bacterium; assembly: GCA_021838635.1. GTDB lineage: Bacteria > Pseudomonadota > Gammaproteobacteria > Steroidobacterales > Steroidobacteraceae > 13-2-20CM-66-19. The sequence goes on from JAKCDC010000004.1 coordinate 43,092, forward strand.
GGTGGCCGCGATGCGGATCGCACCCCAGGAGGTCAGGATCGCCACCAGCAGCGACAGCAGCGTCAGCGGCACGTCGTAGTGCAGTTGGATCGGCATCGCCATGGCGAGCATGCCAATGAAGTGCATCGACCAGATGCCGATGCCGAGCACGCAAGCGCCGCCGAAGGTCCAGAAGCGACGCAGGGGGCGGCCCTCATCCACAACGCGTGCGGCGAGGCGAAACGCGGTGTAGGCGACGAAGACGGCGATCGTGACCGACAGCCCGACCAGCCAGCTATCGAAGGTGGTGTGCATGACGAACCGATTCCATGCGCGCATCCTAATGAGGGCCTGCCGGCGAGCTGTGACTCGCGTCGCAGCAGCGCGCAGGCAGCCTGGCCCTGCCGCGGCGCCTGTGCGGCGGGCTAACTCGTTCATCAGCCTAAGAATTTTTGCGATTTGTCACGGATTGGGGCGGGTTCGTATACGTACAAATCCCGATCCCCGCCGAGCGTGCGGGCCCGCGGGAGCGGGTGGGGCTAGGACATTTGCCGCGGTTGGCGCAAGACTTGTTGTGCGGCGGCCGATTGCGCATAGTGCGGCCTCCTTCGGCCGACCCCTCCCCACCGCTGATGCTGTCCATCGAATCCCGTATCGCCGCGGAGCTCGCGGTCCGTCCGCCGCAGGTTCTCGCGGCCGTCGCGCTGCTCGACGGTGGCGCTACCGTCCCGTTCGTCGCCCGCTACCGCAAAGAGGCCACCGGCGGCCTCGATGATGTCCAGCTGCGCACGCTGCAAGAGCGCCTGGTCTATCTGCGCGAACTCGAGGAGCGGCGCGTGGTGGTGCTGAAGAGCATCGAGGAGCAGGGGAAGCTCACGCCGGAGCTGCGCGCGAGTCTCGAGGCCGCCGAGACCAAGCAGCGCCTGGAGGATTTGTATCTGCCCTATAAGCCCAAGCGGCGTACCAAGGCACAGATTGCCCGCGAGGCGGGACTCGATGCGCTCGCCACGGCGCTGCTCGAAGACCCGCAGCTCGATCCGGAGCGCGAGGCCGCCAAATATCTGCGCGAGCCGTTCACTACGGAGCAGGGGGAGAACCCGGGCGTCCCGGACACCAAGGTGGCGCTGGAAGGTGCCCGCCAGGTGTTGATGGAGCGTTTCGCGGAGGATGCGGCGCTGGTCGGCTCGCTGCGCGAGCACCTGCACGAGACGGGCTGGGTGGTCGCGAAAATCGAGCCGGGCAAGGAGGAGGCTGGCGCGAAGTTCCGCGACTACTTTGACTATCGCGAGCCCCTCAAGGCGATTCCCTCGCATCGGGCGCTCGCGCTGTTTCGCGGTCGCAAGGAGCAGGTGCTGCAGATCGTGCTGAAGCTGCCGGAGCAGTTGGAGACCGAAGGGGCGCCGGCGACCACCGAGGCCAACTCCTGCGAGCGCAAGATCGCCGCGCGCTTCGCAATCGCTGATCAGGGTCGCCCGGCCGATGCGTGGCTCGCCCAGACCGTGCGTTGGTCCTGGCAGGTGAAGCTCGCCTGGCAGCTCGAAGGCGAGCTGTTCGCCGCGCTGCGCGAGAGTGCCGAAACCGAGGCGATTTCCGTGTTTGCGCGCAACTTGCACGACCTGCTGCTCGCCGCGCCGGCCGGTCCGCGGGCGACCATGGGACTCGATCCGGGACTGCGCACGGGCGTGAAGGTGGCAGTCGTGGATCGTACCGGCAAGGTGCTCGATACCGCGACGGTCTATCCGCACGTGCCGCGCAATGAATGGGAGGCGACACTGCAGGTGCTCGTGGCGCTGTGCCGCAAGCATTCGGTCGATCTGATCAGCATCGGCAATGGCACCGCCTCGCGCGAAACAGACCGTCTGGCCGCCGACCTGATCAAGCGGTTCCCGGACTTGAAGCTCACCAAAATCGTGGTATCGGAGGCGGGAGCCTCGGTGTACTCGGCATCCGAGCTCGCATCGCGGGAGTTGCCGGAGCTCGACGTCAGCCTGCGTGGCGGTGTGTCCATTGCGCGCCGCTTGCAGGATCCGCTCGCGGAGCTGGTGAAAATCGATCCGAAATCGATCGGTGTGGGTCAGTACCAGCATGACGTCAACCAGAGCAAGCTGGCTCGCTCACTCGATGCGGTGGTCGAGGACTGCGTCAACGCCGTCGGCGTCGACGTCAACACCGCCTCCCCGGCGCTGCTGGCACGCATTTCCGGCCTGTCGGGGACGCTGGCCGAGGCGATCGTGCGCCACCGCAACGAGCATGGGGCGTTTGGCAGCCGTGAGGCGCTGCTCGCCGTGCCCCGCCTGGGTGCAAAGACGTTCGAACAGGCCGCAGGATTCCTGCGCGTCAACGATGGCTCGAACCCGCTCGACCGCTCCGCGGTACACCCGGAGGCTTATCCGCTCGTCGAGCGCATCCTGGCCGATCTCGGCAAGCCGCTCGCCCAGGTGATGGGCGACGCTGGCGCCCTGAAGCGCCTCGATGCCGGGCGGTACACCGACGAGCGGTTCGGTCTGCCAACGGTGCGTGACATCCTGCGTGAGCTCGAGAAGCCCGGTCGCGATCCGCGCCCGGAGTTCAAGACCGCGGTGTTCCACGAGGGCGTGGAGGATCTGAAAGATCTGCAGCCGGGCATGCTGCTCGAGGGCGTGGTGACCAACGTCACCAACTTCGGCGCCTTTGTCGACATCGGTGTGCACCAGGATGGTCTGGTGCACATTTCCATGATGTCGCACCGGTTCGTGAAGGATCCGCGCGAACTCGTCAAGGCCGGCGACGTGGTCAAGATCAAAGTGCTCGAGGTGGATCTGCAGCGCCGGCGCGTCGCACTCACCATGCGGCTCGATGAGGCTCCCTCGCCTGAGCGCACCGGCGCCGCCCCGCGGCCGAGCGGGGAGAGCGAGCGAAACCGACGCAATCCGCGCCCCGCCCCGCGGGCGCATACCGCGCGTGCCAGCGAACCCGGTGGCAATGGAGTGATGGCGGAGGCATTGGCGCGCGCGCTGAAGCGCTAGCGTCCAGCGCTTCAGCGCGCGGATATCTCATGCCGGGTCGTGTTCCGCCCGGTAATCGGATATCACCCGCGGCAACTCTTCGAGGCGGGCGATGAAGCGCACCCCGGGGATGCGGCGGCGTAGCCGGGCCCAGCGCGCGCCTCCGGCCCAGATTTCGATGTGCTGGGGTAACTGGGCGCGCAGGTCCTTGAGCATCTCGAGCGCGGCTTTTTGCCGCAGGGCCTCGCTGAAGGACAGGCCGACCACCTCCACGCCCTGCTGCCGCGCCGCCTCGCTGATATCCCAGGCGGGCGTCTGCACGCCCAGAGACACGCAGCGGATGCCTTCGACCGCCAAGCATGCCTGCGCCATCAGCAGCCCCAACTGATGCTCTTCGCCCGGCAGCGTCGTCAGCATGACGCTGGGGTGGCGCACGCCCGGGTAGATGGCCCCGATGCCCTGGCGCAGCTGATGCTGCATCTGCTCGGTGTAGAGGTGCTCCTGGCTGATCGACAGCTGGCCGAGCGACCAGGCCTCCCCGACCCGCAGATTCATCCGGGCGGCGAAATCGATGACGAAGCGCTGCAGTCCGAGCCGCTGCAATGCCAGGGAAAGATGCGAGCGCAGGCCTGTTTCGTCGTAGGTCGCCAGGAGCCGCAGCGTGGTGTCGAACAGCTCCCCGTCCTCGGGCCGGGCGGCGGCGTGGGCAGGTTTGTCTTCGTCCCCCGATGCCCGCGCGATCAGCGCTTCCAGCGGCGTTGCGACCAGCTGTCCGGCACGTAACCCGCGGCCGAGCAAACGGCTGATCAGCCGCAGCTTGTGCACCTGGTCCTGCGGGTAAAGGCGCTCACCGTGCGCATCCCGCAGCGGTAGCGGAAACCCATAGCGTCGCTCCCAGATCCGCAGGGTGTCCTTGGACAGCCCTGTCTCGCGCTCCACGGCGCTGATCGAGGCATCGGGCAACTGAGGCGTGGGCACGTTTTGTCCTGGACAAAAATTGACAGATCTCAGCCCAGGCCATATTGTCCACACACACGTTCAATTTGTCTAGGACAAAATAGCCTACGAGGACGCCCCATGAATGCCGCCGCCCGTTCTGTTCTCGCCGATGTCCAAGCCAGTCCCGATACCCGCAATATCCGCATCAACCGGGTGGGCGTGAAAGGCTTGCGGACCCAGCTGCGGGTGCGCCAGGCCGATGGCAGCGAGCAGCACACGGTGGCGCGCCTGGATATGTCCGTAGGACTCCCGGGCGAGGTGAAGGGGACGCACATGTCCCGCTTCGTCGAGGTCATCGAGGCCAATCCGACGGCGCTCGATCTGCCGGCGCTGCTGGCGCTGCTGCAACGGATGCTCGCGCGGCTCGGCGCCGATCGCGGCGAGATCGCCGTGGCCTGCACGTATTTCATCCGAAAATCTGCCCCGGTCTCGGGCGTGGAGAGCCTGCTCGATTATGAAATCCTGATGCGCGCGGTACATGACCCGCAGGGCGGCACGCGCGCAACGCTGCAGGTGTGCGTGCCGGTGACGAGTCTGTGTCCCTGCTCGAAGGAGATTTCCGCGTACGGTGCGCACAACCAGCGCTCGCACGTGACCATTGAGGCGCAGCTGAATGCGCCGATGAGCATCGAGGAACTCGTCCGCATCGCCGAGGAGGAAGCCTCGTGCGAGCTGTTCGGTCTGCTGAAGCGGCCGGATGAGAAATTCGTGACCGAGCGCGCCTACGAGAATCCGAAGTTCGCCGAGGACCTCGTGCGCGACATCGCGCTGCGTCTGAACGCCGAGGAGCGGGTGACGCGCTATCGTGTGACGGCCGAGAACTTCGAATCCATCCACAACCACTCCGCATTCGCTGAAATCGAGCGCGCGGCACACCCCGCGGCATCCGATCACCCGCACCTCGCCTGATCATCACGCTGCCCGTGCGAACACCGCCGCGCCTGATCGGGCGCTGGCGCGCGCCCGATCGGGGGCGTAAGGTAAGCACACATGACGGAGGGGGCATGGACAACGTGCGCGCAGGCTAGCGCGGCGCCGGGTGGTGATGCACACCGCGTCGGCGCCGCCCGCGCTGAGCGCCGCACTCGCACCGTGGTGCGCGGCCGCGGCCACCAACGGCGTACCCTGCGGGGACGCGCGTGTGATCTTCACGACTGAGCGGAGTGCAGGCGCCGATGCGTTGGACGATGGAACGCAAAACGCAGCTCGCCTTCGCCTGTGCTTTGGCCTGTGTGGTGCTGATCGGAGTCGTCTCCGTGCTCAGCCTGCAGCGCCTGCGGCGCGACGCCGCCTGGGTCACGCACACCGTGATGGTGCTTGCGAATCTGCGCCAACTGCAGGGCGGCATCGAGACGGCCGAGTCCGATGAGCGAGACTTCCTCATCACCGAGAGTCCGACCGACCTGCGCGGGTACCGACATGCCGCGCGTGCCATCGAGGGCGGCTACGGCCGGCTGCAGCGCCAGACTGCCGATAATCCGCTCGAACAGCGCCGCCTGGTGCGGCTCGCACCGCTCCTGGCGGCCCGCATCGCCGGGCTGAGTGCGCTCATCACGCTGCGGCGTGAGCATGGCTTTCAGGCCGCACAGCGCCAGCAGGTGCTGGCGCGGGCGCATCGCACGCTCGCCCAGCAGATCGACCGGATCATCCGCCGGATGCGCGTGACCGAGCGAGCGCTGCTGGCCAGTCGCGAGGCGGCCGCCGCGCAGCGCGCGCGCCTGACCGAACAGACCGTCGCGGTCGGTGGCGCACTGGCCTTCGTCATTACCGCCCTGGCGCTCGGGGCGCTGCGGCGGGATTTTGCCGGGCGCCGCCGGGCCGAGACCGCAGTGCGTCAGTTGAACGCCGACCTGGAAAACCGTGTCATCCAGCGCACCGATGAACTGGCTCGTGCCAACGCCTCGGTGCGAGCCAGTGAGCGGCGGCTGCGCGCGTTCGTCAGTACCACCTCGGACGTCCTCTACCAGATCGCACCGGACTGGAGCGAACTGCGCACCCAGCGCCCGGACGGCGACGGTGGCGCAGCGTCGGTGCCGACCACGGACTGGCTTGAGCGCTTCGTGCATGCCGAGGACCGCGAGCGGGTGCGCGCCGCCGTTGCCGAAGCGCTGCGCACGGGAGGATTACTCGAACTTGAGCACCGCATTCGGCGAAGCGACGGCAGCGTCGGTTGGGTGGTGTCCCGAGCGGTACCGCTGAAGGACGACGCGGACCGGATTATCGAATGGTTCGGCGCCGCCAGCGACGTGACCGAGCGCAAAGAGGCGCGTCTGAAGCTCGAGGCGCAGCTTGCGCGGCTCAGCCTGCTCGGCAGCATCACCCGCGCCATGGGTGAACGCCAGGACGTGCACAGCATCTTCGAGGTCGTCATCCATACCCTCGAGGCGCACCTGGCGCTCGATTTATGCTCGATCAACCGGTACGACAGCGCCGCGCACCGTCTGATCGTCGCTCGCGTGGGCAGGCAGAGCGCCGCGCTCGCGCTCGAATTGGCGCTCACCGAGAACACCAGCATCGACATCGGTCAAAACGGTCTGTCGCGTTGTGTGCGCGGCGAGTTGGTGTACGAACCGGATCTGGCGGTGCTCGGCGCGGTGTTTCCCCGCCGTCTGGCCGCCGGCGGTCTCGGCTCGCTGGTGGCCGCGCCGCTGCGCTTCGAGAGCCAGGTGTTTGGCGTGCTGCTCGCGGCGCGGCGCGAGCCACGCGGTTTCTCCAGCGGAGAGTGCGAATTTCTGCGTCAACTTGCCGAGCACGTCGCGCTCGCGGCCCAGCAGACGCAGCTGCACGAGGCGCTGCAGCGCGCGTACGACGATTTGCGCCAGACCCAGCAGGCAGTGCTGCAGCAGGAGCGTCTGCTCGCCCTCGGTACGATGGCAAGTGGCATCGCGCACGACATCAACAATGCGATCTCCCCCATCATGTTGTATACGGACATGCTGCTCGAGGACCCGGAGGTACCGCTCCGGGTCCACAAGTCGCTGCAGGTGATCCAGCGAGCGGTCGAGCAGGTGGCGCACACGGTGGCGCGCATGCGTGAGTTCTACCGAGCGCGCGAGCCACAGCAGCGGCTCGCGCCGGTCGATCTGAATCAACTGGTCGAGGACGTGATTGATCTGACCCGTGCGCGCTGGAGCGATATGCCGCAGCAGCGCGGCGTCGTGATCGAGCTGCAGACCGAGCTGCAGCCGCAGCTGCCCCTGGTGCCGGGCGTCGCCAGCGAGTTGCGCGATGCGCTCACCAATCTGGTGTTCAACGCCGTCGATGCCATGCCGCAGGGCGGGCGCCTGGCGCTGCGGACCCGGCTGCTCGCGCCGGCGGCCGCGAACGGCCCGGCGCGCGGGTACGTGCAGCTGGCGGTGGCCGACTCCGGGGTGGGCATGGACGAGGAGACGCGCAGCCGCTGCCTCGAACCTTTCTACACCACCAAGGGTGAGCGTGGCACTGGCCTCGGGCTGCCGATGGTCTACGGCACCCTGCAGCGACACGGCGGGGAAATCGAGGTTGCGAGCGTTCAGGGCGAGGGCACGTGCGTGACGCTGAGCTTTCCAGTGATGCGCGACGATGCGGGCAGTGTGACCGGGATCCGTCCGGTCGAGGTGGTGCCGCCTCGGCGCATCCTGCTCGTCGATGACGATCCGATCGTGATTCAATCGACCCGCGAGACGTTGAGCGCCGACGGCCATGCCGTGAGCGCCGCCGACGGTGGGCAGGCGGGAATCGATGCGTTTCGCCACGCGCTGAGCGCGGGGGAGCCTTATGAAGTCGTGATTACGGACCTGGGCATGCCGCAGGTCGACGGCCGCCAGGTTGCCGCGGCCGTCAAGGGCGCTCGCCCGCAGACGCTCGTTGTGCTGTTGACCGGCTGGGGGCGGCGGCTGGTAGAGGAGGGGGAGATTCCCCCATACGTCGATCGGGTGCTCACCAAGCCGCCACGGCTGCACGAGCTGCGGGCGGCATTGGTGCCCCCGGGGGATGCGCCCGCAGCCTGAACGACTAGAGGTTCAGGGTCGGTCGCCCGAACAGATAGCCCTGCAGCAGATCGACTCCGAGCCGCCGCGCGGTGCCCGCCTCGGCCTCGGTCTCGATGCCCTCGAGCACCACGCGGCTGCCCGTGGCCTGGGCGAAGCGGGTGAGCAACTCGACCAGCCGTTGCTTGCGCTCCTCGCGGTCGATGTTGCGCACGATGCTCATGTCGACTTTCAGGAAGGCCGGCTGCAGCTCCGCCAGTACCGCGAGCGAGTTGTATCCAGAGCCCAGGTCGTCGATCGCGATGCGGAAACCGGCCTGCGAGAGCCAGAGGATCGCGGCCCGCCAGTCGGTTTCCTCCAACAGATTGCTGCGCTCGGTGATTTCAATCACCAGCCGATCTGCGGCCGCGCGCAGCGGTTCGAAACGCCGCTGCACGGCGGGCAGATCTGCCAGCTCGCGCGGGTGGGAGTTGATGAACAGCAGAAGCCCCTGCGGCAGCTTGTTCAGCCAGTCGGCGGCGGCTTGCGCGATCCAATCGGCGAGCGGACCGAGCATGTCGTGCTGCTCGGCCGCCCCGAGTACCCGCAGCGGGGTGTTGAGCGTCGGGTGGCAGCTACGCAGCAGTGCCTCGTAGCCCTGCAGCGCCCCGCTGTCGGCCTCGATGAGCGGTTGCACGGCGAGCTGCAGCATGCAGCCGCCGAGGCACGCTTCCAGTTCGCGGCGCTGCTGTTCCAGCCCATCCTGTTGGGCGCGTCCGTAGATGCGCTCCAGCCGGCCGCGCTCGGCGAGTGCTTCCTCGAGTACGCTGAACAGCGCATCGAGATGAAATGGCTTGGCGACCAGGCGGGACACTTCGCCGCGGTTTACCGCCCCCATCACCACCGGCAGGTCGAGTGCTCCGGATATCAGCACGCGCACGCAGCGCGGCTGGACCGTTCGCAACTGGCGCAGGACCTCCAGTCCATCCGGTGGCGGCAGCTGGTAATCGACCACTGCGGCATCGTATTGCTGCGAGCAAATACGGTTCAGCGCCTCGGCGCCATCACCGGCCTCCTCGACGTCGCAGCCCCTGCGCTCCATTGCGGTCCGCAGGACCGCGCGGAGATTGTTGTCGTCTTCGACGACCAGAACGCGCATCGTGCTCTCCTAGTCCGTCGCCGCAAGTTATAGGCGTACGCCCACGGGGGCGTCAAATCGGTGCGCTGGCAGCCGTGACCCCGGTCGCGCTTTTCGCCCTGTCGCTGCGCGCCCTTACGCGCTGGTAGACATAAATACGCCGGATTTGCGGTTAAACAGGGCCGTCAGCAGCACCGCTCGTACGAGACAGCCCTTGTCGCTCGGTTGCGTCTTGATGACATGGGCGACCAAGTCCATGCCGAGCGCTTCGATGCGGATGTTGCGCCCCGGCCGCAGGGCCACGGCCGTATACAGGCTCACGCCGCTCGCCGATAGATCACGCAGCACCGCTGAGACCGGCGCCTCATCGGGTGCGGCATGCACGGTGACCCGACTGTTTTTCTCCACTCGCGGCGCGGCGCGCCTGCCGAACGGCTCACGGGCGGTGGCCAGTTCAGAGGCCACGGGCGCCAGTGGACTGGCGCAGCGGCGGCAGCGAGTTTCTGCCTCGATGCGTGTCGGGACGGGTGCAGTACAAAATGGACAGGTGCCTGCGGTGGCCGCGGCCGTCCGGCGCACTTCGCCGTCGGTCGGGCGGGTCCGGGAGGAGAGAGGACGGCGTCGGCTCTCGTCATACGCCTTCCGTTTGACCGGGTCGCGCAGTACTTGGTACGCCTGGTTGATGCGCGCGGCCAACTCGGTATTGCCGCCGAGATCCGGGTGGGCGCGCAGCTGGCTCATCAGGCAGCGGTACACCGCCGTGATCACCTCGGGCGGGGCCTCGGGTTGAACGTAGAGGATCCGGTACAGATTGCGTCGTTCGTGCGTCATTCGGCATTAAATCGGCTGCCGCGCTCGGGACTTAAGGCCGGTGCCCGGGACGTTCCCCGGGGAGGTGGCGGCCCCTGGGCTCCCAGCCTGCCGGCCGTCGCCGGCGATCATGACTATCGCACAGAACGGGCCTCTTGGGGGGGTGTGTCCCGGACGCCCCAATCGCATATTCTTGCCGGACGGCCGGCGGGGGCGAGGTGCGGTTGCCTCGGGGGGAGGCGGCCGCGGATCCAAAACGCAGACGGAGTGCACCATGACCACAAGCGCCGCTGAACGCTTCAACGGCAAAGTCGTGCTGATCACCGGAGCCTCCTCGGGCATCGGTGAGGAGATGGCGCTGCAGCTCGCGCGCGCAGGGGCGCGCCTGGCGCTCGCGGCGCGTCGTACCGAGCGGCTGGAGCAACTGCGCGGGCAGATCCTGTCGGTCGGCGGCGCTGAGCCGTTGATCATCGCCTGCGACGTCACTCGGGATGAAGATCCGCTGCGCGCGGTGGCCGAGACGATCGCGCGCTGGGGTCGGCTCGACATCGTTATTGCGAACGCTGGCTTCGGTGTCGTCGGTTCCTTCGCACAGCTGTCGGTCGAGGACTACCGCCGGCAGTTCGAGACAAACGTATTTGGTGTCTTGCGCACGCTGCGGGCCGCGCTGCCGGCGGTGCTTGAATCCCACGGTCAACTTGTCCTGCTCGGCAGCGTAGCGGGGTGGACGGCCTCCCCCGGCACCTCGCCCTACGCCATGAGCAAGTTCGCCGTGCGTGCGCTCGCCAACGCCATGACCCCGGAGCTGGCGCTGCAGGGTGTACGTGTGACGCTGATCAGTCCGGGGTTCGTCGAGAGCGACATCCGCCGCGTGGACAATCAGGGGCATCTGCATGCCGAGGCGGCCGAGCCCATTCCGCGCTGGCTGGTGATGGCGCGTACTGAGGCGGTGCGCATCATGCTGCACGCCATCGCGCGGGGGCAGCGCGAAGTGATCGTCACCGGGCATGGCAAGCTGTTCGTCTTTCTTGAGCGGTTTTTTCCCTGGGTGTTGCGTGCCGCGGCGCGCCGCATGGCCGCGACACGCGGTGGGTATCGGACGGAGCCGAAGACCGAGTGAGCCGGACCGCCCGGCTGTTCGAACTCCTGGATGCGCTGCGCGCGCGCCGGCGGCCGGTCACGGCAGCGCAGCTCGCCGAGGGGCTCTCGGTGTCCGTGCGCACCATCTACCGAGACGTGCAGACGCTGATCGGACTCGGCGCGCCGATCGACGGCGGCGCCGGTATGGGTTACGTGCTGCGTAGCGGCTTTTTTCTGCCCCCATTGATGTTCAGCGAAGAGGAGCTCGAGGCGCTGGTGCTCGGGGCGCGCTGGGTGCGTGCGCAGGGGGATGCGGGACTTGCCCGCGCCGGGGACTCGGTGCTGGCGAAAATCGCCACGGTATCGCCGCGCGAGCTGCGCGAGCGGATGGCCGAGACCGGATTGTGGGCGCCGCGCATCGCAGCCGACGCCGGCGGGGAAGCGCCCCTCGGTGCGCTGCGCGAGGCGATCCGCCGCGAGCACAAACTGCGGTTCCGATACGTGGATGCCGCCGGCGCAGCGAGCGAGCGGCAGGTCTGGCCCATTGCGCTCGCCTTCTTCGAAGGGGTGCGCGTGCTGGCCGCCTGGTGCGAGTTGCGCGCCGGCTTTCGCCATTTCCGCACTGATCGGATCGGGCAGCTCGAGTCTTTGCACGAACCTTACCCGCGGCCGCGGCGTGATCTGGTGAGCCAGTGGCGCGGACAGCTCCGTCAGCGCGGCCCGGCGCCTGCGGAGGGCTGCTGACGGAATCTGTCACGGCCCGGGCGCATCTTCAGGCTCCGATGCACACACTCAACGAGTCCTCTGATGCGCCTCTATTACCACCCCCTCGCTTTCAATGCCCGCCGTGCCGTCATGACCGCCGTCGAACTCGGCGCGCCCGTCGAGCTCATCGTCGTCGATCTGAAGAATGGTGAGCAGCGCCAGCCGCCGTTCCTGCGGCTCAATCCCAACCATCGCGTGCCCGTGCTGCAGGATGGGGAGTTCGTGCTGTGGGAATCTCATGCCATCATGCAGTACTTGGCGGAGATCACCCCGGGCCAGCGGCTCTATCCGTCCCAGCCGCAACCGCGAGCTGACGTTAATCGGTGGCTTTTCTGGAGCGCGTACCATCTCTCCCCGGCGGTGCGCGACCTGAATTTTGAGCGCGTGATCAAGCCCCTGCTGGGGCGCGGAGGGCCTGACGCGGGCATCGTTGCGCGTGCCGATCTGCAGGTGCGCGAACTTGTCGCGGTGCTCGATGAACACCTTGCGCAGCGGCAGTGGCTCAGTGGGACGGCACTGACGCTGGCTGACCTGGCGATCGCAGCGCCATTGGGCGCAGGAGCCGAGGCCGAGCTGCCCCTCGGTGAGTGCGCTCATCTGCGGGCATGGTTAGAGCGCGTGCAGACGCTCGACTCCTGGCGCAGGAGCGCTGCCGCCTGAGTTCAGGTGCACCGGCGCGCGGCGCCGGTGCACCTCCTCATACGTGAAGTGTGGTGTCGTCGAACGGCGCGGCGATGAACTCAGGCTGCGCCTCCGCCCACTGTGACAGCGCGCGCAACCGAGGATGTGCACCCGCCGCGAGCGCCTCCGGCACCTTCTCCTGAGTGAATCTCCAGCTCACCGCCGCGGCGATGGTCGCGGCGGTGAGTCTCGGCGCGGCATCCCTCGCGCAGACCTCGGTCTCAAGCGCCCGGTAGGCGGCTTGCAGCTGCTCGGTCACCCGCTGCATCCAGGGCTCGTATTGCTTCTCGCTCGGGCGCAGTTGGCGCTCGTAGACGATTTGCACGGATTTCTCGCAGGCCGCGAGTGCCAGTCCCACGATGCGCAGCGCCGTGGCGCGCGCGGCCGGTTCGGCCGGGAGGAGTGAGCGCGGACGCGCGAGAGTCTCGGCGTAATCGAGGATGAGCGTCGAGTCGAGCAGCATCGTCCCATCGTCGCACACGAATGTCGGCGCCTTGACGACCGGGTTGATGGCTTTGAACTGCTCGTAGGTGCGGAACACCGAGAGGGAGCGGTGCGTGTAAGGCAACCCGAGCGCCTGCAGCGAAACTGCCACGCGTCGCACGTAGGGTGAATCGAGCATGCCGATGAGCTGCATCAGGGCGCTCCGCGTGCGTCTACTGAATGGGCACGACGCGCAGACCGGAGATCTGGTGCGCGTGATTGAAGAACACGGCCAGGCCCACCGTCTGCTTCTTGAACATGGTATGGACGATCACCATAGGGTGGCCCTTGAAGCTCATCTGGTCGCTGCCGAGGGTCTTGGCGTACGGTCCGAAACGCTTCTCCATGAACTGCCAGAGCTTCTGCAGCTTTGCCGGTGTCGCGTGCGCGCGCATGGTGGCGTTGAAATGCGTCTGCGCCTGGGGGAACTGGCCGGCGGCCAGTTGATGGATGAAGGCGGTGGCTTCGGTGCGTCTGCCGGCAGGCGTTGCAGCCCGGGCCCCGGTCAGCGCCAGCGGCGCCAGCAGAGCAAGTGCACAGGCGCTGCGCAGGGCATTCAGTTTTCGGGTCGTACGAAACATGGCATGTCCTCTCTTGGTCGAGGGGTCAAATCCGCCGCTCGCGGCGGAAGCGTTGATAGGCATCGAGCACTGCGCGGTCGAGCTGCTCGGGTCGCTCGATGAGCGCAGCGGCTCCCATCGCCCGCAGCGCCCGCACGTTGCCCGTCAGGGTGCGATGGTACTCGGCGGCGGCCAGTGCGCGATAGGGCGCAAGCGCATCGGCGGGCACCGCCGAGGGCAGGGCCGTGATCGCCGGATTCTCCACGGCGCATATCAGCGTGAAATGCTTCGGGCTGAGCAGCCGCACCGCCTCGCTCAGCTCATCGAGCGCCGTATCGAGCAGATCGGTCAGCAGCACCACCAGCAGGCGCCGCGGCGCCGCGGCGCGGATACGGGCGGCGGCGAGCGCGGGATTGGCTTGGCCGGCGTGCACGGTACACTCGGTGAGCAGGCGGCGGATGCGAGTCACGGCGGCCGCGCCGCGCGTCGGCGCGAGCAGAGTCAGCGGTCGTTCGGCAAACAGCAGCAGTCCGACCGCATCATCGAGCTCCACGGCGCGCTGGGCCAACCGGGCCGCGACGTTGACGTACAAGCCAAGCCGGTCGATCGGGCCCGTCGCCAGCGCCGAGGTGCGCCCGACATCCACCGCGAGCACAATCTCCAGGCGGCGCTCCTCTGCGAGCTCGCGGCTGACGAGTCGGCCGCGTCGGGCGCTCGCCTTCCAGTCGATGGCGTGCAGGGAGTCCCCGTGGCGATACTCACGCAGTTGCAGGATCTCCGTGCTGCCGCCGCCGAAGTGGGTCGCCGTCCCTTCGCCCGATGCATTGCCACCGATGCGTTCCGAGCGGCCGATCAGATCGGGAATCACCGTCGCGATGTACTCCGCGGCCGGGTGCGCCGGCCACCAGGCCAGTTGCAGCGGTCCGGCCACGCGCAGCGCGGGCACGGGCCAACGGTAACGGCCGAGCCGGCGCGGTTCGGCGCGTAGTTCGAGCGCAACGGTTTGCCCGCGCGCCAGCCGCAGCGGCGCGATACGGGTCTCGGCGGCGAACTGGGCCGGTGCCTGCAGCGCCGCTTGAATCCTCAGCTGCGCGCGCCGATCCTGGACGAAGAGAAACTGAATGGTACGTTCGCGCCCGAGTGGCCAGCGTTCGGGTCCGAGCAGGCGCAGCCCGACCGACTCGCGGCGCACCCACAGGCTCTCGTAGATCAGCCCGAGCAGCACCAGCGCGCCCGGTAGGCTCCACAGCCGCCCGAACACCGCAGTCCATTGTGCGAGGATGCCGAGCAGCCCCGTCAGCAGGATCAACAGCAGGGCATTGCGCTGCAGGCTCATGGGACGTCGGGCTGCCTCAGCGCGGTACCGGCACCCGCTCGAGCAGCGTGCGCACCAGCTCGCGTCCGTTGCGGCCTTCGAGCAGTGCCTCGGGCGTCAGTGCCAGCCGGTGTGCGCTGACCCAGGGCGCGACCCGCTTCAGGTCATCGGGGGCGACGAAGTCGCCCCCGCGCAGGCCCGCCGCGACACGCGCGGCACGCAGCAGAGCGAGCGCGCCGCGGGTGGAAAGACCGAGTGCGATCTGCGGATGCTCGCGCGAGGCCTGCGTCAGAGCGAGTGCGTAATCGCGCAGCTCCGCTGAGACGTGCACGGCATCGGCGCATGCGCGCGCTGCGGCGAGGAGCGGGGCGTCGATTGCCGCGACGGTGTTGGCTTCCTGCGCCGCGGCTGCGGCGGCCACGGTGCCGTATCGCTCGAGCACTGTGCGCTCATCATTCGCGGCCGGATATGTGACATCCACACGCATCATGAACCGGTCGAGCTGCGACTCCGGCAGCGGGAAAGTGCCCTCGAACTCGTGCGGGTTCTGCGTGGCAATCACCACGAACTCCGCGGGCAGGCGGTAGGTCTGCCGGTCAATGCTCACCTGGCGCTCCTCCATGGCCTCGAGCAGTGCCGATTGCGTCTTCGGACCGGCGCGGTTGATCTCATCGATCAGCAGCACTTCGGTGAACACCGGTCCGGGCCGCAGCGCGAACTTGCGGTTTGTCTCATCGAATACGTGTACGCCGGTGACATCCGCCGGCATCAGATCGGCGGTGCCTTGGATGCGGCTGAACCGGCCGGCGAGCGTGCGCGCGAGACTCTTGCCGAGCAGCGTTTTGCCGAGCCCGGGTGGGCCCTCGACCAGAATGTGGCCGCGCGCCACTACGCAGATCACGACCGCGGCGATCAGTTCCCGCAATCCGACCACCGTGCCGGCGAGCCGCTGCTCGATCTGCCCGGCGAATTCCTCAAGCGCATTCATGTCAGTTGCCTTCGAAGTCGAGCCAGAATGGATTGCAGCCGCAACAGGTTGATGCGCTTGCCGGCCGTGGTGCGCTCGCGCAGCTGCTCGAGTGCATGCCAGTCGCGCCGCGCCGCGCCGCTGCTCGAGCGCAGCCACCGCCACGGGTCCTCGTTCGGCACGCGTGCCTGAATCTCCGCGGCGAAGCCCGCAATCAGCCGCGGTGCGATGTCCTCGGGTTGCACCACTGCCGCCAGATAGCGCGCGCTACCCTCAATGTACGCCGTTTCATCGATTGCCTGCCAGCGGCTGCGCGTCGCGCGCAGCGGTTGGGTGCCAAACACGAAGACCAGCCACAGCGCGAGTAGCCACAGCAGTGTATCGTGCAGCCTCGGATCGGCAAAAAAGGCCTTGGCATCGTAGAACGCAGTCAGACCCTGGTGTGCGTCATCGAAGATGACCGCACCGCGCGGACTGCGTGACCAGGCGAGCACGTTGGCGAGAAATCGGGCATTGCCGCGCCGCACGAGTCCGGCGTTGGCGAATGGGCTCGCCACGGCCGACACGATGATCTGTCCGCCACCGAGACGCTCAAGCCACACTGCCGGCGCTCCGTCGCGCGCCAGTGTGGCGAGCACGAGCGGTATCCGGTGCCCCGTCGCATGTGCCACCCAGGGCCGTTCGATGAGGGAGTCGACTGGGTGCAAAGTGCCGATCCCGCGCATCAAGGGCTGCGCGCTGCGCACCTGGAGCGTCTCGGAACGCGAGCCTGGCGTGTGCACTGCTGCGTGTAGCGTCGTGCTCCGCGGCGCCGGCGTGAACTGCAGTCCGCTCAACCGCCTGAGGTTCTTCAGCTCCAGAGGATCGTACGTGCTGAGGGTCCACGTTGGGGTGTCATCGAGCGCTGCCGCCACGAGCAGCGTGTTGCCGCGCATCACCCAGCGGCGTAGATACGCAAGCTCCTCGGCCTGCATCGGAACACGCTGCGGCAGAGTCAGGAGCAGTACATTGCCACGCGGACGCGGCGCGAGACGCGCCAGAGCAGTGTAGCGCTCGCGCAGACTTAGCCGGGGTACGTGCGCTGCGCCGAGCCAGCGCCAGATGCTGAGGTAGCCGGCCGGGCGGGCGCTGTCCGAGACCGGCGCCCCGCTTGCGGGCACGCGATGCTGCGGTTTGGGGACCAACAGCGCGTAGAAGAGCAGCAGCGCCCCGGCCGCCAGTGCCGCGGTGATGAGCCGATCCTTCACAACGGCGCTCGGCGGCCGACGGTGCGGGCGGTGCGGCACTGCGCGTAGAGCGCAGGGATGCTCTGCAGAACCGGCTCCGGCACGCGGGCCACAGCGGGCGGACCGTAGCGTTCACGCTCGGCCAACAGCGCCACCTGCGCGAACTCCTCGCGCTGTGCGCCGGTGTCAAAACGTGCCTGTGTCGCCAGTTCCCGGCAGGTCAGGTGCTGCGCACGCTCCAGACGCCCGCTTTCGACCAATGCTTCGATGAGTACTCGCAGGATGCGCGAGGGCTGACTGCCGAGCGTGCTCCAGTCCGGGGAGGGTGGGGCGGGGGCTGCCGTCTTCCCCCTTGGCGCCCTGGGGTGCCGCGCGGGGTGAGGCGTTCGGGGTTTGAACAGGCCGGCACGCAGGCCGAAGTACACGCCAACCAGCGCAAGGGCGAACAGCAGCGCCACGAGGCACCACAATAGCGTATGCAGCAGCTGTACGCCGCCGCGTCCGCGCAGCAGTGCGCGCAGGTGCTCGCGCACGAAGGTCGTCAGCGGCGCGCTCCAGTGCCTGAGCCATGTGCGTATTCGGTCCCACTCGCTCGGTGCCGGTGTAGGGGCGGCGAGCGCCTCGGCGGTGTCCTGCAGCACTGCGGGGTTGGGTGCGGGCGACCGGGGTGCGCCGGCGTAGTGGCGCGCCAGCGCCGCGAGCTCACCGAGACCGGCCGACTGCAGTGTCGTGCGCCACGCTGGCGGCAGCAGCCCCCGCAGTCCGAGCTGCTTCAGTGCGTGGCCGAGTGCCGGACACTGCGCGTGCAGTGCCGGCCAGCCCTTGAGCACCGGGGAGTGGGCCGCGCACTGCGCGAGCACGGTCTGCGGCGGTGGTACCGCGGCGCGCAGCGGCGTCACGGCGCTCCAGAGCGTCACGAGCGCCAATGCCAAGAGCGGCCGGCCCGGCATGGCTCAGGGGGCGCTGAGTGCCTCCGCCCGTGCGGCCAAGTCGGCGCCTTCAACCCGCAGCGTCAGGTCTCGGAAGATCACCAGCGAGATGGCAGAACTGAGCGGCAGGGTCAAAAGATGTGTGGTCTGCGAAATCATCTGCGCGATGCGCAGGTGGGTGCCGAGCTGCGTTTGCGATGCGGCGTGCAGCGAGAACAGTCCGAACGCGCCGCTGAGCGCCCAGGGTACGATGAAGCCGAGGATGCCGATGACGATGTTCGCCACAAACAGAATGGCCGTGACACGCCACCAGTGGCCCTTGACCAGGCGCCAGCTGCGCCCGATGGCGGCGGCGGCCCCGGTGTCCTCGACGAACATGGCGGCCTGCCACAGCAACAGCCGCAGCGACACATAGATGAACACGCAGGCAGATGCGATTCCCACCACTGCGATGAGCACCCAGGGCAGCGGGTGCATGAGAGTGGCGCGGTCGGCGTGGAAGATCGCCACAACGGCGACCACGACGATGATCATGGGGATCGCGATGGCGAACATGATCAGCCCCTGCAGGATCACCCCTGCGATCAGGCGCAGCAATCGGTGCAGACCGACGTTCAGTGCCGCACCGGTTTCGAGCGATCCCCCTTGCATCGTGCGAATCTGCGTCGCGAACAGTGCGCCGGTGACCACCATGATGATCAGCAGCAGCGCGATGGTCGCCAGCGCATTCTGCGGTCCGTTCATCAATGTCCACATGATCATCTCGTGCTGCCACGCCGAGACGTTCAGCGGCGGTAGTGTCGGCGTCACGGCAAATACCGCGATTGCGCCGGCAACAATGGTGATCAGTGCCAGAATCCAGCAACGGCTGAACGATGCGCTGAACAGCCGTAGCCAATCGTCGAGTACACCGCCGATCGACTGAGGTGCGGAGGATGCCTGGTATGTCATGATCGCTCCGATGCAGTTGCGGGTCGGCGGCCGCCGGGCCGGCGTCTTGCCGCCATCGGGCAGAATAGCTAAGCTGAACCTTGACCGGCAACCCTTTTCATCGTACGGGATGGCGATGGCCGAGGCTGTACTCACCGTCAGGAGTCTTACGGGCGTCGAGATGACGCTGCCGGTTGCAGGACCGGGAATGCGCAGCTACGCATTTCTCATCGATTGGCAGATCCGCCTGCTCGGCGCGCTCGCCGTCCTGCTCATTGTCGTGCTGCTGCGCCTCCTGCCGGGGCTGCCTAAGCCGTTTGCCGCGCATCTGCTGCTGGGCGGCGGCATCGTCTCGGTGCTGATTTATCTGCTATATCAGCCGGTTGCTGAAATCGTGACGCGAGGCCGCACCCCGGGGCTACGCTCGGCCGGGGCACGGATCGTGACGCTGGAGGGCACCACGCCGGGTATAGGGCCGTTGCTGGTTCGCAACATTTTTAGACTGATCGATGCTCTGCCGCTGTGTTATGTCGTCGGGCTGGTCACCTGCATGCTGACCGAGCAGCACGTCCGTCTCGGGGACATCGTGGCCGGCACGGTGATGGTGTGCGCGGCCGAGGAGGCGGGGGGGCCGCTCGATCGGCTCGCGCTGCATGCCCAGCACAGCGCGCTGCCGCCCGATACCGCCGAGCTCGTGCATGACTTGCTTGGGCGCTTCAATACTTTGGCGCCGGCGCAGCGCACCGCGCTCGCGCTCACAGTGCTGCGCAAGGTCGATCCGGACTTCGGCGCATCCGCGACGCCGCCCGAGGAGAGTGTGCTGCGGGCGAGGCTGGAGGCGTTGCTTGGGCGTATCGAACGATCCTGAGGCGGCGCTTTGGGTGCGCAAGCACGCCCCGCAGTGGCAGCAGCTCGCGGCTGAAACCGCGGCGGCCGCGCACCACGCGCACCCGAGCGTCGAGCAAGCGCTGCGCACGCTCGGGGCCTACCGCACGCTCGCGCGTCATCTGGCCACGGTACGCTCGCTGATGCCGGGCAGTCTGCCGGCGGCCGCGCTGGAGCGAACGTGCGCGCAGTTGCATACCGCCGTGAATCGCCCGAGGCACTTCGGTCGTGCCGAATGGCTGCGGATGGTGCGGGAGGACGTGCCCGCCGCGGCCGCGACCGTGCGGGTCACGACCCTGTGGCTCGCGGCGTTGCTCGTGGCGAGCGCAGGTGCCGGGTGGTGGCTGGTGAGCCGCTATCCGGAGCTCGTCAGCCTGATCGCCAGTCCGCAGATGATCGATGGTGTCGAGCATGGGCACCTGTGGACCTACCAGATCCTCAACCTCGGGCCGCCAGCGCTGCTTTCGGCGCGGATTTTCTCCAACAACGTCATGGTCACGCTCGCAGCGTTCTGCTTCGGCACGCTGGTCGGCCTCGGGGCGTTCTACATGATCGCCTTCAATGGTCTGATGCTGGGAGGACTGCTCGCTTTTACGCACCAGCACGGCCTCGGACTCGGCCTGCTCAAATTCACCCTTGCGCACGGACCTGTGGAGCTGTCGGTGATGTGCCTGGCAGCCGCGGCCGGCACGGCACTCGGCGAGGCGCTCATCCGCCCCGGCGAGTTCACGCGCAGCGAGGCGCTGCGCCAGCGCGCCGCGCAGCTCGGCCCGCTGTTGCTGGCCTGTGCGCTGCTGTTGCTCGGGTCGGGGCTGATCGAAGGGTTCATCTCACCGCGGCCGCAGATCTCGATCCCGGTGCGCATCGGGATTGGCCTCGGCTACTGGACGCTGATGATGCTGTGGCTCACGGGGCGACTCTTCCGGCGCACCCGACGGCCGGTCATTTCCTGATGCGACACGCCGCGTGGCGGCGTGTCGGCGCTGTCTCGCTGGATGCACGCGGGGAACGCGGTCCTGAGGTCCGGCCACCCGCCGGGGGCCATTGAGCCGGGCTGCGGCCGCGTGCTCAAGGGCGTAACGCAGACTTGCTCCATTGGCGAGCACCATCTGCCCGCGCGGGTCATGTTGCGTGTTGACGGCTACACCACCGTGGCGCAGTACGCCTGCTACGATGTGCCGGTGAGTATCCAGGTGCCGGCGGCCTGAGAGCCGCCGCGCGCATTTACACCAGGACGCGCTCGATGCCGCCGTTGTTGGCGCGCGCCACGTACTCGGCCATCCAGTTCTCCCCGAGGATATGTTTGGCAATCTCGACCACGATGTAGTCCGCGTCGAGATCGGCATCCTCGTTGTAGCGCTTCAGTCCCTGCAAGCAGGAAGGGCAGGAGGTGAGGATCTTGACGCGCTCGGCGCCGGCCGCACGCAGTTGCGCGGCGCCGCTGCGTACCTCCTCTTCCTTGCGAAACCGCACCTGCGTCGACACGTCGGGACGGGTGATGGCGAGTGTTCCGGACTCCCCGCAGCATCGGTCGTTTTTCTCGATGTGCCCATTGCGTGCTTCGTTGATCAGCGCGTTGACCACCTTCAGTGGGTCGTGCTGCTTGATCGGTGAATGGCACGGGTCGTGGTACATGTAGCGCGTGCCGGTGACGCCCTCGAGCTGCACGCCCTTTTCCATCAGGTATTCGTGGATGTCGATGATGCGCGAGCCGGGGAAAATCTCCTCGAACTTGTAGCTCTGTAGCTGGTCGTAGCAGGTCCCGCAGCTGACCACTACGGTGCGGATGTCGAGGTAGTTGAGCGTGTTGGCCACGCGGTGAAAGAGCACCCGGTTGTCCGTGGTGATCTTCTCCGCTTTGTCGAACTGGCCGGCGCCGCGTTGCGGATAGCCGCAGCAGAGATATCCCGGCGGCAGTACGGTCTGCACCCCGACGTGCCAGAGCATGGCCTGGGTGGCGAGCCCGACCTGGGAGAACAGCCGCTCAGACCCGCAGCCGGGGAAGTAGAACACCGCTTCGGTGTCGCTCGAGGTGCTCGCCGGGTTGCGAATCACCGGGACATAGGCGGCATTCTCGATGTCGAGCAGCGCCCGGGCCGTCTTCTTAGGCAGCCCGCCCGGCATCTTCTTGTTGACGAAATGCACCACCTGCTCACGCACCGCCGGCCGGCCGGTGGTGGCCGGCGGGTGCTGGGTCTGGGCGCGGGCCACGCCTTTCAGCAGCCGGTTGCCGAGCCGCTGTGCCTTGTATCCCCACCCGATCATCGCCTTGCGGGTCAGGCGGATGGTCTCCGGGGAGGTGGCGTTGAGGAAGAACATCGAGGCCGCCGTGCCGGCGTTGAACCGCCGCTTGCCCATGCGCCGCAGCAGGTCGCGCATGGCCATTGAGACATCGCCGAAATCGATGTCGACCGGACAGGGCGTCACGCACTTGTGGCACACCGTGCAGTGGTCGCCGACGTCGGCAAATTCGTCCCAATGGCGCAGGCTGACGCCGCGGCGGGTCTGCTCCTCGTAGAGGAAAGCCTCGATCAGCAGCGAGGTGGCAAGGATTTTGTTGCGTGGGCTGTAGAGCAGGTTTGCGCGCGGTACGTGCGTGGCGCATACCGGCTTGCACTTGCCGCAGCGCAGGCAGTCCTTGATCGAATCGGCGATTGTTCCGATCGCCGACTGCTGCATGATCAGCGACTCGTGCCCGAGCAGGTTGAAGCTCGGCGTGTAGGCATTGGACAGATCCGCCCCCGGCAGCAGTTTGCCGCGGTTGAAACGGCCCTGCGGATCGATGCGCTGCTTGTACTGGCGAAACTCCCGAGTTTCCTCCTCGTGCAGGAACTCGAGTTTGGTGATGCCTATGCCATGCTCGCCGGAGATGACCCCATCGAGCCGCCGCGCGATGCCCATGATGCGCGCAACGGCGGCGGTGGCCGACTGCAGCATCTCATAATCGTCCGAATTGACCGGAATATTGGTGTGCACATTGCCGTCGCCGGCGTGCATGTGCAAAGCCACGAATACACGCCCGCGCAGGATCCGCTTGTGCGTCTCCTCGCAGGCCTTGATGACAGGGGCGAACACGCCGCCGCCGAAGATCTGCCGCAGAGGCGCGCGCAGCTCGCGCTTCCATGAGATGCGGATCGTGCGGTCCTGCAGCGCCTCGAATACCCGCACGCCCCGGGAGCGCGCGGCGCACTCGCGCAGCTGCTCGGGCGGTACGTCGTTGCCCAGGTGCGCCAGCGTCTCAATCGCATCAACGAGCGGCAGGTCCATGTGTGTGAGCAGCCAGTGCCAGCGCCTGCGCGTCAGGGCCAACAAGCGGCGGGTTTGCTCGATGCGCTCGCCGATCACCTCCTCGTAAGGGAGGTTGGCGACTTCCGGGTCATCGCTGCGTGCCAGCGGGAGCTTCGCATCGAATAGTCGCTCGAGGGCCTCGGTCAGCGCCAGCTTGTTGGCGATCGAGAACTCGATGTTGATCCTCTCGATTTCATCGGTGTACTCGCCCATCCGCTCGAGCGGCAGCACCACGTCCTCGTTGATCTTGAATGCGTTGGTGTGGCGTGCGATTGCCGCGGTTCGCGAGCGGTCGAGCCAGAACGTGCGGCGCGACTCGGCGCTGACTGCGGTGAAGCCCTCGCCGGTGCGGGCATTGGCGATGCGCACCACCGCCGAGGCGGCAGCGGCCACCTCGGACTCCTCGTCGCCGACGATATCCCCGAACAGGGCCATTTTGGGGAACGCGCCACGCTTGGACTTGGTCGTGTAACCGACGGCCCGCAAATAACGCTCATCGAGGTGCTCGAGGCCGGCGAGCTGCACGCCGCGCGGCGCCAGGCTCTCCAGATACTGCTTGATCTCGACAATGGACGGAACAGCATCACGGGCCTGGCCGAAGAACTCCAGGCACACCGTGCGCGTATACTTCGGACTGCGGTGCAGCACCCAGCGCGCGCACGTGATCAGCCCGTCGCAGCCCTCTTTCTGCACACCGGGCAGGCCACCGAGAAACTTATCGGTGACGTCCTTGCCGAGGCCCACCTTGCGGAAGCGGCGTCCGGGAACGCACAGCCGCTCGCGGCGCAGTTCCGGCGCGCTCTCCGGGGGATGGCGCCCGTCTCTCCACACCAGCTCGAACTCGGCGGTCTCGACATCGTGAATCTTGCCGCGATTGTGGCCGATACGGGTGACTTCGAGCCAATTCCCGTCGCAGTCGACCATGCGCCACCAGGCGAGATTGTCGACCGCTGTGCCCCACAGCACCGCCTTCTTGCCGCCGGCATTCATCGCGATGTTGCCGCCGATGCACGAGGCGTCCGCCGAGGTCGGATCGACCGCGAACACCAGCCCGGCGGCTGCGGCCGCGTTGGCGACGCGGCGCGTCACGACGCCCGCCTCGGTAAAGACGGTCGGTATGGGCTGCTCGCAGCCCGGCAGTGCTCGCGTTTCGACCGGGCCGAGGTGCTCCAGCTTCTCAGTGTTGATCACCGCCGAGAGCGGCGTCAGCGGTACGACGCCGCCGGTGTAACCCGTGCCGCCGCCGCGCGCAATGACGGTCAGTCCGAGTTCGACGCACTCGCGCACCAACGCCGGGATCTGCGCTTCGCAATCCGGCGTGAGCACGACGAAGGGGTACTCCACACGCCAGTCGGTCGCGTCCGTGACATGCGAGACGCGCGCGTAGGCGTCAAAGCGAATGTTGTCGGAGCGCGTATGGCGGCGCAGCGCGCGCAGCGTGCGCCGGCGCAGCACGCCCCATGAGGTAAAATCCTGCTCGAAAGCCTGTACGGCGCGGCGGGCCGCGGCGAGCAGCTCTCCGACCAGCTCGAAGCGCTCGCCCTGCTCGGCGCCGCGCCGCGTATCAATGGCGGTGAGCCGGTGATGCAGCGCCTGGATCAGCAGTCGGCGGCGGCGCGCGTTCTCCAGCAGATCGTCCTGCAGGTAGGGGTTGCGGCGCACCACCCAGATGTCCCCGAGCACCTCGTAGAGCATGCGTGCGGAACGACCGGTACGCCGCTCCCCGCGCAGCTCCCCGATGATGTTCCAGAAACGCTCCCCCAGCAGGCGCACCACGATCTCGCGGTCGGAGAACGAGGTGTAGTTGTATGGAATCTCGCGCAGCCGCGCCGGCTCCCCCGGGCGTGCCGGCGCGGAGCGCTCAACCGTGCTGATCGCTTCAGTGTTCATCGCGTGCGCAATCCTGCGATCGGTGCGTCCTCAAGGCAAGTCGGTGCTGCCCATCAGGTAGCGGTCGCACTCGCGCGCCGCGCCCCGGCCCTCGTTGATCGCCCAGACCACCAGGCTTTGCCCGCGCCGGCAGTCGCCGGCGGCGAATACTCCGGGGATGCTGGTGGCGAACGCGCCGTATTCGGCAGCCACGTTCGAGCGTGGGTCGGTGGCAATGCCGAGCTCCGTCAGCAGGGCCTGCTCCGGACCGAGAAATCCCAGCGCAAGCAGCACGAGGTCGGCGGGAATTTCCGCTTCACTGCCGGGCACCTCGACCGGCCGCATCCGGCCCTCGCCATCGCGCTGCCAGGTGATCTGCACAGTGGTCAGGGACTGTACACCGCGCTCGGCGTCGCCGTTGAACTGCTTGACGGTGGTGACGTAGGCACGCGGATCGGTGCCGAATACCGCCGCGGCCTCCTCCTGGCCGTAGTCGAGCTTGTAGACCTTCGGCCACTCCGGCCAGGGGTTGTCCGCAGCGCGCTCCATCGGCGGCTGCGGCATGATCTCCAGCTGGCGCAGGCTCTTGCAACCCTGCCGCATCGCCGTCGCGACGCAGTCGGTCCCCGTGTCGCCGCCGCCGATGACAATAACGTGCTTGCCAGCGGCGTGTACGGTGGTGCGCTCGGGCGCCGAATCGAGCACCGCCTGGGTGCTGGCCGTGAGGTATTCCATTGCCAGGTGCACTCCCCGCAGCTTGCGGTTCGGTACGCCAAGGTCGCGTGGCTGCGTCGCCCCGGTGCACAGTACGATGGCATCGAAGTCCTTGCGCAGCAGCTGCGCCTCGACGTTCTCCCCGACGTGCGCATTGCACACGAATTTCACACCCTCGCGCTCCATCAACTGAATGCGCCGCAGCACGACGTTATTCTTGTCGAGCTTCATGTTTGGGATGCCGTACATGAGGAGTCCGCCCGGGCGGTTGTCGCGCTCGAGGACCGTGACGCTGTGACCGGCCGCATTGAGTTGCGCGGCGGCGGCGAGGCCGGCCGGACCTGACCCGATGACCACGACCCGCTTGCCGGTGCGTTGAACCTCGGTGCGCGGGGCAATCCATCCCTGGTCCCAGCCCTCATCGGCGAGCGCCGCCTCGATGGTCTTGATGGCCACCGGCGGCTCGTTGATACCGAGCACGCAGGAGCCTTCGCACGGCGCCGGGCAGACCCGTCCGGTGAACTCCGGGAAGTTGTTCGTCTTCAGCAGCCGCTCGAGCGCCTCGCGCCACAGGCCGCGGTAGACCAAGTCGTTCCACTCCGGTACCAGGTTGTGCAGCGGGCAGCCTGAGGCCATGCCCGAAACCAGCGTGCCGGTGTGGCAGAACGGTACGCCGCAATCCATGCAGCGGGCGGCCTGGTTGCGCAGGCGCTTCTCGTCCATGTGGTGATGAAACTCGTCCCAATCACGCACGCGCTCGAGCGGCGCGCGGTCCACCGGGAGCTCACGCAGATATTCGATGAATCCAGTCGGCTTGCCCATCGGGTTCTCGGGTGTGTCTGTCAGTTTCCGCCGACGCGCGCCAGATCGCGCGCGTTTTCCTCGAAGGCCACCATCACGGCCTCCTCGCCACTCAGTCCCTGACTGTGCGCGCGCTGCAGCGAGGCGATGACGCGCTTGTAGTCCTTGGGCACCACGGCAACGAAGCGCGAGACAAGTCGCGTCCAGTTCTCCAGCACGTAGCGCGCTCGGGCACTGCCGGTGTACTCGCGGTGACGCTCGATCATGCCGCGGACCCGCTCGATCTGCTCGGGATCCTCCAGCGGCTCCAGGCTCACCATCTGCTTGTTGAGGTGCGCGGGGAATTCGCCGGCCTCATCGAGCACGTAGGCGATGCCGCCGGACATCCCGGCGCCGAAGTTCCGACCGGTCGGGCCGAGCACCACCACGTGACCGCCCGTCATGTACTCGCAGCCGTGATCCCCGACCGCCTCGACCACCGCGTCCGCGCCGCTGTTGCGCACCGCGAAGCGCTCACCGGCCATGCCGCAGACGTACGCCTCGCCGGCGGTGGCGCCGTAGAGGCCGACGTTGCCGATGATGATGTTCGACTCCGGCGCGAACGGGGAGCCGGTGGGCGGGAACACGATGATGCGGCCGCCGGAGAGGCCCTTGCCGACGTGATCATTGGCGTCGCCCTCCAGCACGAACGTCATCCCACGCGGCATGAACGCCCCGAAGCTCTGCCCGGCGGTGCCCTTGAAGTGGATGCGGATCGTGTTCTCGGGCAAGCCCTGCGGGCCGTGTCGGCGCGTCACCTCGCTGCCGGTGATCGTGCCGACCACGCGGTTGACGTTGCGAATCGTCAGCTCGGCGCGCACCGGTTCGCCCCGCTCGATCGCCGGGGCACACAGCGGCAGTAACGTCGTCATGTCGAGCGACTTGTCGATCCCGTGGTCCTGAGCGATCTGGCGGAAGCGGCCGACTTCCTCCCCCACATCCGGCTGATAGAGGATGTGGCTGAAGTCAAAGCCCTTGGTTTTCCAGTGCCCAATGGCCTTCTTCGGCCGCAGCCGATCGACCCGGCCGATCATTTCATCGACGGTGCGAAAGCCAAGTTCGGCCATGATCTCGCGCACGTCCTGGGCGATGAACTGCATGAAATTGATCACCTGCTCGGGCGTGCCGGCGAACTTCTCGCGCAGGCGCGGATCCTGGGTGGCGACGCCCGCCGGGCAGGTGTTCAGGTGGCAGACGCGCATCAGGATGCAGCCCATCGCCACCAGCGGCGCGGTGGCGAAGCCGAATTCCTCGGCGCCGAGCAGCGCCGCGATCACGACGTCGCGTCCGGTCTTCAGCTGCCCGTCCGCCTCGATGGTGATGCGGCTGCGCAGATTGTTCAGCACCAGTGTCTGGTGCGCCTCGGCGACGCCGAGTTCCCAGGGCAGACCCGCGTGGGTGATCGAAGTCTGCGGCGAGGCGCCGGTGCCGCCGTCATGGCCGCTGATCAGGACCACATCGGCGTGCGCCTTCGCGACGCCGGCAGCGATTGTGCCAACACCGATTTCAGAGACCAGTTTCACGCTGATGCGCGCGTGGTGGTTGGCGTTCTTCAGGTCATGGATCAGCTCGGCGAGATCCTCGATCGAGTAGATGTCGTGGTGCGGGGGCGGGGAGATCAGTCCCACCCCGGCGGTGGTGTGGCGGGTCTTGGCGATCCACGGATAGACCTTAGTGCCGGGTAACTGCCCGCCCTCGCCGGGCTTGGCGCCCTGGGCCATCTTGATCTGCAGTTCCTTGGCGTTCACCAGATACTGGCTGGTCACGCCGAAGCGGCCCGAGGCGACCTGTTTGATGGCGCTCGCCTTGGAGTCGCCGTTTGGCAGCGGCGCGTAGCGGGCCGGATCCTCCCCGCCCTCCCCGGTGTTGCTCTTGCCGCCGATGCGATTCATGGCGATCGCGAGCGTCTCGTGCGCCTCCTTGCTGATCGAGCCGTAGGACATCGCGCCGGTCTTGAAGCGCTTGAGGATGTTCTCTACCGGCTCGACTTCCTCGATCGGCACCCGCTCGAACGGCACGAACTCAAGCAGGCCGCGCAGCGTGGCCAGATGCTCGGTCTGATCATCGATCAGGCGTGCGTACGACTTGTAGGTCGCATAGCTGCCAGTGCGTACTGCTTTTTGCAGCCGGTGGATCGACTCGGGGTTGAATAGGTGATGCTCGCCATCCGCGCGCCACTGATACTGCCCGCCGGTGTCGAGTGTCTGGTCGCTCTTGTGCGCCGCGAAGGCGGCGCGGTGGCGCTGCAGCACTTCCTGCGCGATGGTCTCCATGCCGATGCCGCCGATGCGCGAGGCAGTCCAGGTGAAGTACTGGTCGATGACGTCCTGGCGCAGACCGACCGCCTCGAACACCTGGGCGCCGTGATAGCTCTGCATTGCCGAGATGCCCATCTTCGACATGATCTTGACCACGCCCTTGGTGGCTGCCTTGACGAAGTTCTTGCAGGCGAGTGTGGTGTCGATCTGGGTGATCAGGCCGTCGCGGATCAACTGCTCGAGTGTTTCGAACGCGAGGTACGGATTGATCGCCGAACAGCCGTAGCCGATGAGCAGCGCGAAGTGATGCACCTCGCGCGCCTCGCCGGTCTCCAGCACGATGCTCACCCGGGTGCGCAGGCCCTCGCGAATCAGATAATGATGCAGCCCGCTCAGGGCGAGCAGTGCCGGCACCGCGGCGAAGTCGCGCGAGACTCCGCGGTCACTGAGGATCAGGACGTTGACTTCCTCGTCCTCGATCATGCGCCGCGCCGCCAGGCACAGTTCTTCCATCGACTTGATCAGGCCCTTCTCCCCGCGCGTGGCGCGGAAGAGGATCGAGAGCACTCCGACCTTCAGCCCCGGCAGTGACATCCGCCGCACCCGTGCGAATTGCTCGTTAGTGAGGATCGGTCCGGACAGCTCGAGCCGGCGGCAGTCAGCCGGCTGGGGCCTGAGCAGGTTGCCCTCGGAGCCGAGCCAGACTTCCGAGGCGGTGATCAGTTCCTCGCGGATGCAGTCGATCGGCGGGTTGGTCACCTGCGCGAACAACTGCTTGAAGTAATCGTAAAGCAGCCGCGAGCGGCTCGAGAGGGCCGCGAGCGGGGTGTCGTTGCCCATCGAGCCGATCGCCTCGACGCCGCTCTTGGCCATCGGCGCGAGCAGCGTCCGCTGGTCCTCGAACGTGTAGCCGAAGGCGATCTGCCGCTGCAGCAGCGTCTCAGGATCCGACGGCGGCATCTCCGAGGCCGGCGGCAGGTCCTTCAGGTACACCAGGTGCTGATCGAGCCATTGACGGTACGGATGGCGCGAGACGACCGAACGCTTGATCTCCTCATCATCGATGATGCGGCCTTGCTCGGTGTCGACCAGGAACATTCGCCCCGGCTGCAGCCGGCCCTTCTGTACCACGTTCTGCGGCGGCACCTCGAGGACGCCGGCCTCAGAGGCCATGATGACCAGATCGTCGCGCGTGACGTAGTAGCGCGAGGGCCGCAGGCCGTTGCGGTCGAGGACCGCGCCAATCTGGGTGCCGTCGGTGAAGGCGATCGAGGCCGGGCCGTCCCACGGCTCCATCAGGCTCGAATGATACTGATAGAAGGCGCGCAGATCCGCATCCATGGTTTCGTGGTTCGACCAGGGCTCCGGGATCAGCATCATCATCGCATGGGCCAGCGGGCGCCCCGAGAGGACCAGCAGCTCGAGCGTGTTGTCGAGCATGGCGGAGTCGCTGCCGTTGGGGTTGACCACCGGGAGAATCTTCGGTGTGTCGTCACCGAACAGGTCGGAGTCGAACAACGCCTCGCGCGCCTTCATCCAGTTGAAGTTGCCGCGCAGGGTGTTGATCTCACCGTTGTGCGCCAGGTAGCGGTACGGGTGGGCGCGGTCCCAGCTGGGGAACGTATTGGTGCTGAAGCGCGAGTGCACCAGCGCCAGCGCGGTCTCGACCGACGGGTCGGTGAGATCGGGGTAGTACTGGGAGAGCTGCTCGGTGAGCAGCATGCCTTTGTAGACAATGGTCTTGTGCGAGAGGCTGCACAGGTACCAGTGTTCGGCGCCATCGATGGTCGAGGCGCGGATCTCGCTGTAGGCGCGCTTGCGGATGATGAACAGCTTGCGCTCGAACTCGGCGGCATCGCGGACCTGCGGGCCGCGTCCGATGAACACCTGGCGGATGAACGGTTCGCCGGACTTGGCCGTCTCGCCGAGCATCGAGTTGTTCACCGGCACGGTGCGCCAGCCGAGCATGATCTGCCCCTCGGACTGTACGATGTGCTCGAACAGCTCGACGATGCGCCGACGCAGTGTCGGGTTGCGCGGCAGGAAGATCAGGCCGCTGCCGTACTCATCGGGGCCGGGCAGGCTGATGTGGTGGCGCCGGGCCACTTCGCGCAGGAACACATGCGGCATCTGGATGAGGACGCCGGCGCCATCGCCGGTGTTCGTCTCGCAGCCGCACGCGCCGCGATGCTCGAGATTGCGCAGCAGCTCGATGCCCTGCTCGAGGATGCGGTGCGATTTACGTCCCTTGATGTCGACCACGAAGCCCACGCCGCAGGCATCGTGCTCGAACCACGGATCGTACAGCCCCTGCTTGCCGGGGGCACCCTGGGGGCGGCGCGCGCCGCCCGGTGCGACCCGGGGCGTGCGCGCCACAGCGCTGCGGCGCTGATGTCGCATGATCGGCCTCATTGGTTGGTTGATCCGGTCAAAGCCGCCCGATGCGGCCTTTCGCCGGAGTGTCCCAGCTCCCACCCCGAACAAACGGACGGTCTGCGCGGCCGGCGCGGAGGCCGCCGTGCCGACCGCCCGCCGGCGTGGCGAGTTGCTGGGCAACGTTCGCGGGTGCGTGCTCCCTCGCACCGGCGGCCACCCCTGCGCTCAGGGGCATGCGTATCGCCAGTGGCACCCGCATGACTCAAGATGAATGAGGCGGATCGCGCCGCGCCCAGTCGCTCTTCATGGTGAAGGAGCCGGGCAGCGGAAACGGTCTAAGCCGCCAATATGACCCGATCATATCCGTCTGTATCTGCGGGTCAATGCCGCTGGGGCCGATTTCGGCCGTTTGAGGAAAATTTATTTCCCGCCCGCCGCGCATCAGCCGCTGGCCGACGCGGCCTCCGGACGCGCGCCAGTGGCCCGCTCCATGATCAGCCGCTGTGTCGGGTAGGCGAACTCCACCCCCAGGCGCGTGAATTCCCGGTGCAGCTTCAGGTGGATCTCCTGCTGGATATCCATATGGCGCGTGTAGTCCGCCTTCAGCACGTAGTACACCGTCTCGAAGTCAAGCGACACCGCGCCATGCGCCGAGAAGTGGCTGCGGTCGAAGCGGGTGTCGGGGATGGCCTCGATGATGCCGCGGATGATGCCGGGGATCTGCTCGATCATCTCCAGCGGCGTCTCGTAGGTGACCCCGACGGTGAACAGCACCCGCCGCTCGACCATGCGCCCGTAGTTGCGCAGCCGGCTCTTGAGCAGATCGGCATTGGAGATGACGATCTCCTCGCCGCTGACGCTGTGCAGGCGTGTGCTCTTGATGCCGATGTGCTCGACGGTGCCGGAGAAGGTGTCCACCGCGACGGAGTCGCCGACGAAGAACGGCTGGTCGAACGTGATCGACAGTGAGGCGAACAAGTCGCCGAGAATGTTCTGCAGCGCGAGCGCAACCGCCACGCCGCCGACGCCGAGGCCGGCGACCAGGGTGGTGATGTTCACCCCCAGGTTCTCCAGTGCCATCAGCACCACCATGACCCAGACCACTGCCTTGGCGATGAAGGCGACCACCGCGAGCGAACTGGCCGCTGCGCGGTCATCGCCGCGCCGCCCCCGGCGACTGCGCTCCAGCCACCAGCTTACCGTGACGCTGGCCCAGACTCCGAGCTGCCAGAACGACACCACGGTGACGGTCGAGTCGATCAGCTCGCGGCCGCGCGGCGGCAGGTGCAGGAACTGCAGGCCGGCGAAGATCGACATCACCACCAGGAAAGTCTTCTGCGTGCGACTGACGAGCTCGAAGGCGAACTCCATCAGGTCGGTGCGCCCGGCGGCATGTGCGCGCCGGAAATAATGCGCAGCGAGGCGTCGCGCGAGCAAGGTCGCGCCGAGCAGTATCAGCGCGGTGGCTGTGCCGTGCAGCAGATCAGCCGGCGCGCTGCGCAGGATCGGCAGCAGGATGAGCATGTGCAGATGTTTCACCGCCGTAGAGTAGCGCAAATGGAGCTTCTGGCAACGCGGCCCGACGGGCCGTTGTATGACGCGGACCGGCGGGCTACCCTAGTGGCCGTGAGGCGTACACCGCGCCGCGCGAAGTTGGGTTGTTCGCTTGCCAGCACGTTCTTCCCGGAAAATTATGCGCCGCGCAGCCGGCGGCGCGGCGCGCGCGGCCGCCGAGCTGCGCGCGCTGCAGGATCTGCGCACTGCGGTCGGTTCGGCCCGTCGGCACGATGCGCGCGTCCGGCGCGCCGCCGGAATCTCCGGCTCGCAGTTGTGGGCGCTCGACGAAGTGGCGCATGCCGAAGGGCTCACCGTCAATGAACTCGCCGCTTGCCTGGCGCTGCATCAGACTACCGCGAGCAACCTCGTCAACGCGCTCGTGGCGCGCCAGTTGATCCGCCGCGCCCGCGATCGCAACGATCAACGGATCGTGCATCTGCACCTCACCGCCGAGGGTGCGCGTCTGCTCACACGTGCCCCGCAGCCGTGCAGCGGCCTGCTGGTCGACGCGTTGCGCCGGCTCGCGGCACGCGATCTGGAAAAATTCTCGCGCAGTCTTGCGCTGCTGCTCGGCGCGATGCGCCAGGCTGCGCCAGCGGCCGCGGGCGAGCTTTTCCTCGCCGAGTAAATCCGCCGCGCCCGTGACGATGCTCATCGCCGAGCGCATTTATCTCAATACATTTCGGCGAATATATTAAGATGGGTGGTCACGCGCGGCCAGAGGGAGCGGCCTGCGTCTTATCCGACAAATGATCGGCGCTGGCACCGCACGATCAATCGCAAGGAGAATCGCATGCCGCAGTACGCCACGCTCAATGCCGCAAAGGCCAACTTCAACAACATTTACGATCAACCCGATCCGCGCGGATATTTCTCGGTGCTCGGCGCACTCGATTACATGATCCCGGATGTCGCGCAGCCGGTGATCCGCCAGATTCTGCGAGCTCGGGAGCGCCGTCTGGGCGTGCCGCCCGCGGTGCTCGACCTGGGTTGCTCGTATGGTATCAATGCGGCGGTGCATCGCTTCCCACTCACGTTTCGCCGGTTGCGTCAGCGCTATGCCAACTCCGACATGGCGGTTGTGGAGCCGGAGGATCTCGCTCAACTCGATCGCAACTACTACGCCAGCTGGCCGCATATCGGCGGTGCGCGCTTCGTCGGGCTGGATGTGTCGGCGCCCGCGGTGCGGTATGCCGTCTCGGTCGGGCTGCTCGATGCCGGGGTCATCGCCAACTTCGAGAGCGGTACGCCGGGACCGAAGGACCGCGAGACGCTGGGTGGCACGGACATCGTGCTGTCCACAGGCTGTGTCGGTTACGTCAGCGAGCGCACCTTCGCCGCCATTCTGGAGACGACCGAGCGTCCGCCCTGGATCGTCTCGTTCGTGCTGCGCATGTTTCCCTATGAGAGGATCGCCGCGACCCTCGGCGAGCACGGGTTGGTCACCGAGAAACTCGCTGGCGCGACTTTCGTGCAGCGCCGCTTCCGCGACCTCGGTGAATTCAGCAGCTGCCTCGCGACGCTCGAGGCGCTCGGTCTGGAGACCGGCGGACTCGAGGCCGAGGGCTGCTTCCACGCCGAATTGTTCGTGTCGCGACCGCGCGCGGACGTCGAGGCGCTGCCGCTTGGCAGGATGGTGACCGTGGCGAGCGGCCGCTCGCGCACCGTCGGGACGCGCTATGTGCGGGTCGGGCGCGGCGCCGAGGCGCACGTTCTGCGCGTCCCGTCCTGATTCGCAGCCTCCGGCCGGGTTGTGTTCGAGCGCTCCTGAAGAGGGGTGAGGGGCCGGCTCACTCCTCGGCCGCGGCCCCGACGGCGATCCACGCCAGGTCATGGTGCGATACGGACTCGGGTTTGAACGCACGTGCGGCCGCGCT
Source organism: Pseudomonadota bacterium (assembly GCA_021838635.1). Lineage (GTDB taxonomy): Bacteria > Pseudomonadota > Gammaproteobacteria > Steroidobacterales > Steroidobacteraceae > 13-2-20CM-66-19. Next base: position 77,549 of record JAKCDC010000004.1, read on the forward strand.
CATGCGAGTGAGCGCCTGGCCCATCGGCATCAGCGGTGTGGCCTCGGCGGTGCGCGGTTTCAGCCAGCGCACGGGATTGATGCGGGCGACCACGTAGTTGCGCAGATACGGGGAGCGAAAGCCGCGCCCCTGCAATCCAGCGACGATGCGCTTGACCTGCGCATCGATCGCGAGTAGCCGGGCCGCGTAATCTTCCCGCTCCCGCAGACTGCGCGCGAGCGGCCGGTCGCTGAAGCGTTCTACCTTGCGCAGGAAGGGGCTGTAGGCGCCGCCGGCAAATCGGCCCGAAGTCTCATACAGCACCCCGAGCGTGAGGAGCTCGGGCGCCTCGAACTGCGCGGCCCAGTGCTGCTCGCTGCCGCGATCGCGACCGGCAGCGAGGCTGCGGGCCATGCGGATCACCTCCAGGCTGCGGTCGCGCAGGTTGTGCGCTTTCTCGGTGTTCAGCGCGAGGATACGGTAGGCGAGCGTGGGGTCGGGCGAAATCAACACCGTGATCTGGCGCAGTCCGAGGAGCTTGGCGGCCGCGAGCCGATGGCGGCCGTTCGGGGTCCAGAGCCGCCCCTCCTCGCCGCGCACGACGATCAGCGGGTCGAGAAATGCACCGGACTCCCCGATGCGCCGCGCCAGACGCTGGGTGTGCGTCGGGGAGAGGTCCCGCTGGAACGGGGTGGGCTGCAGGGCGGTGAGCGGCACGGTGGCCAGCAGCAGCGGCCGGCCGCTGAGCGGCTCACGGTAGGCGCCGATCGGGGCGCCGCAGAGCGAGCGCACTTGGGCGCTGAGCGCGGCGATCTCGGGACTCTCAGGCGAGAGGGGCGTGTCGGCGGCGGTGAGGCCGCGGGCCTGTTTGCCCGGCGCGAGCGTGCCGCGGCGGCGAGCGGGGGTGCGTTTGAGGGGCGCCGTGCGCCCGCGCGGTGCGGTGGATTTCTTGCGGGCAGCCATGGCGATACGGTGCACTGGCGGACGCGCCGCGTAAAGAGCCGCGTGCGAGAATGCCGGGCCTTTCTCGGAGCGTGCGCATGGATACTGGAGCTGAAGTGCAGCGTGATGCGCGGCCGCTGCCGGCGCAACGCCGGGACCGCGATGGCCGAACACACATCGACCTGCGCGCCGTGTGGGTGCTCGCGCTGCCGCTGATGCTCAACAGTGCCGTTCAGGTCGTCCTGAACCTCACCGACATGTGGTTCATCGGTCATATCTCCACCGCGGCGCTGGCGGCCGTCGGTGCGGTGCAATGGCTGATTCTCGGGGTGCTCCTGGTGCTTGGCGGTTCGAGTATGGCGGTGCAGACGCTGGCCTCGCACGCCCACGGTGCGCGCCGCTTCCGCTGTGCCGCGCAGGCCGCTTGGACCGCGTTGTGGCTGACGCTGTGGATCACTCCGGTGTGCGTGGCGCTCGGGTTCGCGGGGCACTGGATGCTGCTGCCCTTCGGTTTCGCGCCACGCATTGCCCGGCTCGCCGGACAGTTCTGGCTGCCGCGCATTGGGGGGGCCTGCGTTGCGGTGGCGGCCTGGGCGATGATGGGGTTTTTCAACGGCATCGGCCGGACGCGCGTCAGTTTCGGGGTGGCGGTGTCGGCGGCGATCGCCAACGGCGTGTTCAACGACCTGTTCATTTTCCATTTCGGCTGGGGCGTCGCCGGCTCGGCGTGGGCGAGCAATGCGGCGCAGGCCGTGGGCTTCCTGTTCGGGTTCACGCTGTTCCTGCGTGCCCCGATCCGCAGTGCCTTTCGCTCCCACCTCACCTGGCGGCCTCGCTGGCACAGCGTGCGCCGCCAGCTGCGCCTCGGGGTCCCGCTCGGACTGATGCCGGCCGCCGACGTGCTCGGTTTTGCCGTATTTCAGATGATGCAGGTGCGCTACGGCATGGTGGCCGGCGCCGCGACGCAGATGGTGACCGTGCTCACGTCGATGGCGTACCTGCCCGGAATCGGGATTGCGACGGCGGCCGCTACGCTCGTCGGCCAGTCGATCGGCGCCGGGGATCGAGTCTGGGCGTTTCGTCTCGGCACCCGGGTGATTCTGCTGGCGGCGGTGCTCATGGGCGGGATCGGCCTCCTGCTGGCGGCGGCAGGTCCCTGGCTGCTGCCGCTGTTCGCCGCGGCGCGCGACCCGCACGCGGCGGCGGCGGTGCGGCTCGGGACGCGATTGCTGTGGCTTGCGGCCGCCTACCAGTTCTTCGATGGCCTGAACCTCGGCAGCAGCATGTGCCTGCGTGGGGCGGGTGACGTCCGAGTGCCGGCGGCGCTGATCTTTCCCGTCTGCTGGCTGGTCTTTCTGCCGCTCGCGCACGCCTTCACGTTCGCGCCGGGCCAGGGGTGGGTCCGGTTTCTGCCGCAGTTCGGCTGGGGTGCACCGGGCGGCTGGAGCGCCGTCATCATTTATGTGGTGCTGCTCGGTACCGCGCTGTTTCTGCGCTGGCGGTCGCGCGCCTGGGAGCGCATCCGCTTCTGAGTGGCCGGGATGCGTGCCGTCTCGGCCTGGATTGACAGCGCTGTCATGCCGTGTATCCTCGCCATCACACCGCCCCACAGGCGGGATCGACAGGGGGGCGGCAGCACATGATCAGCAGCGGATCAGATCGAGGTGGCAGGCGGTTCGCCGTCGGCATCGGTCTCTTGGTCGGCGTGCTCGGGATCGCAAGGGCCGGTGCCGCTGAACCCCGCGTGCATCCCCAGCGCTGGCCGGTGCTGTATCCGGCGCAGAAGGACAGTGCGGCGCTTGAGCGCCAGGTCGAGCGGATCCTCGCGCAGATGACCCTGCGCCAGAAGGTCGGCCAGCTGATTCAGGCCGACATCAGCGGCATCAAGCCGCGGGATTTGCTGCGCTGGCCGGTCGGGGCGATCCTAAATGGCGGCAACTCCAAACCAAACGGTGCCATTACCGCCGCCCCGCAGGCGTGGCTGTCACTCGCGAACCGGTTCTATCTCGATTCGATGCACGTGCCGGGCGTGCGGCGTCCCATCCCGGTGATGTGGGGCATGGATGCGGTGCACGGGGCGAACGATCTCTACGGCGCGACCGTCTTTCCGCAGAACATCGCGCTCGGCGCGGCAGACGACCCGGCGCTGGCGCGGCGCATCGGGCGGGCCACGGCCGAGGAAGTGCGCGCGGTGGGACTCGACTGGACCTTCGGGCCGACGGTGGCGGTGGTGAGCGACATGCGCTGGGGGCGCACGTACGAGAGTTACTCCCAGGACCCGCGCCGGGTCGCCGCATTGACTCGCGCCATGGTGCTTGGACTGCAGGGTGCACCGAACACGGTCCACTTCCTTGACGCCGAGCATGTGCTTGCCACCCCGAAGCACTTCATCGGCGATGGCGGTACGCACGGCGTTGATCAGGGTGACAACCGCGAGAGCGAGTCGCAGCTGATTCATCGCGATGCGGCCGGTTACGAGGCCGCGATCGGCGCCGGTGTGCAGGTCATCATGGCGAGTTTCTCGAGTTGGCAGGGCGAGAAGATGCTCGCCAACCACGGGCTGCTCACCTCAGTGCTGAAGCGCCGTTGGCATTTCGATGGGTTTGTCATCGGCGACTGGAATGCCCAGGGCCAGGTGCCCGGTTGCACCGACGTCAGCTGCGTGCGGGCGGTGAACGCGGGTCTGGACATGTTCATGGCGCCGGATGACTGGAAGCCGCTGTTCAAGAACACGCTCGCCGAGGTGCGGTCGGGGCAAATCTCGCGCCGGCGCCTCGATGCGGCCGTGCGGCGCATCCTGCGCGTGAAGCTGCGCGACGGGCTCTGGGCTGAAGGGCCCCCGGCGCACCGTCCGCTCGCCGGCCGGTTCGGTCTGCTCGGCGACGCGGCGCACCGGAGCCTCGCGCGCCAAGCGGTGCGTGAGTCGCTGGTGCTGCTGAAGAACGATCATCATCTGTTGCCGCTCGCGCCCGATGAGCGGGTGCTTGTCGCGGGCGATGGGGCAAACAACATCCCGATGCAGTGTGGCGGCTGGACACTGACCTGGCAGGGCACAGGCACGACCAACGCGGACTTTCCGCATGGGGAGTCGATCTGGCAGGGTATCCAGTCCGCCGTGAATGCTGCCGGAGGTTCGGCGACGCTGAGCGTCGACGGGCACTACCGCCAACGTCCCGACGTGGCGATCGTTGTCTACGGGGAGCATCCCTACGCGGAGTTCGAAGGTGATGTGCATAACCTCGCGTTCAGCGGGAGCGCCGCGGAGCGCGACTTGCGCCTGCTGCAGCGTCTGCGCGCAGCGCACATCCCGGTCGTGTCCGTGTTCCTCTCCGGGCGCCCGCTGTGGGTCAACCCGCAGCTCGATGCCTCCACGGCGTTTGTCGCGGCCTGGCTGCCCGGGTCGGAGGGCGAGGGTGTCGCCGATGTCCTCTTCCGCACGCCCAACGGGCAGATCCACTACGACTTCCGCGGCACACTGCCCTTTGCCTGGCCGCGCACGCCGCTGCAGTTCGGTCTTGACGTGCCGGGCAAGCCGCTGTTTCCGCTCGGCTATGGCCTGCGCGACGCCTCGGACGGAAACCTTGCGCATCTGTCGGCCCGCAGCGCCGTTGCGCTCGCGCGCTCGGTCAATACACAGCGCTTCTTCGCCGACGGACACAGCGGTGCCGGTTGGCACTGGGCGGTGCTGCGCCGTGGCGCCGAACAGCGCATTGCGCACGGTGTGGGTCGGGCCCCCGGGGCGGTCACGCTGAGCGCGTTGGACTGGCGGCGCCAGGAGGACGCTCGCCGGTTGAGTTGGACGGGCGGCGGTGCCGTCACCGTGGCGCTGATGGGTGCGACGCCCATCAATCTTACGCGTCAAGCCAATGGTCAGATGGTGCTCGGCCTGCACTACCGACTCGACCAGCGGCCGTCCTCGGCGGTAACGCTGAGCATGGCGTGCGGTGCGCACTGCTCGGGTGTGGTGCCGCTCACGACCCTGTTGCGGCACGCCCCGGTGCGCCGGTGGCGCTCGCTGCGGATTCCGCTCGCCTGCTTTGCGCGTGCCGGCGCCAACATGAGTCGCATCGATACGCCATTCGCGATCCGCACGGCTGGCCGTCTCACGCTGGGCGTGGCCGACATCCGGGTGCAATCCGATACCACCGGAGCGCTTGCCTGTCCGCACTGAGGCGAGGCGAGCGGCACGCCGGCCGGGTTACGCTGCCGGTGCCGCGATGACGGTCTGCACATCCCCCCCGATGTGACTGGCATCGCGGCGGCCGGCGCTTCCGTCCAGCGCCTCGTTGATGCGTCGGGCGCGGCTCGCTATGCTGGCGAGCCGGCGCGGTGATTCGTGGCGGTGAAGTGAGGCTGCAGTGTCTGTCGCATCCAGCAATCCGCGCCCGCGGCCAACACCGGCTGCATCTACGTGCGTATGTCGGTGACCCCGGTCGAGCGCGCGCAGACCGAGCGTGCCTATCAATCGCTGCGCCGCTGGCTGGTGCAGGACGCGTATCCGCGCTGGATGGCTTCGGGGTGGGATCGCGCCGGCGGCGGATTCTACGAGCGGCTCGGCGTGCACGGACCGGTCACGACCGATGCTCGCCGCGCGCGCGTACAGTTCCGCCAGATTTTCGCCTTCGCGCGCGCCGCGGCGTTCGGGTGCAGCGAGCAGGTCCGCGAGCGGGTCGTTGACGGACTGGATCACGTGTATACGCGCTATCGGCGCCCCGACGGGTTGATGCGCACGCTGCTCGGCCCCGACGGTGCCGTGCGGGAGGAGCGCGCGCTGCTCTACGACCAGGCGTTTGCGTTGCTCGCACTCGCCGAGGCGCATCGCCTGCTCGGCCCCGGCGCGCGCTGCGCCCAGCGGGCCGCCGAGCTGCTCGCGGCGCTGGTGGGCCGCCTCGGCGGCGAGTCCGGCTGGCGCACCGACACCGAGTCCGACGCGCACGCGCCCTGCCTCGCCAACCCGCACATGCACTTGCTCGAGGCAATGCTCGCCTGGCGAGAACTCGACCCTTCGCCGCAGTGGAGCGCGCTGGCCGAGCGCATCGTGACTCTGGCGCTGGAGTGCTGGATCGATCCGCAGAGCGGGGCGTTGCGCGAGGTATTCGCGCAGGCGGCGTGCGGGACGCTCATCCGTGGCGGTGAGGTCGAGCCGGGACATCAGTTCGAATGGGCCGGTCTGCTGCTGCGCTGCGCTTGGACTCGTGCGCCGGTGCGTGCCGCCGCGCGGCGCTTGGCGCAGGTCGCCGAGCAGTATGGCGTGCGCGACGGCTACACGGTGAACGTGCTCAACGAGGATCTCTCGGTGCGCGACCCGAATGCGCGACTGTGGCCGCAGACCGAGCGGATCAAGACGTTGGCGCGGCTGGCGAGTCTGGATGGGGGCGAGGGCCGCTGGGCGTCTGTGCGCGAGGCGATCGGCGCGCTGCGCGCGTATTTTTTGCCGGTGCCGGGCTTGTGGCTCGATCGGCGCTTGTCGGACGGAGAGTTCCTCGAGGAGCCATCGCCGGCCAGCAGTTTCTATCACATCATCGAGGCAGTGAGCACGCTCGAGGAAGTGCTCGCCGTGCGGTGAGGGGGCACGGTCCTAAGCCGCATCGGTTGGCGCCGCGGCGATCGAGCCGCGCAGGATCACGTCCAGGTCGAGGTGCGGCCGCGGCATCGGCTGCGGCCAGCCGCGTAGGTGCGGCTTGTGTTGGATGATTAGGTCGGCGGCGACACGGCCCATCGAGCGCACCGGCTGGCGGACCGTGGAGAGCTGCGGCCAGATCATCGTCGCCACCGGCGCATCGTCGAACCCCACGATCGACAGCTGCTGCGGCAGCGCGATGTCCATCTGGCGTGCAACACATACTGCGGCGGCGCCCATGTCATCATTGCTGGCGAAGATGGCCGTCGGACGCTCGGGGTTCGAGAGGATGCTGCGGGCGCATTCGAGTCCCTCGGTGAACTCGAAGTTGCCGGTCTGCACGAGCTTCGGGTCGACGGCGAGTCCGTGCGCGTGCATGGCATCGGCGAAGCCGAGATATCGCTGCTCGGTGGCGCGGTGGCCGGCGCGGCCGAGCATGAAGCCGATGCGCCGGTGCCCGCGCTCGATCAGCGCATCGGTGAGCTCGCGCGCTGCCGCCCGATCATCGGTATCGACCGACGGGGCATCATCCTGGCGGTGCATCGGCGCGATGTGCACCGCCGGGATGCCGGCCGCGGCGAGTGTGGCGCGCACTTCGGGCAGATCACTGAGTGGCGGCAGCAGGATCACCCCTTCGAGGCGCAGCTGGCGGATCAGCGTGCTTACTGCGCGGGCCAGATCCGGGTCGGCGGCATCGAGCGGCTCGACCATCAGGTGCAGATTCGACTCGCGGCAGCGCTGCACGGCGCCGGTCTGAAATTCGCTCAGGTAATCGCCGGGATTGTCGTAGAACAGTCCGATCAGGAACGAGCGCGCGCCGGCGAGGCCGCGCGCCGCCAAGTTGGGTTGGTAATCGAGCTTCTCGATTGCGGCCAACACCCGCTCTCGGGTTTCGGTCCGTACGCCGCGCTCGTTGTTGATAACCCGCGAAACGGTTTTAGCCGAGACGCCGGCCTGCTCCGCGACGATCTCAATCGTCGCGGCTTCGCGAGTGGGGACGGGGAGGCGACGCATCGCGCTACAATAAATGAATTGTCAACGCTGTCAATCGGCGCGGTGATGAGGGTGTGCGGTCGGCCTCCGGCCGGGACTCACACGACTTTTGAATAGCGCGCTGGCGCGGGGGCCTGCTCGGCGGGGCGCAAATAGCGGTCGAAGCACATCGCGAGCAGGCGCAGCAGCAGTTGGCCGCGCTCGGTCGCCTCGATCGCCTGCGGGCCGATCTCGATCAGCCCGTCCGCCTCGAGCGCACGCAGCTGTGCCTGCGCATCGGCGAAATACGCGTTGAACTCGATGCCGTGACGCGCCTGCACCGCCGCGATGTCGATGCGCCCCTGGCACATCACGCCCTGGATCACCTCGGCGCGCAGCAGGTCATCGGCCTCGAGTGCAAGCCCGCGCCACACCGGCAGGTTGCCGGCATCGATGGCCGCTTCCCAGCCGGGCAGGTCGCGGTGGTTCTGGCTGAAACTCGCACCGATGTGGCTGATCGCGCTGACGCCAAGTCCGAGCAGGTCACAGTTCGCGTGAGTGGTGTAGCCCATGAAATTGCGCTGCAGGCCGCCGGCGGTGCGCGCGGTGGCCAGATCGTCCTGCGGCAGCGCGAAGTGATCCATGCCGATGTACTGATAGCCGGCGGCCGTCAGCTGTTCGATGGCCAGGTGCAGCAGCGCGATGCGCGTCGGCGGGTGCGGCAGGAATGTCGTGTCGAGCTGGCGCTGCGGTTTGAACAGCTCCGGCAGGTGCGCATATCCATAGACCGCGAGGCGGTCCGGGCGCGCCCCAATCACAGTGTCGAGCGTGCGCGCAAATCCTTCGATCGTCTGCAGTGGCAGGCCGTAGATCAGATCGACGTTGACCGAGCGGAAGCCGTGCGCGCGACAGGCGTCGATCACCGCCAACGTCTGCTCGACGCTCTGCATCCGATTGACCGCGCGCTGCACCTGCGGATCAAAATCCTGCACCCCGAGGCTGGCGCGGTTGAACCCCAGCGCACCGAGCGCCGCGATGTCCGCGGGACTCACGGTGCGCGGGTCCAGTTCGATGGAGAAGTCCCGTTCGGGCCGCGCACTGAGCTGAAACTCCCAGGCCAGCGCCTCGAGGAACCGTCCGATTTGCTCGGGCCGGAAGAAGTTCGGCGTGCCTCCGCCGAGGTGCACCTGCAGCACCTCCCGGTGGCGCGCGACCAGCGGGGCGATGAGTGCGACTTCGGCGAGCAGGCGTTCGAGATACCGCGCGGCGCGCGCCGTATCACGCGTGATCACGCGGTTGCAGCCGCAGTAGAAGCATGGGCTGGCGCAAAACGGCATGTGCGCGTAGATCGACAGGGCGTGCGCACTGGCGTTGCTGGCGCGCAGCTGCTGGTGCAATTCGGCGGCCCCGAACTGCGGCGTGAACTGAGGGGCGGTAGGGTAGGAGGTGTAGCGAGGTCCCGGGCGGTCGTAGCGGCGCAGCAGAGCGGGATCGAAGTCGAGCGGGCGCGTCATGTCACTGGTCCGGCGGCCGCACGCGTCGGCCCAAGATGATGATGGCTCATGCCGGTGCCGCTGGCCATAGGTACAAGTGTCTCGGCCCGCCCATTCCCGGGACGTTTTTTTTTGCGGTGTGGGGCGCTCCTGCCGACGGGGACCGGCGCGCCCGGGCTGTGCGATGATGGGTCCATGGATGAACTCAGGGCCTACTCCTCGGCGCCCGCGGTGATGGAGGCCGGGAGCGAGCCGGATGTCGAGGTCTACCGCGCCCGGCGACGACGCGACTGCGAAGAGCGGGCGTTCGTGCTCGCGGCGGTCGGCATCGCAAGCGACGTCGTGGCGTTTTCACGCGGATGCGTGCTGTACGTCGCGGCGAGCGACGTGGAGCGGGCCACGGCGCATCTGACTCTGTACGCGCAGGAGAACCCCCCGCGGCGCCCCCTGCCCCGGCCGCCCCCACGACGGCTTTTTCGCCATGCATGGGTCGGTTGCGTGGGCTATGCGCTGTGGCTGCTCGGGGTCGCGTATGCGCTCTCGAACGGCCTCGTGCGGCTCGATGCGTTCAACCGCGGCGAGCTGCACGGGGCGCCGGTACGTGCCGGGCAGTGGTGGCGCGCGTGGACCTGTCTGACGCTGCACATGAGCGGACCGCACCTGGCGGGCAATCTGCTGGTGGGCCTCTGGTTCGGCTATCTCGCCGCCCAGCAGCTCGGTGTCGGGACGGCCTGGTTCCTGATCGTCGTCGGCGGCGGACTGGCCAACCTCGTGGAGGGGCTGGTGGGACCTCCGTGGTATCGCTCCGTCGGGGCATCGACCGCGGTATTCGCGGCGCTCGGCATGATGGCAGCTCACACCTGGTGGACCGAGCGCGGCGGGCACCAGAGCTGGTTGCGCCGCTGGGTGCCGCTTGGGGCAGGTGTGGTGCTGCTCGGCTGGCTCGGTACGGCGGGCAAGCACACCGACGTCATGGCGCACCTGCTGGGGTTCACGTTCGGCGTCCTGCTCGGCTGGGTGGCCGCCTGGCCGCAGATCGATCGGCGGCTCGAGCGGGTGCCGCAGTGGCTGCCCGGGCTTGCCGCGCTGCTGATCATGGCAACCGCCTGGGCCTTCGCCCTGGCCTGAGGCGTCCGGCCTCAGTCGCTGGTCGGCAGCAGCGTCTGCGGCGGCCCCTGTGTCGTGCGCCGATAACGGCGCACCAGGCTGACATTGACCCCGTGGCCGGACAGGTGCAGCGTCATGAGCAGCTCGCCCCCCGGAGCGATCGCGAACTGCTCGCTCAGTTTTGGTCCGAGCAGGGGCTGCAGTTCGATGATGAAGGTGCGTCCGCGCCAGCCGCAGCTCTGGTTCGCGGTGTCATGCGGTCCGAAGGCGATCACGGTCGGGATGCCGAGACTGCACTGCTGCACGCCGGTGGCGCTGGTCAGGGAGAACGCGTGCGGTGAGAGCGCGAGGGCGAGGATGCTGCCGACCGGAACGTGCCCGATGAGTTCACGTACCCAGGCAGCACCGAACATCGGGGCGCTCACTTCGACGCCAGGCTCCTGGACGGTGCGACCGCCGCCGTGCACCGGTGCGGACGCGCTGCGCGCTGCGTGATCGTGTCCCGGGGCCGGGGTGGACTGCCTCTGCGCGGGCGCCTCGGCGCGCTGCATCGCCAGGAGCGCTTTGTGCATACGCGCATGCAACTGCGCCTGCAGGCGTTTCACCGCCGCTTCGATGGGTTCGCTGTGCGCCGCATCGAGTCGCCAGTCGCCGCTCAGGTGCGGCGCGTGCGCCGGGGGGGCGAGCCGCAGCGGTGCCGCCGAGCAGCCTGAAAGGGCCGCGACGAGCGCGGCCGCGCACAACCGGAGCGCGCGAGACGGAGGGGTCGGCATGATGGGATGGGCCGGGGGTGCTGACCGTTGGACCGTGTCTCAGGGGCTCAAGTTCTGCTGGCGGCCGCTCGGGCGGCCAGCGCTTCGATCCGCGCCCAGTCGCGTCCGGCGAGGGCATTGGCCGGCGAGAGCCACGATCCGCCGGCGCACAATACGTTGCCGAGCTGCAGGAAGGTGCCGACCGTCTCCTGCGTGATGCCGCCGGTGGGACAGAAACGCGCCTGGGGAAACGGTCCGGCGAAGGACTTGAGCATGGCGGTGCCGCCGGCCGGTACGGCCGGGAAAAATTTGAAGCAGTGGTAGCCGTGAGCGAGTCCGAGCATCAGCTCCGAGGCGCTCGCCACCGCCGGCAGATACGGGATCGGAGCATGCACGCCCGCTTCGAGCAGCGCCGGGGTCGCGCCCGGGGAAATCGCGAACGTGGCGCCCGCGTTGGCGGCGGCGCGCAGGTCCTCGACCGACAGGACGGTGCCGGCGCCGACGGCGATCTCCGGCACCGCATGCGCGATCGCCTCAATGGCTGCGAGCGCCGCCGGTGTGCGCAGCGTCACTTCGATGACGCGCAGACCGCCACTCACCAGGGCGCGCGCCAGGTCCGGGGCGATGGCCGGCTCATCGATCACCACGACGGGCATGACCGGGGAGAGTTTCAGGATCCGTTCGATGTCGGCTGAGGAGGGCATGGCTTCGGCTCGGTGAGTGGAAATCGAGGCGCTATCCTGCAGCAATCGCACCGAATGCGATAGGGCGCGCCGGGCAGATCAGCCCGTGGCGCGGTGAAGAAATGTCAGCGTGCGCGCCGTCGCATCGAGCCGTACGCGCACCCCGAGCGGCACCGGCTCGTTGCGCTCGCCGTGGCCGATCGGAAACCCGGCGGCGCACGGCAGTCCGGTCTCGGCGGCCAGATCGCTTAACACCTGGGCACTGGTGTAGTCGGCATCGCGGGGTTCGCAGCCGGTGAAGGCGCCGAGCGCGATGCCGCGCACCTGGCGGAACACCCCGGCCAGCGCCAGGTGGGTCCACATCCGATCCAGACGGTAGGGCTGCTCGCCGACGTCCTCCAGCAGCAGGACCGCGCCCTCCAGCGAAGGCAGGTACGGGGTGCCGAGCAGCCGTGAGAGAACCGCGAGCGTCCCGCCCAGCAGGGGTCCTTCGGCCGCGCCGGGCACGTACGTGTCGGTGGCTAGAAGCGGCGCGGCCGGCGCGTCCTCCTCCAGCAGGGCAAATAGCCGCTCGTGCGTGCGCGGGTCGAGTGTGCCGAGCTGGGTGAGCACCGGCCCGTGCACACTGATCCGTCCATTGCGCTGCAGCCAGGCGTGCAGCGCGGTGATGTCCGAGAAGCCCACGAGCGGCTTTGGCGTCGAGGGGAGGCCCTGGAGTGCCGGCAGCAGTCGCATCGCGCCGTAGCCGCCGCGCGCACAGAACACCGCCTCGATGTCCGGATCGGCCAGCGCCGCGGTCAGCTGCGCGAGCCGTTGCGCATCGGTGCCGGCCAGATAGCGCTGCCGGGCGAACAGCTCCGGGGCGAGGCGTAGCGAATAGCGCCGCTCGAGTACGGCGAGGCCCGCCTCGAGGGCGGCGCGCTCGAAGGGGCCGGCCGGCGCCACCACGGCCACCCGTGCGCCGCGGTGCAGCGGCAGAAAACCCTGATATCCGGGCCGATTGCTCATGAGGTGGCATTGTCCGTCACGGTCCGGGCCGATACCAGCCGGCTTTTTCTCACCGGGTGCTCACACCCTGCGCGCTACCGTGAGCCCTCTGGGGAGTGATCCTTGGGATGGCGCAATTGAGGAGTCGCGGATATGGCGGACCTGGAATTCATTCTGCTGATCGCAGTGCTCTATGCACTGACGCACGCGATCGTCTGGGCGATCGGGCGGCTGGGAGAGGCGCCATGAACACGCTGTACCTGATCAGCGGCCTGCTTGCCCTGGCGCTCACCGGCTATCTGCTCTACGCGCTGTTCAAGCCGGAGAAATTCTGATGACTGCCCAGTCCTGGGGGCTGCTCGCCCTCTTGCTTGCCGTGACGTTGCTCGCCGTGAAGCCGCTCGGCCTGTACATGGCGCGCGTCATGGAGGGGGAGCCCGTTCCCGGACTCGGCCTCGGTGCGCGCATCGAGTCGTGGCTGTATCGGCTCTGCGGGGTCGATCCGGCCGCGCAGATGGGCTGGAAGCACTACGCGCTGGCGCTGCTGGTGTTCAACGTCCTCGGGGTGCTGCTGCTCTATGCGATGCAGCGCCTGCAGGGCTGGTTGCCGCTGAACCCGCAGCATCTCGGTCCGCCCTCGGCAGACTCCGCGTTTAACACCGCAGTGAGCTTCGTCACCAACACCAACTGGCAGAGCTACACGCCAGAGACCACCATGAGCTATCTGACCCAGATGGCCGGACTGGTGGTGCAGAATTTCCTCTCCGCCGCGACCGGCATCGTGGTGGCCGTGGCGCTGATTCGCGGCCTGGCGCGTCACAGCGCCAAAACCATCGGCAATTTCTGGGTCGACGTGACGCGCGCGACGCTCTACGTGCTGCTGCCGATCGCCACCGTGATCGCGCTCGCCCTGGTCAGTCAGGGTGTGATTCAGAACCTCAGCCCCAACCAGCACGCGACGCTGCTGCAGCCGGTGACCTATCAGCAGCCGCTCACCGCCGCCGCGGGCGCCCCGCGGATGCAGACCGTCACAACCGGTACCCAGACGCTGCCGATGGGGCCGGTGGCCTCACAGGAGTCGATCAAGGAACTCGGCACGAACGGTGGCGGATTCTTCAACGCGAACTCGGCTCATCCGTACGAGAATCCCAACGCGTGGAGCAACCTGCTCGAGATGCTGGCGATCGCGCTGATCCCGGCCGCCCTGACCTACACCTTCGGCTTCATGGTCGGAGATACCCGCCAGGGCTGGGCGGTGCTGGCGGCGATGATGATCATGTTCGTCGGTCTCTACGCGGTGTGCAATCACAGCGAGCAGCGGGGCAATCCTGCGTTGAGTGCGCTCGGGGTGAGTCAGCTGCCGAGCTCGCAGCAAAGCGGCGGCAACATGGAAGGCAAGGAGGTGCGCTTCGGCATTGCCGGCTCGACGCTGTTCAGCACGCTCTCGACCGTCACTTCCACCGGTGCGGTGAACGCGATGCACGACTCCTATATGCCGATCGGCGGCATGGTGCCGCTGCTTGACATGATGCTTGGCGAGGTCGTGTTCGGTGGAGTCGGCTCAGGACTCTATTCGATGCTGATCTTCGCCATCATCGGGGTGTTCATCGCCGGACTGATGATCGGGCGAACGCCGGAGTATCTGGGGAAGAAAATCGAGGCGTTCGAGATGAAGATGAGCGCCATTGCGATTCTCGTCATGCCGTTCATTGTTCTCACCGGCACGGCGATCGCGGTCAGCGTCGCGGCCGGCCGGGCGGGCGTCGCCAATCCGGGGCCGCACGGCTTCTCCGAGATCCTCTACGCGTTCACCTCGGCCGGCAACAACAACGGCAGCGCCTTTGCTGGTCTCAGCGCCGATACACCGTTTTATAACACTGCGCTTGGCATCGTGATCTGGCTCGGGCGCTTCTGGCCGATCGTGGCGGTGCTCGCGATCGCCGGTTCACTCGCGGCCAAGAAGCGCATTCCGGTCTCGGCAGGTACCATGCCAACGCATGGGCCGACCTTCATCGCGTTGCTGATCGGCACGGTGCTGCTGGTCGGTGCACTCACCTTCGTGCCGGCACTGGCGCTCGGACCGATCGCCGAGCACCTGATGCTCTGGAGTCATTGACATGCGCCGCAAGCTCTCGATGTTTGATCGCTCGCTGCTCGGGCCGGCCGTCCTCGACGCGCTGCGCAAGCTCGATCCGCGCGTGCAATGGCGCAACCCGGTCATGTTCGTGGTCTACCTCGGCAGCCTGCTCACCACCGCGCTGTGGGCGCGGGCGCTTGCCGGTCACGGCGAGGCGCCCGCGTGGTTCATCTTCAGCGTGGCGGTGTGGCTGTGGTTCACCGTGCTGTTCGCCAATTTCGCCGAGGCGCTCGCCGAGGGGCGCAGCAAGGCGCAGGCGGCCAGTCTCAAGGGCCTGAAGCAGGCCGTGCAAGCGAAACGTCTGGCCGATCCGGCCGACCGCACACAGGTGACGGGGGTGCGCGCCGATTCGCTGCGCAAGGGGGATGTTGTGCTGGTCGAGGCCGGCGATTTCATCCCCGGTGACGGTGAGGTCATCGAGGGCGCCGCCTCGGTCGATGAGAGCGCCATCACGGGGGAGTCCGCGCCGGTGATCCGCGAATCGGGCGGGGATTTCTCCTCGGTCACCGGCGGCACCCGCGTGCTGTCCGATTGGATCGTCGTGCGCATCTCGGTCAACCCCGGGGAGACCTTCATCGATCGCATGATTGCGATGGTCGAGAGCGCCAAGCGGCAAAAGACGCCCAACGAGATCGCCCTCACCATCCTGCTCGTAGCGCTGACTCTGGTGTTCCTGCTGGCCACCGCGACGCTGCTGCCATTCTCCCAATACAGCGTCGAGGTGACTCGGCTCGGCAGCCCCGTGACGATCACCGCGCTGATTGCGCTGCTGGTGTGCCTGATCCCGACCACGATCGGCGGCTTGCTCTCGGCGATCGGTGTGGCGGGCATGAGCCGTATGATGCAGGCGAACGTGATCGCGACCTCCGGTCGCGCGGTGGAGGCGGCCGGCGACGTCGATGTGCTGCTGCTCGATAAGACCGGCACCATCACCCTGGGCAACCGCCAGGCGGCGGCGTTCATCCCGGCTGCCGGGGTGAGCGAGGAGGAGCTCGCCGGGGCGGCGCAGCTCGCGTCGCTCGCCGATGAGACGCCCGAAGGGCGCAGCATCGTGGTGCTCGCCAAGCAACGCTTCCAGCTGCGGGAGCGCGATCTGACCGCATTGCACGGCACGTTCGTGCCGTTCTCGGCCCACACGCGCATGAGTGGGGTCGATATCGGGGATCGCCAGGTGCGCAAAGGCGCGGTCGATGCGATCCGTAAACATGTCGAGTCTGCCGGCCAGAGCTTCCCCAAGGCGCTGCTCAACACGGTGCAGGAGGTGGCGCGCCGCGGCAGCACGCCGCTGCTGGTGAGCGATGGACCGCGCGTGCTCGGGGTGATCGAGCTGAAGGACATCGTCAAGGGCGGCATCAAGGAGCGCTTCGGGGAGCTGCGCCGGATGGGCATCAAGACGATCATGATCACCGGCGACAATCCACTCACCGCCGCGGCGATCGCCGCGGAGGCCGGAGTCGATGACTTCCTGGCCGAAGCGACCCCGGAAGCGAAGCTCAATCTCATCCGTGCCCACCAGACCGAAGGCCGCCTGGTGGCGATGACCGGCGATGGCACCAACGATGCACCGGCGCTCGCGCAGGCGGATGTGGCCGTGGCGATGAACTCCGGTACCCAGGCCGCCAAGGAAGCCGGCAACATGGTCGATCTGGATTCGAACCCGACCAAGCTCATCGAGGTGGTCGAGACGGGCAAGCAGATGCTGATGACGCGCGGCTCGCTCACGACCTTCAGCATTGCCAACGACATCGCGAAGTACTTCGCCATCATCCCGGCGGCCTTCGCCACCACGTACCCGCAGCTCAATGCGTTGAACATCATGCATTTGACGAGTCCGTTCTCGGCGATCCTCTCGGCCGTGATCTTCAATGCGCTCATCATCGTCGTGCTCATTCCGCTCGCCCTGAAGGGCGTTCGCTACCGGCCGCTCGGCGCCGGTACGCTGCTGCGGCGGAATCTGCTCATCTACGGCCTCGGCGGGATCATCGTGCCGTTCATTGGCATCAAGCTGATCGACATGGGCTTGACGCTGCTGCATCTGACCTGAGAGAGACACCATGAAGACGATTCTTCGGCCCGCAGTCACGCTGCTGCTGGTGATGACGCTGATCACCGGGGTGATCTACCCGTTGGTGGTGACGGGCGTGGCGCAGGTGGCGTTTCCGGCGCAGGCCAACGGCAGTCTGATCAGGCGCAATGGACAGGTGATCGGCTCGCGGCTGATCGGCCAGCCCTTCAGCGCGCCGCAATATTTCTGGAGCCGGCCCTCGGCGACCAGCCCGCAGCCGTACAACGGCCTTGCTTCCGGGGGTTCGAACCTCGGACCGACGAACCCGGCGCTGATCGCCGCCGTCAAAGCGCGTATCGCCGCGTTGCATGCCGCCGATCCGGACAATCGCGCCCTCATTCCGGTCGACCTGGTCACCGCCTCGGCCAGCGGACTCGACCCGGACATCAGCTTGGCGGCGGCGTATTACCAGGCCGGGCGGGTCGCGCGCGCCCGTCACGTGAGCGTGCGTCAGGTCCGAGCCCTGATCGCTGCGCGCGCGCGCGGTGGAGAACTCGGCGTCCTTGGTACTCCGCGCATCAACGTGCTGGAACTGAACTTGGCGCTCGACGCCATGAAATAATGTCGTCATGAACCGTCCGGCGACGCCCGAGCCAAGGCCCGATCCCGAGGAGTTGCTCGCCCGCGTGCAGGCCGAAGAGGCGCGCGCCGGGCGCGGCAAACTGCGCATCTTCTTCGGCGCCTCTGCCGGCGTCGGCAAGACCTACTCGATGCTGCAGGCGGCGCGCTCCGAGCAGGCTGCCGGCACCGACGTGGTCGTGGGTTACCTCGAGCCGCACGGGCGTATCGAGACCGAGCGGTTGGCCGAGGGACTCGAGCGGCTCCCGACGCTTCCGGTCAGCTACCGAGGCATCGTGCGCCAGGAGTTCGATCTCGATGCGGCGCTCGGGCGCCATCCGCAAATCCTGCTGGTCGATGAGCTGGCGCACTCGAACCTCCTCGGCGGCGTGCCGCAGCCGCGTCACCCGAAGCGCTGGCAGGACATCGAGGAGCTGCTTGCAGCCGGTGTCACGGTCTGGACGACGGTTAACGTCCAGCACCTGGAGAGTCTCAACGATCTGATCTATCAGACGACTGGTGTGCGGCAGAACGAGACGCTGCCAGATCACGTGTTTGACGACGCGACTGCCATTGAACTGATCGACCTGCCGGCCGACGATCTACTGGCGCGGCTGCACGCCGGGAAGGTCTACGTCTCCGATGCCGTCGCGACGGCTGCCGAGCGGTTCTTCCGCCGCACCAATCTGATGGCGCTGCGCGAGATCGCGTTGCGCCGCGTGGCTGAGCGGGTCGAGGCGGCCGCGCGCGAACTGCAGCCGGAACGCGGCCGCGGGCGCATTGCCGGTGAGCGCATTCTCGTCGCCGTCGGTCCCGACGAGCAGGCCGAGCAGCTTGTGCGCACCGGCAAGCGCATGTCCGATGCGCTCGCCGCCGGCTGGAGTGTCGTGTATGTCGAGACTCCGGCGCTGCTGCGACTGTCCGATGCGGAGCGCAATCGGCGCATCGCGGTGCTGCGCCTGGCGGAGTCGCTGGGCGCGGAGACCGTGACGCTCGACGGACCGTCGGCGGCCGCGGCGCTGTTGGAATATGCCCAGACCCGACGGGCGACCCGGGTGCTGGTTGGCGCGCCGAAGCGACGCGGCTGGCGCAATTGGATGCGCTCGTCCACCTCGAACCTGCTGGTGAGGCAGGCGCGGGGCTTCGACGTCATCGTGGTCGCCCCCGCCGGTACCGGCGCGGCGCGGCCCGCGCCCTCGGCGCAGATGGCCGTAGAGGGGGCACCGAGCGGGGTCCCCTGGGAGCGGTACGGCTGGGCCTGCGGGATCAGTGTGCTGTGCACTGCCTTGGCGTTCGCCATGTACCCGCACTTTGAGCTGTCCAACCTCGCCATGGCGTACCTGCTCGGGGTCACCGTGGCCGGGTTGCGCCTCGGGCGCGGTCCCTCGGTGCTGACGACCGTACTCAACGTCACTGCGTTCGATTATTTTTTCGTACCGCCGCGCTTCACCATCGCGGTGTCCGACGCGCAGTACTTCGTGACCTTCGGGGCGATGTTGACGATCGGGCTGGTCATCGCCACCCTGACCGCCAACGTGCGCCAGCAGAACCGCGTGGCCGGCGCCCGCGAGCGGCGTACGGCAGCGTTGTATGCGATGAGCCGCGAGCTGGCGGTCACGCGCGGCATCCACAACATGGCCAGCGTGGCGGTGCGTCACGTTGCGGAGGTGTTCGACTGCCGGGCGGTGGTACTGCTGCCCGATACCGAGGGGAAGCTGCATCGTCCGCGCGAGACGCCGAATCCCGAATCACTGCGGGGCGCCGATCTGGCCGTCGCGCAGTGGGTGAACGATCACGGCCGGCGCGCCGGACTCGGCTCGGACACCTTGCCAGCGAGTCCCGCGCTGTACGTGCCGCTCGGGGATGAGCGGCGCCCGACCGGGGTGCTTGGTGTGCTGCCGGGTAATGCCCGGCGTGTGCTGTTGCCCGAGCAGAGTCAGCTGCTTGATACGTTTGCCGGTCAGATCGGACTTGCCCTCGAGCGGGCCCGCTTCGCCGACGCGGCCCAGGCATCGAGTCTCGCGGCGGAGCGCGAGAGTCTGCGCAATACACTGCTCGCCTCGATCTCCCACGACCTGCGCACTCCGCTGTCGGTGATGGTGGGCGCGGCGAGTACGCTCACCGAGCGCGGCGAGGCGCTCGATGCGGTGAAGCGCCGCCAGCTCGCCGCGTCGATTGAATTGAAGGCGCGCGAGATGTCCGAGCTGGTCTCGAACGTGCTTGACCTGATGCGCTTCCAGTCCGGTCAGGTGCCGCTGCGGCGCGACTGGCAAAGCGTGGAAGATCTGGCCGGCGCGGCCCTGCAGCGCCTCGCGGAGCGCATGCGCGATCATCCGGTGGAGCTGAATATGCCGGCGGAGCTCGTTCCGGTCTTTGTCGATGCGAGCCTCGTGGTGCAGGTGTTCGTCAATCTCTTCGACAACATCGCCAAATACACCCCGCCCGGAACGCCTGCCGCGGTGAGCGCGCTGAACGAGGGCGCGTGCGTGCGCGTCGTCGTCGAGGACGAAGGGGCGGGACTGCCGGCGGGCGATCCGCAGCAGTTGTTCGAGAAATTCCAACGCGGCAGCGGCGAGGGCATCGTGGCTGGGGCTGGCCTCGGGCTGGCGATCTGCCGGGCGATCGTGATCGCGCACGGTGGTGAGATTCTCGCGCGCCGGCGGGACGGCGGCGGTGCGCGCTTCGAGTTCACGCTGCCGGCACGGGACGGCGACGCATGACCGAGGCGATGCATCAGGTGCTCATCGTCGAGGACGAGCCGGCGATCCGCACCGTCCTCAGGGTGCTGCTCGAGGCCGAGCACTACCGCGTCATCGAGGCCGAGAACGCCATGCGCGCGGAGATCGAGAGTCGCAGCCACAAGCCGGACCTGTTGCTGCTCGACCTGGGGCTGCCCGATGCGGATGGCGTGGCGATCATCCGCCGAGTGCGCGCCTGGTCGCCGATGCCGATCGTCGTGCTCTCGGCGCGTACCCAGGAGGAGCAGAAGATCGCCGCGCTCGATGCGGGCGCGGACGATTATGTCACCAAGCCCTTCAGCGCCGCGGAGTTGCTCGCCCGGGTCCGTGCGGCCCTGCGGCGCAACGTACGCGGCAAGGAACGGACCGGCCCGCTCGGTCTTGGCGACGTCCGCATCGACCTGGAGATGCGCACCGCGAGCGGCCCGCACGGGCCGATCCACCTCACCCCGCTCGAATATCGGGTGCTCGAGGCCCTGGCGCGCAATCTGGGGGCCATCGTCACCCAGCAGCAGTTGATTCGCGAGGTGTGGGGGCCGGAGCGGCTCGGCGATACGCGCGGGCTGCGCGTGTGCATCATGAATCTGCGCGCCAAGGTCGAGACCGATCCGCGCAAGCCCCGCTACCTGCTCACCGAGGCCGGCCTCGGCTACCGGCTGCTCGCCGAGGACAGCTCGCCGGCGTGAACCCGCCGCTCAGGTGAGGGAGACCACCAGCTTCGCCGAGTGGCTGCGCCAGTGGATGGGAATGACGAAGGCGCGCGCGCCGGTCGGCTGGCTGATCTGCGGCTTCTCTCCGGCGAAGACGCTTGGCACCGAAATCACGAAGTCGTGTCCGAAATCGCGCCGGGCGTTGCCGGAAATGGTGTTGGCGACCTCCCCGACCAGATCGCGCATGCTCTCGTGGCTGAAGTCGCTCTCTTGCATCTTCATCAGCAGCACTGTCAGCATGGCGCGGGGAGCGGTGAAGTACACCACGCCCTCGCGTTTGCCCGAGACGCTGATCATCCCGGTGTAATCGTGCATCGCCGGCTCGCCCTCGAGCAGGTATGGCGAGCCGATGCTCGCCGGCTGCTGTGCGGCCACCTCGAAGTATCGGGTGGTGCCGTCGACGAAGGTTTTCAGTTCCTCTTCCCGCAGCATGTGCGCGCTCTGTGTGCCGGTGGGTCCGCGTCAGTACATCAATTCGGCGATTGCTTCGTTCAGCTGCCGGTCGGTGAACGGCTTGTTGAGAAAGCCGTTCGCCCCGCGCTCCATGGCCTCCACTGCGGTCGCCTTGTCCGCCAGAGCCGAGATGACCAGGATCCGCACCTCGGGCTTCATTTGCACCAGCTGCGTGATGCACTCGATCCCGTCCATCTGCGGCATGGTCAGGTCCATGGTGACCAGGTCCGGATTGGTCCGGCGGGCCAGCTCGAGCGCCTCCAGGCCGTTGGCCGCGGTGCCCACGACCTGCAGATCGTCGAACTGCTGCGAGCGCTCGATGCGCCGGCGCACGATGTTCGAATCGTCGACGATCAGCAGCTTGACCGTCCGCCGCGCGCCCGTGTCCTGTACGGTGTCCATGGGAGTGCTGCGCTTATGCTACTGCGGTCTCGCCGAGCGCGGGCAGCGCGATCTTAAAGCGAGTGTAGCGGCCCGGATTGGTGCTCACCCCGATCCGCCCGCCGAGCCCGTACACCGCTTTGGCGACGACGTCCATGCCGGCGCCGCGTCCGGCGTCCATCGACACCTCGTTGCGGGTGGAGAAGCCGGGTTTGAAGATCAGTGCGAGTGCGGCGCGGTTGTCCAGCTGGGCGGCCTGCTCTTCGCTCAGCAGCTTCTTGCGCACCGCCGCCTCCTTCAACGCCTCGGGTGAGAGGCCCGCACCGTCATCCTCGAAGGTCAGTTCGTAGCCGGATTCGACGCGACGGAAATCCACGCGCACCTGGCCGCCGCCGCTCTTGGCGCCAGCGCGGCGGACCTCGTTCGCCTCGATGCCGTGCACCGCGGCATTGCGCAGCATCTGGATCAGACAGTCCTTGAGCATGCCGAGATAGGCCGGCGGACATTGCGCCAGGCCGCTCAGAGCGAGTTTGAAGTCCTTACCGTGATCCTCAGCAAGCTTGTGTGCCAGGGACTGCAAGGTCGAGGCGAGTTCCTCAGGACCGGCCGTCGGCACGCGCAGCGCAGGGGTGCTGAGCGTGCCATCCGCGGGGCTCGGCTGCTCGCGCAGCGAGGAGAGCTTCAGCGTCATCTCACGCACGCCGCGCAGGTGCGCGAGCAACTCATCGAGCTTCAGCACCAGCGGCAGGAAGTCGTTGCCGGTGAGCTCGCTGCGCGCCTTGAGCTCCGCCAGCATGTCTTCGAGGTGATGAACACGCTGCGCGATGCTCATCAGGTTCAGTGCCGCCGCCTCGCCCTTCATCGAGTGCAGCTCGCGTGCGAGGCCGGAGAGCTTCTTGCTGAATTCCGCGTGCGTGCGCGCAGGCTCCTTCAGGATCGCGTTGACGTGCTTCAGGCCCGCCGAGGCGCTGTCGAGGAACGAGCCGAGCTGCAGCGGGTCCGAGTGCAGCATTCCGACCATCATGTCGATCTGCGAATGCGCATTCTCCTGCGCCTCGTGCAGTTCGCGTGTCAGCATCACGCTCGAGGTGATATCCCCGACTGCGCACAGCACGTGTTTGACGCCCTTTGGCCCCATCACGCGGTGAAAGTCAAATTGCAGGTAACGAGTCTCCTTGCCGCCGCGCCCGTTGTCCATGGTGACTTCGAGCTGCCCCAGCGGGTTGATGCTCTTCATGAGGTTCTCGTGCGCCCGCTCACCCCAGAGCAGCTTGATGAACTTCATGGCGGTGTTGAGCGTCTCGGTGGGCACCTTGTCGCGCAACAGCTCCTCGAACGTCAAGCCGGCGAAATCGCCGCGACCGAACATGGTCGTCAGGGCTTGCGACCACACCGCGCCGATGCGGTAGTCGGCGTCGAGTAGAAAGAAGCCCTCGCGCACCGTGGCGAGGATGTCACGGGTCTGATCCTGCGCGTCGCGCGCAGCGCGTTCCCCTCGGCCGCGTGCGACCTGCAGGTAGGCCGCCGCGAGGCCAAGCAGCAGCACGGCGAGCACGCCTCCGGAGAGCAGCCAGCGCAGGCGCGAGGCGGCCGCGGCCGTGCGGGCCTGAAGTGAGGCGCTGACCACGGCGAGTTCGCGGTGCAGGGCCGCCGCGTTGGCCTGGGCAAACAACTCGGCGCGGCGCACATGGGCATAAAATACCCGGCCGCTGCGCGACAGCGAGCTGTTCGTGGCGGTGTCGGAGTACGGCTCACCGTGATACGAGAGGACCTTGGCGAGCACCGGGGTGTAGTTGGTCCACAGCGCCACAGCCGCGCGCATCGCGGTCGGGTCGATCCCCTTCTGGTGCTCGAGGGCCGTGAAGTCGCGGTTGAAGCCGCGCACGCTGGAGGCGAGTTCACCGTGCACGTGACCGGTGTATTCGAGTGTGTCGAGCCGCTGGCGCAGAGCGGTCAGCTGCTCGGAGATTGCCGACGGATAGGCTTCCAGCTCGCTTGCCTGCTGCAGCGTGCCGACGTTGGCGCGGATTTGCGTGGCGAGCCTGAAACCTGCGATCAGCACCAGGCCCATTACCGCGGCGAGCACGATGCCGGCTGCGGCGGTGAGCAGCCGGCGGTTTCGATCAACGCCTGACAATAACATGGGGGATTCCTGATTAATTCGGCAGTACGAAGCGGATCAGGGTGCGCACCGGCACCGACACCGGCCGTCCGTGGAACCTCGGTGGCGCATAACGCCAGCGGCGGATCGCATCGAGCGCGGCGCGGTCGAAGACCATCGTGGGTTTCGCCGCGATGACCTTTAGTTGGCGCGGCCGCCCGGTGGGATCGACGATGTACTGCACCGTCACTTCACCGGAGATGCGCCGAGTGAGTGCGCGAACCGGATAGGACGGGGAGACGTAATGCGTGCGGTGCAGTTGTCGGGCGACGTCGGCGAGCTCAGCCGCCGTAGGCGCTCGCGGCGCGTCGACCATGACGGTGGCGGCATGCAGTGCGCTGCCGCTGGCACCCCACTGTTGCGCATCGGTGAGGTCCGTGACCGCCGCGGAGTGCTGCCCGTTGCGCGCCGCCGCTTCAGCACGCTGCAGGAGCGCATTGGCGAGCGCGCGGTGCATTTGCTTCGCGGCCGCGGCCGTCGCCGGATCCGGATGATCCGCCGCCACCGCGTTCAGATAATGTGCCGCGCTGTCGTTCGCCGGTTGCAGCAGTTCGCCGGCATCGAGCCGCGCATGGGCCTTCTCGAGCAGCCGCTGCAGCCGGCTCTGTACCGCGTTGGTGCGAGCCGATTGGATCTGTTCCTGGACGGCGGTGATCTGCGCCCTGGAGGCACCGTTTGCCCGCGCCGCTGCGAACGCCTGGCTCTCCACCGCGCTGTGTCCGGCGAGGCCTGCTTGGCGCGCCTGGTTCAGTAGCGCACCCAGCACGGCCTGCGTGGCGTTGGCCGTGGTCGAGGAGTTCGGATCCAGGGTGCGCAGCCTGGCCAGGGTGCTCGTGGCGCTGGCAGATCCGGTGAGTCGCTGAGCGGTGATGCGCCGTGTGAGCTGTTGCACCAGCTTCTGCGTGCGCTTGTGGTGCTTGAGGCTGCTGAGCTCGCTTTGCCAGGCGAGAATCTGCGCCGCCGGGACGCCGCGGCGCGCCGCCTGGGCGATGAGCGCCGGTGCGGTGCTGAGGTGACCATCGGAGAGTGCTTGATTCACCACGGCGCTCGACAGGTCGATGCCGAACGGATGAATGTGGCGATTGGTCGGGTCAGCCAGTTGCAGCGTCGCGAGCGCGAGCGCGGCGGCGTTGTAATGGCCCTGGCGGATGGCGTCTTTGAACCTTGAAATCACTACGTTGCCGACGCGGCGCAAACCGTCGCGTGCCTCGCCGTTGGTCGGGTCAACCGCCAGTACCGAGCGGTAGAACACCAGAGCGTTGTCGCCTTTCGGCGCAGTGAAATGCCGGGCAAACATCGCGCGGCTCGCCTTGACCAGCAGATCTTCGACACGACCCTGCACGATCGAGGTATCCACGTCAGGCCGCGGCAGTGCGGCGAAGTGAGCGCGGTGCGCGGCAGTGGCCGCAACCGGCCGCTGCAGCACCGGATGCGCCGCAGCGACGTGGTGTTTAGGCCACAGGAACAGGCCGGCCGCGACGGCAACCGCCACCACGCCAGCGCCCAGGGCCAGCCACAGGCGTTTGTGTCCATCGCCAGAGGGCGGTTCGGCGGAGGCCGCAGCGGGTTCGTCGGGCCTGAGCGTGCGTGGCGCCTCTGCGGCCTGACGCACGGACCGCGTCGGAGCGCTCCGCGGTGCGGCCTTTTCCGCGGCATCCGCCAGCGCCGCATCGAGTACGGCGGAGGTTTTATCCGGTTCGATCGGCAACGGCAGCACCGTGAATACCCGGGTGCCTTTCACCGCTGCGGCGACGGACTTCTCCGCGCCTGCGGCCGTGAAGAGGAGAATGACGGCATGAGGGTTCTGCGTGCACGCGCGTTCGACATCGGCGCGCACGTCTTTGGCCTCGCGAGCGTCAATCGCCAGGATCTGACCGCCGCGGGCCTCTTGGAGCTTTTCCAAAGCGACATCGAGCGAATCGGCCGGATGCACACTGGCCCGCCCGCCGAGCACTTCGCCGAGTTCGAGCAAAAAATCATCGTGATGCGTGAGTGCGGCGAGATCGACTGGCGCGCGCGCCGTGATGCTGCCGGCATCGCCGGCAGATTCGCGAGACTCACTCGGGGCTAATTGGGCCACAACCCGTCTCCCTATTTATTATCAGCGCAAGCGCGGCGGTCCGCCGTCCTCGCCGGTCCGAATCCGGTGCTCAGTGGCGGTACGAAGCCCGAACTGCGGATGCACGACGTTCTACGATCATGAAACCCGGAGCTGCGTTTGCGTGCAGTGTCGCCGTTCACACTATTGGCGCGTGGCGTGATAAGCGCCGTTGGGCACCGATCGGCGCCGGAAGCGGATCAGAGTGTCCGGCTCGAGCACCCGCGGTCACGAGCCGAAGATGAATCAGCGCTGCGGCCTCGGAACGAAATTCGGGTGCCGACGTCTTACTAGTGATCGGGCAGCGGGATCGCGAGTGCGGCAGCTATCGCAGGACGAGGCGCTCCAACCGGTCTGCGCAGCGGGTATCACAGCCGCCTCTCCCGGCCGCCACTGCCGTTCTGGAACGGGAGGTCATGGCCATGCGAGCACGAGCCAACCATCCGAATCAGGCGCCGCAGCGCGCCTGCATCGATCACGACGGGTTCATCGAGTCGCTCAGTTCATTCAGCCGAACCCACCGCGCGCAGCGCTGGGAGGGCACGTTCGGACAGTTTCTGGCGGATATCCTGCCGGCGAATCCAGCCGCGCTGGTGCGCACCAGTCACGAGTACATCTGGGACATGCTTTGTTGGCATGGCCACCGCGTGCGGCATTCGACGGGAGAGCAGGATGCGCCCGACGGGCACGCCGCGGAACCGGCGGGTGAGCTGTTTCGCCGAGAATTGTTCGGAATCGACGGACCGCTCGCACGCGTAGCGGAGTATTTCAAGGCCGCCGCCGGCGGCTCAGACGTCGGGCGGCGGCTGTTGCTGCTGCTCGGGCCACCCTCGGGGGGTAAGTCGACGCTCGCGATTCTGCTGAAGCGCGGGCTGGAGGAATACAGCCGCACCGAAGAAGGTGCGCTGTATGCGGTGCATGGCTCCCCAGTGCATGAAAATCCGCTGAATCTGATTCCGGCGAGCTTGCGTGCGGAGTTTCGTGAGCGCTATGGCGTCCATGTCCAGGGGGAGCTCTCGCCCTGGGCACGCGATTATCTCGAGCGCGAATTTGACGGAGAGTTCCTGCGCGTTCCAGTGGAGCGCATCTTTCTCTCCGAAGCGGCGCGGCTTGGCGTCGGCACCTATGCCCCGCACGATCCGAGTACTGCCGACATCGCCGACCTGGTCGGATCAGTCGACCTCGCCAAGGTGGCGCAGATCGGTGATGAGGGGGATTCGCGCGCCTGGTCGTGGTCCGGCGCGGTGTACTCGGCGAGCCGCGGGCTGCTCGAGATGATCGAGATCCTCAAGGTTAAACGTGAGTTTCTCTATCTGCTGTTGACCCTGACACAGGAGAGGAATGTGAAGGTGGCGCGCTTTCCGCTGATCCACCTCGATGAGACGGTGCTCGCGCACACCAACCTCGCGGAATTTCATCGTTTCCTGCAGGAAAAGGAGAACGAGGCGCTGCTCGACCGCATGGTGATCATCAAGGTGCCGTACGCGCTGTCGTACCAGGACGAGGCGCGCATCTACCGCAAGTTGGTGTGCGTCGCACCGGCGTTCCGCGACATACACCTCGATCCGCATGTGCTGAATCTCGCCGCGGTGTTCGCGATCCTCACTCGCCTGGTGGCCTCGGAGCGTGAGGGGCTCGATCTCGGCAAGAAACTACGTCTCTACGCCGGAGAAGCCATCGAAGGCGTGCCGGAGAGCGAGGCGGCGCGGTTGCGTTCCGAGGCGCCCGATGAGGGGCTTGCCGGCGTCAGTCCACGCTTTGTCATTAACGCGATCTCCACGGCGATCACCCGTGGCACCAGTGGCAGCCTGACCAGCATGGATTTGCTGCTCGCGCTGAAGGATACGATCGAGAGCGACGCGCGCATTGAGCTGAAGCAAAAGAAGGTCTGGATCGACCACTTGGTCACGGCGCGCAAGGAGTTCTACAACCGCTGGGTCAAGGAGGACGTGCACCGCGCCATGTTCGCTTCGTTCGAGGAGGAAGCGCAGCAGTTGCTTGAGAAGTATCTCGATGAGGTGGAGGCCTCACTCGATCGCCGCCAGGTCACCGATCCGATCACGGGCGAGAGCCGACCGGCGGACGAGCGCTTCCTGCGCTCGGTGGAGGAGAAGATCAAGGTGTCCGATTCCGGCAAGCTCTCCTTCCGCCAGGAGGTGGTCAGAAAGGCCATGGTCGCGTTCAAGGCCGGGGAGAAATTCAAGCTCGCGAGTCACGCCCGCATGCGCGAGGCGATCGAGCAGTATCTGTTCGAGGAGCGGCGCGATGTGCTCAGGCTGGTGACCTCGAGCGCCCGTCCGGACGAGGAGGCGCGCCAGAAGATCTCGGTGGTGCAGCAGCGGTTGATCAGCGAGTACGGCTACGATGAGCACAGCGCCAAGGAGGCGCTCAGTTACGTCACGACGCTGCTCGCACAG
This sequence comes from Pseudomonadota bacterium, assembly GCA_021838635.1. Taxonomy (GTDB): domain Bacteria; phylum Pseudomonadota; class Gammaproteobacteria; order Steroidobacterales; family Steroidobacteraceae; genus 13-2-20CM-66-19. The sequence goes on from JAKCDC010000004.1 coordinate 105,802, forward strand.
GAGTAGTGCGAAGATGAACGAACCGGTCGGCGGACTCTCTCCGTTCAGCGCAGCCAAGTGGTACGAGCTGTTCTCGCGCGGGGCGCGGGACTGGTTGCGCCACGATGCCAAAGTGCGCGATGCGGTGCGCCGTCACCTGCCGGAGCTGGTCAGTGCCGGAGAGATCATCAGCGGCGCTGCGCGTACGGTGCGCGTGCCGGTGAAGCTGCTGGAACATTACCGCTTCCGGTTGCGTCGCAGCGCCGAGCAGCAGAGCGTCGGCCAGGGTGCGGCCAAACCGGGGGACGTTTTGCTCGACCCGACTCACCGCCCCGCCCCGGCGGGTAAGGGTCCGGGCGGCGAGCAGGACGGTGAGGTGCAGTTGCTGCTCGAGTTGAAGGTCGAGGACATTGTCGAGTGGCTGTGGGAGGAGATGCGCCTGCCGAATCTGCAGCCGCGTGCCGGGCCGTCGGAGCAGACCGAGTGGACCCGCGAGGGTTGGGACCGGCGCGGTGCGCGCTCCCGACTGGATCGACGCCGCTCGTTCAAGGAATTGGTCAAGCGTCGCGGCGCGCCGGGGGCGGTGCCGACCTTTACGGACGAGGATCTGCGCTTCCGTCAGCTTTCGCGGCGGCGGCGCCCCGCGCTGCGGGCTGTGGTGTTCTTGCTGCTCGATGTCTCGGGCAGCATGTCCGAGCGTGACCGCCAGCTCGCCAAATCCTTCTTTTTCTGGACGGTGCAGGGTCTGCGCCGTCAGTACCGGATGCTCGAAACGGTATTCGTCGCGCACACCACCGAGGCGTGGGAGTTCACCGAGTCGGAGTTCTTCCAAGTGACTGGCACGGGCGGAACGGTGGCCTCGAAGGGCTTCGGAAAAGTGAGTGACATCATTGCGGAGCGCTTCGCGACCCAGCAATACAACGTCTATGTCTATTACGCATCGGACGGCGACAACGCTGCGAGCGATCTCGCCGTGGCCCGCGAGGCGCTCGAGAAGCTTGCGCATCAGACGTGCTTTTGCGGCTACGTCGAGGTCGCGGCGGGCCTGTCGCGCCGCCTGGAGACCGAGACCGGTCGGCTGTTCGACGAACGGGCGGCCGCCGGAGGCGCCGTCGAGCGTTGTGTGCTCGGCGGCTTCGAGGACATCTGGGCGGCGCTGCGTACGTTCTTTGCCGCGCAGGAGCGCGCTGGGCGGGACGTATGAGCCGCGAATGGTGCACTCTCGTGCCGCGCATCGAGCAACTGGCCCGCGGTCTTGGCTTGGACTTTCATCCCGTGGAATTCGAGGCGGTGCCCGATTCGTTCATGATGGAGATCGCCGTGTACGGCCTGCCGGTGCGCATGCCGCACTGGTCGTTCGGGGTGCGCTACATCTACCAGCTCATCCAGCGGCATATGGGGCACTCGCGTCTGTTCGAAGTGGTCTTCCCCGGTAATCCGGGCCATGCCTATCTTTCCGCCGGCAACGGGCTGGCGGAGAACGTGCTGGTGAGCGCGCACGTGTTCGGGCATGCGGATTTCTCGCGCAACAACCTGTTGTTCCGGCGCTGTCAGGGGCAGGTGAGCGAGCGGATCGTCGAGCACGCCGCGCAGCACGCGCGCCAGATCCAGCATGCCATCGACACGTATGGCGTTGAGCGTGTGGAGGCGGTCCTTGATGCAGCGCTCGCGCTTGAGCAGCACATCGACGTCGACCAGCCGCTGCGCCGCGCGCCCTATCCTCAGTATCTGGAGCCGGCCAAAGCGCTCGCGGACGATGCGTTCCGTCGGCGCTTCGCGGCGCTCGATCCGGCGAGTCCTGCGGCGGATGCGACCGGACCTCAGAGGGCACCGCTGCCGCCGCACCCGGAGCGGGACCTGCTCTGGTTCGTGGCGCAGTATGCCCCGCAGATGGAGAGCTGGGAGCGGGATGTCTTCCTCGCGGTGCGCGAGGAGTCGTTTTACTTTTATCCGGTATTCGCGACCCAGATCATGAACGAAGGGTGGGCGTCATATTGGCATGCCCGGCTGCTGCGCGAGGCGGATTTCATTCCCCAGCAAGCCTATCTTGATGCCATCCGCTGCCACTCCGAGGTCGTCCGGCCGGTGGCGGCCGACGAGCAGGTCGCCCTCAGCGTGAACCCCTATCACCTCGGCTTCTCGCTCTGGGAGCACATCGTGGCGCAGCGCGGTCTCGATGCGGCCTTCGCCATCCGTGTCGAGGACGACGACTTCGCCTTCATCCGCAACCATCTCACGCGTGATCTGGCCGAGGAACTGGGCCTGTTCCGCTACCGCGCGCGCGACGGCAAGGTCACTGTGCTGCAGACCGATCTTGATGCGCTGCACGAGGCGATCCTCGCGCCCAAATACAACTTCGGTGCGCCCGCGGTGTTCGCGCGACGGGTGTGCGCTGACGGTGCGCTTGAGCTCTGGCACGATCATCGTCTCGACGGGCGCGGTCTTGATCTCGAACGCAGCCGCAAGGTGCTGGAGTATCTGCAGCGACTGTGGCGCCGACCCGTGCGGCTCGTGACGACCGATGAGGATGGCGCGGAGCTGGAGCTGTCGGTGACCTGAGCGTCGCTGGGCCTTTTTGCGCCTCGCACGCCCCCGGAGTACCCTCTCAGATCTCACTCCATGCTCGGCTGGGGCGTGCTGCGTGGACCCAACGTGCATTCGCAACATCGCGCTGACCGGCGCTGCGGGCGCCGGTAAGACGCTGCTCGCCGAAGCGCTCCTGCTGGAGGCCGGAGCGATCCGCGCCAAGGGCAGCATCGAGCGCGGCTCCACGGTCTCGGATTTCGATCCGCAGGAGCGCGCGCTGGGCCACTCGCTTGAACCGGTCGTGCTGACGCTCGAGCACGCGGGTACACGGCTGCATCTGCTCGACACGCCGGGTTACGCGGATTTTCTTCCTCGCACGTTCGCGGTGCTCGAGGCCGTCGAGGCGGTCGCGGTGGTGGTGAGCGCCGTTACGGGTCCGGATGCCGTGACGCAGCGGCTGATGAGCTTCGCGCGCGAGCGGGGCCTGGCGCGGCTGCTGATCGTCAACAAGATCGATAGCCGGGACGCGGACTGTGCGGGCGTCTGGGCGCGGCTGTGCGAGATGTTCGGCCCGGAGTGTCTGCCGGTCAACCTGCCGGCCGAGCAGGGCGTGGCGGTGCGCGACTGCTTCTTCGATCCCCAGGCGGGTGACGTCGAATTCTCCACGGTAGCGGCGGCGCACACGGCCATCGTCGATCAGGTCGTAGAACTCGACGAGGGGCTGATGAGGCTTTACCTGGAGCAGGGCGAGACGCTCTCCCCGGAGCAGTTGCATGCGCCGTTCGAGCAGGCGCTGCGCGAAGGTCACCTGGTGCCGGTGTGTTTCGTATCCGCCGAGAGCGGCACCGGTGTCGGGGCACTGCTCGAGGTCCTCGAGCGGCTGATGCCCAATCCCGCCGAGGGCAACCCGCCTCCCTTTCTCGCCGGCACGGGCGATGGGGTTCGCCACGTCGAAGTTCGACCCGACCCCGAGCGACACGTCATTGCCCACGTCTTTCGCGTGATGATCGATCCATATGTCGGGAAATTGGCGAGCGTGCGGGTTCATCAGGGTACGATCCGCCCGGGTGCGCAGCTCTACATAGGCGATGCACGCAAGCCGTTCAAAGTGACGCACCTGTATCGGCTGCTGGGTAAGGATACCGCGGAGATTCCGCAGGCCGTCCCCGGGGACCTGTGCGCGCTGGCCAAAGTCGAGGAGCTGCACCGCGATGCGGTCCTGCACGACTCGCACGAGGAGGATCACTATCATCTCGCACCGGTCACGCTGCCGCCCTCGATGCTCGGGCTGGCGATCGAGCCACGGCGGCGCGGGGATGAGCAGCGGCTGGCCGATGCGCTGCACAAGCTCGTGGCGGAGGACCCTGGGGTACGTATTGAGCAACATGCGGCGGTGAACGAAACGGTGCTCTATGGCACCGGGGAGATGCACCTGCGGGTGCTGCTCGAGCGCATGCGCGAGCGGTACGGCGTTGAGGTGCGTACTCACCCGCAGAGCATTCCGTATCGTGAGACCGTCACCCGTGCGGCCGATGGACACAGCCGCCACAAGAAACAGACCGGCGGGGCGGGGCAGTTCGGCGAGGTGTATTTGCGCGTCGAGGCTCTGGAGCGTGGCGCGGGCTTCGAGTTTGTCGACGCGGTCGCGGGCGGGGCGATCCCGGGTCAATTCATCCCCGCGGTGGAGAAAGGCGTGCGCCAGGTGCTCCTCGAGGGCGCACTTGCCGGCTTCCCGTTGCAGGATGTGCGCGTCACGGTGCTTGACGGTAAGCACCATCCGGTCGATTCCAAGGAAGTGGCTTTCGTGTCGGCGGGTCGCAAAGCGTTTCTCGATGCGCTCGGCAAAGCCAGTCCGATCGTGCTCGAACCGATCGTGCACCTGGAGGTGACCGCCCCGGCGAGTGCGATCGGTGACATCACCGGCGATCTGGCGACGCGCCGAGCGCGCGTCAACGGCAACCAGGAACTGCCCGGACATCGGGCGAGCGTCTCGGCGCTGGTGCCCTTGGCGGAGATCGGCGAGTACCCCTCGCGCCTGAAATCCCTCACCGGTGGGCAGGGCAGCTACGTCATGGCGCTCAGCCACTACGATCCGGTGCCGCCGCGGCGCCAACAGGAACTCATCGAGGCCTATCGGCCGCGCGCCGAGGCCGACTGACGCTGCGGACTCAACCGTGGTGGAAGCGGCCGTCGGCCTGCTTGGGCCGCGCCGGCGGGTTCGCTTCCAGTGCCGCGATCACGCTGCGCAGGTCAGCGAGCAGGAGGTCGGCCATGTCCCGCGAGAAGCCTTCGCGGATCACGATGCGCAGCACCGCGATCGCCTCGGCACCCTTGGGCATCGTATAGGCGGGCACCTGCCAGCCGTGGGCGCGCAGACGTTCGGACACGTCGTACACCGAGTAGTGCTCGGTGTGTTTGAGGCGAAACGCGAATACCGGAATGGCCGAGCCGTCGCTGAGCAGCGCGAAGGGACCCAGCGCGCCGATCTCGGCGGCGAGCTCGGTGGCCACCGTGCAGAGCGCGCGCATGATGCGTGTGTAGCCCTCGTGGCCGAGGCGCAGGAAGTTGTAGTACTGACCGACGATCGGGTTGCCGGGTCGGGAGAAATTCAGGGTGAAGGTCGGCATGTCGCCGCCGAGATAGTTGACGTGAAAGACCAACTCCTCGGGCAGGTGCTCCTTGCTGCGCCACAATGCCCAGCCGACGCCCGGGTACACCAAGCCATACTTGTGGCCCGAGGCGTTGATCGACACGACATTGGGCAGACGAAAATCCCAGCGCAGCTGCGGATGGATGAACGGTGCGACGAAGCCGCCACTTGCTGCATCCACGTGCAGCGGCACCTCGAGGCCGTGCGCTGCATTGTGTGCCACCAGCGCATCGTGGATGGCTTCGATCGGCTCGAATTCACCGGTGAAGGTGGTGCCGAGAATCGCGACCGCGCCGATGGTGTTCTCGTCGCAGCGTGTCACCACCTCCTCGGGTGTGATGACGTAGTGGCCCGGGCGCATGGGGATGTAGCGCGGTTCGACTTCCCAGTAGCGGCAGAATTTCTCCCACACCACTTGCACGTTCGAGCCGAGCACCAGGTTCGGCGCCGCGGCACTGCGGCCGGCGGCGCTGCGCCGCGCCTTCCAGCGCCACTTCAGTGCCATGCCGGCGAGCATCACCGCCTCACTTGAGCCGATCGCCGACACCCCGATGGGTTCTTCGTGCTCCGGGGCGTGGAACAGCCGCGCGATCATGTTCACGCAGCGGGTCTCAAGTTCCGCGGTACGCGGATACTCGTCCTTGTCGATCATGTTCTTATCGAAGGTCTCGGCCATCAGCCGTGCCGCTTCCGGCTCCATCCACGTCGTGACGAATGTGGCGAGGTTCAGTCTGGCGTTGCCGTCGAGCATTAATTCATCGTGGATGAGCTGGTAGGCCGTGCGTGGACTCATCTCGTGCTGCGGCAGACGGTACTTCGGCGCCGGTTCAGACATGGTGCGCGAGCCATAGGTCGGAGCCAGATCGGCATCGGGAACGAGGGGTTTGATCATGGGCGGCATGCCTCCTGAGCGGGTGCGTGTGAGCGTCCGCACCACTGGCGCGGGCACACTCCGGCGGCGCGGCCTGCGCCGGCGGCGGATTATTTCAGGACGAACTGCCCGCGTTCGTTGAAAGGCAGTTCGCGCAACAGACCGCGGGCCAGCTCGACCTTGCCACGCAACCGGTAGGTCACCGCACGCGCGCTGCCCTGGCTGAACAGCGTGAACAGCGCCCCGGCCATGTTTGTGGTGACCTCGGTGTTGAACTCCGCCGTGCCGTGCGGCGGCACTGTGAAGCGGCGCGCGCTGCGACCGTCGGCCACCCGGTGGCCGTTCAGCGACAGCGCGTACTGAAGCGACTCGATGGGCAGGCTGATGTCATTGGGATTGCTGACCCGCAGGCGCACCTTGAGCTGCTGCTGCCAGAAGTCCGCGCGCACCACCTGCACGCCGAGCACGCTCAGGCGCGGGGCGTGCAGATTCGGGGTGAACCACGCGCATCCGCCGAGCGCCGCGGCGAGCAGCGCCGGGGCGAGCAGCAACGCGCGCCGCGTCATGGAGCGATCAGCTGGCATAGGAGCGGCGCATCACCCCGCCGTGCTCGGGGCTGCCGCCGCCGGTGGCGATCGGCTGAGCGAGCGCCGCCGGTGGCGTGCGACCCAACTGCTCGTAGAGGCGGTTCAGCTGGCGGCGGAACAGCGCATCGAACTGACTGACGGCCTCGGCGGGATTGTAGTCACCGAACCACCAGAACCAGTCGGAGCTTTCGCACAGTGCCAGCTGGCGCTGTGCGGCGCGCTGCGCGTGCGCATCGAGCGCGCCGCTCGCGATAACCTCATCGAAGGCGATCTTCGCCTCGCACAGCAGATCCCAAGCCCGGTTCTTCGCCGCATCACCCATCCAGGTGGTGAGCGTGCCGTGCACCCAGCTGCCGGCCATCAGCTGCGGCAGCGTGATGGGCGTCAGGCCCCGCGAGACGCAGGCCCCGAGCGTCGTCAGCTCGAGCTGCGGATGCGCCGCGAGCAGCGTGTACAGCGCGCGCAGGAAGTAATAGCCGTTGAACGGGTAGTGTTCCCAGGCGTTCTCCCCGTCGAGCGCAATCAGCACCGCATGTCCGGGCGTACCGCTGTACTGGCGCGCCAGTTGCGCCAACGCGTCGACCAGGTTGTGTGCGGCGTCATCGCCGTGCCACGTGGCGTACGTGAAGCCAATCAGGTCCGAGAGCGTGTCTTCGCGGAAGAACTGCATCAGGGAACTGCCCGCGAGTCGGTACGGGCGGTTGAACAGCTGGGCATCGAGGTTCGGCGGCTGCGGCGCGAGCGCCGCAGTACGTTGCAGGGAACCGTGCAGCACGTTGGCGCTGCTCGCGACCCACTTGAAGCCGAAGCGCTCGAGCATCTCGAGGGTCGGGCGGCTGACGGCGCCCTCGGATGGCCAGCAGCCGACCGGCCGGGTGCCGAAGGTTTGCGTAAACAGCCGCAGGCCCTCGCGCACGTGCCACTCGGCACGCTCAGCCCCGCCCGGATAGCCTGGCAGCTTCGGCAGCGGCAGGTTGGGCATGGCATCGCGCGCGGCCTGGAAGTCGAACAGCAGCGGCATGATCGGGTGGCCGTACGGTGTGACCGACAGCTCGCACCGGCCTTGCTCGCTCAGGCGCCGGTAGCGCGGCACAATCTGTCCGAGCAGCGAGCCGATCAGCGTCAGCAGCTCGCGCCGCTGCGCAGCGGTGAAGCCGCGGCCTTGCTCGGTGAGCCGGCTGACCAGCGGGTCGCCGCGGCGTACCGTCTCACCCATCCACGCCAGGTGGTACCACACGGCGAGGTCCTGGATGAACTGGTCCGAGGCATAGTTGACGCGCTCGGGTGTTGCGAGCGTGTCGGCGATCGAGGCGAGCTCCAGGTACGGCCCGAAGCGCTCGATCATCTGCTTGCGCTGGGCGCGCAAGCAGGCGTGCAGGCTCTCGAGCCGCTCGGCCGGCGTGCTCGGCACCGGTTCCGGTCCGAGCAGCGCGAGTACCGGATCCGGCAGCGCGCTGCCGGTGCGCAGGTGCTCGGCGACCGCCCCGGCGAGCGCCTCGATCTGCTCCAGCAGCACCGGGGTGAAGTTCACCACGGCGCGCGCCTCCGGGATCGCCTCCAGGTGCGCCGCCATGTCGGTGTAGTCCTTGATGGCGTGCAGGTATGTCCACGGCAGGACATAACGCCCGGTGAGCGCGTCGCGGTACTGGGGCTGGTGCATGTGCCACAGCAGAACGACCGGCAGGCGTTGGGTGGACATGGGTCGTTCAGCCGGTGATGCGCCGCAGCATCTCGGCGGTCACCAGCACGACGCCTTTGTCGGTGACCAGGAAGCGCTCGGCATCGGTCTCGTGGTCGACGCCGATGCTCATGCCGTCGGGGATCTCGCTGCCCTCATCGATGATGGCGCCGCGGATCACGCAGCCGGCGCCGATGCGGGTATTGGGCAGGATCACCGCCCGCTCGATGGTGCTGCGCTCCTCGACCCGCACATTGGAGAAGAGCAGCGATTCGCGCACGTACGCGCCGGAGATCACGCAGCCGGCCGAGACCATCGAGTTGATCGCCTGTCCGCGCCGGCCGTCCTCATCGAGGATGAACTTCGCCGGTGGCTGGTGCACCTGATAGGTCCAGATTGGCCAGTCCTCGTCGTAAATATTCAGTTCCGGCTCGACGTGCACCAGCTCGAGGTTTGCCTCGTAGTAGGCATCAAGCGTGCCGACGTCGCGCCAATAGCTCTGCGCGCGCGTCTTGACGTCCTGGAACGGGTAGGCGAACACCTGCAGCGTGCCGGCGATGGCTTTCGGCAGGATGTCCTTGCCGAAATCATGCGAGGAGGCCTCATTGGTTGCATCCTCGCGCAGGAGCATCTCCAGCAGGCGGGTGTTGAACACGTAGATGCCCATCGAGGCGAGAATCGTGTCGGGCCGGCCCGGCAGTGTGTCGGGCACGGCGGGCTTTTCGCTGAACTTCGTGACCCGGTTCCACTCCGTCGCGGTGAGCACGCCGAAGTGGCGAGATTCGCTCGCCGGCACCTCGACCACGCCCATGGTGACATCCGCGCCCTTCTCCACGTGATAGGCGATCATCGGACCGTAGTCCATCTTGTAGATATGATCGCCGGCGAGCACCAGCACGTGCTTGGGCCGATGCGAGAGGATCAGCTCGATGTTCTGGTACACCGCGTCCGCGGTGCCCTGATACCAGTTCGCGCCCATCTGCTGCTGAGCGGGCACGACTTCGATGAATTCGCCGAACTCACCCCGCAGGTAGCTCCACCCGTGCTGCACGTGCGCGATCAGCGACTGCGCCTTGTACTGCGTCAGGATGGCGATCTGGCGGATGCCCGAATTGACGCAGTTCGACAGCACGAAATCCATGATGCGGAACTTGCCGCCGAAGGGCGTCGCAGGCTTGCAGCGGTTCGCGGTGAGATCCTTCAGCCGCTCCCCGCGCCCGCCGGCCATGATGATCGCCAGTGTACTGCCGGTCAGCCGGCTCACGTAGCGTCCGGAGGAGGCGCGTGCTGGTTGTCGCATCATGGGCCCGAGGCTCTCCTGTGGGTCTGACGGACTCTATCCTAGCAGTCTCACGCGCTCCTCAAAGCCATTTCATCAGGCCCATACCGAGCGGGTGCACGAGCAGCTCGTGCCAGGGGTAGATGCGCACCTCGGTCGCGAACTGGCCGCAACCCGGCGGCTCTGCTTCCAGCGCGAAGACTGCCGCTCCATCGGTCCACTCCCCGGTGTGACGCAGCGGCGTACCCCACACGCCCGGGCGCGGCTGCGTGCTGAACGCGCACAGCGGCGGCGGCTCAGTGCTCGAATGCGGCAGCAGCCGTCGGGCATGGAATTCGATGCGCACGTCCTCAGGCTGCAGGCCGCGCAGATGCGCCGCGACGCGCAGGCGCACGCGCTGTTCGCGGGTGAGCTCGGCCGAAGCATCCTCCAGCAGCCGCAGATCGATGCGGTTCCAGGCGCCGCGGATGCGTTGCTGCCATTCGGCCAGCTGGCGGGCGCCCGCATAGTTGTTCGCCGCGAGCCGACGATGCTGCTCGGCGGCCGGGCGGTAGAGCTTCTCGGTGTAATCTCGCAGCATGCGGTCCATATTGAACCGCGGGATGACGGTCATCATGGCCTGCTTGGCGCGCCGGATCCACTCGCTCGAGCGTCCGTTGACATCGCGCTGGTAATAGAGCGGGATCACTTCTTCCTGCAGCGTGTGCAGGATCAGTTCCGACTCGATCGCATCGCGCCGGTCCCAGTCCTGCACGTCGGACGGCGGGATGCCCCAGCCGTTGTCCGCCATGCAGCCCTCGGCCCACCAGCCATCGAGAACACTCAGATTCAGGCGGCCGTTGATAGCGGCCTTGATGCCCGAAGTGCCGCTCGCCTCAAGCGGCGCGATCGGCGTGTTGAGCCAGACGTCGACGCCCGAGACCAGCGAGCGGGCGAGCTGCAGGTCGTAGTCCTCGAGAAACACGATGCGGCCGATGAACTCCGGGGAGGTCATCAGCTGGCGGATCTCGCGCAACACCTGCTTACCCGGCTCGTCGGCCGGATGCGCCTTGCCCGCGAACAGCAATACCACCGGGCGGTCCGGGTCGTTGAGCAGGCGGGCGAGCCGCGCCCGGTCCCGCAGCAGCAGCGTGGCGCGCTTATAAGTGGCGAAGCGGCGCGCGAAACCGATGGTCAGCACATCGGGACGGGTCGGATCGAGCAGCCGCGTGATGCGTGCCAGCTGTGCCAGGCTCAGACCCTTGCGCCGGTACTCACGCTCCAGCCGCTGGCGCACCGCATCGAGCATCTTGGACTTGACCGCCTGCGACGTCTCCCAGAACCGCTCATCGGGCACCGTCTCGAGGCCGGCCCAGAACGCCACATCATTCAGCCGCTCGCCCCAGTCGGGACCGAGCTCGGCGTCGAACAGGCCGCCCCAGAGCTTGTGCAGGAAGGTCGGCACGTGCACCCCATTGGTGACGAACCCGACCGGATTGTCTTCGGGGCGGATCTCCGGCCAGTGATCGGCACACAGCTGCGCGGAGACGGCGCCGTGGATGCGGCTGACCCCGTTGATGTGGCGCGCGCCATTCAACGCCAGACGGGTCATATTGAACATGCCCGGCACCGACGGGGCGCTGCCGAGTTCGAGAAAGCGCTCGACGGGCAGACCCAGGTCGTTGATGAAATCCTGGAAGTGCTCGAGGATCAGGCCGTGCCCGAACGCATCGTGACCGGCCGCTACGGGCGTGTGCGTGGTGAACACGCAGGCGGCCGCGGTTGCCTCCAACGCCGCCTCGAAGGGCAGGTCGCGGCTCATGTGCTCGCGCATCAGCTCCAGGATCAGGAACGCCGCGTGGCCCTCGTTGAGGTGCCAGGCCGCCGGTGCGAGCCCCAGCGCGCGCAGCGCGCGCACCCCACCGATGCCGAGGATCATCTCCTGGCGCACGCGGGTCGACTCGTCCCCGCCGTACAGCCGCCGGGTGATGTCCCGGTCCGAGGGCGCATTCCCGGGCGTATTGGTGTCGAGCAGATACACCGGCACCCGGCCCGCCTGTGCCCGCCAGATTCGCGCGCTGACGTCGCGTCCGCCGATGGGCACGGCGATCGAGATCCATCGTCCGCTGGCGTCGCGCACCGGCTCGACCGGCAGGTCCCGCGGGTCATGCGCTTTGTACTCAGCGTGCTGGACGCCGTCGTCATCGACTGTCTGGGTGAAGTAACCCTGCTCGTACAGCAGTCCGATTGCCACGAAATGCGAACCGGCATCGCTTGCGGCCTTGCAGTAGTCCCCTGCCAGCACCCCGAGGCCCCCCGAGTAGATCGGAAAACTCTCGTGAAAACCGTATTCGGCGCAGAAGTACGCCACCAACGGCGCGTCCGCTGGAGGCTTCGCGGCGAGGTAGGTGTCCAGCAGCTGCAGCGCGGCGTGGTAGCGCCCCAGGTACTGCGGGTCGCCCGCCGCCTGGTCGAGCGCGGACTGGCGCACGCAGCGCAGCATCAGCCGTGGGTTGCCGCCGCATTGCTTCCACAGCTCAGGCTCCAGGTCCTCGAACAGGGCACGGATCGGCCGATGCCAGCTGAAAAACAGGTTGCTGGCGAGTGCCGGCAGGCGCGCGAGCGCCTCGGGAATGACGGGGGTGATTTCGAGCAGGGTATTGCGCATGGCACCGGGACTGGAAACGAGGGTTGCCCGGAAAGTCTAGCTGCTTCCGACCGCTTGTGCGCGCATCGGATCACGCACCTTTGCGGTGCATCCCACCCCTGGGCCGCCTGTGCGAGAATGCCGAGCCGTCGCGCAAGCTGGAGCGTGTCATGGGAAGCGGTCTGAGCATTCGGGCGGGAATTTCGGCCACGCTCGCCGCGGGGCTGCTGGCGGGGCTTGCCTCTGTGCCGGCGCGCGCGCAGTCGATGGCGCTAGAGAATCTCGATCATTTTCCTCGCGCCACGCTCGTGATCGGGACCGGCGGAGGCGTACACCGCTTCCGGGCCTGGATCGCCAATACCCCGGCTCGCCAGGCCCAGGGACTGATGTTTGTGCGCGACCTACCCGCCGATGAGGGCATGGTTTTCCCCATGAATCCACCGCGGGTGGCCCAGTTCTGGATGGCCAACACCTACATTCCGCTCGACATGCTGTTCGTGGCCCCCGGCGGGCGCATCGAGAGGATCACGGCCAACGCCAAGCCGTTCTCGCTGCAGACCATCAGCTCCGGGGAGCCCGTCGAAGCGGTGATCGAGATCAGGGGCGGTGAGGCGCGCGCCCTCGGCATTACCGTCGGTTCGCTCGTCCGCTGGACGCTCGTCGCAGCGAAATAGCCGCTTTTTTCGGCCATTTCCGTCCCGCACCTGCGGCGGCCCTCCGCGCGGCCTGCAGGCCTGAATCCGGCGCGCCATGGGCCAGGTCGGTGCGGCGGCCCCTGGCGCGCCGGTGCTCGAAAATGCAGTCTCGCCACACGATGGTTGACATATGTTGCGCGCGCGCCACGAAACGTTGTGCGCTGGATGCTTTAAAAACACATTTATAATCAATAGTTTGTATGTTTTTGCTGCGATCCGTCGCGGTATGTTTCGCATTCTCGCTTTACTTGCGCAGGGACGTCGTTTAGTGTCCGCCACAAGCCTTCTGAGGCACAGTGTGCTGTGCCCTCAGGAGCGGTTTTTTTTAGGAATCGCTCGAAGGCCTCGGGCCAACAATCAAATGCGAAGGCGAACCCTAAGGTCGCCGCGGAGAACAGTCATCGTGGAAAACTACACTGTCAGACATGCCGTCAGACGCGCGCTCGCCATTGGCGCGATCGTTGCGGTGGGCGCAGGGGCGATGCTTGCGAATGCGAGTCCCGCGCCGATGCCGAAGGCGGGTGCTCAGTCGGTACCTGCACCGGCGGCTCAGGCGAAGAAGAATGACTCGGCATCGGTCCTGCAGACCATCGTGGTCACCGGCACCATGATCCCGAGATCTTCCGCCGAGACCGCGGAAGCCATCACGATCATCAAGGCCTCGACCCTGAAGAATCTAGGTGTGACGAACGTCGAACAGGCACTCGGCACCGTGACCTCGAACGCCCCGGCGCTGAACATTGCGCAGTCCGTCGGCACGTTCTCCGGCGGCGGCACCTATGCCGATCTGCGCGGCCTCGGCACCGGCCGCACGCTGGTGCTGCTCGACGGCCACCGCCTCGCCAACAACGCGTTCAGCGGCAATGCGGTCGACCTGAGCGGTATCCCGTTCTCGGCGATCTCGAACATCCAGGTGCTGCGCGAGGGCGCCTCGGCACTGTACGGATCCGACGCGATCGCCGGCGTCGTCAACTTCATCACCAAGCGCAATTATCAGGGCGCTGAGGTCCAGGCCAATCTTGATCACCCGCAGGGCGCCGGTGGCGGCTCTGGCGATCTGAGCTTCACCTATGGCCATGGCGACCTGGTTCGCGACGGCTACAATTTCATGATCACGGGCAGCTACAGCCGCCAGCAGGAACTGCGCGCGACCCAGCGCTCGTTCACGGCGGCGGGTTTCTACCCGTCGCTCGGTGATTCCGCGACCAACAACCCGGGAACGTGGCCGGCGACCATCATTGATGGCAACGGCAACTACTGGCAGCCGGACTTCCCGGCCTGCACGGGCAATCCGTATCTGACCACGTATTTCGGCAATTGCGCCTACCGGTATTCAGCCGCGACGGATCTGCTGCCGAAGTCGTACGAAGCGTCTGCGTTGGTATCCTTCACCAAGGAGCTGCCAGACAACAACACGTTGAGGATCCAGTACTTCTATAGCCGCTCCAAGGTCACGGCCTGGTCCGGCCCGATGTTCTACTTCTTCCAGATGACGCCGCAGGCCGACCCGACCTACTACCCGACCGGCGCGGGACTCACCTGCGAGACGCAGTACCAGGGCGCCCCGTGCTCCGCTCCGCCGGCACTGAGCCAGGGCATCGATGCGGTCTGGACCGACCCCAACAACAACCGCTATGGCGACAACATCAACACCGAGCAGCGGGCGTTGGTGACGTTCGCTGGTGACAATGCGGGTTGGAATTACCACTTCAACCTGAACTTCAGTCAGAACCTGAACTCCGATGGCAACGTCGGGGGTTATCCGAATGAGGCAATACTTGCCCCGAACGGCGTGCTGAGCAACCTGATCAACCCCTTCGGCCCGCAGAGCTCGGCCGGACAGGCGTTGATCAACAGCAGCTACGTCAACGGCGTTTACCAGCATGGCAAGATGCAGCGCTGGAGCGTCAGTGCTCACGCCAGCCATCGTCTCGGCGATGCGTTCCACGCCGGGCATGATGCAGTCCTCGCCCTTGGGTTCAGCGTGCGTGGCAACAAGTTCCAGACTGCCACTACGCCGTACAATAATCTCGTCCAGGCCGCGACGGGTCTGACGGCGTTTGCAGTCCAGGGCAGCCGCACGGCGCAGGCCGTGTTCGCCGAGTTGAACGTGCCGATGTCGAAGAGCCTCGATGTCGACATTTCCGATCGCGAAGACCGCTACAGCGACTTCGGCCGTACCAACAACGGCAAGGTCACGGTGCGCTACCAGCCGTCGCGCTATGTGACTTTCCGTGGAGCTGCGTCCACCGGCTTCCGCGCGCCGACTCTGTACGATCTGTATGACCCGAACACCATGTCCGCCTCGACCAGCGGCTCCATGGGCAGCGGCAATCCGTTCTGCACGCCGGGGAACTACAACACGGAGTGGACGCCGAACGTCTGCAACACGCAGGGACTCGGGCTGTTCGGCGGCAACAGGAAGCTGACGCCGGAAACGTCCGAGAACTTCGACCTGGGTGTGATCGTGGCGCCGGTGCGTAACCTCGGTATCACGCTCGATTACTATCGGATCCTGCTGAAGAACACCATTGGAAGTGTTCCGGCCACGGCCATCTACGGCAACCCGACCCAGTTCTCGAGCTACATCGTGCCGAACAATCAGGGCACGCTCACGCCGTCGATCGAGGAGGCTACGTACTGCACTCCGTACTCGGCGCCGACCTGCGGTTACGTCACCGTGAATCTGCAGAATACCGGTCAAATTACCACCGACGGGTTTGACCTCAGCGTCCAGTACTCGCAGCAGACTCGGTGGGGTGTGTTCCGCGAGGACCTGGAGGGGACCGCGGTCACGCAGTTCCGCTTGCAGCAGTACAACGGCGGCCCGGTGCTCAACCTGGTCGGCTGGTACAACGGTGGAAACGAGCCGGCGATGCGCTGGCAGCACCTGCTGCGGGTCGACTGGACCAGCCCGCAGGGTAAGTGGGGTGCTGGCCTCAGCAATCGGTTCTACTCGTCCTACATCGACGAATTTGGGGTCGGACCGACCAACAATGGCCCGCAGCGCACGGTGGGCAGCCAGTCGACTTGGGACACCTACGTGTCTTACAAGCCGGTTCACGGCCTGAGGGTGCTGTTCGGCATTCGTAATCTGCTCAATACGAACCCGCCGTTCACGAACTCCGCCCAGGGTAACTTTGCAGCGGGCTACAACTCGCTGTACTCGAACCCGATCGGACGGGATTTCTACCTGAATCTGAGCTACAAGTTCCTCTGATCCTTCGGCCCTCTCGTGCCGTCGTCGGGTACCCGCCGCTGCGGCGGGTACCCGCGAGGGGCGAGCTGGCGTAGTGCGCGTGCACTGCACCTCTTGCCACGGCCACGCTGATGGTTTGATTCAAAGCCCCGCCTCGTGCGGGGCTTTTTTATGTGGCGAGACACCGCCGGTATCCGGTGGCCGGCGTATAGTGGCCAGCGGCGCTCGTGAGGTCGCGGAAAACTCGTGAAGGCCTTCGGCGGTGTCCTGTGCGTGCTGGCTTTACTGCCCGCGGTGGCGATGGCGGTGGCCAGTCCTCATGGGACGGCGACGGCCAACGTGCCGAGTCTGCTCTCCTCGGCACCTGCCCGACTCAATCCTCTCGGTCAGATCGTCGTTCCCGTCCTGATCGACGGCCGCGGGCCTTTCCCGTTTCTGGTCGACACCGGTGCGAACGGCTCAGTCATCGCCCCGCGGCTGGTCAAGGCACTGGGTTTGATCCCGCGGGAGGGGCGGGTGGAGCGCGTCGAAGGGGTGACCGGGACGCAGCCGCTGCCCTGGGTGACCGTTCGCCGGCTGCAGATCGGACGGATCGTGAAGCGCGAGGTGCGCATGCCGGTCTGTTCAACGCCGATCATGACCCAGGTCGATGGCATTCTCGGCATGGCGGGGTTCGGTCCGGTGCGGATCGCGGTCGATTTTCGCGATCACCGCGTGGCGATTGATCGCTCCAGCCGCGGGCCGATGTGGGGCTTCCTCGACATCCGCGCGGTGCGTACCCCGGGCGGCTTGCTCATGATCCAGGCGCGAGTCGATGGCATCGCGGTTGAGGCGGTGATCGACACCGGGTCGCCCGTGACCTTGGGTAATCCCGCACTGCGCAAGGCATTGCTGTCGCACAACCGCTCGGGGGTCACGACGCCGATTTACGGCGTGACGCAGCAGGTATCTTCGGGCTCAACTGTGGTGGCGCCCACGCTCATTCTCGGGCCCGTGGCGATTCAGCACCTGCCGATCGTCTACTCCGATGTACCGATCTTTCGGGAATGGAACCTGCAGGCAAAGCCCGCAGTGATCATCGGCACGGATGTGTTACGCGTTGCCGATTCGCTGGTGCTCGATTATCCCCGCTCCCGGGTCTACATCCTGCCCGCGCCGCCGCCGATTTCCATGCTGGCGGCGGCAGGCTTTCAGCCGGGCGGATAAGCCGCTCGCGGCGCACCCGCACGGGACTCTGAGAATGCCCGGCCTCGCCCGGATCGCCGGCGCCGCTATACTGCACGGTGATCCTCTGCTGCGGGGTGGAGTCGCGATGTTTCTGCAAATCGAACATTTCCTTACCGCCGCCGAGGTCGATTCGGTACGTGAACTGGCGCGCCAGACGCGCTTCATCGACGGCCGCAGTTCCAATCCGCACAACCCCACCAAGCGCAGTCTGATTCCCGACCCGACCGATCCGCACGCGCAGCGTGCCGGCCAGCTTGCCCTCGGAGCCTTCCAGCGCAGCGAAATGGCACGCAATTTCGTGGTGCCGCGGCGCATCGCGGTGCCGCAGGTCGTGCGCTACGGAGCGGGCATGGGCTACGGGGCACACGTCGACGCCGCGTTCATGACCCTCGGTCAGCAGCGGCTGCGCTCGGATGTCTCCTGTACCGTATTCCTGGGCGACCCGGACAGTTACGAGGGCGGTGAACTCGTGATCTATCTCGGCTCCCAACAGGTGCGGATCAAGGGCAAGGCGGGCGAGGCGGTGTTCTATCCCTCGACGACCCTGCACGAAGTCGCGCCGGTCACCTCCGGGGAGCGCTTGGTGATGATCACGTTCATCGAGAGCCAGATTGTCGCTGCTGCTGAGCGCGAGGTGCTGTTCCGGCTGAACGAGGTGCGCGTGCGCGAGGCGGAAACCATGGATCCGGTGAACCGCCTGCGCCTGAAAGCCGCGGCTGAAAACCTGCTGCGCATGTGGGCGCGGCTGTGAATCGCGATTGCGAGACAGACCGCGAGCGGCTGCTCGCCATTCAGCGCAGCGCAGAGAATCGGGACGTGGCGAGGGCGGCGCAGCTGGCCGAGGCGGCGCTTGCCGAGGGTCTCGAGCATCCGTTGATATTCAATGTGTTGGCCCTGCGAGAGGAACTCGCCGGTGATCTGGGTGAAGCGGAACGGCTGTTGCGCCGTGCCGTGACCCTCGCCCCGGCGGACAAGCCCGCGCGCAACGCGCTTGGGCTGTGTCTGCTGCGGCTCGCTCGCTACGAAGAGGCGCTCGAGCAGTTTGATGTGCTCGCGGCGGCCGACCCGGCCCAGCCGTTCGTGCATGCCAGCCGGGGCAACGCGCTGTTTTCGCTGGCGAGGGTCCAGGAGGCTGAAGCGGCATTCCTGCGCGCGGTCGAACTCGATCCCCAGCAGGCGGTGGCGTTGGCAGGTCTGGCGCGCATCGCCAGCTACCGCGGCGCATACGCACAGGCGCGCGCCTGGGCTCGGCGCGCCCTTGAGCGCGTGCCGGGTTACCCGGATGCGCAGCTAAGTCTTGCGGCGGTCGAACTCGGTGAGCGGCAACCGGATGCGGCCGAGGCCCGTCTGCGCAGCCTGCTTGCGCAAGCGGCCCTGTCTGCCGAGCAGCACGGACTCGCCAGCGGGCTGCTCGCGGATGCGCTCGATGCCCAGGGTCGCACGTCCGAGGCGTTTGCGGCCTACACCGACAGCAACGAGGTGCAGCGCCGCGCCTTCGCATCCCGGTTTGCCTCGGCGGATCCGACCGCTCGGCAATACGCTGACCAGCTCGTAGAGTATCTGCAGGGCACCGAGTCGGCACGCTGGCGCGCCGCGCCGCCTTCGAGTGGACCGGGACCGGCCGCGGGACATGTATTCGTGCTGGGCTTTCTGCGCTCGGGCACTTCGCTCCTGGAGGTGATTCTCGAGGGTCACCCGCAGGTGGTCAGCCTCGAGGAGAGCGAGTCGCTGATCGATTCGGTGCAGCAGTTCATGCAGCAACCGCAGGATCTTGAGCGCTTGCTGTACGCACCGCCGGCGACGCTGGATGCGCTGCGCAGCGCGTACTGGCGCCGCGTCGCGCACGCTGGCGTCGAGGTCACCGGCACGGTCTTCGTGGACAAGAATCCGCTGAATACCCTGAAGCTGCCGCTCATTGCGCGCCTGTTTCCGCAGGCGAAGATTTTGGTTGCCTGCCGTGATCCGCGCGACGTTGTGCTCAGCTGCTTCCGCCACCGCTTTCGCATGAGCGCTCCGATCTACGAAATGCTCACGCTGGAAGGCGCCGCGCGCTACTACGATGCGGTGATGCGCGTGTTCATGGAGTGCACGCGGCTGCTGCCGCTCGAGTTCTGCCTCGTTCGCCATGAAGAAGTCGTGACTAGCTTTGCGCGCGAGATGCACCGGGTATGCGAGTTTCTGGACCTGCGGTGGGAGGTGGGCATGAGCGATTTCGCGCCGCGGACGCATGCTCGCGCCGCACTTACCCCGAGCACTGCCCAGCTCGCTCAGGGGCTCAACGCCCAAGGCGTCGGTCGCTGGCGGCGGTACCGCGAGCAGCTTGAGCCGGTCCTGCCGATCGTCGCGCCGTGGGTCAGGCAGTTCTGCGGCGAGGCGATTGGTGCGGGCTTGAGGCGGTCGGGGAGTGAGGCCGCGATCCATCGCGCCTCGAGGTCCGGCGGCGGCGCGAGCTGAAACGCCTTCGGGGGCCGCACATCGGCTCGCGCGCGTCGCGTTGACCGCTGCGCACCGGCCAGTGCCCGCTGTCGCGAGTCGCTCAGCAACTCTGCCCGTTGCTCCCGCACCCCGGCGCCGCGGTCGCGCCCGACAGGGCCCGCCGCTGCTGCTCGCGCATCTGCAGGATTACCCGCACTTCGTGCGGCGTGAAGCAGCGGATGCGAGGGATGCGCGAACCGAGGCTGGGGGCATGCTTGCAGTACAATATTGCGCCGTTGCGCGCCTGTGGTGAGAAGCCGGCCTGTACCGCCTGTAATGCAAAGTCGGCCTGGGCGATGACATGCCGGGGCGAACTCGGCGTCTCGCTCACCGGTGTGGTCGCGGTGGCCGCTGCAGGGGGTTGCTGCTGCGGCCGATCGGCGCATGCGGCGAGCGCGGCGGTGATCGCGAGCACCAGACAGCACATTACTCTGCTCATGGCGGATCTCCCTTAAACGCTGGGAGCTACTGTAACGCGGTTTATACTGACGCGCATGTCAAACCCGAATTTCCAACCCCATGGACCGGAATCCGGCGGCTGATCAGGCGCGGCTCAGCGCCATTCTGGCCGCCGCCCGGGCCGCGCATCACGAAGAGGCCATCGAGCAGGCGCGCGCGGCGCTGGCCGATGGTCTCGAGCACCCACTGCTGCTGAATCTCGCCGCGCTCGGTCTGGAGCGAGAAGGGCGCGGTGCCGAGGCGGAAACTCTGCTGCGCCGCGCCGTGCAGATTGCCCCTGGGGACATCGGCTGCCGCAATGCGCTCGGACTGTGTCTGCTCGCCCTCGAGCGCGCGCCGGAGGCTCTCGAGCAGTTCGACGCGGCGATCGCCCTCGACCCGACGCTCGCGCACCTGCATGCCAACCGCGCCAGCGCGCTGCGCGCCTTCGGGGCGATTGCCGCGGCCGGGGCGAGCTATGAGCGAGCGGTCGGACTCGATGGCACTCAGGCGCTGGCGCTGGCCGGACTCTCGAGCATCGCCTGCCGGCGCGGGGCCTACGATGAGGCCCGCTCGTGGGCGCAGAAGGCGTTGGCTGTGGCGCCCGGGCTGCGTGAGGGGATCATGAGTCTGGCGGCCGCGGAATTCGGCGAGCGCCAAATTGGCGCAGCCGAGGCGCGGCTGCGGGAACTGCTCGACCAGAAGCGTCTGTCGGGCGTCGAGCGCGCCTATGTCGAGGGGCTGCTCGGCGACGTGCTCGATGCCGAGGGTCGCTACGAGGAGGCTTTCGCAGTCTACACGAGTTGTAACGAGGCGCTCCGGCACCACTACGCCGGCCGCTTCGCCAGTGCGCGCAATTATGCCGAGGCACTAGGGGGGTGGCTCGATCGGACGGCGGCGAACAAGCCCGCAGTGCCTGGCGTGCACGCCGCGCAGAATGGGCCGGCGAAGAATCACGTCTTCATCATTGGATTTCCGCGCTCGGGCACGAGGCTCCTCGGAGTGATTCTGGAGGGCCACCCGCAGGTTGTGACGCTCGTAGAGCGGGAGTGTCTGCTCGATGCGGTCATCGAGTTCATGCGCCGGCCCGAGGATCTCGATCGGCTCTGGGGCGCGCCCCCACAGATGCTGGAGCACTTTCGTGCTGCGTACTGGCGGCGCGTGGCCGCCGCGGGGGTCGATCCGACGGGCAAAGTGTTCGTCGACTGCTGCGCACTCAACACTCTGAAGCTGCCGCTCATCGTGCGGCTGTTTCCGACCGCGAAGATCCTCTTTGCCTGTCGCGATCCACGCGATGTTGTGCTCAGCAGTTTCCGCAACCGTCTCGCGATGAGTGCCCCGACCTATGAGCTGCTGACCGTCGAGGGCGCAGCGCGCTATTACGCCGCGGTGATGCGGCTGTTGATCGGCTTCACCTCGCTGCTTTCGCTCGAGGCGTGTCTCGTGCGCCACGAGGATGTGGTGAATGGCTTCGCGCGCGAGATGAGGCGCGTCTGCGAATTCCTCGGACTGCAGTGGCATCCGGCGATGCGTGACTTTGCGCTGCGCGCCCGTGAGCGCGATGAGCCGGCGCCGAGTCTTGCGCAATGGGTCCACAGCCTCGGCACGGAAGGGGTCGGACTCTGGCGTCACTACCGCGGCGCCCTCGAGCCGGTGCGTGCGGTGCTTGAGCCGTGGGTGAAGCGCTTCTATTACGATCCGGACTAACGGCCGCACTCAAGCTGAGGGCGCATCCGGTAGCGTGAACCAGCAGTTGAAGGCGATGGTGATGCGCTCGCCTTCGCCCTCGAACGGCTTGACGTCGTGCAGTACCCAGGATGGGAAGAGCACCAGCTGACCGGCCTCCAGGGTGAAGTTCGCGACGTGGTGCCCGTACGGTAGAGGCATCCGCGCGATGCCCGCATCCATGTGCATCGCGTGCATGATCGTCGGGTTGATGAAGGAGAGCACGCCGCTCATATTCTTGTCCGGATCGTGCAGTCCCGGATCGACGCAATACACTCCGCTCCAGGAGGCATTGGGGTGATTGTGCAGACCAAAGTAACCGCCGCGCCGTGTGACGTGGAACCAGCAATCATTGTAAATCTGCAGCCGCGAGAGTGTCGGCAGGTCATAGCCGTTCAGCCTGCCTATCACCGCGAGCAGCTGGTCCCAGCAGAAGCGCTTCAGCTCCTGCACCGCCGGATCGGGGTTGCGGAACAGATCGAAAGGACTCTCGAACAGCGCCTCGTTGCGGTAGGTGAGCGGGCGCGGATTGATCGCACCGCCGCGCTCGGCCGCAAGCACGAAGGCGCGCAGCGCTGGGTTCAGCCGCAGCGGATCCGGATGACGGCTGACCGCGAACGGCACCGCGAACATATTGAACAGCTCAGGAGCCATAGCCGGCCTCACGGGAGTCCGCTGCATTGCGCCTGCCGATTGTAGCTGCGCAAGCGGCCGCAGGCGCGCTTCGCGCTATAATAGTTCAATGAAGCGCAGCTCTGTCTCTTTGGCACCGTGTGTTTGGTTATCGGCGGCGGGCAGGATGGCGGCCGCGCCGTGGGTTCTCATCGGGCTTGCCTGCGTAGCCTCATCCACCGCCTGGGCCTCGACGCGACCGCCGCCGCGGTGGGCAGCGCCCCTTCTGGCGTGCCGGCGCATCTCACCCGATGCCGCAAGGCTCGCCTGCTTCGACCGCCAGTCGGCGACGCTCGCCGGGAGACTCGCCAAGGGGATGGTCCCGGGCACCGCGGATCGTTCTACCGCACCGGTAGTTTCAGCGGCCAGCGCCCCTGCGGATCTCAGCCCCAGGGAGACTTTCGGTTTGGCGCCAGGGCAGATCGCGGCGCGCGAGGCGGCGGTCGTGAAGCTGCCGCGGCAACTCAATCGCATCGTCTCGCGCATCGCTGTTCTGCAGAGGACGGCGGACGATCGAAAGATCTTTACCCTTGCCAACCATCAGGTCTGGGAGCAGCTGAATGCTGGCGGCGGGCTGTTCGCCCGGGTGGGCGATGTCGTGACGATCTCGCGGGGCTGGCTCGGATCGTATCTGCTGAGCCTGCCGTCCCGCCGCTCCTGCAAGGTGACGCGGATCCGCTGAGCAGCGGAGCGGCCGGTCAGTCGAGGGCGATGCCGGCGGCCTCAAGCAGCGCCCGCGCTGGGGCCAGTCCCTCGCTATGGTGCTTCCACAGGTCGAGTGAGGAGCCGTACAGCCGCTGGCGCACCTGCACCGAGCTTGCGGTGATGACCGGTGTGGGATTGCGGTGGAACTCGAGGCAGGCGGCATCGAAGGGCAGGTCGACATCCTCGAGCAATCGCCGCACCGCGGGCTCGAAGTCGGTCACGAGCGTCTCGTACGACAGATCGAGGATCCGCCCAGGCAGCAGGCGGTGCCAGTGCTGCATCAGGCGCCGGTAGCCGATGTAAAACTGAGCGATTTCCGACAGATCGTAGGCGAACGGATAACCGCCAGCGGTGAAGCGGGTGCGGTAGATCGCGTCGCAGGCAGCCAGCGGGTGGCGGGTCACGTGCACGATGCGTGCCTGCGGAAAGGCTCGCAGCAGCAGCGGGCAGTAGAGGAAATTGATCAGCTGCTTGTCCGTCCACCGCGTCTGGAGGCCAGCCCGCGGCGGCAGCCGGGCTAAATATTCCTCCGCCAGCGCTGCGCCCTCGAGCGCTGCCAGGCGCTGCGCGTGGCCGCGGGCGTCGAGCGGCGGCGGGTCTCTCAGGCGATCGCTCACGGTGAGGATCGCATCGGTCACCGCGGTCAGTTCGCCGCAGGCCCGTACTTCGGGGTGGTTGGAGAGGATCTGCTCGACCAGGGTCGATCCGCAGCGCGGCAGGCCGATGATGAAAATTGGCCGCTCGCCGCGGGCCTCGGGTGGATCGGACTGCGCCGTGGTGAAAGTCTCTTCCATCGCGCGCATGAGTGCCCGATCGGGATCGGGGCTGTACTGGATGAGCGCGCGCTCGATGCGGTTCGCCGTGCTCAGGTGCCGCCAGCTCGCCGCATGGTCGCCGAGGTCCTGGTAGGACTTGGCGAGGCCGAAGTGCACGATGGCCGCGTGCTCCGATTGCGGCGGCAGGCGCGCGAGGGCCTGCTGCATCGGCCCGATCCAGTTGCGCTCGCGGGTCTGGCGGCGCAGCTCGCTCAAGGCCTTGAGAACCTTCGGCGCAACCGGGTCGATCGCCAGTACTGCTTCGTAGTCGCGCTCGGCCCATTCGAACTGTCCGAGGATCCGGTGCGCAGCGGCCCGCCGGGCGAGGAGCGTGGCACGCCGGATGCGATCCCGTTGCTCGCGTTCAAGCGCATGATCGTAAATGGCCACTGCGCGGGCATGCTCGCCGGCCTGAATGAAAAATTCCCCCACGGCCTCCAGGATGGCCGGCATCTCCCGGGCATGGACGGCTGCGCGCTCGGCCGCGGCCAGCGCGGCTGAACGGTCATTGCATGCCAGAAGGCATTCGGCCTGCTGCAGCAGACACTGGGCGTCGCCGGGCTGCGTGCGCAAATACGTCTCGATGAGCGACAGCGCTTCATCGCGCGCCCCGCCCAGCAGGGCGGCGATGCTGCCGAGCAGCCACCCCCCGGCGGCGGTCGGCCAAGCCTGCCGGCACTGGGCGGCCGCTGCAGCGGCCGCATCCAGATCGCCGCGGGCCAGATGCTCGCTGACCTGCTTCTCGAGCGTGCTCTGAGACAGTGCTATCACCAGCCGCATGATAGCCGAGGCCGGTTGCAGGCGCCTCGGCCTGTTGTTGCAAAATCGCAACGGCTGCGCCGCCGTTAATGTTGCAGTGCAGCATCAGGTGTACCGCGGCGCCCGTCCCGAAGCCGTAGTCCGCGTGCCGCTCTGCCGTGGCAGATCTGCGCTGGATGGCTCTTTGCTGCTGCCGATTACACCTTCCGGCGACGCCGTTGCTGCGACAACATGAATCGCTAACACGACTAGATGCATTTCTCTCATGTTGCGTCACTAAGACAGCGTGCTATATTCAGGTGGCTGGTGCAAAGGCCACAGGAGCGATAGACGTCCGGGCGGCACTGCGCAAAGGGAGACTGGTGCATCCGTCGATGGCGACGGAATAACGCCCAATGGCCGTCGACTCCGCTTCTGCCCGCTCTTTTCGTCAGGCGACATCACAATTAAATAGCCAATGGGAGAGTGACCTCATGGTCAACAATAATTCTGGCAAACCCCTGGTGCGTGCCGCTGTACGCACGGTCCTCGCGGGCGGAGCGCTGGCTGCCGCCTTTGGGGTGGCTAGTGCGGCTAACGCCCACACGACGGCCCAAACGGGTCCGGCCGACCCGGCGGTGACGCCGGCCACAGCGCCGGTGGCGCCGCAGCTGCAAGAGGTGGTGGTGACGGGCTCGCGTATCGCCCTCTCACCGAATCAAACTTCCATTAGCCCGGTTACGTTTGTTTCCTCTAAAGAATTCTCGCAAATGGGCGCGGTGAACGTCGATGACGTGCTGAATCGCCTGCCGCAGGTTTTTGCAGACCAGAATTCGACCAGTATCAACGGCGGCAGCGGCACAGAGACGATCAACCTGCGCGGCCTTGGCTCGAACCGCACTCTGGTGCTGATCGACGGACTGCGTATGCCGTACGGCGATCCGCGCGGCGGCGGCTCCGACGTGAAGATGATCCCGACCGCGCTGATCGAGAACGTGCAGATCCTCACCGGCGGCGCCTCCTCGCTGTACGGCGCGGATGCCGTCGCGGGCGTGGTCAACTTCAAGCTGATGCAGCACTTCCAAGGCGTGAAGATCATCGCCAACGGCGGCGGATTTTTCCACAGCAACGGGAATAGCCAGAACGTCATCTCTGATCTGCAGGGCTTTAACACCCGAACCGGCAATCATTTCGCCGAGGCTCCGGGCAGCGTGGCAACTGGTGCGCAGAAGCAGTTGACCATCATCGCTGGTATGAATACGCCCAACAACAAGGGCAATTTCACCTTTTACGCCAGCTACCGCAACATCGCGGCCGCCCTGCAGAGTCGCTACGCCTACAGTGCTTGCTCGATGGCATCCGGCTATCTGCCGCCCAAGGGTACCGGTAACTTCAACTGCTCCGGGTCGCTTACATCCTACCCCGGCACGTTTCTGAAGTACGCCAGCGGTACGACGGCCGATGCCAACACCGTCGGCCCGGGCGGCGTGTTGCTGCCACTGTCGGCTGAGTCGCGCTTCAACTACGGTCCGCTCAACTACATGCAGGCGCCGGACCAGACCTGGAACGCCGGTGCATTCATGCACTACACGATCAATCCGCATGCGATCGTGTTCGGCAGCACCATGTTCATGAACGATCAGACGGTCCTGCAGATCGCGCCCTCCGGCGACTTTGCTACCGCCTCCAACGTCGATTGCGCCAACCCGTATCTGTCGAGCTCCGAGCTGCAGACATGGTGCGGCGGTTCGACGGCGGGTTTCGTCAACTCGGGTGGTCCCGGCAACGGCCTGTACATCCTTCGCCGCAACATCGAGGGCGGCAACCGGCAAGACAACCTTCAGCACATTGACTGGCGCGAAGTGATCGGGATCAAGGGCTCGATCGATGACAATTGGTCATACAACGCGAGTTACCAGTACAGCACGGTCAATCTTCTGGAAACGTACTACAACGACATTTCCACAACCAAGCTGAATTACGCGCTCGACGCGGTCAGCGTGCTCAACGGGTCAGTGGTCGCGCCGAACACGCCGGGTAGCACGACGGAGTGCGCGGCCACTGCGGCGGGTAACACATCGGGTCTGGCGGCTGGCTGTGTGCCGTGGGACATTTTCGCACCCGGCCAGGTTACGCCGGCGGCGGTGCGCTACTTGCAGACCCCGGGTCTGCAGCGCGGCGCGGTCGTTCAGCAGATTGTCGACACGAATTTCAATGGCGATCTCAGTCAGTACGTGCAGCTGCCGACGGCCCACTCGGGTCTGCAGGTGGCCCTCGGTACCGAATATCGTGATGTCAACTCGTACACCCAGCCGGACGTGGAGTTCATGACCGGAGATCTTTCCGGGCAGGGCGGTGCTACGCTCCCGGTCAGCGGTGCCATAGAGTCCTGGGACGAATACGTCGAAGGACGTCTGCCTTTGATCCAGGATAAGCCTTGGGCGAAATCCCTGGTGACCGATGATTCCTTCCGGCATTCCTCGTACGCGCTCGGTTTCCAGACCAACACCTTCTCCTTGGGCCTGGCCTGGGCGCCGAATCGGCAGGTGCGTCTGCGCGGTACCTTCACCCGCGCTGTGCGTGCCCCGAACGTCACCGAGCTGTACGCGCCGCAGAGCATCGGCCTCGACGGATCGGTGGACCCGTGCGCAGGTCCGACGCCCCAGTATTCGCCCTCGCAGTGCGCCAGGACCGGTGTACCGCTCAGCGCGTACGGCAAGGTGGCGGCGAATCCTGCTGCACAGTACAACGGGCTGGTGGGCGGTAACCCGAACCTGCAACCGGAAACGGCGCTGACGAGTTCGTTCGGCATCGGCTTCACCCCGAACTGGCTGCCGAATTTCTCCGCCAACATTGATTATTACGACATCAAGATTGAGAACATCATCCGCTCCATCGGTGAAAACACGATCCTCGCCGATTGCGCGAGCGCCGATCTGTTCTGCAATCTTATCCACCGCGACGCAGCCAATACGCTGTGGCTCACGCCGAACGGCTATGTGACTGACACACTGGCCAACGTCGGGGATCTGGAGGAGAAGGGCGTGGACGTCAATTTGACGTACTCGCGTAACCTCGGTCGCTGGGGTGCGATCACGACGAATTTCGTCGGAACGTACCTCAACTCCTACACGGTGACGCCAATCGCGGCGCTTGGCAACACCACCGCGTACAACTGCGCGGGCTATTACGGTCCGACCTGCAGCGGCCTCAGCAACGGTGCGGGCGGTCCGGTGTTCAGGTGGCGGCACGATTGGACCGCGACCTGGATCACGCCGTTCCGTCCTCTGTCGGTCACGTTGGGGTGGCGCTACATGAGTGGTGTGACGCTCGAGGCGTTGAGTCCCAACCCGAACCTGGGCACCCCGGGGGCGACCGTCGCAAACGGCGGGATTTCCAATACGGATGCCTCGATTCCGGCGTACAGCTACATCGATCTGTCAGCGGCGTATCGGCCTACAGACAATATCCTGCTTCGGTTGGGCGTCAATAATCTGCTTGACAACACCCCGCCGGTCATTGGCGCTTCTGATCTGCCGTCGCCGCCGATCGGCAACGGCAACACGATGCCTGGCACCTACGACTGGGGCGGCCGCTTCCTGTTTGGCGAGGTGAGCGTTCAGTTCTGAGGCACAGCTCAGATTCTGGAGTGTTCCAGCGGCGGGCTTCGGCCCGCCGCTTTTTTTTTAACCGGAGCGGTCATCGCCTACGGGACAGCACGCGCTGCCGGCGGCCGGTCTCTGCCGCTGTCGCCTTGCAGTGAATATGTCAGCGCGTGAGCGCCGCATCGATGAGTCGATGGTGCCCGGCTGTGTGTGCAAGCCAATCCATTCCGCGGCGGATCTCCCCGCCGTGTTCCCGGTCCGCCGCCTCGAGCACGGTGCGTCGCAGCGCCGCATCGTACGCGTACTCCGGTGCCTTGGCGTATCGACCCATCCAGGGTCCGGCGAGCAGCCCATCCACGTCCTGTGCGGTCGGTGCGACGCCGAGTGCGCCCAGAGCGCCGGACACGCCGACACTGGGGTTCGATAAAAATCCCTCAAAGTCAACCCAGTACACACGGTCTTCGTGCTGCGCCCACGCTTCGCATAGGGATGCCATCTCGCACAGCCAGCTCATGGCGATCCATTCGCCCTCCGAGCGCGGTGGGTTTGGAAGGGCGGCGCCGCCGATCCGCGCCTGCAGGCGGGCAAGGCGGGCCGGCGCGAGCACTTTGGATTCAACCCGTGAATTTGGGCCGCCCAGGATGCAGCGCAGGTACGAGAGCGCCGGCGTGAATACAAGCAGTGCAGCGGCGTGATCGTCCGTGGCCAGGATTGATTCAGCGATCTCACTGACGAAACTCGTGGCCTTGATGAGAGCCCGCTGCGGTGTTCGCCATGTGCGAGCCAGTAGTGTCAGCGTCGCCGTCAAGCTCGGCAGGTGAGCGGTCTGCGCTTGCTTTGCGGCCAGCGTACGCAACAGCGCGGGCTCGCGCACCGAGTGAAAGCCGGGGTGCTCGCCGAGAATTCGCGAGAGCAGAGTCGAGCCCACATGGCCGATGTGAAAAATATAATGCGCCCGCGCATCGAGCATGCCGGCTGCGGTGGTGGCGGCTTCGACCGAGCAGACTCCGGCGTCGGGATTCGTCGAGAGGATCCGCTGGTCAAGAAAGCTCGCCCCTCGATACGCCGCTTCATCTAGCCGCACGAGCCGCAGTGTACCTGCGGTCTGCGCCTCGAGTGGAAACCACGTCGGTGACCCGGCGAGCTCGGCCGCGGTCACTTCAGCCACCGCTCGGCCTCCGCCGGCGGTGGCGTGCTCGCCCGATTTCACCTCAGCGCACCCACATGCGCAGAAGATATGCGATCACGCTTTCCAGGCTCATGCGGTTATGCCACTGCATGTTCAGCCCCTCGAGCGCCCGCACTTCATTCAAAGTGTAGAGCAGTTCGCGCTGCGCTGCGTCTGGCAGTTGGCTCTCGATGAAGGTCATCATAACCAGCCGCTCCCCGGAGGCGACCGGAGTGACTTCGTGCAGCGTGGTCGAAGGATAGAAGACCGCGCTGCCGGCGCTGCCCTTTAATCGCACCATCTCCGTCCCGAGATGGATGACAAGCTCACCACCTTCGTAGTCGGCCGGATCGCTTAGGAAAACTGTGCAGGAGACATCCGAGCGCAAAGGCTGCGTCGCGAGGTTCATAAACGCCACGTCCACGTGCGCGCCGTAGGTCATGCCGGGGCCGTAGCGCAGAAATTGCGGTACGGCGATCCGGTTCGGCCACAGGAAGTCGCGGGCCGCCTCGTTGCGCTGAATCGCTGTGAGGACGATCTGCGATGCGCGCTGACCCAGCGAGTCGCGCGGGTCCTGCATCAGGTCATTCCTGGTGGAGTTATCGAGACTGGATGCGCGGCCATCGATGAAACGAGTCTGCCGCGCAAGTTCCACTACGGACCGAACTTCCATGGTGGTCAGCACGCTGTCGATCTGCAGAAACATCTTGCCCCACCATTGACCCTGAGCAGCGCACAGTATAAACCGCTCGCCCGCCCTGGGGAGTAGTCCCTGGCTGCTCGCCGATCTGGGGCGTGCACGGAGCGTCTGGCACTTCATTAGCCAGTGCTCCCGTACGATTGCGGCCGGCAACAGGTGGATAGGGCGGTTTGGTCACTCAGGAGAAATTTGCGGTCCCGCCCGGTATCGCTGGTCACTGGTTGATTGCGGGAATGATCTTCGTGCAGACCCTTTGGAAGCTCGTCCTCGGCATAGATTTCGAGGTCTACACATGCTTTTTCCCTGCCAATGTATGACAGGGTGACCAAGCCGTAGCAGACCTGAATCTCCTCCGGCACGACTGTGCGATCGAGGTTCTGGTTTCGCAGGTGACGCCGCCCGATGCGAGGAAGTCAACGGCCGACAGTACGACAATTTCCCATGTCAACCGATCGCAGCGTGTGACACGTGGTACCCACCGCTAGGAGCGTGAACAGAGCAACGGGCATAATGGGTTGCAACTGGTCGCTGTGAGGCTGATCGTGTGCCTGAGTTTGCTGGCGAACCTGAAGTGCGACAATGCAAGTTCGGCAGCAAGAGCAACCCAGCGCAACGTGTGCGGACTGGCGGTTCCTGCCGCCTATGCGCTCGACATTCCCTTCTGTTGAGTGCGGGACTCGCTAGTATGTGCAACGCATTGCGGGGCCACTCGGCGCGCGATGTAGCGCCGCTGAGCGGCACAGATCGGTATGACGACCCACCGAAGTGCGCTGGCGCCACATCGGTTAGAGCACTCATGTGATCACCAAAAATGCACGGGGTTGCACGGAGATGTGCGCAGTAGGAATGACCCTCTCTCGTGCACATTGTCCTGGACACGCTCCAGTCGTCGCGGTTTTCATCGCATTCAGTGGCGTGCCATTTTCGCCACAAAGTTCGAAAGCAATATGTTCGTTTAAAAAAAACTAG
This sequence comes from Pseudomonadota bacterium, assembly GCA_021838635.1. GTDB lineage: Bacteria > Pseudomonadota > Gammaproteobacteria > Steroidobacterales > Steroidobacteraceae > 13-2-20CM-66-19. Next base: position 137,129 of record JAKCDC010000004.1, read on the forward strand.
TAAAAACATATTGTTATTGATGCATTAGCGCCCCAATGCATCAGTTCTCCTGTGTCTTTACAGATACAGTAAACCATGATAACAACCACGACAGGGAAAAAATGGATGGAGATGTGAGCGGATTTAATAAGGGAACAGCGCTAACACTCCAGGAAAAAATTAGAAATTAAATGGGGAAGTCATGGCGAACCGACACCTAAATTTGCCTCGAAATCGATATGACATTGCGACCACGGTCGCAGCAATCCTGCTGTGTCTAACTGCAGGTGCAGGCAAGGCACATGCTGGCCCGAGGCATTCTGCTAAGCCCCAGTCATCGCAGATGCCGTCCACTCCAACTGACAAACGCAAGAAACGCCACAAGCACAATGCGACTGGTCCGGCTGCACCTCAGACCCAGGCTCCATCTACTCAGTTGAGTGAAGTCGTTGTCACAGGGTCGAGAATCGAGACACGTCACGCGCATCTGACGCCGTTTCCAGTAGATACCGTCGTCAACGCAGCCTACATGGACGACCACGGATATACCAACGTCGCAAACGCGCTCAACTCTCTGCCGGAGATGCAAGGCAGTACGACTCCGGCTGGCGCACAAAACAGCTTTGGTGTCGGCGTCAATTACGTCAATCTCTACGGCTTGGGTTCGAATCGTACCCTGGGGCTGGTCAATGGTCTGCGCTATGTCTCGGATAACCCAGCTAACATTTTTGCCAATTCCGGCGGTACCCAAGTCGATCTGAATAATTTTCCGTCATTCTTCCTCAAGCGCGTGCAGATCGTTCCTGCGAGCGGCGCCGCGGTATACGGTGCGGACGCCGTCGCGGGTGTCGTCAACATTCAAATGATGCAGCATTATGTCGGGGAGGAATTTCAAGGAAGTGTGACCAATTCCGCGGCTTGGGACGCCGGTGAATACGACGTCGAGGCGGCACTTGGAAGAAACTTCTTAAACAACCGGCTCAATCTTGCGTTCGATGCCGAATATGACCAGACCACTGCCGTCAGTTACGCGCAGCGCCCCTGGGGAGCGATTCAACAAAGTTTTGTGCCTAATCCTTCTGCAACCGGACCCGCGCAGATCGTTGCCGACAATTCGCGCTTTTACGGAGTGACAAACGGTGGATTGCCAGTCAACCCAAATACATTTGGACTGATCTATTTGCCGGGCACCAATATTCCGGCGGCGTTTGCCAACAATGGGGATTTGGTGCCATTCAATCCAGGCACGGTCTATGGACCTTCCGCCTACAACGGATTGAATGGAAATCCATTGTATGATTCCCAGTCGAGTGGTGGCGACTCACTCAACCTCGCGCCCCTTTCTTCTCTGCAGGCGCCGCTGAAGCGAGCTCTGTTCTATGGGATCGCAAGCTATAACTTCAGCCGGTCCTTGCATTTCAGGACTTCGGTCTCTTTAAATTACGTCGGTGCACGGCAAGCATTTAACCAGCCGAATTATTCGTATACAGGATTCGGAGTTGCGGCCGCAGTCGATCAGCCTGGGCCCGGTCAGGCGTGGTTGATTAATTCAACCAACCCGTTCCTGAATAGCCAGGCCCAATCAGTGCTCGCCACGGACGCCATCACGCAATTCTACTTAAATCGCAGCAACGTAGACGCCACTCCATCGCCCATTAACGCATTTGTGCGTACTTTCAACATCAATTCAGTGCTGAGCGGCGATTTTCACCTGCTTAATCGTCGCTTTGACTGGAACGTGTCGTATTCGCACGGCGAAGCCTATTCCAGCTACTCGAACTACAATTTCGTTTATGGGAACTCTCAGTACAATGTCCCGAACGTTCTGGGATATGCCCTAAATGCTGTGATGGGAGCAAACGGACAGCCAGAATGCAGTGTTACGCAGCAAAATCCAAATTCGACGAATCCGTATATTGCCAACTGTATGCCGTTCGACCCGTTTGGTGTCGGTAACAACAGTGCGGCCGCCATCCGCTACGTTACGGCCAACTTTGGCAATACAGCCGTCAATTGGCAAGATGACGCACAGGCTAATATCCAGGCGCCTGTCTTGTCTTTGCCCGCCGGCAAGGTTCGACTCTCCGCGGGTGCGGAGTCGCGCTACGAGTACGCGAGCTTCACGCCGTCCCTTGCGTCACGTGAAGGCATCGGCTACTCGGTGCCGATCAATGCAACACATGGGCATTTTGCAACGCATGAGGTTTATACCGAGATGCGGATACCGTTGCTCGGTCGACGGTACCACTGGAAATTCGCACGTACTCTGAGTGTAGATGCAGCGTTCCGACGCGTTGACAGCAGTCTCGCCGGATACAACAATGCGTGGAATTTCGGCATTGTGTTTGCGCCAACACGAGATATCGCCTTCCGCTTCGGAAGAGCGCGCACCTATAGAGAGCCGTCTCTTCAAGAGGCGTTTTCGCCGACCACAAACGCATACGACACAGGCACGGATCCGTGCACCGTGGCCAATATTGACTCGGGTCCGAATCCGGCGGCCAGACAAGCGAATTGCGCAAAGGCATTTGCGGCGCTTGGTGCAAATCTGGCGAATTTCACGAGCTCAAATGTGCAGAATTTCACTATTCCCGTCACAGCGGGTGGAAATCCAAGTTTGAGCAACGAGACCGCCCACTCGATGAACGTCGGGGTGATTTTGACGCCACGATGGGTTCCCGGCCTGACGGTGAGCGCTGATTACATTCAGATTCTAGTCAGTCAAGCAATCGAATACGCGGGTGTTGGCGTACTGATGGAGCAGTGCTACGACGCGCCGACCTATCCGACCGCGACGTGTAATGATTTCGTCCGGCAGGCGGGCACTGGGCAAGTGCTTAGCGCAAATGAAACTTTTATCAACGCTGGATTCAACCACCTGCGGCTCATTCAGTACAAGTTGAATTACTATCATTCGCTGAAGAGTCTTCCGCTGTTGAATCGGTTTGCGGACCCGGGCCGGATTTCGCTCGCAGTCAACGCGGCTGATATGCGTGAAAACAATAGCTCAGTATCTGGAAAGGGCTTTGATGTCATTGAGAGCGCGGACACGATTGGTCTTCCGCGCTGGTCATTTCAGGCAACTCTCGGATATCACCGTGGTCCGTTCCGAGCATATTGGCAGACCAATTATACTTCCAGAGAGTACTTCAACCTGACGTACACCGCGTCTAATCAGTTCCCGCTTACCATTCCGTCCAGCACAATTCACAATGTTGATTTGCTATACGATTTCGGCAGGCATTATCAGGTCGGGGTGCACGTCTACAACGTGTTCAATAAGGCGCCGCCGCAACCGTGGACCTACGGACCAGCCAGCTTGGGCCGTATGTTTGAATTGAGTGCACGCGCACGATTTTAGGTGTTAATCGAAAGCAGGCGTGGCGCATAGGGAATGCGCCACGCCTGCGACGAGTTACGGTGATGTATTTGCCTACGGGTGTGAGGGATTTATGCCTGTGCGGCGACATCCGATCTTACTGTGCATGGTTTCGGGCATTATTGACGACAACGCGCGGCGCTCGCCTCATCATGAGAGAGCCCGAAGTCGTGCTTGGGTCCGTGATAGTCGCGCGCCATCGGCCAGCGCATCGTGGTTGTTGAGGCCCGGCTATTCAGTGAGTTTATTTGACGGCATCTCGATGCAGCGAAGCGAAAGGCGCTTCTTGACATTGTGTGGTTTGTTCTCGGTATGTGGTTGGTCGGAATTCTGCAACCAAACGGGGTGGGTGCCTCAGCGTGCGGTAGTCCTCGTCGTGCGGACCATGGGCTAGTCTCTGGATGACGCGTACCGTATAGCTCAATTCCTTCACAAAACCGAGAGATATGCTGTCGCGGCGATCGCACTAGTACGGCGACACGTTATTTACGAAACATAATGTCGACGCAGCTTCCGATCCGCGTCTTTGCGCGTGAACGTCCACTCGATGCCGCATTGGGCGGCGTTGCGTCGTCTCTGCCAAGCAGCGACCTCGCTGGTGAGGGTGTCTTGGTCGGCGGCGCAGCGCGCCAGGCATTGGCGCTCGAGGATGCCGATCTCGATCTCGGCCATGTTCAGCCAG
>JAKCDC010000070.1 GCA_021838635.1 Pseudomonadota bacterium
TGGTCGGGGTGACAGGATTTGAACCTGCGACACCTACGTCCCGAACGTAGTGCTCTACCAGGCTGAGCTACACCCCGAGCGAAGGAACCCGCCGTCCAGTGGAGGCACTCGGTGGCGGGGCGCGAAGTGTACTGAAGCGGCGTCCGCGCTTCAACGCCATTTACACGATGGCCGGTGCGCCGATCAGGTGGTGTGTTCCACCGCGAAGTGCGCCAGCGCCGCCAGACCGCGCTTGTACGGCGTATCGGGCAGCGCCTTCAGCGACTGCAGCGCCTGGTCAGCGGCTTGCTGAGCGAGGCGGGCGGCATAATCGAGTCCGCCGGTGGCTTCGATCGCCTCGATGATCGGTTCGAGCTCCGCGCCGCCTTGTTCGATGGCTTGGCGGATCACCGCACGCTGCGCCTCGGTGCCCCGGCGCAGCGCATGGATCAAGGGCAGCGTCGGCTTGCCCTCGGCCAGATCATCGCCGAGGTTCTTGCCGCGCTCGGCCGGATCGGAACGGTAATCGAGGACGTCATCGACCAGCTGGTAGGCGGTGCCGAGATGCCGCCCGTAGGCCGCGAGCGCCTGGCGCAGCGGAGGCGGACCGCCGGCGAGCACCGCGGCCACTTCCCCGCCGGCCTCGAACAGCTTGGCCGTCTTGCGGTAGATGACCTCGAGGTAGCGCTGCTCGGTGGTCTGCGGGTCATGCGCATTCATCAGCTGCATCACCTCGCCCTCGGCGATCACGTTGGTCGCCTCGGCCATGATTTCCATCACCGGCTGAGAGGTGAGCGAGGCCATCATCTGAAAGGCGCGCGAGTAGACGAAATCCCCCACCAACACGCTCGCCTGGTTGCCGAAGACCTCGTTGGCCGTGTAGCGCCCGCGGCGCAGCGAGGAGCCGTCGACCACATCGTCGTGCAGCAGCGTCGCGGTGTGGATGAATTCGATGAACGCCGCGGCCTCGATGTGCCCGGGCTGATGCCCGCAGGCACGCCCGGCAAGCACCACCAGCAGCGGCCGCAGTCGCTTGCCGCCACCGGAAATGATGTGCTCGGCGATCTGGTCGACCAGCGGCACTGCGCTTTTCAGGCGCTGGCGGATCACCTCATCGACAGCGGCCAGATCGGCCGCGACGAGCGCTCGGATTTCTTCAAGGGTCATTAGTGGCGAACTTTCGATTCAGCGGCGCATCCTAGCCGACCGGAGCATATGCCGCACGCTTAAGCGTATGAAATAAGCGACCCTCGGCACCGGCACGCCGAGCGGGTCGGTCGGAGGGCGCGCGCCGGCGCGCACTCCGTTTCAGGGCGAGTGCATCAAGCGTTTGACCGGGACGGGTCGGCCCATTAGAATGCCCGCCCTTCGTCAAGTCCCTCGTTCTGGTTCAATAGCTTATGTACGCAGTGATCGCCACCGGTGGAAAGCAGTATCGCGTAACCCAGGACGGGGTGCTGCGCATCGAGAAATTGGACGCCGAGCCCGGTGCCACGGTTGAATTCGACCAGGTGTTGCTGGTCGGCGAGGGCGCCGAGATCAAGCTCGGCAAGCCGCTGCTCGCCGGCGGCAAGGTGACCGCCACGGTGGTCCGCCACGGCAAGGGCCGCAAGGTCTCGGTGGTGAAATTCAAGCGCCGCGCGCACTACCTGCGCCAGAAGACTCACCGTCAGCACTTCACCGAGGTGAAGGTGACGGCCATCAGCGCGGGTTGACGCGCTGCTAATTCGATCGGAAGACTGCAGAAATGGCACATAAAAAGGCAGGCGGCAGTACCAAGAACGGCCGCGAGTCCCATTCCAAACGACTGGGCGTGAAGCGTTTCGGCGGCGAACATGTGATCGCCGGCAACATCATCGTCCGTCAGCGTGGCACGCATATGCATGCCGGGGCGAATGTTGGCATCGGCGTCGACCACACGTTGTTCGCCAAGGTGGCCGGCACCGTGCTGTTCCAGCGCAAGGGTGCCGAGCAGCGCACCTTCGTCAGCGTGCTGCCCGAGACGGCGGCGGCGCAAGCCTGAGGATCGGCGCCCGGCGCCGCCTCGAATCCCTGAACGCCCCGGCCTTTGCGCCGGGGTTTTCGTCTGGGCCACAGTCATGAAATTCGTTGACGAGGCGAAGCTCCGGGTTCAGGCCGGCAACGGCGGACGCGGCAGCACCAGTTTCCGCCGGGAGAAGTTCGTTCCCTTCGGCGGTCCCGACGGCGGTGACGGCGGTCACGGCGGCAGCGTTTACCTGCGCGCCGCGGCCGGCATCAACACCCTGGTCGATTTTCGCATCGAGCGGCTCTGGCGCGCCCCGCACGGCGAGCCCGGCTCGAGCAACGACTGCACGGGACGCAGCGGCGAGGATCTGTACATTCCGGTGCCGATCGGCACCCTGGTGCGCGACGCGGACACCGGCGAGACCCTCGGTGACCTCGCCCATGAAGGCGATGTGCTCGCCGTGGCCCACGGGGGCAAGGGCGGCTGGGGCAACCAGCGCTTCAAGTCGAGCACCAATCGCACTCCGCGGCAGTACGGCCCCGGACTCCCGGGCGAGAAGCGCGTGCTCGAGCTCGAGCTGAAAGTGCTGGCCGACGTCGGCCTGCTCGGTCAGCCCAATGCCGGCAAGTCCACCCTCATCCGGGCGGTGTCGGCGGCTCGGCCGAAGGTCGCGGATTATCCGTTCACGACGCTCTACCCGAACCTCGGCGTCGTGGCCGTCGGGGAGCATCGCAGTTTCGTGATGGCCGACATTCCCGGCCTGATCGAAGGGGCGGCCGAGGGCGCAGGACTCGGGATCCGCTTCCTGAAGCACCTGCAGCGCACCCGCGTGCTGCTGCACATCGTCGACATCGCGCCGCTCGATCCGGCGGTCGACCCGGTCACCGAGGCGCGCGCCATCGTCGCGGAGCTGAAGAAATTCAGTCCCGAGCTCGCCGTCAAGCCGCGCTGGCTGGTGCTGAACAAGGCCGATCTGCTGCCGGCCCCCGAAGCCGAGCAGCGCGCACGCGAGATCGTGCGTCGGCTGCGCTACCGCGGTCCGCGGTTCCTGATCTCCGGGGCGACCGGGCAGGGCACGCGCGAGTTGTGCGAGGCCGTGATGACGTTTCTGCAGGAACGGGCGGCCGCGGAACGCGCGGCCGAATCCGAACAGGCCGGCGACGAGCCGGCCTGAGCTGCAGCGTAGCTGCTGGATTCGGCGGTCGGACGATGCGCGGCGTGGGCCGCGCGCCGTCCGTCGGCTCACGGCATCGAGCGGATGCGCGCGGCCAGGTGGCTCTTGTGACGAGCCGCCTTGTTGCGGTGAATGATGCGCTTGTTGACCAGGCTGTCGATGATCGGCACGGCGGTCTGGTAGCTGCTCTGAGCGCTGGTCTTGTCGCCGCCGGCAATGGCGGCGGTCACATTGCGCACCACAGTGCGCATGCGCGAGCGCAGCGCAATGTTGCGCGCGCGGTGTTCTTCGGCTTGGCGGGCCGCTTTTTCGGCGGACTTCGTGTTGGCCACAATCGCTCCGTATCACTCGGGACCCCGAACTCGGGGGGCCGGTAGTCTGCGGATGCGCCCGTCCATTGTCAACGGCGCCGCGCACGGGAGGGCGTGTGTATCTGCCTGCTCCGGGGAACGGATTGCGGTATTCTTACACCCTTTTGTGCGGGAGTGACGGCTCAGGCGGCCGATGCAGCTGATTCGCGGACTCAATGGCTTAGGCGAGCGTCAGCGCGGCTGCGTCGTCACGATCGGGACTTTCGACGGGATCCACCTCGGGCACCAGGCGCTGCTCGGGTGCGTCGCGGCGCACGCCCGGCGGCTGGGCCGTCCCTCGATGGTGCTGACGTTCGAGCCGATGCCGCGGGAGTATCTGGCGGGGGATGATTGCCCGGCGCGGCTGACCACCTTCCGCGAGCGCTGGCAGCTGTTCGCCACCTTCGGCGTCGAGGTGCTCTGGGTGCTGCGCTTCGATGCCTCGCTGCGCAGCCTCTCGGGCGAGGGATTTGCGCGACTGCTCGCCGAGCCGCTGCGCGCTCCGGTGGTGGTGGTCGGGCACGACTTTCGCTTCGGACGGCACGGGGAGGCGAACGCCGAGCAGCTCTGCGCGGCGGGCCACCGGCTCGGCTTTCAGACCGAAGTGCTGCCGCCGGTCATGCTCGAGGGCGAGCGCGTCAGCAGCAGTGCGGTGCGCGCGGCGCTCGCGGCAGGACAGTTCGGGCGGGCCACGCGGCTGCTCGGTCGGCCCTACACGATCCGCGGCCGGGTGATCGGCGGGGAGCGGCTCGGCCGGCGCCTGGGGTTTCCGACCGCCAACCTCGCGTTGCAGCGGCGCCGCTCGCCGCTCGAGGGCATCTTTGCGGTGCGCGTGCACGGCATCGGCGCGGCGGCGCGGCCGGCGGTCGCCAGCCTCGGGCGGCGCCCGACGGTGGACGGCAAGACGCTGCTGCTGGAAGTGCACCTGTTTGATTTTTCCGCCGACCTGTACGGCCGGCAGCTGGAAGTGGAGTTCGTGGCGAAGCTGCGCGATGAGGCGCACTTCGAGACCCTCGAGGCGCTCGTGGCGCAGATGCACCGGGATGCCGCGGCGGCCCGAACGATTTTGGAAGTTTGATCCGGCCGAGGGCCGGGGACGGCAACGGCAAGCTCATGTCCGATTACAAACACACGATCAACCTGCCCGCAACGCGCTTTCCGATGAAGGCGGACCTGGCCCAGCGCGAAGCGGCGATGGTGGCCGACTGGGAGTCGCGCGGCATCTACGCGAAGCTGCGCGAGCGCGCCCGCGGCCGACCACGCTTCGTGCTGCACGACGGACCGCCGTACGCCAACGGCGCGATCCACATCGGGCACGCGGTCAACAAGATCCTCAAGGACATCATCGTCAAGGCGCGCACGCTGGAGGGGTTCGATGCGCCCTACATTCCCGGCTGGGACTGCCACGGTCTGCCGATCGAGCTGCAGGTGGAGAAGAAGCACGGCCGGGCCGGCGGCAAGCTCGATGCGGCCGCCTTTCGCGCCGCCTGCCGCGCCTATGCGGCCGAGCAGATCGATCTGCAGCGGCGCGACTTCAAGCGCCTCGGGGTGCTCGGGGACTGGGAGCGGCCGTACCTCACCATGTCCCCGCGCTACGAGGCGCAGCAGATCCGCGCCCTTGGCCAGATCATCCGCAACGGACACGTCTACAAGGGCGTCAAGCCGGTGCACTGGTGCCTTGACTGCCGCTCGGCGCTCGCCGAGGCGGAGGTGGAGTACGCCGAGCGCACTTCTCCGGCCGTCGACGTCGCGTTCCCCGTGGCCGATCTCGCCGATCTGGCCGCGCGCTTCGGCCTGACGGCCGCAGCCCTGGGCGGCGCGCCGGTGGAGCTGGTCATCTGGACCACCACGCCCTGGACGCTGCCGGCGAATCAGGCCGTCGCGCTCGGGGAGACCCTCCGGTATGCGCTCCTGGAGTGCGCGATCGGCGGGGCGCGCCGGCGGCTGGTGCTCGCCTCTGAGCTGATCGGCGCCTGCCTCGCGCGCTACGGGGCGCAGCAGCCGCGCGTGCTCGCCGAGGCCTGCGGCCGAGCGCTCGAGGGGCTGCAGCTCGAGCACCCGTTCCAGGCGCGCCGCGTGCCGGTGATTTTGGGCGAGCACGTGACGCTCGAGGCCGGCACCGGCGCGGTGCACACCGCGCCCGGACACGGCCAGGAGGACTTCGCGGTGGGTCGGCGCTACGGGCTCGCCGTGGTGAACCCGGTGGGCAACGACGGCCGCTTCCTCCCCGATACGCCCCTGGTGGCGGGCCTGCGCGTCGATGAGGCCAACCCGGTGCTGATCGAGACGCTGCGCGCGCGCGGGCGGCTGCTCGCGCACGTGCCCCTCGCGCACAGCTATCCGCACTGCTGGCGGCACAAGACCCCGGTCATCTTCCGCGCCACCCCGCAGTGGTTCATCGGCATGGACACCAACGGGCTGCGCGCGCACGCGCTGCGCGACATCAGGGGCGTCGAGTGGACGCCCGCGTGGGGCGAGCAGCGCATCAGCAGCATGATCGAGGTGCGCCCCGACTGGTGCATCTCGCGCCAGCGCCTCTGGGGCGTGCCGATCCCGCTGTTCGTGCACTCCGGCAGCGGTGCGCTGCACCCGCGCACCGCCGAGCTGATCGAGCAGGTCGCCGAGCGCGTCGAGCGCGAGGGGATTGAGGCCTGGTTCGCGCTCGATCCGGCCGAACTGCTCGGCGCCGAGGCGAGCGCCTACGAGAAGGTCGCCGACGTGATGGACGTGTGGGCCGACTCCGGATTGTCCTTCGAGTGCGTCGGTCACGAGCGGCCCGAGATCGCCGCGCCCGTCGATCTGTACCTGGAGGGCTCCGATCAGCATCGCGGCTGGTTCCACAGCTCGCTGCTGATGTCCGAGGCGCTCTACGCGCGCGCCCCGTACCGCGCGGTGCTCACGCACGGCTTCACGGTCGATGAGCAGGGCCGCAAGCAATCGAAGTCCCTCGGCAACGTGGTCGCCCCGCAGAAAGTGATGAACAGTCTCGGGGCCGATGTGCTGCGCCTGTGGGTCTCGGCGACCGACTACGCCAACGAGATGAGCGTCTCGGACGAGATCTTAAAGCGCATGTCGGACTCCTATCGGCGCATCCGCAACACGGTGCGCTACCTGCTCGGCAACCTCGATGGGTTCGATCCGGCGCGCGACCTGCTCGCCCCCGAGGCGCTGCTCGCCATCGACCGCTGGGCGCTTGCGCGCGCCGCGGCGCTGCAGGAGGAGATCCGCGAGGCCTACCGCCGCTACGCGTTCCACCTGATCTACCAGAAGGTGCACAACTTCTGCAGCGTCGAGCTCGGCGCGTTCTATCTGGACGTTCTGAAGGACCGCATGTACACGCTGAGGGCGACTTCGGGCGCGCGCCGCTCGGCGCAGACGGCCATGTACCACATCGCCGAGAGCATGGTGCGCTGGCTCGCCCCGATTCTCTCCTTCACCGCCGAGGAGATCTGGCAGTACCTGCCCGGTGAGCACGGCGAGTCGGTGTTCCTCGCCACCTGGCATGCGCTGGCGCCGATGCCCCCCGATCGGATCGACTGGCCGGCACTGCTCGCGCTGCGCGCCGATGTGACGCGCGAGCTGGAGAAGCTGCGCGATGCGGGGCAGATCGGCGCGCCGCTCGATGCCGAAGTGGACCTGTACTGCGGGCCAGGTGAGTATGAGCGTTACAGCGTGCTCGGCGAGGAGCTGCGGTTTTTCCTGATCACCTCCCATGCGCGGGTGCACCGCGCCGCGGCGGCGCCGCCCGGCGCCGCCGCGGCGCTCAACACCGCCAGCGAGGCGGTGTGGGTCGCGGTCAAGCCCACGCAGGACGCCAAGTGCGTGCGCTGCTGGCAGCGCCGGCCCGATGTCGGCGCGCACGCTGCGCATCCGCAGCTGTGCGGCCGCTGTGTCAGTAACATCGACGGGCCGGGCGAGGAGCGGCACTTCATATGAACACATCGCCTGGGCCATCGGCCGGCACCGCGCCGGCGCAGGGCCGGTCACTCACCGGCCGCGTGTGGCTGTGGCTGTCGCTCGTGGTCATCGCGCTCGATCAGGCGAGCAAGGCCTGGGCGGTGCGCCACCTCAGCTTTCACCTCGCCACGCCGGTGCTGCCGGTGCTCGATTTGACGCTCGCGTACAACACCGGCGCGGCCTTCAGCTTCCTCGCCGATCAGTCCGGCTGGCAGCGCTGGCTGCTCACCGCGCTCGCCCTCGGGGTGGCGGTGCTGATCGTCGGGTATCTCGGGCGCCTCAGGGCGCGCGGCCAGGGGCTGCTCTGCGCGGCGCTTGCGCTGATCCTCGGCGGGGCGCTCGGCAATCTCATCGACCGGCTGCGCCTCGGCTACGTGGTGGATTTCATCAGCGCGCACTGGCACGGACACTATTTTCCGGCATTCAATGTGGCAGACTCGTCGATCACGATCGGCGCGGCGCTGCTGCTGATCGATCTGCTGCGCGAGGGCCGCCGTTCCGGCGCGCCGTCGGGCGAGGAGGAGACCTGATGCAAGTATTGCTGGCCAATCCGCGTGGGTTCTGCGCGGGCGTCGATCGGGCCATCGACATCGTGGAGCGCGCCATCGACCTGTTCGGCGCGCCGATCTACGTGCGCCACGAGGTGGTGCACAACCGGCACGTGGTCGAGCGGCTGCGCGAGCGCGGCGCGGTGTTCGTCGAGGAGCTGCGCGAGGTGCCCTCGGGCGCCACGGTGATCTTCTCCGCCCACGGGGTGTCCCATGCGGTGGAGAACGAGGCGCAGGAGCGGGGCCTGAAGGTGTTCGATGCCACCTGTCCGCTGGTCACGAAAGTTCACATGGAAGTGCAGCGCTACGCCCGCGACGGACTCGAGGTGATTCTCATCGGGCACGCCGGCCACCCGGAGGTGGAAGGCACCATGGGCCGCTTCGACACCAGCTTCGGCGGGCGGATGTACTTAGTCGGCAGCGCCGCGGAGGCCGAGCACCTCGAGGTGAGCGACCCGACCCGCCTCGCGTTCGTGACCCAGACCACCCTCTCGGTCGATGACACCATCGAGATCGTCGGGACGCTCAAGCGGCGCTTCCCCGAGCTCGCCACTCCGCGCAAGGAGGATATCTGCTACGCGACGCAGAACCGCCAGGATGCGGTGAAGAAGCTGCTCATCGACTGCGACATCCTGATCGTGGTCGGCTCGCGTGCCAGCTCCAACTCCAACCGGCTGCGTGAGCTCGGCGAGCGGGCCGGCGTGCCGGGCTACCTCGTCGACGGGCCGCAGGACCTGCAGCGCGAGTGGTTCGAGGACAAGCGCTGCGTCGGACTCACCGCCGGGGCCTCGGCACCCGAGGTGCTGGTGCGCGCGGTGCTCGAGCAGCTGCGCCAGTGGGGTGCGGAGGTGCCGCGCGAAGTCGCCGGGCGCGAGGAGACGATCACCTTCGGACTGCCGCGCGAGCTGCGCCGGGCCTAACGCCCGGCGTAGAGGGATTTCTTCAGCTTCCAGCGCTTGTGCGACCACGGCCAGTCGGCCGGGGCGGAGCGGATCTGCGCCTCGACGGCCTGCACGTAGCGCTCGGTGAGCTCCCCGGGCGCGAGCCGCTCCCCGGCGCCGCTCAGCGGGACGAAGTGCATTTCGTAGTAGCCGCGGCGCACGCGCCGCATGGCGATGAAGAACACCGGGAAGCGCGTGACGCGCGAGATCTCCTCCGGACCCATGTAGAACGCGGTGTCGCGGTTCAGAAAGCGCGTCCAGTGCTTGCGTTCGCTCGTGGTCGGCTCCTGGTCGGCCACCATGGCCACCGCGCGCGTGACCGCGCCGCGCTTGAGGATGTCCGCGAGCAGCTGCTTGGCCGGGATCAGGCGGCAGCCGAAGCGGCTGCGGACCTTCTTCATCTCCCGTTCGGCCCAGCGGTCCACCAGCGGCTTGTAGGCCGCATCGAGCGGATAGCCGAGCTCGAGCGACAGCCCGAGCAGCATCCATTCCCAGTTGCACTGGTGGGCCGCCGCGAGCAGCACCGAGCCGCCGGCGGCGAGGTGCGCGCGCGGCGCCTCGAGGTTCACGATCCGCACCCGGCGGCGGATCTGCGCCTCGGACAGCGTCGCGGACTTGATCACCTCGACCAGCATATCGGCGAAGCCCTGGTAGTACTGGCGGCGCACCTCGCGCATGCGCGCCGGGTCCCAGTCCGGAAAGGCGTGCGCCAGGTTCTCCCGCACCACCGCATCGCGGTACGGAAAGACCCGAAACGCCAGCCACCCGAGCACGTCTGCCAGCCGGTACAGCAGCGCCAGCGGCGCTCGCGAGACGACCCGCACCCACCAGGCCGGACGGGCCTCGGGCGCCGCGCGGGCCGGCGCGCTCGGGGTTGCGGGGGGCGCAGTGTGAGGATGTTCGCTCATCGTGACGGGGCGGGGGGTGCTCCTGCGGTCCATGCGCCGCGGCCGGGGCATGGTAGCGACCCCGGCCGCGCATGCAAGCGCCGCGGCCTGAGCCGCGGCCGCGAATCCTCCGCGCAGGTGCTCGCCGGCAGAGTATCAGAGGCTATACTGAGACCCCGATCACGCGGGCGCTCCGGGTGACCTGCTAGGTTCGGTGGCGATGTCACGGCGGCTTTCCCCTTCCGCCGATGAGCTGCAGCGACTGCTGGGGGCGCTGCTGGGCCTGAGGGCCGGCAGCGGCAACCGTCTGCCGGGCTTTGCCGAGCCGATCCTCGTATTGCTGGGGACTCAGCCGCAAGCCGCGGTGAAGATGGGTGAGCTGCGTGAACGACTGGGACTCGGTCAGTCGCGGGCGAGCCGGCTCTGTGCCGCGCTCAAACGTGCCGGTCTGGTGGACATCACCGCGGCCGACGACGATCGCCGAGCGTCCTGGGTGCAGCTGACTCCGGCAGGGCGCGAGCTCATCGAAGCCAGTGCGAGCGCATTGCGCGCAGACCTCCACCCCGGCCCATAAATCCGAGATC
>JAKCDC010000071.1 GCA_021838635.1 Pseudomonadota bacterium
CTCGCTCCTCATCGCTCAACACAATCTCGGGGGCTACTCGCACTCGCGCTCTCCAGTGCCATCGCTGATAGCACATTGGACCCCGGAGAGTCATTTAAGTTCTCTGAAGAATGCAACACTACACTAGGACCCTTCGAGCACGCACCGCGCGGCGCGAGGGAGCGATGACATGATCTACCGCGCAGGCCGACCATTCATCGGGATCGGAGCGGATGATTGTGCGGCCGCCCGCAGCCGCACCGTTGCAGCCGAAGCACGCACTCCACCTCACTCCCGGAGTGAACCCATCGACACACTGACACGCCGAGTGCGGCACGGCACGCCACATTCACCCCCTGACCGAGCGCGGCGCACAACAGTTCGCAGAGTCCACCTGGACGCGCCGATCCGTACGCCGATCCGTACGCCGACCGCGCCCTCCCGGCCCGTGCTCGGTAGACGCCCCCGATGTGCATCACGCGCTCCGCTCGCACCGGTCGGCGGACCTGGCTCCCTGCGGGGACGCTGGGCTGGATTCACTTGCCTAGTGTGTATATTTACTATATACAGTGAGCATGCCTCAGATGCCGCTGACCCTGCAGCTCCCACCGCTCTCCACAGGAGAGTCGGTTCCGCTGTATCAGCAGATCGTCGAGGCAATCCGGCGCGAAGTGGCCAGCGGACGTATGCCCGCCGGAAGTCCGATGCCCTCGTTTCGAACGCTCGCAGCCCAGCTGGCGGTGAGCCTGATTACCGTCAAACGGGCGTATGAGGAACTCGAACACGACGGCGTCATTCTGCGCCACCAGGGACTGGGCACCTTTGTGGCACCGGACGGGGAGCGTCGATCCAAAAGCGATCGGAGAACCGTCGCGGTGAGCGCACTGCGTAGCGCAGTGCGGGCCGGTCGCGACGCCGGGCTTGAAGATCGCGAGCTGATGGAAATCCTGGAGCGAGAGCTGGCGGATTCCCCGCACCCTGCGGGTCAACCGATTGGAGGCAGACGATGAGTACTGCGGTCGCCCTGACACATCTGTGCACCCGCTTCGGTCAGGACTTCTCACTGGGTCCGCTGGATCTGTCGGTTCCCCGTGGTGCGATCTACGCCCTCATCGGGCCCAACGGCGCCGGAAAGAGCACCACGCTGAATCTGCTCATGGGGGCGAAACGTCCCGAAGAGGGCACCATCGAATTACTGGGGCTGCCATTCCCGGCGCAGGACGCCCTGATCAAGCGCCGCATTGGCTTCGTCAGCCCCGAACTTGATTACTCCGCATGGCGGACCGTCGGCAAAGCGCTCGATTTCGTGCGGGGCTTTTACCCGGACTGGGTGCAATCGCGTACCGAGCGGCTGCAGATGCTCCTCGATATCCACCGCAGCCAGCGCATTGCGCAGCTGTCGTTCGGACAGCGCACCAAGCTCGCCCTCATCATGGCGCTCTCGCGCGACTGCGAGCTGCTGATATTGGATGAGCCGACGATCGGACTGGACCCGGTCTCCAAGCGCGCGATTTTTGTCGAATTGCTGAGATTCATGGAAGACGACTCGCGCACTATTCTGATCTCCTCGCACCAACTCTCAGACATCGAGCGCATCGCCGATCACGTCGCACTGCTCAATCACGGTACGCTGCTCACGGCCAGTCCGATTGATCAGCTGCTCGAACGTTACCGCTTGGTGGAACTCGCCACCCCCGATTCTCAGCCGCTCACCGTGCAAGGCAGCACCGTGCTCGAACGGCACCAGGGCAGAGAGCGGATGTTGATCGATCTGCGCGTCACGACCCCGCAGATGCTGCATGAACAAGGCCTGGAGGTCATTTCCAGCACCGCCATGACCCTGGAGGAACTCTTTCTGACGTTGATTCGAACGGACGACGCCCGCCGCCCCTGGCGACCGCAGTGAGACTGCACATGAGCGCTCACCTCACTCGCCTACTGGGCCAGCATCTGCGCGCCTCCGCAGGTGCCTGGCTCATAGCGGCCGTCGCGGTACAGTTTCTCATCACCACCGCGACCTGGGCGCTCGGCAGTCCGCGCGAATTTCTCCCCGGCGTATTGCTGCTCGCCGCCGCCGCAACGCAGACGGCACCGGCGCGCGGCATGGTGTGGCAGATTCTGCCGATATCACGACGCGACATCGCCCTCGCCCGCTGGTGCGCCGCGGTGCTCCTGCCCGCACTCGCCCTGAGCGGCGCGCTGCTGCTTGCCGATCTGAGCAACCGCAGCACCGCCTGGCCCGCACCCTCAACCTCATCGCTCCTCCTGCAGCTCGCCGGAGTTTGGTCGGCATACGGATATCTCGCCTGGCTGCCCCTGCGGACACCATTCGATGCAAGTCCTCGGCGCACGCTGATACTTCTATCGACATGGAGCATTCCCGTGCTGATCGCGGGGTACGGCTACCCGATCGGTCCACGGGCCGGCCGCCTCTCGATGACTATCATTGCCATTGGATGTGCGCTGCTCGTCGTTTCGCTGTGGCGCGCCCGCAGCGGACACCTACTGCCCGCAGCGGCAGAGAAGCTCGACGGCGTTCGCGCGTCAAATCGCGCGCGCACCGCCAAATCCGCTGCCGCTCGTTGGGGCACACTCACCTCGTCCTTGCAGACTCAAACCGCATGGATGCTGACCGTCGGCTTGGCGACCAGCGCTCTTCTGAGGCACCTCTACCCTCATGGCGGGGTCTTGCTGCTGTGGCCTTTTCTGATCGCCCTCTCGATCTGGTCCACCCTCTCCGCCCAGCGCTGGACACGCTCACTGTGGATATGGCGTTGCCTACCACTGACGGCGGCTCGTGCGGCGCTATCCATTCAGGCCATGGAGCTACTCCCCTTGCTCATCACCCTCAGCGCAGTCTGGGCGCTCGGCAGCCTCGCGCCACACGCTGCGATCACAATGCCCAGCTGGCTGCCCGTGGCAACCGTGGCGCTGGTGGGAATGGCGAATGCCATCGCGCGCCTGAACAGGCGTCGGGCCCGCGAAGCGGACCGGCTTCGCTACTACCTCGCGTCCTGCCTCGCAGCCGCCTATCTCAGTTTTCTCTTCGCCGTCGAGACGATCGCCCATCACTTCATCTGGTTTGCAGCACTTATGTGGATCTTCGCCGGCGCACTGCTCGCGATCAGCTATCACGGGACGCTCCGCGAACTGACGGCGCTCGAGAGCGTGCGCAGGGTGGAAGTAAACGCCCCGCAGTGACACTGACCACCTCAGCAGGGAGCCCGGTGACCATACTCTCGCCCACCGCCGAATAGGGACGAGCGGGGATGCAATAGGATGCGGTTCCTGTGATGCGACGTACTCAGAACGCCGCAATACCCCGGCCAGGCTGGGCGTGATCTGAGTGTCGGATCGCGTGATGGAGCGTGTGCCGGGCGCCCCAAGGCGCGGATCCTGGTCCACCTCGATGCGCGCGTTCGGGGAACCCGCGAGGCTGGGGCGGCGCAAAGATGCAGCCCGGGTCCGCTCCATCATCGCATTGGGCGAAACCGCACCTCTCAAGCGCCTCACCCGGCCCATCGGCCCTCGGGCACAGCGGCTCTCGAGACACTGGGACAAGACCGCCGCACCCTCTTGGTGGCTAACCCGCTTGTACCGGCGGCACCTGATCCATCACCATCCGCACGAGGTCCGCGAGCGAGGAAGCCCCGCATTTCTCCATGATGCGGGATCGGTGAATCTCCACCGTACGTCGGCTGACCCCGAGCTCCTGCGCCATGACCTTATTGGGTTTTCCCCGGGTCAGGAGCGCGAGCACTTCACGCTCGCGCGGCGTGAGGAACGCGAGCCGCCGCCGGATGCGCTCGCGCTCTTTGAGCGCCGCACGGGTCTGCAGGTCCTTGGCGAGCGCCGACTGGATGCGATCGATGAGATCTTGCTCGCGGAACGGCTTCTGCAGGAAGTCGAACGCACCATGCCGCATTGCCTCCACCGCCATCGCCACGTCGCCGTGACCCGTAATGAAGATGACCGGAACGATCGCGCCGCGAAGGTTCAGCTGCCTCTGTAACTCGAGCCCGCTCATACCCGGCATGCGCACATCCAGCACCAGACAGCCGGGTTGCTCCGCCCGGTAGGTCTCGAGAAACTCCCGCGCCGAGGACAACGTCCAGCTCTCCAGGCCAGCCGAGTTCAGGAGCAGGCGCAGCGACGTACGAACGCTCTCATCGTCGTCGATCACGAAAACCGTGTCTGTCGTCTCGCTCATAGCGTCTCCGTCACGAAACACGCGAATTCGGTCGCAGGAGGACTCGCGCCACGATGGTCTCTGCCGTTCGTATCCTCGATATCACCCAATGCGCATGGCGACTTGAGCGAGTACCGATGGATCGGTGGCGCACCCCGGCTCCTCTGGAGGTCACGGCAGAGGATGCCCAGGCGCTTGCCACGATCCACCCACTGGTATAGCCCGACGCGACATCCAGCCACCCGGGAGCTTCCGCGTGCGCGAAAGTCTTCCGCGTATTCAACGAATTCTGCGAGGTCAGATTTATCTTTTACAAGAACGCGTCTGACTCTGATCACCCATGTTTGACATTGAAGTGAACACACGCGGTCCCGAACCGCCTGCGTCCTTGTCCATTTCCGCCTACCCTGCGGCAACGGGCGCAATGCCTGCCAATACGCACCGCCCGGCAGCTGCGCGCCGTGCCCATTGCGCCCATGCCGCGCATCATCCCGAGCTGCTGCAGCGCGCCCAGGAAAGCCAACAGCGGGTTCATGACGTACGTGACGTGCCGCCTGGCACGACCCTGAAGCTGATTGTCGCCGCGCGGCTTGTAGCCCGGGCCGGGCCGCACGCCCCGGTACGCCCCGGAAGGAGACGTCCTGATTGAAGAGGGTGTCGGCCTCGGCCGGCGCAACCAGGGCGTGCGCATTGCAAACTTGGGCTATCTCATACCAGGTGTTCTGCGAGAGGACATCGATGGTCCCATTCGAACGCCCGCTGTCCACGCGATACATCCGGGCCACCGGGTATCGATCGCCACCCGTTTGATCGCGGGACTCCTTAAGCCGTTGCTCCACGAACCGGGCATGTTGGCGTGCAACGCGCGCAGACTGGGGACTCCGGTCGCGCCCCTCGCCCCGCTGGGCAAGGCCCCCGGACTCCCAGGGCGCAGGCCCGTGCCTGCGACGGCCGCGCCACCTCCCCGGCAGGAGTCGCTCGCCAAAACATCGCCGCGCGCTGGCGTGTCCACCCCGTAGAGCGCACCGGCGAGCCTGGCGCGCACGGTTCTCTTCGCTGCCGGCGGCAACCGCACTCACAGGAGTGTCCACGCCCAAGGACCGACTCTGGAACTCTTCGGTGACCTCCAATGCGCTGAAGCACAGCCCGGCAAGTGCCGCCCGTACAGCTTGAAGTTTCTCCAGAATCACCCCCTTCTCACGCGCTCGCGTCTCCGTCGTACGCGTGCACCCCCAGAGAACCGGAGTAAAACCCACCGCCGACGTTGCGATGTGAGAAGCACGCATCCGGTGCCTGGGCGTTCCACTGATCCGACACTGCCGGAGTGCTGGCGCGCCAGACGCTGTGGGGCAGGAAACCCTTGCCCGGAGGAATGATCCTTCTCGCAACGCCAACGTCGCTGTTGCCACTGCCGAGGTGGTCGGCCTGCCCTCGAAGGCCCGCTGGACGCAGATGTTCAGAAATCCATTTTTGTCTGCATCAAGCGCGCTCAACGGGCGCGGCACCTCGGCCGTCCAAATCCGCGCCAACGCCCGGTTCCGCCCTGGCGTCGACGGCCGCATTGTAGGGTATGACCTCTGCATCATGACCGAGGGTGACGAGAGATGCTGTCCGCTCACGTCGCTCGCACAGAGTCGAGCACGGAGCCGCTCCCGTTTAATTGCCGACTAAAGAGCGCTGATTTCGCGATGAACATGTGACACACCGCGCAAACCATTCAGGTCTTGCGGAAATGCGCCGGCACCGCACGGGTCATCGGCGCACGCCTCACGACGGCACGCACCCCCAAGCAATCGCCGATGTCGCCCGAAATGCCGCATCTTCGTTCTCCCCTCCCGCGCTGTTTTGCGGATCGGACGGGACCATAAGAGCGACCTGGCGGTACACGTAATCCGTATTTTTGCCTATGAAGCTTCGACACCTCCACGACTCCTCTACGCGTGCGCTTGCGCACCGCGGTCAACTTGTCTAACCAAAACAAACAGAAAATAAAAAAAGCTAAAACCCTGCTCAAACACACGCTACATGGCGTCTGACCGCGTTCGAACAACATGCTCGAGAAGTTTTCGCGAACAATTTGTGAGACGGTGCATTCCGTAGAGCAGACATACATCAGGTCACACATGCGACACATTGCATTGAACATGCATCACCCGGAGAGACCCATCATGAGGCACTTGAAGTGGACGCTTCTGATCGCGGCATTGTGGTCAACGGCTGCTGGCTATACGTATGCGGCAAATGCCGGACGGGCAATCTACGCAGCGCATTGCAGCGCATGCCATGGCGCCAATGGGCAGGGCGCGCTGCCGGGCACGCCCAATTTTTCATTGCAAGGCGGTGTTTTGAGCTTGCCGGACTCCGTGCTCCTCAATCGCATCGAGAATGGGTACCAAGCCGCAGGCGCGCCGATGCCAATGCCTGCGAAGGGCGGTGACCCGGCGCTCACCCATGAAGAACTCACACAAGTCCTCGGTTACATACGAGCCAATTTTGGACAAAAGAAATGATCAGCAGATGCTCGTTCGGCCAGCCTTACGGACCTTTCTATCGCGCATTCGGATTTCCGACACCCGGACGCCTCCGGTATACGCATTCATTCGCATGGACCACCGAGCATCCACTCATTATCTTAACGTCACGACAGAGGCGGAAAGTGACCACAGAATGCCGCCCCCGTATCACTCGGGAGTCAGACGCGCTTTGCAGGAAGGATACGCAGTTTCTCGGCTCGGTCGCGGCTGCGCCACGAGGGAACGATCACCACAGGAGCTTTCACCTAAGCCGCGCGTCGCTGCCATGCGATGCCACTCGCCAGCTTCGCCTCCACGCCAGCGAGGCATGCAAGCGCAGCAGACAACAAGGTCCCGGCCGGATGACTTTGCTCACGCCGCGCCCCACACCGAGAACGGATCACGTTTTGAGTCTCGTACGCGCGTCTTTTTCTTCTCCGGAACATCCGTATATGGTTCAACCGTAAACAATGGTAGGCACTGTCATGTTTATACCCAAAACGATTGCCGTTGCATCCTGCTTTGCCGCCGTTCTTCTCAGCGGCTGCGGTTCGAACGTAGTGAGCTTCAAAAAGAACGTCGAACCGGTACTCGCGCACAACTGCGCCATGTGCCACAGCCCCGGCGGCATCGGATATGCGATGACCGGATTCAGCGTGCAGGACTATGCAACGCTCATGAAAGGCAGCAAGTTCGGACCGTTGGTGGATCCCGGGTCCAGTAAGCAGAGCAATCTGATCTGGCTGCTCAGGCATGGCGCACACCATATAATGAACATGCCGAAGGAATGCGAGCACCTCGCGGCGGACGGCAAATGTACAGTTGCCTCGGAGTACCCCAGAAGGTTGCCCGCAAGTCAGGTCAACATGATCGCAAAGTGGATTGATCAAGGCGCGCGTGACAATTGACCGGCGATTGCGTGCCGCCAAAATCCGAGGCCCGCGTGGCACTGCGCTCGAATTTGTTGTTTGGCGATCCGACGTGGACCGCCTGTAATAGGAGCTGAAGTCAGTATGCGTACCCGTCTCATCGTAACCGCCGTGAGCATTGCAGCCATTGGCCTTGCCGCTTTCGGGGTCTTCACAGCATTCGCGACGGTGTCGGCCACCACTTTAAAGCCGGACGCGGTGGCCGGGAAGTCCGAATCCGTGCTGTGCGCCACGTGTCATGGGTCTGATGGCATGTCGGTCGCCACCAACATACCAAACCTTGCCGGTCAACACTATGCATATCTCATTCAGCAACTTATCGCCTACAAAGATGGAACGCGAAAAAATGGGGTGATGACCGAGATGGTGCGCCCGATGCCGCTGGCGGAACTGCGAAATGTAGCGGCGTATTTTTCCACCATCCGGGTTGACGTGAGCACAGGCAAGGCGAAGAAGTAGCGAGGCGCGTCTTACATCGACAAGTGTTCGGTCCAGCCAATTTATCTTAGGAGTTAAGATTGTGAAACCGTTGTGCGAACTTGCCGCGGACATGAAATCACTTGTGACGGCTACGTTGATATTTCTCGCGGTTGCGATGCTCATGGCGCTCACTTACCTCGACTTCAGCCACATCGGCAGCAGTGGCGGCCCGCTGTTGACGGTCCACGACATTGCCGCCACGTACTACGGCCCCGGGGTGGGCTATGTGACATTGCTGTCGCTTGCGCATATTCACATGATGGGACTTTCGTCCATCTTCTTTATGGTCGGATTCATATTTGTACATTCCAGTTTCCCCATTCGCTGGAAGGCCGCTTTAGTGGCGTTGCCGTTTTGCGGATTTCTCGTGGACGTCGCCGGATGGTTTCTGACAAGGCTCGCATATGGATGGGTTTACCTCGTGCTGTTCGGCGGTGCCACCTTCGTGTTGAGCGTGGTCACGATGATTGCACTCAGCCTTTATGACATGTGGCTAAAACCTCGTACGCAGATAGCGGCTATTGCGTCTGCGCAGCGCTACACCCCCTACTGATGTACGGTCGATCCTAAGGGTCCGCGTTGAGAGCTCCGAATTCGCCTGTCCGACACGAGGCCAAGAGCGATTGGCGGGACGCGAATGACCTATCGGATCGAGCGAGTCTGAGAGCATGGATCGAGATGGACGTTATCCGGTCACGGGTGACCCTGCCCCACCCGTCTGAGAGCGGGCCGACAGTGCGGGGTGCGCCAAGCGCAAGCGCTCGGGGCGCGCCACGCGCTCAGGTCCCGCCCGCGAGGCACGAGGGGTGGTGGGCCCTCAGCGGCGGCGCTTTGAGTCGAACATCGAGTGCGCAAGCAGAGCACTGAGAGGCAGGGCTTTCGCCGTGAATACCAGTCACAACGTACTGATCGTGGAGGGCGAGCCGGAGGTCGCCGACGCACTCAAGCACCTTCTGGAGGCGTCTTCCTGCACAGTCGAGGTCGCATTGGCTGGCGACACCGGCTTGCGACTGGCGCAATCGAAGGCGTTTGATCTGATTGTTCTTGACCCTACGTTGCCTGGGTTGGATGGTCTTGAAGTGTGCCGGCGTCTGAGGACCCGTCATGCGTATACGGCGGTTCTGATGCTGAGTGCGCACGGCAGTGACGTCGATAGAGTGGCGGGTTTACAGGCGGGAGCCGATGATTACATCACGACCCCGTACAGCGCGCCGGAGTTGATGGCACGGGTGCAGGCGCTCTTCAGACGAGTCGATGCGCTCTCCGAGCAGAGCAAAAGTGTGGAGAGATCCCTGGCGCGAATCGGACGGGTGCTCAGCATCGATACGCGGTCCCGAGAGGTCCGGGTGCGAGGCCAGCTGCGGGCGCTCACCCGGAAGGAATATGACCTGCTGCTGCTTTTTGCGCGCAACCCCGGACGCGTGTACACCCGCGCCCAGCTCCTCGATGCGGTTTGGGGGTACAGTTATGAGGGCTACGAGCACGCGATCGAGTGCCATATCAATCGACTGCGGGCTAAGATCGAGGCGAATTCTGCCAAGCCGAAGCTCTTGCGTACCGTGTGGGGAATCGGCTACAAGTTTACGGGTGTATCGATATGGTCCGATGCCTGAATCGGTGCTTGGCGGTGCAGCGCATCGCGCCGGGCTAGCGCTGGTGCTGCAATGTGCTGCACTCCAAATTTGAGCCGAGGAAGAAGTGGCCAAGAGAATCCGCAGTCATGTGGAGGTCACCCTCGCCTCGGTGCATGCTGACCAGACAAACGGAATCCGAAAGGCTGACCATGGGCTCGTGCAGGCTGCTTATCCTGATTCCTAGTGTGCAGCCGATTCCGTACCGCCCGCATGGTCATCTTCATGATCGCAGGCACGCTCGACATCTTCCACGTCAACTGTGTATGTCACCGCTTAACGCGCGCATTTTTTCAATAGCGCATCATTTCTTTGGTTACGCCATTGTGTATTTATGAATCGGATAGCAAGGATTCCGGTTGCTCTCACCGTCACGGCAATCGCCGGTACTGCGTTGAGCGGCTGCCACCGCACGCGCTCGTTATACGAAAGACTTCAAAGCGGGTTTGACTCCAGCTGCTATCAGCAAATATTGCACGCAACGCAGACGGCCGCGATAAATGAATTTTCGGCACAAGTATCGATTTTCCAGCTGTGTAAAGTCACACCCTGATTTCTTGGTTCTTCACCCAATTCCGGGGAACGCTGCGCGGATTTTGAGGAAGAAGTACTGGTCATCACGGAACCCGTAAGCCATGCGCTTGATCACCTTGATCTTGTTGTTGATTCCAGAT
>JAKCDC010000022.1 GCA_021838635.1 Pseudomonadota bacterium
GGGGGGGGCGCCACCAAAAGCCCCCGGCCCCCCGGGAAAAACCCCCCCCCCCCCCCTCCCCTCCCCCCCCCCCCCCCCCCGGAAACAAGATCTCCGGCGGCAAGTGCTCTCTTCGCGAACCCGCCGCTCATCGAGCCGGGCGGCGGCCGCCTTGCGACTCGCCGCGACCACCGTGGGTCGGACCCAGACCGCATTGGGCACCCATCACTGGCGGCTCTCGGGGCGGATCGGCAAGGCCAAGGCGGTGACGGCTACCGCACGCAAACTGGCCGTGCTGTTCTACAACACCCTGCGCTACGGCCTGGACTATGCCGATCCCGGAGCGACCTATTACGAGGAGCGATACCGGCAGAGAATCCTGGAGAACCTGCGCCGCCGGGCCCAGGATCTGAGCTACGTATTGCAGGAGAGAGCCGCGGGCGCGTCATGAGTTTCTTGGGAACGAAGCGTTGCCCGGACCGCACCGTCCGGGCAACGCCCGCGGGTGCTTCCTCAGAAGCTCGCAGTCAAAGTGAGATACCAGGTGCGCGGTGCGCCCGGGAAGGCGAGTACCGCCCCGGTGCCGGTGTTGTACAGGCCGCCCGCCGTCACGTACTCGAAAGCGTTGTAGCGCCTGTTGGTGAGATTATCGACCTCGATAGTCGCCTTCAGATCACGGATTCCGTCCGCCCAGGACGTGAGGAAATCCACGCTGGTGGAGAAGTTCAGCAGCCCGTAGCTGGGAATGTTCACATCGCTGGTGTTGATGGTCTGGCCGTTGACCCCGACATACGAGTCGGCGTTGAACGCGCCAGCTGCGGTAATATTGTTGTTGTTATCGAACGCGTACTGCGATCCGGTGCGCAGATACGTCAGACGTGGCTCGACCAGGATGCTGCCCACGTGACCGATGTAGTACACGCCGAAGCTCATGTTGGAGGTCGGCGTGTAGGGGATCGGCACGTTGTGATAGATGATCGTGCTGCCGTTCGGGTTCGTATTGCCATTGAGGTAATTGGTGAACTTCGCGCTCACGATGCCGATATTGGCGAACACGTACCAGTTGTGCAGCGGGGAGGCGTCACCGAAGATATTGACCCCATCATAGGTCGAGGACGCGTACGCCAGCAGCGCACCGCCGCTCGCGAGCGCCGTCGGAATGGTCTCGTGGGTGTAGTCGAGGTGTGAGTAGCTCATGTCCAGTTCCATGTCGGTCACCGGACCCCAGCGCCGCTTGTGGATCTTCAGGCCGACGATGGTGTCGGTGCCCTTCTCCAGGTGCACGTTCTGGGCCGGGATGACCACGTAGGGCCCCGTGCCGCCACCGTTCTCCGGATAGCGGTACGACCAGCCGTAGTTCGCGTAGAGCGCGAGCCAGCGCAGCGCGCGCCAGTTCAGGCCGATGAACGGCTCGGCGCGCAGGAACGTCTTGTGCGCCGTCGGCGACGGGTTCACGGTGAGGCAGTTCGGATCCGGATTGATCTGACTGAGATCGCCGCAGGGGTTGTATTGGGTCGCGAGCGGGAAGACGGACGTCTCATTCGGATAGAAGTCCATGGTGTAGCTGACCGCGCGCACCCCCGGAGTGAGACTGACGGTCGGAATCGGCTTGATCGTGTCCTGTAGGAACAGATCGGCATTGATCTGGTCGAAGATGTCGCTGTCGTACTGACCGTTCGGTGCGCTCGGGGAACCGTACAGCGTGGGCGGCGGCGTCGGGCCCGGGGAGACGGTCTGGGCGAAGGTCTGATACGGGTAGTACAGCTGCTCCTGCGAGTAGTAGGTGCTGTATTGCAGGTAGCCGCCCACCGCGACATGGTTGTGGGGCAGCGTGAAGTCCATGCTCAGCTTGTCGCCGAACACGTGTGTCGAGGGCCGATTGATTTCCCAGCTCGACTGGTTGGGCGGCAGATAATCGTGCAGCGGCGTGAAGTGCAACCGTTGCTCGTGGTAGAAGTACACCACGTTGTGCACCGAGGTGATCTTCGACAACGTGACGTTGAGCTTGCTCCAGAGCATCTCGATGGCGTTCGTGTCGAGCTTCCAGTTCACCGCATAGGGCAGAGTTGTGTAGAAGCCGGTGGTCTGCTGGCTGAATAGCGGTCCGGGGGTGGCCGGTCCGGTGAGGTAAACCCCCGGGATGGGATTGACAGGGATGGTGAACGGGCGCTGCGCGCTCGAGCGGGCTACGTAGGCACCGATGCTCAAGTCGCCGTCGCCATCGGCGAAGGGATGGCGGGTTTTGATGTAGTAGGCGTAGTTGTAGCTCGGGTTCTTGTAGCCGTCCGAGCCTTGCATGAAATTGTTCGCATCGTTCCAGCCGCCGGCGATCACGGTGCGCCAACCATCCAGGTCCCCGGTCTGAACGTCGAATGAGACGTTCTTGGTCTGGTAGCTGCCGTAGGTGAGGGCGACGTCGCCTCCGAATTTCGAACTCGGCTGCAGGGGGACGAAGTTCAACGAGCCGCCGATATTGGTCCACCAGCGGTCCGCGGGTTGTCCCGGGCCGTAGGTCACATTGATGGTTTGCAGAATGGAGGTCTGTGGGATGAGCGTCGCCTGCCACAGATCGTTTCCGGGATTGTTCATCGGAATGCCGTCGAAGGTCGGCTGCACGCTGCCGTTGTCCGGATTGCCGCCGGAGTAGCCGGCCCAGCCGATCTTGATGCCGTTGATGCTGATGGTGGATTTCTGCGAGCCGGTCGCCCC
Source organism: Pseudomonadota bacterium (assembly GCA_021838635.1). Taxonomy (GTDB): domain Bacteria; phylum Pseudomonadota; class Gammaproteobacteria; order Steroidobacterales; family Steroidobacteraceae; genus 13-2-20CM-66-19. The sequence continues at coordinate 2,689 of JAKCDC010000022.1, forward strand.
ATAGGAGGACACACTGACGCCGGGCACGAGCATCATCGCCTGGGCGACGCCGCCGACGCGGCTGCTGGCGCGGATCTGGTCCTGATCGAGCGTCTTGACCGTCTCGCTGCTGATGAAATCTTTCTTGTGACGCTGGATGCGCGCCGTGACCAGTACTTCATTCAGCGTGGCGATCGAGGCCGGGCCGGCCGATGCGGCCGGTGTCGGGTTCGGCAGCGCGGCGTGCGCCAGCGCGCCGGTGGCAAGCGCGCCGGTGAGCGCGGCGCGCACGGCGAGTTTGATTCGTGTATTACGTGTCTGAGGTGTGGTGGTGATGCCTGGTGCGGTGCTGGCCATCGGTAACTCCCCGTCTGATGTTGTTCAGCAGCCGATCCCGTGGCGCCCCGAGGGCGGTGCGGTGGGTCGGCTGGCGGGGAATGCTGCGATGACAGTGTGTCAGTGCTGTGAAGGATTTGTGACTGCAGCCGGCGGCATGCGGCAATAATGTCATGTTGTCTGTCATAAATATGCATCGGCGCGGGCGGCCGGGGCTCGGGGAGCGGGATTCGGTCCAGGAAGATGACAGTCGGGGCGACAGCCTGCGGATCCGTCGACTTTGCGTTGCAGAGGGCGCAGATGCGCGCCGCGGCGCGCCGGCAGTGGCGTGCATGCGCAGCGGCTTGGGAGGTCCTCAGTTCCAGCCCCTGGGGCGCACGGCCGCAGCGGGTGTTCCCAGGCGGCGACGGGGGAGTGGCGGCGAGGGTGCGCAGCGGCGCACAAGTCGGTCTTGAGCGACCCGTGCGGCGCGCAGATCAGGACGGCCGACGGGCGATGCCGCCGGCCCCCGGGGCGTTCAGGAGTGCCGATGCACCGGCAGCACCAGTGCGATGACGCCGAAGGCGGGATGATCGAAGTAGTTGCGCTGATAGAAGCGCACGCGGCGGGTTTCGTTCATCACGAACGTCGTGCCTGGCGGTGCGTCGAGTCCGGCCGGCGGATGCCGCATCGTGTAATCGAGCGTCAGACCCAGGTGCAGGTACGTCCCGCGCTCGAAATACACCAGACCGGAGAGTCCGGGGACCTGCACCCCGAGCTCGCTGAGATCAAAGCCCGCATGCGTGCCCCAGTCGCTCGCCGTCTGGATCCAGGCGGCGTGCGCCACTGGACGATAGTCGGCGCTGGCGCGCAGCGCATTCCAGATCCCCGTGAGCTTGTAGTCCGCCGGCGGCAGGATGCGAACCAGGTGCCCGACGCCGGTGCCGGTCGGACTCTCAGCGCCGCTGACGTTCGGTGCCATGTGCAGCTCCGCCTGCCAATCCTCGGGACTGCCGAGCGTGCTGAGCGCGCGGAACACCACGATCTCGATGAAGTACTCGCGGTGCACCGGCGCGGGGGTCGCCGCCGATGCGGACGCCGGTGCGGTCGCGGCCGCAGGAGAGGCTGCGGTGGCGTGAGCCGTGCCGGCCGGATGCGCCTGCAGGGGCGCAGCGGGGGGAGCGGCTCGCACGGGTGAGGTCCCGGCGAGGGCGAGCGCCGTGAACGCACACAGCGTGAGGGCGAAGCGGTGCATCATGGGCGGTAAGTGTAAACGAAGGAGGCTAGTTCGGCTTGCCCGCGAGCCGCTTCAGCAGCGCCGCGGCGAATTCGAAGCGTACCTCCTCCTCCGCAAGCGTGCGTGCGACGCGCAGCTTCATCGCCCCTTCGAGCCGGTACTCGCGCGGCGCCTGCTGCATCAGTTTGACCAGCGTCTGGGGCTGCACGGCGGTGCTCTCCTCGAACTGCACCACACCGCCCTGCGCTCCTAGGTCCAGGCGACGGATGCCGAGGGCCCGGGCGGTGAGTTTCAGCTTGGCGATGCGGATCAGGCGCTGCGCCGCATCGGGTAGAGGACCGAACCGGTCGTAGATTTCCGCCAGCAGCGCATCGAGCGCATCGGCGCTCTCGGCCGCCGCGATCCGCTTATACAGCCCGAGGCGCACCTGCACGTCCGCGATATACGCCTCGGGCAGAAAGGCCGGCAGGCGCAGCTCGACCTCGGTGGCGGCCGCCAGCGGCTTCTCCAGCATCGGCTCGCGCCCGGATTTCAGCGCATTCACCGCCTCTTCGAGCAGTTCGAGATACAACGCCAGGCCGATCTCGGACATCTGGCCACTCTGCGATTCCCCGAGCAGCTCACCGGCGCCGCGGATCTCCAGATCGTGTGTGGCGAGGGCGAATCCGGCGCCGAGTTCCTCCATCGATTCGATCGCATCGAGGCGCTTGGCGGCATCGCCGGAGAGCGCCCGGCGCGGCGGTGCGATCAGGTAGGCGTAGGCGCGGTGATGCGAGCGCCCGACGCGTCCGCGCAGCTGGTGCAGCTGCGCGAGGCCCATGTGGTCGGCGCGGTTGATCAGGATGGTGTTGGCGGTCGGCACGTCGATGCCACTCTCGATGATGGTGGTGCACAGCAGCAGGTCAAAGCGCCGGTGGTAGAAATCCACCATCAGCTGTTCGAGCTCGCGCTCGCGCATCTGACCGTGGCCGATGCGCACGCTCGCCTCGGGCACGAGCTTGTGGACCTCAGCGGCGATCTTCTCGATGGTGCGGATCTCATTGTGCACGAAGTAGATCTGGCCGCCGCGGCGCAGCTCGCGCAGCACCGCCTCGCGCAACGTCGGACCATGCCACTCGATCACGAACGTCTTGATCGCCAGGCGTTCGGCCGGCGGCGTGGTGATCAGCGAGAGGTCGCGCAGCCCGCCGAGCGCCATGTTGAGCGTGCGCGGGATGGGCGTGGCGGTGAGGGTCAGCACGTGCACGTTGGCGCGCAGCGCCTGCAGTCGCTCCTTGTCGCGCACACCGAAGCGCTGTTCCTCATCGACGATGAGCAGTCCGAGGTCCTTGAACTGTGCATGCGCATGCAGCAGCCGGTGAGTGGCGACCACGATATCGACCGTGCCGCGCTCGATGCCCTCGAGCGCGGCGCGCGTCTCTTTGGCATTGCCGAAGCGCGACAGTCCCTCGATGCGCACCGGCCAGTCGGCGAAGCGGTCGCGGAAGTTGGTCAGATGCTGCTGCGCGAGCAGCGTGGTCGGGGCGAGGATGGCCACTTGCTTGCCGGCCTGGACCGCCGCGAACGCGGCACGCATGGCGACCTCGGTCTTGCCGAAGCCGACATCGCCGCACACGATGCGGTCCATGGGGCGGTCGCTCTTGAGGTCCTCGAGCACCTGGGTGATGGCCTCGGCCTGATCCTCGGTTTCATCGAAGGGGAACGTGGCGGCGAATGCGCGGTACTCGGCCTCGTTCGAGGTGAGTTTCAGGCCGCGCTGGGCCTTGCGCCGCGCGTACAGGTCGAGCAGTTCGGCCGCCACGTCGCGGATCTGCTCCGCGGCGCGCCGGCGCGCCTTGCTCCACTGATCGGTGCCGAGCTTGTGCAGCGGCGCGCTCTCGCTTGCCGCACCGGTGTAGCGGTTCACCAGATGCAGCGACTGCACCGGGACGTAGATCCGATCGCCGCCGAGGTACTCGAGCACCAGGAACTCTCCGGCCTCGCCGGCGACCTCCATCGGCTGCAGCCCGACGTAGCGGCCGACGCCATACTGTTCGTGCACCACCGGGGCGCCCGGGGTAAGGTCCTGCAGGTCCCTGAGGATGCTCTGCGGGTCGGAGGCGGCACGGGTGCGCCGGCGCTCCTGCGGCGCGCGGGCGCCGAACAGCTGCGATTCGGCGATGATCGTGAGCGGCGGGGCGGGCAGGTGCAGTCCGGCCAGATCCGCCGCCACGGTGAGGCTGAGCGGGGCGTGCCCGGCGAGGAACTCGTCCCAGCCGCCGACGAGCGTGACCGGGCGGCGCTGCGCGCGCAGCAGCTCGTGGAGCACCTCGCGCCGTCCCGGGGAGTCCGCCGCGATCAGCGCGCGGCCCGGGAAGGACTCGAGAAAGGCCTCCAGGTGCGAGAGCGGCCGTTCGGTGCGCGTATCGATGCGCAGTTGCGGCGGCTCGAGCGTCGCGAAGTCGCGCTGCGCGGCTGGCGCGCTCGCCTCGGCTCCGGCGCCGAGGCTCACCGAGGCGAAGCGCTCAAGGGCCGCGCTGAGCGCGTCGGGTTCGAGGAACAGCTCCGCCGGGGCAAGCACGGGACGCTCGATGTCGTGCCGACGATCCTCGTAGCGTGACTCGATGTCCCGCCATGCTCGCCCGAGCGCCTCCGGCAGGGCGGCATCGTGCACGATCACGGCGTTAGCCGGCAGATGGTCGAACAGCGTCGCGGTGGTCTCGAAGAACAGCGGCAGGTAGAACTCCACCCCGGCCGGCGCCAGCCCCTCGCTGACGCTGCGATAGATGCTGGAGCGGGTTGGGTCGCCCTCGAAGCGGGTCCGGAAGCGCCGGCGAAACTCCTTGACCGCTTCGGCATCAAGCGGCAGTTCGCGCGCCGGCAGCAGCCGCACCTGCTCGATCGGCTCGAGCGAGCGCTGCGAGTCCGGATCGAAGCGGCGGATGGCCTCGATCTCATCGTCGAACAAGTCGATGCGCAGCGGCTCGGACGCACCCATCGGGAAGACATCGAACAGCGAGCCGCGTACGGCGAACTCTCCGGGGCTGCGCACCTGGCTGACGCTGGCGTAACCGGCATCGATCAGCCGGACCCGGAACGGTTCAATGTCGAGCTGCTCGCCGCGGGCGAGCTGGAAGGAGCGTGCCTGGACGTACTGGCGCGGCGCCAGCCGCTGCATCAGCGTGTCGGCGGTGACGATCAGACAGCCATGCGTCAGGCGAGGAAGTTCAAACAGGGTACGCAGGCGCGCGGAGATGATGTCCGGGTGCGGGGAGAACAGGTCGTACGGCAGCACCTCCCAGTCGGGGAAGGTGAGCAGCGGCAGATCGGCACCGGCGAAGAACGCCAGTTCCGCGCTGAGGCGCGCCAGTTCGCGCGCCGCGTCGGTGACCACAACGTAGAGCTTCTGATCGGAGCGCGCCGCTTCGGCGAGCGCGAGCGCCGCTGCGCTGCCGCGCAGGTTCTGCCAATACACATGGCGCTTGGCCGGACCCGGAACGGGCGGATCAAGGACTCTCATCGGCTTCCTGTCGGCCCAGTGGGCGCCTCATGGGCATCGGCGGCGTACGCACCGGGCACGCATCGCCCGCCGCTTGCGCCGCCTCACACCGCGACCGGGATTTCCGCAACCAGGGGCCGCGGGGCGGCGGCGGGGACGCAGAAGATGTCGATGCTGCGACTGCGTCCACGCAGTTGCATCGGCGGCAGCGGGGTGGCGCCGACGTCCACTCCGAGCGCATCCAGGGAGTGCTTGATCGCTTCGGAGAAGAGCATCTCCCCGGCGCGGGCACGCTGGCAGAGCCGGGCCGCGACGTTCACCGTGTCGCCAATCAGCGTGTAGCTCATGTAGGAACTCGAGCCGATGTTCCCGGCGACCACGTCGCCTTCATTGATGCCGATACCGAGTCCGGCCTCGACCCCGTAGCGGCTCATCCAGGACGTGGCGAGCGGCCCGAAGCTGCCGAGCATCTCCTGGGCGGCGCGCACGGCGCGCCCCGGGCTGTCGGGCTGCTCGAGCGGCACGCCGAAGCCGAGCATCAGGCAGTCCCCGGCCATGTGGAACACCGTGCCGTCGTGGCGCAGGGTGATCTCGGTGAGCAGGGAGAAATATTCGTTGAGCAGCGGCACCACCTGGCGCGGCTCCAGCCGCTCGGACAGCCCGGTAAAGCCGCGCAGATCCGCGAACAGCACCACCGCGTGGGTGCGCAGGTCATCGGCCGACAGGAGAGTCTCGCGCAGCTGCACATCCTCCAGGATCTTCTCGGCGAGCTGCGGGGAGACGTAGCGGCGCACGGCACGGCGCAGCACCTCCTCACGGCGACGGACTTCGGCCTGCAGGTGCGCCTGGGCAAGCTCCCGGCGCATTGCGCCGGCACGAATCAGTTCCTCGATGCTGATCGAATTGTCCAGGGCCACGGGGGAGTTACCTGATCATTCTTCTGTGAAAGATGAGCCTACCATAATCCAATGTCGCCTGATGCATACAGGCCAGACCGACCCCATGGGGCCGACGGACGGGGTCTCGTACGCTTTATGGTTAACGGCCCAAGCGGGCGCGTCTTGAGGGGGGCGGGCGGCTATTCGGCCGTGGGAGCGTGTACGACGGCGTGCACCACGCGGTTGTACTCGAAGAAGACGCTGAAGTTGCGGTAGTCCCAGCGGGTGATCGGCGGCTGACCGACGGTCGGATAGCGCCGCTCGGGGGTCCCGAAGCGCTGCTCGACCTGCCGCATGGTCTGGCTGCGGTGGGGGTGGGGGACGGTGGTGGGCGCAACGTGTAGCTGCCCGTCGATGACCACGGTTTCGGCCGCGGCAGTGGCGCTGATCGCGCAGGCCGCCAGCAGTGCCAATAGAACTCGAGCACGCATCGCAAGTCCTCCGGCGCCGGACTATACACCCCGGGCCGTGCGCGCCAAGGGCGCCAAGCGCTCCGGGGCGTAAAAGTGTGATCCAATCAGCAGCCCTGGCGCACCCCCGAGGCGGTGCGCGCCGCGGGGCCGTCCGCCCGCGCGCCGGGGCCGCAACACGCGACGGCGGGCGCTGCGAGCGCTCACGCCGCCCGGCGCTTCATGGTTAAATTCACAGATGTTCCATCCGCTGTCTCTGTTCGTCGGCCTGCGCTACGTGCGCGCCCGCTCGCATAAGTTCTTCGTCTCCTTCATCACCTGGACCTCGCTGGCGGGTGTGTGCGTGGGCGTCGCGGCGCTGATCGTGGTGCTCTCGGTGATGAATGGCTTCGAGGGCGACCTGCGCACCCGCCTGCTTGCCCTCGACGCCGATGCACGCGTGGTGGTGAGTCCATCGGTGCACAGCGCCGCGCCGCCGCCGCCGGCGCTCTGGGAGCGCCTCGCGCGAGAGCTGCGCACGGTGCCCGGGGTGACCGGGGTGGCACCCTTTGTGCAATCGCAGGCGCTCGCGGTGCGCACGCCGCAGATGCTGCCGGTCCTGCTGCGAGGCGTCGATCCGGCGGCCGAGCCGCACGTGACCCGCCTGGCGCGGATCAGCACGGCCGGGTCGCTCGCAACGCTCAAGCCGGGCGCCGATCGGGTGATTCTCGGGGAGGTGATCGCCGAGGAGTTGGGACTCGGGCCCGGGGACCGCATCACGCTGCTGATCCCGGGGGTAAGCGCCGGCGGACTGCCGACCCCGACGTTGCATCGCTTTACCGTCGCCGGTGTGTTCTCCGTGGGCCTCGCCGACAGCGACGCGACCCTGGTGTACGGCAACATCGATGATGTGCGCGGGTTGCTGCCCGGCGGCGGCCTCGACCAGGGACTGAGAGTGCGCTACCGCAATCCGCTCGACGCCCCGGCGATCACCGCCCGGTTGCGGGCGCGTTTGCCGAAGGGGTTCGCGGTGATCGACTGGACCGAGGACAACGCGGCGTACTTTCGCGCCATCCGCATTGAGAAGACGATGATGTCGCTCATATTGCTGCTGATCGTGGCGGTGGCGGCCTTCAACATCGTCGCCATGCTGGTGATGGTGGTGACCGACAAGCGTACCGATATCGCGATTCTGCGCACCCTCGGGGCCTCCCCGGCACGGGTACTGGCCATTTTTCTCATCCAGGGACTGACCATCGGTTGGCTCGGCGTCGGACTTGGCGTTGGACTCGGACTCACCCTGGCATTTCACGTCAACGCGGTGGCGAGCTTCCTTGAGCGCACCTTCGGCTTTCAGATCTTCAACTCCAGCGTCTACTACATCACCACCATTCCCTCGGTGGTGAGCTGGAGCAATGTGACCGTGATCGGCCTCGCCGCACTCGCGCTGACGGCGGCCGCAACGGTCTATCCGGCCGTGCGCGCCGCGCGGGTTGCACCCGCCGAAGCGCTGCGCTACGAATGAGACGCTGATGTTCGACCGTTATGAATGGTTGATCGGGACTCGTCACCTGCGCTCGACCCACCGGCGGGGCTTCGTGTCGTTCGTGGCGGTGATGTCGGTCTGTGGGCTGGCGCTCGGCGTCGCCACCCTCATCGTGGTGCTCTCGGTGATGAACGGCTTTCAGCGCGAGCTGCGCAGCCGCATCCTCGATGTGACCGCGGATGCGACGCTCATGGGGCTGCGCGGCTCGATCGGGGACTGGCGCAGCGTTGAGCGGCGGGTGCGCACCGAGCCGCACGTGCAGGCCGTCTCGCCCTACGTGCAGCAGCAGGCGCTGCTGACGCATGGGCAGTACATCGCCGGGGCGGCGGTGCGGGGCATCGAGCCGGCGCAGGAGACGCACGTGACCGCACTGGCGCAGCACTTGGAGCACGGGGATCTGGCGGACCTGCGCCCGGGTGCCTATCGGGTGATCCTCGGGGTCGATCTGGCCCGCGCGCTGCATGTGCGGGTTGGTGAGTCGGTGGTGCTGATTGCCCCGGAGGGCATCGCGACGCCCGCCGGACTGATGCCGCGCATGCGGCGCTTTCAGGTCGCCGGGCTGTTCCACTCCGGGATGTATCAGTACGACCGGGAGCTCGCGCTGGTGAATCTCACCGACGCGGCACGTCTGTTCGACGTGGGGCCAGACCGGGTGACGGGTCTGCGCATGAAGCTCTCCGATCCCTGGCAGGCGCCGACCATCGTGCGCCGCATCGCGTACTCCCTCGGTGGCGACGGTTACTACGTCAGCGACTGGACCGATCATTTGGCGAATTTCTTCCGCTCCATCCAGATCACCAAATCGATGATGTTCATCATCCTCTCGATGATCGTGGGCGTTGCCGCCTTTAACATCGTTGCGACTCTGGTGATGATCGTGAAGGAGAAGCAGTCGGATATCGCGATTCTGCGCACGCTCGGCGCCGAGCCGCGCAACATCTTGGCGATCTTTGCCATCCAGGGCCTGCTGATCGGTGCGGCCGGCACGCTGCTCGGCGCCGGACTCGGGGTCCTCATCGCCCATCATCTGCAGAGCCTGGTCGGGGTACTCGAGCGGCTGCTGCACACTCAGTTTCTCAATCCTAAGGTGTATTACATGAGCGAGCTTCCCGCGTACGTCGAGGGACTCGACGTGATGCGCGTGTGCGCCGTGGCGTTTCTGCTGTGTGCCCTCGCGACCATCTATCCGGCGTGGCGCGCCGCGCGCACCGCGCCGGCTGAGGCGTTGCGCCATGAGTGAGCCGGTGCTCGAGGCCCGTAACGTGCGGCGCAGCTTCGTGGAGGGTTCGACGACCCTCGAGGTGCTTACGGGCGTGGCGATCGAGGTGCGCGCCGGGCAGCGGCTGGCCATCATCGGTGCGTCCGGTTCGGGCAAGACCACGCTGCTGCAGATTCTCGGTGGGCTGGATCGCCCGAGTCACGGACAGGTGCTGATCGACGGGCGGGACCTGCACGCGCTCAGCGAGCGCGAACGCGCCATGCTGCGCAACCGGACACTGGGTTTCGTGTACCAGTTTCATCACCTGCTGCCGGAGTTCTCCGCGCTGGAGAACGTGGCGATGCCGCTGCTGGTGCGGCGCGAGAAAGTGGCCGAGGCGCGCCGCCTGGCGCGTGAGTTGCTTGAGCGGGTCGGACTCGGCGGCCGTCTGACGCACCGGCCGCATCAGCTCTCCGGCGGCGAGCGCCAGCGGGCCGCCGTGGCGCGCGCCCTGGTGACGCAGCCGAAGATCGTGCTCGCCGATGAGCCGACCGGCAACCTCGATGGCGCCAACGCGCACGCGGTCTTCGAGCTGATGCTCGAACTGAACCGCGAACGGGGCACGAGTCTGGTCGTGGTGACCCACGATCCGCGCCTCGCGGCGCGCATGGACGGTGTCTACGAGCTCCTGGGCGGGCAGCTGCTCGTCCGGGAGCAGATTACGGCGAGGTTGCCCAGTGCCGCGCCCGGTAGCGGCGCATGACCTCCCAGCGCCAGAGGAACTCCACGACGCACCAGCCGGCGAGTCCCGCCACCACCGAGCACACCAGGCAACCGAGCAGGAACGGCCGCCACAGCGGGCCGAGTCCGTATTGCAACCACTGCCAGCTCAGCTGGAAGGCGAAGTGACCCGGGGGCGTGTCAAGCAGCAGCGCACCGACTCGGTAGGCCAGGTAGTAGATCGGCACCATGGTGAGTGGATTGTTCACCAGGAAAATCGTGCCGTAGACCGCCGGGACGTTCAGCCGCCAGGTGAGGGCGATGAGGCCTGCGAGCAGCGAGTGCACTGGCAGCGGTACGAAGCTGATCGCCAGTCCGACGCCGAAAGCCCCGGTGACCGAACGGCGGTGCACCGCCCAGAGCCGCGGGTCCATCAGCCGGTCGCCGAACACGCGCAGCAGCTTGTGCCCCTCGATGGTGTGGGGCTTGGGCAGGATCTTCTTCAAAAATCGTCGCGGCATGAGTAGAGCACTGTACCACGGCGCAGCGGCGGTCGGCCGTGAGGCGCGTTCCGGCGCCGGGCACACTCCGGTATGATGCTCATTCACCGATTCATTGGGGTCGTTTGATGTGGGAAATCGTGCAGGCGGGTGGTCCGCTGATGTGGCCGATCATCTTCTGCTCGATCGTCGCTGTGGCGATCGTGCTCGAGCGGCTCTGGACGCTGCAGGAGCGACGCGTATTGCCGCGTGAGCTGCCGCAGAAGGTCTGGCAGCTGATCGAGACCGGACAGGTCACTGACAAGGTGATCGCCGCGCTGGAGCAGCACTCGCCGCTTGGACGCCTGCTGGCCGTAGGCCTCGCCAACCGCCATCGGTCGCACGAGATGCTGATGGAGCGGCTGGAGGACGCCGGCCGGCATGTCGTGCACGAGCTTGAGCGTTTTCTCAACACACTCGGCACCATTGCCGGCATTTCCCCGCTGCTCGGTCTGCTCGGCACCGTGACCGGCATCATCCGCGCCTTCGATGCCATCCAGCGCAGCAGCATGGGCGATCCGCGCGCGCTCTCCGGCGGCATCGCCGAGGCCCTGGTGTGTACGGCCGCAGGGTTGTGCGTGGCCATCCCTTCGCTCATTTCCTACCGCTACCTGCGCGGTAAGGTCGAGGGCATCGTGGTGGAGATGGAGAAACACGCGCTGCGCATGGCCGATGCGCTCGAAGCGGCTGGTGATGCCGCCTCGGGCGGCGTCTGATCCGCCCATGAATCTCAAGCCGCGGCGCCACGAGGAGCCGGAGATCAACGTCGTGTCGCTGATCGACGTGGTGCTGCTCTTGGTGGTGTTCTTCATGCTCTCCAGTCACTTCACCCAGCAAGGGCGGCTGCACGTGGTGCTGCCGCGCGCCGCGGCCGTGCCGGCCGCGAGCGGCCGCCCGCAGACGCTCATCGTGACGGTGACCGAAAACGGGGATTATCTGGTCAACGGCCGAGAGCTGCTCAACAACAGTCCGGACACGCTGCGCGCAGCGCTTGCGGCCCAGCCGACCGCGGCGCGCGGGCAGACGGTGTTGATCCGCGCCGATGCACGCGCCACGCAGCAGTCGGTGGTCACCGCCATGGACGTGCTCGGGGCGCTCGGCTTCGTCAAGCTCGACATCGCGACGATCAAGGCGCGTCTTGGGAGCGGGCCGTGAGCGGCGCAGAGGAGGGCGAGGAGCGCGACGCGGCACGCGTCTACCGTCGCTTGCTCGGCTACCTGCGCCCGAATCTCGGCGCCTTCATCCTCGGCATCCTGGGTGGGGCAATTTACGCGGCGAGCTCGAGCGGTCTGGTGGAGCTCTCTAAGCGTCTGGGCAACCTGCTGCGCAACCCCGACAAGCGCATGATCGTGTGGTTGCCGGTGGCGCTCGTCGTGCTCTTCGCCGTACGCGGCGTCGGCAATCTCGTGCAGACGTATTTCATGGGGTATGTCGGGCGGCGAGTCGTCAAGCACTTGCGTGGGCAGGTTTTTGAGCGGGTGCTCGACCTGCCGGTCGCTTTCTACGATCGGCAGGCCGTCGGGGCGATGCTCTCGCGCCTGACATACAACTGCGAGCAGGTCGGACAGGCCTCGACCAACTCCATCGTCATCCTCGTGCGCGCCGTGCTGATCATCATTTTTCTGCTCGCGTGGATGGTCTGGATCAATCTGCGTCTGACGCTGCTCTCGCTCATCATGGGGCCGCTCGTGGCCTGGCTGGTCTCGGTGATCAACCGGCATTTCCGCCGCTACGGCCGGCGCATCCAGCATTCCATGGAGGATGTGACGCGCCTCGCCAAGGAGAGCTTCGAGTCTCCGCGTCTGGTGAAGGTCTACGGCGCCCAAGCGCATCTCTCGGCGCAGTTCGAGCGGGTCAACGAGCACAACCGCGTCTCCAACATGAAGTCCATCCTCACCAGCGGACTTGCCAACCCCACGGTGCAGCTGGTGAGCGCGGTGGGCGGGGCGTTCGTGCTGGCGCTGGCGATCCGCGACACGGTACTCGGGCAGATGAGCCCCGGGGATCTGGTCGCCTTCTTCACCGCGCTGTCGATGCTCGCCCAGCCGGTGCGCGAGGTGGTGGGTCAATCCGGCCCGATTCAGCAGGGTGTGGCGGCCGCGCAGAGTCTGTTCGAGATTCTCGATCAGCCCGCCGAGCCCGAGACTGGCGATTTGCGCCCCGGACGGGTGCGCGGGGCGGTCGAGTACCGGGATGTCTCGTTCGCCTACGGGAGGGACAAGGAGGCGGCGCTGCGCGGGGTGTCCTTCGCGGTGCCTGCTGGCTCGCAGTTGGCGATCGTGGGGCGCTCGGGCAGCGGCAAATCGACACTGGTCAACCTGCTGCCGCGCTTCTACGAGTTGAGTGCTGGCGCCATTCTCATCGACGGACGCGATGTGCGCGAATATGACCTGAAGGCCTTGCGCGAGCAGATCGCGGTGGTCAGTCAGGAAGTGACCCTGTTCGATGACACCATCCGCAACAACATAGCGTTCGGGCGCAAGGTATCCGAGCAGGCCCTGGAGCGCGCGGCCGAAGCGGCCCATGTGCTGGAGTTCGCCACCGCACTGCCGCAGGGGCTTGACACCATGGTCGGGGATCGCGGTGTGCTGCTCTCCGGCGGACAGCGCCAGCGCATCGCGATTGCGCGCGCATTGCTGAAGGATGCCCCGGTGCTGATTCTCGATGAGGCGACCTCCGCGCTCGACACCGAGGCGGAGCGGCACATCCAATCTGCGCTGACGCAGCTGGTGCGCGACCGCACCACGTTCATCATCGCCCACCGGCTCTCGACGGTGGAGCAGGCCGACCGCATTCTCGTGCTCGATGCCGGCCGCGTAGTCGAAAGCGGCACGCATGCCGAGCTGCTCGCCCGCGACGGATTGTACGCGCAGCTGTACCGGCTGCAGTTCAGCGACTGACGCGCCATGCAGGCGTGGCTTAATCGGCGCTGGTACGGTCCACCCGGGGCGTGCGCGGCGCTCGAGCCGCTGGCCCGACTGTATGGGGCGGCCGTGGCCGTGCGGCGCAGGCGGGCGGCCACGGCCGGTCCGCTCCGCGCGCCGGTGATCATCGTCGGTAACCTCACGGTCGGGGGCACCGGCAAGACGCCGCTCACCGTCTGGCTCGCCCAGCAATCGAGCCGACACGCGTTGCCGGCCGGGGTGATCTCGCGCGGATACGGCGGTAGCGCGGGGGGCGTGCGCGTGCTCGATGCGGATGCGGATTGGCGCGAAGTGGGCGATGAGCCGCTCATCTTGGCGCGCCGCAGCGGCTGCGTGACCGCCGTCGGGCGGGAGCGGACGGAAGCGGCCCGCGCGGTGATCGCCCGCGGCGCACGTGTCGTGATTTCCGACGATGGACTGCAGCATCTGCGACTCACCCGCCAGTGCACGATCGTGGTCGCGGACGGCGCCCGGGGGTTCGGGACGGGGCGGTTGCTGCCGGCCGGCCCGATGCGCGAGCCGCTGCAGGGCCTCTCGGGCGCCGATGCGCTGGTGATCAACGGCGCGTCCGAGCATCCCTCGCTGCGCGCTGCGGCCGCGTATTTTCCCCCGCGTGTACTGCGCATGGATCTGGTGCCCGGCCAGGCCGTGTCGCTCGCCTCGGGCGAGCAGCGCGCACTGGAGACGTTTTGTGGCTCGCCCGTGCATGCGGTCGCCGGCATCGGCCATCCGCAGCGGTTCTTCCGCGAGCTCGGCGCTCGCGGACTGCAGGTGCTGGCGCATCCGTTTGCGGACCACCATCCGCTCACGCCGGCCGAGCTGCAGTTCGCCGACCCATACCCGGTACTCATGACGGAAAAGGATGCCGTAAAATGCGCGCACCTGGCCAATCCGCGGCTGTGGTTCGTGCCAGTCGAGGCGCTCTTCAGCGAGGCCGACGCCGCCTGCCTGCTCGAGCTGCTGCTGCGTACGGCCGCATCATTCGCCGGGGCCCCCGGAGGTTAATTGATGGATGCCCGCCTGCTCGAAATTCTGGCCTGCCCGATCTGCAAGGGCACGCTCCTCTACCGGCGCGAGGCGTCGGTGCTCGTCTGCCGCATGGACCGGCTCGCCTATCCGGTCCGCGACGGCGTACCGGTGATGCTCGAGGAAGAGGCGCGCCAGCTGAGTGCCGACGATCCGCTGCTCGAGCGCTGAGCGGCCGCGCTGCGTGTTCCGCATCGCCATCCCTGCGCGTGCCGCCTCGAGCCGGCTGCCTGGCAAGGCGTTGGCGACGCTCGCCGGCAAGCCGATGCTGCAGTGGGTGTACGAGAAGGCCTGTGCCGCGGGGGCACGCGAGGTGCTGATTGCGACCGATGATGAATCGATCGCGGCGGCCGCTCGTGCCTTCGGGGCGAACGCGCGGCTGACCTCGGTGCAGCACGCCTCAGGGACGGACCGCATTGCCGAGCTGGCCCGCCTCGAGGGCTGGGCGGATGAGGACATCGTGGTGAACGTGCAGGGCGATGAGCCGCTGATTCCGCCGGCGATTATCGCCCAGGTGGCGGCGCTGCTCGCCGAGACGCCGCGTGCGGCGATCGCGACACTGGCCACGCCCATCGAGACTCTTGAGGAGTTCTTCGATCCGAACGCGGTCAAGGTGGTCACCGACGCCCGGGGCCGCGCATTGTATTTCTCGCGTGCGCCGATACCCTGGGTTCGGGACGGGGCGCCGGCGGGCCTCGCCAGTCAGCGCCGCTTCGATGGGGCCCGTCGTCACGTGGGACTGTATGCGTATCGGGTGTCGGCGCTACGGATGCTCTGCGCGCTGCCGGGCTCGCCGCTCGAGGCGAGCGAGAGGCTTGAGCAGTTGCGAGCGCTGGAGCACGGGCTGACCATCCAGGTCGCCGATGCGCTCGAGCGCCCCGGTCCCGACGTCAATACGGTCGAGGATCTGCGCCGCGTGGCGGACCTTCTCGGTTGAGTCGGTGAGTTAGAACCTTATGATATCTTTAGCTTTGCAGGGACCCGACGGCTGGAACTTCGCGGTGTCGAATGGCGTCCATTGACATGAGCAGGGGCGATGTTCGCCCCGGGGCGTCCTGCAACGGGACGGGAAACCTATGCGCGAGCACACGAGCGCTTCATTGAGACTTTGCCGTGGCCTGCGGCTGGTCGCGGCCGGCGCTGTATTGGCCGCACTCACGGCATGCGCCACGACGCAATACGACCAACCGGTGGCGTACAACGTGCCGCGGCCGAATACGACCGTGTACGCCTATCCCATGCACAATCAGTCGCGCGCCCGTCAAAGCCGCGACCGCTATGAATGCAGCGTCTGGGCGGTGCACCAGAGCGGCTTCGACCCCAGCGCGCCGAACGTGCCGGTCTATGATCGGGTGGTCGTGCAGGGGCCGCCCCCCGGCACTGATACGGCCCTTGGGGCCATCGCCGGTGCCGTTATCGGTGCAGCGCTGTCTAACCGCTGGGACCGCGGCTCGGGCGTGGTGTTCGGTGCACTCACCGGCGCCATGATCGGCAGTGCCGGCGATGCGGCCAATGCCCAGGCCAATGACCAGGCGATGAGCGCCGCGGCCCGGGGACAGGACCGTGCGATGGCGCGCAGGGCCATGGACTACCGGCGCGCATTGGGCGCCTGTCTGCAGGCACGTGGCTATAGCGTGCGCTAGAGGCGCTTTTTGGCCTGGGTGCCACGCTGCGCCATCCCGTCCTCTCCCACACCCCGCGACCCTGTTTCGAGTGAGTTCCGCCGGGACCGAGTGCGCCGCACCGGGTTCGCAGCCCCCGTCCCGCGGCCTGCGGAGCGCCCAGGAGTGGCGGGTCGGAATGCGCCTCCACGCATGATTCCCCCTGCGTTGCCGTGATCCGGTCGTGTGCGGCTGGTACGCGGCCGGCGGGGAACATAACATCGATGGTCACCTCGAGCCTCAGCCGCGGAGTACGCTTGGCGAGGCGTGTTGTCCCCGTGGCCGCTTGTGCCACGGTCGCGCGAGGGTCCCCCATCCATACGAGAAATGCTGGCGCAAACACGGTTCGCGTGCCGTAATCGCCACCTGGGCGGGCGGCGAACAGACCCCGGGGCCTGCGGATGCGACGCATACGCTGAGTCCAATGTCGTGCGCACAGGATGGCCCCTGCGTGATGCCAGGAGGGGGGGCAGTGCGGTGACGCCACATGCGGTACGGCAGCGCCGATCACTCCGAGGCGAGATGCCTTAGAGAGCGACAGACGCGTCGCACCAGCATGCAGGGAAGTGTTTTCGGGGAATGCTTGACAGCGTGCAACGCGGAACGTAATTTAAGTGGAAGCGTTTCCACAGTTGCGTTCCATGGATGCGCGTTGCACGAACGCAACATCTCGCCAGTCGTCACAGTGTCATGAGGGGGGTTTGTACATGAGTCGCAAGACGTCGCGTAACGGATCAAAGAACGCCATAAAAAAGGGTGCCCGACTCGCCGGCCTGGGCCGTGCGGCGTATGGGAACCTAGGTCTATCCGGGCTGGCACTCGGCTCGCTCTCGTTGGGCATCGGCGGCGTCGCTCATGCCCAGAACGTCCCGGCCCGCAAGCGCCCGGAGCAGCCCGCGGTGCCCGCGCAGGCGGCGAGGAGCCGGCGGCGAGGCTTCAAGGCGACGCCGCTCGCCTCCACAGGGTCGTTTGCACCGAACGGTGCGGGCTTGTACGCGCTGAATACCGCAACGGGCTCGAGCACCGCGGCGGCCGCGAGCACCGCAACGAGCGCGAGCACCGCGGCGGCGGACACCGGCGTGATGATGGGGCAGTCCTCGGCCACGACGCTTGCGCCGATCGTCGTTACGGGCATCCGCGGGTCCCTGATGCGCTCACTCGCAATCAAACGGGATTCGATTGGCGTGGTCGACGCGATTTCCGCCGAGAGCATCGGTCAGTTCCCGGACTCCTCCGTGGGCGGTGCACTCGCGCACCTGCCCGGCGTCACGATCAACCGCGGCTCGACGAGCTTCAGTTCAGTCGCTGGGACGGCGACCGGCCTGGCACAAGGCGTCAACGTCAATGGCTTCGGTGGATCATTCAACACTGTGCTCGTGAACGGTCGGCAAATCGCCTCCGGTAACGGGCAGAACTTCGATTTCGCATCTCTGGGCGCGATGTACGTCGGACAGATCGACGTGTTGAAGACGCCGGACATGGCCCTTTCCTCGGGTAATATCGGTTCGGTCATCAACGTCAAGATGCTCACCCCGTTCGAGAATCCTGGCTTACATGCGGGGATGAACGTCGGTGGTACCGACTACACGATGAACGGTGGTATCCGGCCCGTGGTCGGCGGTCTGTTCAGCGATACCTTCGATCACAATAAGTTCGGCATCCTGATCGATGGCGATTATTCCGACTACCGTACTACGACTCATCACACCGATGTCGCCGGTTGGGAGGGCGTCGCGGCCGGCGGCTTTGCCTGCTCGAATCTCAACGCCAATTCCACGACGGCCTTCGGCAGCACCGGTTGCGCCAGCGTTGGATCGGGTGCTACGGGCAATGTGCAGGTCCCGGTCTGGTATCCGCAGCAGCTGAGCATGTACCTCGAGCGCGTCGATACGCGAAGCAAGGATGGGCGCGTGGTGTTGCAGTGGCACCCGACGAACTCGGTACTTGTGACTCTCGATGACAACTACTCCTCCTGGAACCAGCGTGATGAAAGTTGGGCACGTACGACGTGGTTCGGAGCGTTCCCAAACTCCACGATCGACAACAACGGCACGATCACAAATTTCAATTACACCGGTCCGACCGACCTGCAAGCGATCCAGCAGACCGATTACATCGTCACGAACACTTACGGTGCGAACGTCTTGTGGAACGTGAACGATAACTGGACGGTCGAGGTAGATGCCGACCAGTCCGTCTCCAGGTTCAATCCGAACGGCAACACCAGCAGCATACAAGGTGACGTGGGTTACGGAGACGCCGTTAACAACTACACCGGCGGCATGGTGGTCGGTGGAAGCAATGCGGTGCCGTACTGGAGCGCATACGGACCAAATGCGACTGCGGCAGGGTCCGGTGTGGTCGCCTCGCCGAACTATCTGGGTCTTAATCCATACATCATAGGCTCGCATATTCTGCCGCTGGCAACCTTGCAGAGCGGTGATCAGATCAATGAGGCTACCGTTCGGGCCACCTGGACCCCGGGGAACAGCACGAAGCTCACCTTCGGTGCCCAGTTCCTAGATGACGACTGGAACACCAAGGAGTACGACACTTTTGCGAACAACTACTGGGAGCTGTGGTCTGGTTACGGGCCGGCTTCCGGGGATACACAGGGGTTGAGCCTGCCGTCTTCACTGGGGTTCGCTCCGATGAGCACGGGGACCTGGATGCCGGGCTACAGCGGCAACGGCAACCTTCCGCCGCAATTGCTCGGCTACAACCCATGGACGCTGCTGAGCTACCTGGAGACCCAGCCGATCGATTCGCAGTGGAATCCGACGGCAGGCTATCCGCGCTATACCGGTGGCGTGCCGACTCAGGCGCTGGTGACCGGTTCGGTGCAGCACGT
Organism: Pseudomonadota bacterium; assembly: GCA_021838635.1. Lineage (GTDB taxonomy): Bacteria > Pseudomonadota > Gammaproteobacteria > Steroidobacterales > Steroidobacteraceae > 13-2-20CM-66-19. The sequence continues at coordinate 21,490 of JAKCDC010000022.1, forward strand.
TGCTCGTATGAACTACTCGCCGTTCGTGCAAGTCAGTCACAACTTCAGGGTTCACGGGATGCGCCTGATGACCCGATTGGGGCTGCGCTACCAACGTACCGACGAGCTGATCGCCGGGCTGTCTGCACCGCTGCAATCGGTCACCTGGCAGGGCGCAGCGGATCCGACGCAGTATGTCTTTGCCTACGGTTCACCGACGTGGACGCAGACCTCGCTTTCCTATGGCTACTTCCTGCCATCGCTCGACCTGGCGTTGTGGCCGGCGCATGATCTGGAGGCAGCTGTCGATTTTTCGCGCACCGAATCTGCGCCGCCGAATGGGCAGATCATTCCAAACACAAACTACGGTGGCCTGGTTAATGCGCTGACAGCAACCGGAAATAACCCGGCACTAAAGCCGTATTTGTCAAACAACTTCGATTTCCGTCTCACCTGGTACTACGCGCACGGGGATTACGCCGAGCTGCATCCGTTCTACAAGCAGGTGTCGAATTTCCCGACCTCGAGCGTGCAGAACGTGACGGTTCCTATCAATGACCCGGCGCCGTGCTCGTACAACCAGAACGGCCACATTCTGTTCACCGACGCCAATTGCGGCAAGCCGATGGTGTTTGCGGAGACCACCTTCACAAACAAGCTGTCGGCTGACGTGACGGGCGTATCGGCGACCTGGCAGCAGCTGCTCCCGTATGGATTCGGGGTTCTGATCAACGGAACGTGGATGCACAGCAATGCGAACTTCAACAACTACAACCTGACGTCGAATCAGTTCGCGTTGACCGGCGTCGGCGACTCCGCCAACGGAACGCTCTTCTATCAGAGGGGCAAGTGGCAGGCGCGCATGACGGTGAACTGGCAAGGCAAGCTGCTGCTGGGACTCGGTCAGCAGAATGACAGCAGCGCATTCGGTGCCGAGCCGGTGTACGAGGCGCCGTTCACGCAGCTGGACTTGTCTACCAACTACAAGATCGACAAGCACCTGAACGTGTACTTCACCGCGAGCAACCTGCTGAACTCGATCTATCATACGTATGGGCGGTTCTCGAACCAGACGTTGAACCTGATCGATTACGGGACTTCGCTGTCGTTTGGAGTCCGCGCCCAGTTCTGAGGTCATGAAGCCGGTCAGGTCGGTCGTCATTGTCGGCGGAGGAACCGCCGGATGGCTCACCGCAGGCATCATCGCCGCCCGCCATCAAGCTCGGATGAAGGCGGGCGGCTTCTCGGTGACGCTGGTTGAGTCGCCCGATGTCCGCGCCATTGGCGTGGGCGAGGGGACGTGGCCGACGATACGCTCGAGCTTGGAGCGCATCGGGGTGTCTGAGACTGCGCTGTTTCGTGAGTGCGATGCGGCCTTCAAACAGGGCGGGAAGTTCGTCGGCTGGACGAGCGGAGCGCCGGGGGATGCCTACTATCACCCGCTCATGATCCCGCACGGCTTCTCGCGCGTGAACCTCGTGCCGCACTGGCTGAGCGATGCGCGGGGGGAGAGCTTCTGCGATTTCGTGACGCCGCAGGGACGGTTGTGCGATCAGGGTCTGGCGCCAAAGACGATCGCGCAGGGCGAGTATCGCTCGGCGGCGAACTATTCATATCATCTGGATGCCGGCAAGTTTGGGCCGTTTCTGGCCAGACACTGCACCGAGAAGCTGCGGGTCCGACACGTTCTGGCCGATGTCACTTCCGTCGGACAGAGCGAATCGGGCGACATCACCGGTTTACAGACGGCGCAGGCAGGGCGCATTGAAGGCGATCTGTTCGTGGACTGCAGCGGCTTTCACGCGCTGTTGATCGGCCAGACGCTCAAGGTCGATTTCAAGCCGTGCACGGACGTGTTGTTCTGCGATACCGCTCTGGCGGTTCAGGTGCCCTACGACACGCCCGATCAGCCGATGGCATCGGAGACGATAGCGACGGCGCAGGCGGCCGGATGGATCTGGGACATCGGCTTACCGACGCGGCGCGGGATCGGCCACGTGTATTCGAGCCGGCACATGAGCGAGGAGGCGGCGCAGGAGGCGCTGCTCGGCTACCTGGGAGCGCGGCATCGGAATTTGCCAGTGCGCAAAATCCCAATCCGTGCCGGTCATCGGCAGATCTTTTGGAAAAATAATTGTCTGGCGGTCGGACTGGCGCAGGGATTCCTGGAGCCGCTCGAGGCCTCGGCGATCGTTCTGGTTGAGCTTTCGGCGAAGCTCCTCGCTGAGCAGATGCCGGCCAGCCGGGAAGTGATGGATATCGTCGCGCGGCGCTTCAACGAGGTCACGCTGTACCGCTGGGGTCGGATCATCGACTTTCTGAAGCTGCATTACGTGCTGACGCAGCGTACCGATAGCGCCTTTTGGCGCGATAATGCCGATCCTGCGACCGTGCCGCAGCGGCTTCAGGATATGCTGACGTTGTGGAAGTTTCAGTCCCCGTGGTTCTTCGATGAGCTTGATAGACTGGAGGAGGTCTTTCCGGCCGCGAGCTATCAGTACGTGCTCTACGGCATGGGCTTTCGCACCGAGGTGGTACCGGAGGAACGGGCCGAATCCTCCGCGGACGCCGCGAAGCTGGTCGCGGAGAATGCCCGGGTGACCGCGGAGCTGTGTGCGCGACTGCCGACGAACCGCGAGCTGTTGAACAGAATTCACCAATACGGGCTGCAGCCCGTTTGAGCGAGCCGGAATCCGCCCATGACCCACATCGTACCGCTGAACAAAGAGAAGTACCGCGACCTGAAAGTCGATGGACGACCCGCAGCCGCGCATGGCGACAACCAGCACTTCGTGCAGGTGATTGTCGGGGAGTTCTCGCACCTGCTGGTGCATTATCCGATCCTCTTCGGCAAACATCGGGAGACCGGGCGGTTCTTCTGTGGGGCGATGCTCGGGTTCATCGAGGGCGAGAACCAGTTTCTTCAGGACTGGCGGCAGGACCCGGAGTTCTACCGGCCGCTCAGCCTGCAGCGTGGGCCGTTCTACGTGCACGGCCCGGAGCTGGCGATTGATCTGGACGATCCACGGGTCGGTGCCGAGAGCGGCCAGCCGTTGTTCACCGAGCAGGGCCAGCCGAGCCGGTATCTGCAGCGGATCATCTGGGCCTTTCAGGACCTGCAGCCGGGTATCGAGCAGACCCAGATCTTCATTGCCCGGCTGCTCGAGCTGAATCTCATCGAGCCGATTGATATCGAGGTGGAGTTCGAGGACGGCACGCTGCGCCACTGCGACGGTCTGTACACCATCAATCAGGAATCGCTATCGCGACTCGGCGATGCCGTGGTGGTCGAGCTGTTCCGGCGCGGCTACCTGGCGCTGATCTACATGATGATTGACTCGCTGAAGCAGGTGCGGGTGATGGCGCGGACGAAAAATGCCCACCTGCTGAAGAAGACCGAGGGGCTTGTTCCGACCCAGAGCGCGATGGGCGGATGATCGCTGCGCGCCCTCGGGCGGCGCGGCGAGTCAGCCTGCGCGCGGGTGCGTCGTGGCGATTCGCCTGACCGAGTCGCGCCAGAGGATCTTCGTGGCAATCTCCCGCGCGACGGGCAATGTTGACCCGTAGCACAGGTTCAGCAGTCGGTGCACGGCGTTGGTCGCGATCTCGACCCATGGAATGAGCACCGTGGTGAGCGGAGGGGCGGCGACGGCCGAGAGGTCGATGTTGTCGTAGCCCATCACCGAGATGTCCGTCGGCACCGATATCCCGCGCTGGCTCAGGTACGAGAGCGCGCCGATCGCCATTTCGTCATTGGCGCAGAACAGCGCCGTGAACGGTACTTTTGTCTCAAGCAGCGTGTGCGTGCCGGAGCGGCCGCTCTCAGGCGTGAAATTTCCGTGTACACGCGCCAGCGCCTCGACGTCGACACCGTACTCGGTGAGCGTCTCGTAGAACCCGCGCATGCGCAGCGCATTGTCGCGGGATTCCTTCGGTCCTTCGATGACCGCGAGGCGCCGGTGACCGGCTTCGCACAGTGTGCGCGCGGCGAGCGCACCGGCGGCACGGTGATCGGGGTTGAAGCACTGTTCCTGCAGGTGCGGCAGGCTGCGGTTCAGCAGCACGAAATTGCGCTGTAACCGGGTGATGTGTTCAGCGTCGGACGGGACGAGTGCCGTGCCCATCAGCAGCAGCCCGTCGCAGCCGCGATCGGTGAGGAATTCCGCGCCGGCAAGGGCTTCTTTGCGCTCATCGTGCGGCTCGAGGCCGAAGTTCACCACCATGTGGCATTGCTGGGCGTGCAGCGCGAGGAAGATCGCATGCAGGATCGGGGTGTAGAACGATCCGGAGACCACCGGGATGAATACGCCAATCATCCGTGAGTGACCCTTCTGCAGGACACGGGCGGCGTGCGAGGGCCGGTACTGCAGCGCCTCGATCGCCTGGGTGACCCGCTTGATGGCATCCTGGGAGACGGGACCCTTGCCGGCGATGACGCGCGATGCTGTACCAACACCGACTCCGGCGAGCTTGGCCACGTCTTTGATGGTTGCCATCTGTATATATTATCAGAAGAACTCGCATGCAGTCGGTTGCGACCGACCTGACACGTGCGTCAACGGACCGGTGGGGGCAGTGCAGACACTCGCGAGGAATGCTCCTAGAATTTGCCGGGTTCAAGGGTTGAATGGGCAGCGCCGTGGTGAAGATTCTGTTCGTGTGTCTGGGTAACATTTGTCGCTCGCCAACGGCGGAGGGCGTATTTCGCGCGATGGCGGCGCGCGAGCTGCCTGAGCTGGCGCTCACCGTCGACTCGGCGGGCACGGCCGGCTATCACGCCGGGGAGGCGCCGGACAGCCGTACGTGCGAGGCGGCGCTGCGGCGCGGGTATGACCTCTCCGGGCTGCGCGCGCGGGCGGTTGAGCCGTACGACTTCGAGGTGTTTGATCTGATCCTGGCGATGGACCGGCAGAATCTCGAGACGCTGAAGCGGCGTGCGCCGGCGCAGAGGCGTGGACGGTTGCGGCTGTTGCTGGAATTTGCCCCGCAGTGTGGCCTGTTCGAGGTGCCGGATCCGTACTACGGCGGGGCGAATGGCTTCGAACAGGTGCTCGATCTGATCGAGGCCGCCTCGCTCGGCCTGTGCACGGCGTTGCGCAGAGGCACGCTCGCGCCCCTCTGGGCACCCTAGGGCCACAGCCTGCCCCCTGGGACGCGGAGCGTCCCAGGGGGCATTGGCCTACTCTTCGCTGCCGCGCCGGGGGGGTGTCCACTCCGCCGGTGCAGAGGTCCACACGACGTGCGGCTTGCCTTCCTGTCCGCCGGTGGCCGGCGCCGAGACGGGCTCGATGTGCACCGCAGCCGGCTTCGGCTCTTCGTGCCATGCCGAGACCTTCTCCTCGCGCGCCGGAGTCGGAGCGGGCGGTGGCGCACTCGGTGCCGCTTGCATCGCGGGACTCGCTGGGGCCGGTTCGGGCGCCCGCAACGCGGGGGCAGAGGACTCGAAGGATCCTCGGGTATCGCGCTCGAGCGGCGGTGCCTGCGGCTCGTTCCGCTCGGGAGCGGCGAACTCGTGGGAGGCTTCGCGGACGGCGCCGCCTTCCGTCATGCGGGCTTCGCCCGTCGCATTCTCACCCCGTGCGCCGCCGCGCCGGCCGCCCCGGCGTCCGCGGCGGCGGCCCCGCCGCTCGCCGCGTTCCGAGGCCGGCCGCTCGCTGCCCACTGCGGCGGGCTCGCTCGGGCCGGTGCCGCCGGCCGCCGCAGCCGCCGGCATCGCCGCCGGCATCGCTGTTGGGCGCTGGGAGTTCAGATCGCGTTCGCGTTCGCGATCACGATCACGATCGCGTGGACGCCGGTCGGAGCGATCCCGTCGGCCCTCGGCGCTGCGCCCCTCGGAGCTGCGCCCTTCGGTGCCGCGGGATTCGCCCTGTGGACGGCGGTTGCTCTCCGTGCGGCTGCCTTCACCGCGGCCGCCATCGCCGCGTCGGCCTGAACGTCCGAAATCCCGCCGCCCGTCGCGGCCGCGCTCGCCGCGTTCTCCGCGCTCGTTACGGCGATGCGGGCTGCGCGCCGCCGGGGCAGGCGCTGCGGCCTGTGGCGCACTGACCGCCGGTTCTGCCTCTGCAGCGAACAGACCCTTCAGCCGCGACCACAGTCCCTTGGCCGGGCGGGATTCTGCCGGGGCGCTCGGGGCGGCGTGGGGTGCCGCGAGGGTCACCGGCGAGGGGGTACTCGGCATGATCGGAGCCACGGCAGGCACTTCGGCCGCCGGGCGCTGCTCACGGGCACTGCCCGGCTCGGTCACCTCCGGCGGCGCCGGGATCAGGTAGCTCGTCTGGCGGTTCTCCGGCAACTCCACCTCATCGTCGCGCACGCGCCTGATCGAGTACTCGGGCGTCTGGATGTGTGGATTTGGCACGATGATCAGATCCGCTTCGCTCTTGTCTTCCAGCGTGCGCAGCCATTCACGCTTCTCGTTGAACAGGAAGGTCGCAACGTCCACCGGCAGCTGCGTGATCACCTTGGCGGTGCGGTCCTTGCGCAGCTCCTCGCCGATCAGGCGCAGGATCGCGAGCGCCATCGACTCGACGCTGCGGATGCTGCCGATGCCGACGCAGCGCGGGCAGACGATGTGGCTTGACTCCCCGAGCGAGGGGCGCAGGCGCTGGCGGGACATCTCGAGCAGTCCGAAGCGAGAGAGCTTGCCGATCTGAATGCGCGCGCGGTCCATTTTCATCGCATCGCGCAGCCGATCCTCGACTTCGCGCTGGTTCTTGCCCGACTCCATGTCGATGAAGTCGATGACGATCAGGCCGCCGATGTCGCGGATGCGCAGCTGGCGGGCGATCTCATCGGCCGCCTCGAGATTGGTGTTGAGCGCGGTGGTCTCGATATCGCTGCCCTTGGTCGCACGCGCCGAGTTGATGTCGATCGACACCAGCGCCTCGGTGTAGTCGATCACAATGCTGCCGCCGGAAGGCAGCTGCACCTTGTGCGCGTAGGCCGATTCGATCTGGCTTTCGATCTGGAAGCGGGTGAACAGCGGGATGTCATCGACGTACTGCTTCAGGCGATGGTGCGCATCGGTGGGCATGAAGCGCTGCATGTACTCCTGGGCCTTCTGGAAGGCGCTGGTGTCGTCGACCAGTACCTCGGCGATGTCATCGGAGAGGTAATCGCGCAATGCGCGCGTGACCGCATCGCTCTCGCGGTACACCAGGAACGGGGCCTGCTTGCCCTCGGCGGCGGCAGCGATCTGGTCCCACTGCGCCTTGAGGTTATCGAGGTCCCACTGCAGCTCCTCGGCGCTGCGTCCGACGCCGGCAGTTCGCACGATCGCGCCCATCCCGTCGGGAATCTGCAGCTGGTTCATCACCTCGCGCATCTGGTCGCGGTCTTCACCCTCGATGCGGCGCGAGACGCCACCGGCGCGCGGGTTGTTCGGCATCAGTACCAGGAAGCGCCCGGCCAAGCTGAGGAACGTGGTGAGGGCGGCGCCCTTGTTGCCGCGTTCCTCTTTCTCGACCTGCACGATGAGTTCCTGCCCCTCGAAGAGCAGGTCGCGGATGTTCATCCGCCCGCCCTGGGGTGACTGGCGGAAGTAGTCCCGGGTGACTTCCTTCAGCGGCAGAAAGCCATGCCGTGTCGCGCCGTAGTCGACGAAGCAGGCTTCCAGGGACGGTTCGATGCGGGAGATGCGGCCTTTGTAGACGTTCGCTTTCTTCTGTTCGCGGGAAGGTATATCGATACTGAGGTCAAAGAGCTTCTGTCCATCGACCAGCGCGACTCTCAGCTCCTCTTCCTGAGTCGCATTCACGAGCATTCTTTTCATGTGCCCCTACTGTTGTACGGTGAGGGGCCGGCAAGCACACGGGAGGCCGCAGCGCGAGTGCGCCGCAGCGGCGAAGATTTCTGCGACTCGGCGCGTGAGCTCGAGTCTCTCTCATCACAATGCACGCCACGTCATAGGCGGGTGCCGGAAATCCTTCGACGGTCTCAACCGGAGCCGCTTCGCGCGGAACCTGTTTCAGCGGTTCTACGCCCGAGGCGTTCTTGTCGGCCCGATACGATGGCCTCTCTCATGGAGGTCCAACTAACATGCGGCGGGGGTACCCGCCAACCATTGATGCGCCCGCGCAGCGGGCGGCCGGCGGAGTATACTGCAAGGATTGCTGTAGAAACAGTGTCTTACGCGGAAGAGGGCGGTGTCCGAGACGAATGTGAGCGAGGGACGCACCGCGGTGCGCTATTTGGACGTGGGCGCAGAGGAGGCCGGCCAGCGGCTCGACCGCTTTCTCGCCCAGCATCTACCGGGGGTGCCGCATACGCGCCTGTTCCGCATCATCCGCAAGGGCGAGGTGCGCCTGAACGGTCGGCGCACCGCCCCGGAGGCACGGCTGGCGGCGAACGACCGGATCCGGGTGCCGCCGCTGCGCATCGAGGCGCCTGGGGCCGCCGCGGCGCGGCGGGGCCCGTCGGCGGAGCTGATCGAGACGGTGGGCCGCGCCATCATCCACGAGGACACGCGGCTGCTGGTGATCGACAAGCCGGCCGGCATTGCCGTTCACGGTGGCAGCGGGGTCGAGTTCGGCCTGATCGAGGCGCTGCGCGCGCTGCGCCCCGAGGAGACGCTTGAGCTGGTGCACCGCCTCGACCGGGATACCAGCGGCTGTCTGCTCGTGGCGCGTACGCCTGCGGCGCTGCGTGGCGCGCACGCGGTGCTGCGTGAAGGGGTGAGCGACAAGCGCTACCTGGCATTGGTGTGCGGGCGCTGGGAGCTCGGACGCAAGCGGATCGATGTCCCGCTGCACACCGAGACCCGGGTGAGCGGGGAGCGCACGGTGCGGGTGGGGGCTGGCGGCAAGCCCTCGGTGAGTGACTTTCGACCGGTACAGATTTTCGGGCGGCGCAGTCTCGGGGCGGCCACCGCCAGCCTGCTCGAGGTGACGCTGCATACCGGGCGGACGCACCAGATCCGGGTGCATGCGGCGTATGCCGGGCACCCGGTGGCCGGCGACCCGAAGTACGGCGATGAGGCCTGCAATGCCGTGCTGCGCGAACGGGGTCTGAACCGGATGTTTCTGCACGCTCACAGCATGAGCTTCGAGTGGCCGGATGGGACGACCTTCAGCGCCAGCGCGCCGCTGCCGCCGGAACTCTCCGCGGTGCTCAGTCGGCTGGAGCGCTGAGGCACTCCCCGAGTTTAGGGCACCCGGCAGCCGGCCGTGCGCAACGCCTCGGCCAGCCAGATCAGCGGCAAGCCGATCAGCGCGGTGGGATCGATGTTCTCGATGCGTTCGAACAGGGCGATCCCGAGACCCTCGGCGCGAAACCCACCGGCGCAGTCGAAGGGCTGCTCGGCCGAGACGTAGCGCTCGATCTGCGCGGGGCTGAGCGTGCGGAACACGACGGTGGTGGTGTCGAGATGCACCTGGCGGACCGTGCCGCCGGCTCCGAGCAGGGCGCAGCCGGTGAAAAAACGCACCCGCGCGCCGCTCGCCGCCGCGAGCTGGGCCCGGCAGCGCTCTGCTGTGCCGGGCTTGTCGAGCACTTCGGCCTCGAGCGCGGCCACCTGGTCGCTGCCAATGACGAGCGCTTCGGGACGGCGATCGGCAACCGCCTGCGCCTTGGCCAGGGCGAGCCGAGCGGCCCGGTCGGCCGGCAGTTCCCCGGGGATGTACGTCTCCGGGTCGCCCGGGGCGACGGTCGTGAAGGGCAGCTGCAGCCGTTCAAGCAGCGCGCGGCGGTAGATCGAGGTCGAGGCGAGGATCAGTTCAGGCATGGTGCGGCGCATCGGGCCGATTCGGCTCTCGGAAACAATGACTTAAGGATTCACCGGCTTTTGACTTGCCGGGACCTGATACCTATTATACGCGCCCCATGCCGCAACCCTGGTCCAAGCCGCTAGAGGTCGACCGGCTGTCCCGCGGGGCGGCGGTGCTCGATTTCGACGTGGAATTGGCGCAGTTGCCGCGGCTGAGTTCGCGCGCCGAACTGATCGGCGGAGCCGTGCGCGGCACCGTGCGATTCGGACGCGAATCGGGCCGAGCGGTGGCGGACGTGACGCTTGAGGGCGCCGCACAGTTGACGTGCCAGCGCTGCATGCGGCCGATGACGCTGCAGTTGAGCGGGTACGTGAAGGTCGCGCTGCTCTCGAGCGCGGCGGAGGCAAGTACGCTCGCGGATGCGCTCGAACCGGTGCTGGCACCCGAGGGGCGCATCAGCGTGGCCGAGTTGATTGAGGAGGAAGTGCTGCTCAGTCTGCCGATCGTGCCGATGCACGAGGAGGACGGGCAGTGTCCGTCGCCCGAGGCGCAGAGCGCCGCGAGCGATGCGCCGACCGATGCGGTGACGCAGCGGCCGTTTGCGCGTCTGGGTGAATTGTTGAATCAGAAGTGAGTTTCCGCGCCTTGTGCGCATGAGGACATTATGGCCGTTCAGAAAAGCCGCAAGACCCCTTCCAAGCGCGGCATGCATCGTTCCCACGACGGACTCGCCGCCCCGGCGCTCTCGACCGACCCGCAGTCCGGTGAGACCCATCTGCGTCATCGCATCACTCCGGACGGTTTCTACCGCGGCCGGCGAGTGATCGAGAAGCCTGCGGACGCCGATCAGGAATAGCGCGCGCACGCGTGCCTGTGTTGCCGGTCGCCATCGATGTGATGAGCGGCGATCGCCAGCCGCGGGAGTACATCACAGGTGCGCTCGCGGCGCTCGCCGAACAGACGGACCTCACGGCGCTGTTGGTCGGGGAGCGCTCGCTCATTGAGGCGGCGCTCACCGGGCAGCCGGCGGCGCTGCGCGAGCGCATCGAGATCGTGCCGGCCTCCCAGGTGGTCGGTATGGACGAGCCGCCGCGCGCAGCCGTGCGGCACAAGAAGGACTCCTCGATGCGCGTGGCGGTCGAGCTCGTCAAGAGCGCGCGTGCGGCCGCGTGCGTCAGCGCCGGCAACACCGGTGCGCTCACCGCGATCGCCCACTTCGTGCTGAAGACGCTGCCCGGCGTCGAGCGCGCCGCCATCATCTCGGCCATTCCGGCCGCGCATGGCCACACCCAGATGCTCGATCTTGGCGCCAACGCCAAGGCAACCGCGGAGCAGCTGCGGCAGTTCGCCACCATGGGCGCGATCATCGCGCGCGACATCTACGGACTTGCCGAACCGCGCATCGGGCTGCTCAATATCGGCGAAGAGGACATCAAGGGTCACGAACTCGTGAAGGACGCGCACGCGCTGCTCGGGGCGAGTGGACTGAACTATGTGGGTTTCGTCGAGGGCGATGACATCTTCTCCGGCGACGTCGACGTAGTGGTGACCGATGGATTCACGGGCAACGTTGCGCTGAAGACCATGGAGGGGGTGGCGGCGCTCATCGGTGCGCGTCTGCGCGAGGAGTTCAACGCCTCCTGGGGCGCTCGGCTCGCCGGTCTTGCCGCACGCCGGGTGCTGCGGCGCGCCGCTGCCAGTCTCGATCCGCGCCGCTATAACGGCGCGTGCATGGTCGGTCTGGGCGGGATCGTGGTAAAAAGCCACGGTCGGGCCGACGCGATGGCTTTCGGGAGAGCCGTGATCACCGCTGCGCTCGCTGCGCGCCATGGATTGACCGCGCACATTGCCCAGGCGCTGACTGCGCCGCAACCCATCGGGAGTTCGACGCCTTGATCTATTCGCGTATCGCCGGGACGGGCTCCTACCTGCCCGAGAAGATTCTGACCAATGCCGATCTCGAAAAGATGGTGGATACCACCGATGAGTGGATCCGGGAGCGGACTGGGATCGAGCGACGGCACATCGCCGCGGAGGGCGAGACCACCGTCGATCTGGCCGAACGGGCGGTGCGCGCGGCACTCGATGCCGCCGGATGCCGGCCGGAGGACGTCGATTTCATTGCCTTCGGCACCACCACGCCGGACCTGTGGTTTCCGAACTGCGGGGTGCTGTTGCAGGCGCGGCTCGGGTGCCGCGGCGTGCCGGCCTTCAGCGTCGAGACTGCCTGCAGCGGCTTCATGTACGCACTCGCGATGGCCGATAAGTTCGTGCGCGCCGGGGAGGCGCGCCGCGCGCTGGCGATCGGTGCCGAGACGCTCTCGCGCATCACCGACTGGACGGACCGCTCCACCGCGGTGTTGTTCGCCGATGGCGCCGGCGCGGTGCTGCTCGAGCCTGCGACGGAACCGGGCATTCTCTCGACCCATCTGCATGCCGACGGGACGTACAAGGACATGCTCTACAGCGGCGGTGGCACGGATGCGAGGAAGACGCGCCGCGCGATCACGATGACCGGCAACGAGGTGTTCAAGGTCGCCGTCAGCACCCTCAGCAAGTCGATCGACGAGGCGCTGGCGGCCAATCATCTGGAGCGCTCGGCGCTCGACTGGCTGGTGCCGCACCAGGCGAATCTGCGCATCATCCAGGCGACGGCGCGCAAGCTCGACCTGCCGATGGAGCGGGTGATCACCACGGTGCAGGATCACGGTAATACGTCGGCAGCCTCCGTGCCGCTGGCACTCGATTACGGGGTGCGCTCGGGCAAGATCCAGCGCGGCCAGCTGATGCTGCTCGAGGCCTTTGGCGGCGGATTCACCTGGGGCTCGGCGCTGATCCGCTATTGAGGCGATTTCGGACCCTCGGGACGAAAGGGTATGACTACGCACATGCCCAAGGAAGCCGGAAACGTGTTCCTTGCGGGGCCCATCTGAGGGGATAGGCTAAAGAGCTGGACGCTAGGCGCAGGGTACCTTCAGAGGGTGCCCAAGATGCCAAGGCATTCAATTGGGGAATCTCGTTTGCTGCGCGCGTAATTCACTGAAAGCAAAAGAAATTAGTCAAATGCGTAGTAACACCCGGACAAAAAAAACGCCGCGCAAAGCGCGGCGTTTTTGTAGGAGCGCTGTCGCTCTTACTTGGAGATCGAACGCTTGAACATGCGGTCGATCTTCTCGTTGGTGGCGTCGATCGCCGCCTTGTTCGACTGCGCGAGCGAGAGCGCCTCGTTGGCAGTGCTCTGAGCCGCAGCAGACTTCTGGTCGGCAGCGTTCTGCGCAGCCTGGGCGGCGCTGTTGGCCTTGTCGGCAGTGCTCTGCGCGGTGGAGACCTGGCTCTGCAGCTGGGCAACCTGCGACTTCAGGTTGGCGATGTCCGACTTGATGGGGGTCAGGTTCTGGCAGCCGGCGAGACCGGCCACGAGTGCCGCGGCCGCGGCGACCTTTACTACGCTCGCGTACTTCATAAAGTCCCCTTGGGGTTGTTGATTGAGGAAGTCCTGAAAATGCAAACGAACCGAGGTGGAGCAGCCCCCACGACTCGACTTCACAAGTCCAACAAATTTGTGCGGGGAATGCAACCCTGGACATGCTGATTTTATAGGATTTTGGGTTTGTACCGATGCGCAGCGCGGTGCATATGAACGGAGGCTGAATAAAGGGCATGTGCGCCGTGTCGCAACGAGTTGAGAGCCGGCGCGCAGGCCTGATGCAGCACACCGACTGACCGATAATGTTGAGGCGGGCGAACAGGGTCGGGGCGGGCGGAGGCGGGTGATTCGGCGCGGGTTTCATCCTGGCGTGGCGAGGGACTTGCCGGACGCGTCGTTATGGATATAATCACAGCCTTGTACAAAAGAACAGGCGGTACCATGTCTGATCTCACGCCCCGTCAAATCGAAGTTCTGCGGCTGATCCAGCGCTTCATCACGCACTCGGGGATGCCGCCTACCCGTGCTGAAATCGCCCGTGAACTGGGGTTCCGCTCGGCCAATGCCGCCGAAGATCACCTGCGCGCGCTGGCACGCAAGGGAGTCATCGCGCTGGTGCCGGGTGCCTCGCGCGGCATTCAGCTGAAGGACACCATTCGTGAGCAGATCGGACTGCCGCTGATCGGGCGGGTCGCGGCCGGCCGGCCGATCTTCTCCGAGGAGAACATCGAGGCGCGCCTGGACATCGACCCGGGCGTGTTCCAGCCGCGCCCGCATTACCTGCTGAAAGTGACCGGCATGAGCATGAAGGATGCCGGCATCCTCGATGGCGATCTGGTGGCTGTGCACCGCACGCCGGAGGTGCGCAGCCGACAGATCGTCGTGGCGCGTCTGGAGAACGAGGTCACGGTGAAGCGCTATCGCCAGGAAGGTACCGTCGTCTGGCTGTTGCCAGAGAACAGCGACTTCGATCCCATCCGCGTCGATCTGAAAGAGCAGTCTTTGTTGATCGAGGGCATCGTGGTCGGCGTATTGCGCCGCGGCAAGAGCCACGGCCTCATGTAATGACGGGAGCCGGCGTGCATGAGCGCCGATGGGCAGCGGCGCACTGCGCCGTCTTTGAGTCCCGCACGCGCAGACCCGCGTCTTGAGCGGCTGCTGGCGCATCCGGCGCTGTGGCGAGCTGGGTCCGCTGTACGTGCTGCAGTCTGGCCGAGCGGGTTTGCGCCGCTCGATGCAGGTCTGCCCGGGGGCGGCTGGCCGCGCAGCGGACTGATCGAGATTCTCCCCATGCGATTTGGTCAGGGTGAGCTGCAGTTGCTGCTGCCGGCGCTGGCGTCCATCACGCGCCGGCCCGAGGCGCGCTGGTGCATCTGGGTGGCGCCGCCGCTGCAGCCGTTCGCCCCGGCGCTCGCGGCGGCGGGTGTTGCGCTCCCTCGGCTGCTCATCGTGCGCGCTCGGCGAGCCAGCTCCCTCTGGGCTTTCGAGCAGGCGCTCGGCTCCGGTGCCTGCGATTGCGTGTGCGCCTGGACGCGGCAGGCGCCCGCGCGGCACATCCGTCGCCTGCATCTGGCGGCGCAGCGCGGTAACACGCTCGGGGTATTGTTCAGAACGCGCGAGGCGGCCCGCGAGGCCTCCCCGGCGATGCTGCGCGTCGCGCTCGAGCCGCGGGGCGAGGGCGTGCGGGTCACGCTGCTGAAGAGCCGCGGCGGCGCGCGCGGCGCGCTCGATCTGACCTGGCCGGCCGATGCGTATGGCCCGCAGAGGGTGCCGTGAGGGCGCCAAAGACGCTGGATCTGTTTGCTCCGGAACGTCTGCCGCGCCGCGCGGTCCGTCCGCCCGTGCACCCCGTGCAGCCGCGCGGGACACCCGAACGTCCCGCGCGGCTCTCGCAGGCGCCGTTGTGGCTCGCGGCGCATCTGCCGCAGATGACGCAGGCATCAGATCCAGTCGTCTCGCGGGCGCTGCACTCGCTCGCCGTGCGCGCGCAGCGTTTCACGCCCCGCGTCAGTCTTGCACCGCCCGACGCGGTGCTGCTCGAGGTGCGCTCCAGTCTGCACTTGTTTGGCGGCGTGGACGGGCTGCGCCGCGCGGTGGCCGGGGAGTGCGCCGCACTCGGCCAGCCGGCCATCCTCGCCTTCGCGCCGAGCGCCTCGGCCGCACTCGCCGGCACGCGGGCCGGGCAGGCGTTCACGGTGTTGGAAGCGGGACAACTGGCCGGCGCGCTGGCCGCGTTGCCGCTCGCGGCGCTGCGCTGGCCGCCGCAGCAGATCGAACGGCTCACCCGCATCGGCGTACACACCGTCGGGGCGGCGCTGCGTCTGCCGCGCGCCGGATTCGCACAGCGCTTCGGTGCGGCACAGCTCGCCGCGCTCGATCAGCTGACCGGACGAGCGGCCGATCCGCGCGAGCGCTTCGAGGCGCCGCTGCGCTTTCGCCGCCGCCGCGAGCTGCCCTGCGAATCCGACAGTCACGCGCTGCTCGCCGCGACGCTGCACTCGCTGCTGGAGGAACTGAGCCGCTTCCTGTCGGCCCGTCAGTGCGGTGTGCTCGCACTCGAGTGCCGGCTGTGGCATCGGCAGGCTGCGCCGAGCGGTTGCGTGCTGCGGTTCAGCGCCCCGCTTGCCGATGCGGCGCGGCTCGCCGCGCTGCTCGAGGAGCGGCTGCACGCTCTTACGTTGCCCGAACCGGTGCGCGCCTGCGAGCTGCGCGCCGGATGGCCCGTGCCACAGCCGATGCAGACCGGCGGTCTGTGGCAGCCGGGAGAGCGCGGTGGACTCGCCGCAGCGCCGGGTGTGGAGCTCATCGAACGGCTGCGGGCCCGTCTCGGTCCAGAGGCACTGGAGACGCTCACACTCGTGGCCGATCGTCGCCCGGAGGCCGCCTGGCGCGCCGGCCCACCGGCGCCTGCGTCTGATGCCGGACCGCAGGCGGCGCCGTGCGCCGTGCACCGACCGCTGTGGCTGCTGCCGGCACCGCGGCTGCTGCGCCAGCGCGGCGGGCTGCCACGCTGGCGCGGGGCGCTGCGCCTGGAGGGCGAGCCTGAGCGCATCGAGACCGGCTGGTGGGACGGCCGGGAGGTGGCCCGGGATTACTACACCGCCCGCGATGGCCACGGCCGGCGGCTGTGGCTGTTCCGCGAACGCCCCCCCCCGCACCACTGGTTCCTGCACGGGGTGTACGGATGAGCGGCGCGGCGGACCGGCCGGCCGCTGCCGCCGGCGGGTATGCGGAGTTGCATTGTCTGAGCAATTTCACGTTCCTGCGCGGCGCCTCTCACCCGCAGGAGCTTGTTGCCCGGGCCGCGGCGCTTGGTTATCACGCGCTCGCCCTGACCGATGAGTGTTCGCTCTCGGGCGTGGTGCGCGCGCACGTGGCGGCCAAGGAGCACGGCCTGCATCTGATCATCGGTGCGGAGCTGCGGCTTCAGTGCGGCCTGCATCTCGTGGTGCTCGCCACCGACCGACACGGGTACGGGCGGCTCTGCCGCCTCATCACGCTCGGCCGGCGGGCCGCCCACAAGGGTGAGTATCACCTCACGCGCGAGGATCTGGCCGCGACGCTCGAGCACTGCCTGTTGCTGTGGCTACCGGCAGAGCCACCGCAGGCCGAGCAGGCGCGCTGGCTCGCTCGGCAGTTCCCCGGTGCGGTCTGGATCGCCGTGGAGTTGCTGCGCGGCGGCGCGGATCGCGCGCAGCTGGAGGCGTTGCGGCGCATCGGGTGCGCCGCCGCGCTGCCGCTGGTCGCCAGCGGCGATGTGCACATGCACGTGCGCGCGCGCCGACGACTGCAAGATGCGCTGACGGCCGTGCGCCTGAACGTGCCGGTCGCCGAGGCCGGCTGGAACCTCTATCCCAACGGCGAGCGCTATCTGCGCGAGCCTGAGCGGCTCGCCAAGCTTTATCCGCCTGAGCTCATCGCCGAGACGGCGCGCATCGCGGCGCGCTGCACATTCTCGCTCGATGAGCTGCGCTACGAGTATCCGCGCGAGCTGGTGCCCGCCGGCGAGACCCCCGCGCGCCACCTGCGCCGGCTCACCGAGGAAGGTGCCCAGCGCCGCTGGCCCGAGGGCATTCCGCCGGCCGAGCGTGCCGCGCTCGAGCACGAACTGGCACTGATCGCGGAACTCGGTTACGAGCCGTACTTCCTCACCGTGCACGACCTCGTCGATTTCGCGCGGCGCCGCGGCATTGTCTGTCAGGGCCGTGGTTCGGCGGCCAACTCGCGGGTGTGTTACTGCCTCGGGGTGACCGCGGTCGATCCGCGGCGCGGGGCGGGGTTGTTGTTCGAGCGGTTCATCTCCCGGGAGCGCAACGAGCCGCCCGACATCGACATCGACTTCGAGCACGAGCGGCGCGAGGAGGTGATCCAGTACGTCTACGCCAAGTACGGTCGCGAGCGTGCCGCGCTCGCCGCCACCGTGATCCAGTACCGCTCGCGCAGCGCGCTGCGCGATCTGGGCCGGGTGTTCGGGTTCGAAGCGGCGGCCTGTGACCGGCTCGCCCGGGTGATGCAGTGGTGGGACGGGAGCGAGGCGCTCGCCGAGCGGTTGCGCGCGGCGGGGTTTGATCCAGAGAGTCCGCCGCTGACGCAGCTGGTGCCGCTCGCGCGCGAGCTGCTCGCCTTTCCCGGCTTCCCGCGGCACCTCTCGCAGCACGTCGGCGGGCTGGTGATCAGCGCCGGGCGGCTCGATGAGCTGGTGCCGATCGAGAACGCCGCCATGCCCGAGCGCACCGTGGTGCAGTGGGACAAGGACGACCTCGATGCGCTCGGTCTGCTGAAGGTCGATGTGCTTGCCCTCGGGATGCTCACCGCACTGCGCAAGGCTATCGATCTGGTCAACGCGCTGCGCGGCACGCGCCATGCGCTCGGGTCACTGCCGGCGGAGGATCCGGCCGTATACCAGATGATCTCGCGCGCCGACACGGTCGGGGTGTTTCAGATCGAATCGCGTGCGCAGATGGCGATGCTGCCGCGGCTGAAACCGCGCTGCTACTACGACCTGGTCATCGAGGTGGCGATCGTGCGCCCGGGACCCATCCAGGGCGACATGGTGCATCCGTACCTGAGGCGCCGCCAGGGGCGCGAGCCGATCGAATATCCGAGCGAGGCCGTTGAGTCGGTGCTGCGGCGAACCCTCGGGGTGCCGATCTTCCAGGAGCAGGTGATGCAGCTGGCGATGGTGGCTGCGGGGTTCACGCCGGGGCAGGCCGATCAGCTGCGCCGCGCCATGGGTGCCTGGAAGCGCAGCGGCGGTATCGGACATTTCCGCCCGATGCTCCTCGAGGGCATGGCCGCGCGCGGGTATGCGAGTGAGTTTGCCGAACGGGTCTACCGGCAGATGATGGGGTTTGGCGATTACGGCTTTCCGGAGTCGCATGCCGCGAGCTTCGCGCTGCTGGTGTACGACTCGGCCTGGCTGAAGTGCCACGAGCCGGCGGCCTTCACCGCCGCGCTGCTGAACAGCCAGCCGATGGGTTTTTACGCCCCGGCGCAGTTGGTGCGCGATGCGCGCGCCCATGGTGTCGAGGTTCGTGCGGTGGACGTAGAGGCGAGCGAGTGGGACTGCACGCTCGAGCGCAGTGCGGCGGCGCAGCCGGCGCTGCGGCTCGGGCTGCGTCTGGTGAAGGGTCTGAGCCGCGCCGGCGCGGCGCGGCTCACCGAGACGCGTGCCGCGGGCCCGTTCACTACCCTGACGGACCTCGCTCGGCGCACTGGACTGCGGCGCACCGACCTGGAGGCGCTGGCGGCTGCCGGTGCGCTCGCCGGTTTGAGCGGCAACCGCCATCTGGCCTTCTGGGACGTCGCGGGCGTGGAGCGGCCGCTGCCGCTCGAAGCGGCGAACATGCCGACCGCCGCAGACGCCTCGGCCCCGGCGGCCGATGCGGCCCGACCGCTCATCGGCGCGCCGAGCGAAGCGCAGAGCATCGTGGCCGACTACGCTTCCCTGGGCCTGACACTCGGCCGGCATCCGCTGGCGCTGCTGCGCGAGGGACTGCACGGCCGCGGGGTACGCCGCGCCGAGGAGGTCTGTGCGCGGCCGGAGGGAAGCGCGGTGCGAACCGCCGGCATCGTGCTGATGCGCCAGCGTCCGGGGTCCGCCGGCGGCGTCACCTTCATCACGCTGGAGGACGAGAGCGGGCAGGTCAACGTCATTGTCTGGGAGCGTACCGCACGGGCCTACCGCGAGGCGCTGCTCGGGGCACGGCTGCTCGAAGTGCACGGCCGGCTGCAGCATGCCGAGGGCGTCACGCACCTGATTGCCCGGCGGCTGTTCGATCGCACGGGGCTGCTCGGGGCGCTGGCGACGCACTCGCGCGACTTTCACTGACCGCTGCGGCGGCCGTGCAGCGGATTTATTTTTCCCGCCGCCGCGCCCGCCCTCCGGTGCCGTCCCCGTCGATCTCGTA
Source organism: Pseudomonadota bacterium (assembly GCA_021838635.1). Lineage (GTDB taxonomy): Bacteria > Pseudomonadota > Gammaproteobacteria > Steroidobacterales > Steroidobacteraceae > 13-2-20CM-66-19. The sequence continues at coordinate 41,010 of JAKCDC010000022.1, forward strand.
GTCATCGAAATCGCTGGTCAGCTCGGCGGTGTGCTTCTCCTCGAACATCCGCTCGAGGCGACGCCAAGCCGGCTCTCCGCTCTTCGGACCGCGGTGCTTGGCCAGATCGAGATCCTTGATCACCTGATCGAGATCGACGTCACCTTCCTCGACCTCCGCTTCCTCTTCGTCCTCGAACTCTTCCGATTCGGATTTCTCGCTCATGTGACACGCCGAACTCCCGCCCGCGGGAGGGTGCGCAGATTTAATCACAAGCCGTGCCGGGCGCAATGGGTCACTCAGTGAATCAGATCATCCAGTCGGAAGATGGGCAGGAGCATTGCAAAAACGATGCCCATGACGAACAGCCCCATGACCACGATCAGCAGCGGGCCGAGCAGCCCCACCATCGCCGCCATGATCGCGTCGAGCTCGCGCTCCTGGCTGGCTGCGGCCTGAATGAGCATCGCGTCGAGCTCCCCGCTCGACTCCCCGCTGGAGATCAGGTGGATGGTCATGGGCGGGAACAGTTTACTCACCCCGAGCGAGCGGCCGATCGGCGCGCCTTCGCGCACCCGCTCGGCGGCCTGCAGCACCGCATCACGCATCGGCACGCTGGTGACCACCTCCCCGGCGATGCGCAGCGCGTCGAGCACCGGTACGGCGCTCATCGAGAGGATGCTGAAGGTGCGCGTGAAGCGCGCGGTGTTGAACCCACGCACCAGCTTGCCGGCGAGCGGCAGGCCGAGCACCACCCGATCGAAGCGGCGCCGGGTGGCGGGGTTGCGCAGCGCGCGGCGCGCCAGCACGACTGCGAGCGCCGCGGCGAGCACGATCCAGATGCCGTGCACGCGCAGGAAGTGGCTGGTACCGATCAGGATGCGGGTGATCAGCGGCAGTCGGGCTTTGCTGGCCTGGAACACCGCGACCACCTTCGGGACCACGTACACCATGAGCGCGGCCACGATCAGGAAACACATCACCGTGAGCACGATCGGGTAGAGCATCGCGGCGAGGATCTTCTGGCGGATCTCCTCGCGGCTCTCGGTGTAATCGGCCAGCCGCTCCAGCACCGTGTCGAGGTGTCCGGCCTGTTCGCCGGCGGCCACCGTAGCGCGGTAGATCTCCGGAAAGACGCGCGGGAACTCCGCCAGTCCGTCGGCGAGCGTGTGTCCCTCCATCACCCGCGAGCGCACCCCGAGCAGGATGCTCTGCACCCGGGGTTTGTCGGTCTGCTGCGAGACCGCGAGCAGCGACTCCAGAT
>JAKCDC010000072.1 GCA_021838635.1 Pseudomonadota bacterium
CTCGACGTGCAGCGCCTGCTCGAGCAGGGCGTGTCGGTCGGGATCCTCGCCGACCGCACCCCGCGCGAGCAGCAGACCCAGACCGTCGAGTTCCTCGGCGCCCCGGCGCACTTCCCGAGCGGACCGTTCCGGGCGGCCGCCGCGCTCGGCCGGCCGGTGGTGCTGATGGCGGGGCTGTACCTCGGCACGAACCGCTACCGGGTCGTCTTCGAGCCGCTCGCGGACTTCAGTGACGTGCCGCGTGAGGCGCGCGCCGCGGCGGTGCGCGCGGCGATCGAGCGCTACGCACAGGCGCTCGAGCGGCTCTGCCGCGCCCACCCCTTCAACTGGTTCAACTTCTATGACTTCTGGGCCGATCGGTAAGTGTGCACGGGCCGCATCCGCGGCGCTGCTGCTCGTTCTTGGCACCGGCGCGGCACAGGCGGCCGCCGCGCCGTTCACACAGCTGATGGCGCTGCTCGCAGCGCGCCGCAGCGGCACCGTCACGTTCGTTGCGCGCACCTACGCGGCCGGACTGACCCGCCCGCTGGTCAGCTCCGGGATGCTGCGCTTTCGGGCCCCCGATCACCTGGAGCAACGCACGCTCAAACCCGCACCGAGCGAGCTCATCCTCAACGGCGAGCACATGACGGTGCGCCGCGACGGTGAGACGCATCAGCTGAACCTGCGTGCCTACCCCGATATTGCCGTGTACGTCGATGCGCTGCGCGAGACGCTCGGCGGGCACGGCCGGGCACTGCGGCGGCTGTTTGCGATCGGTTGGCACGGCACACTGGCCCACTGGCAGCTCACCCTGAGGCCTATCCAGGCGGGCGCGCGCGTTCGTCAGATCCGCCTCGCGGGCGCCGGCGCCAACATCCAACGCATCGAGATCCTCGCGCCCCGGGGGGCACGCACGGTGCTGCGCCTGAGCCGCCCGTGCGCGCCATGAGCCGGCGCGCAGCCGTGGGGATCTGGGCGGTGCTCGCGGTGCTCGCCGCAGGGCTCGTCGCGCGGGCGCGCTACTCGGCCGATCTGTCTGCATTCCTGCCCAACACCCCGAGCGCGCGGCAGCGGCTGCTCGTCGAACAACTGCGCAACGGCGTCGCCTCACAGTTGCTCATCGTCGCCATCGGTGGCGCAACGCCCGAGGTGCGCGCGCAGATCTCCACGGACCTGGCGCGCACGCTGCGCGCCGAGCGCCGCTTCACCGCGGTGCAGAACGGCTCAGCCAACGCCGAGCGGCGCGACGGGGCTTTCCTGTTCGCGCATCGGTACCTGCTCAGTCCCACCGTGACGGCGCAACGCTTCACGAGCGCCGGGCTGCGCGCGGCCATCGAACGCACGCTGGGGCTGTTGGCCGCCCCGGGCGGTGTGCTCGCCGCGCCCGCGCTGACCCACGATCCGACCGGGGCGCTGTTGGCGGTGCTCGCCAGGCTCGGTCAGGGCCACGCGCCACGGCGTGCCGAGGGCGTGTGGGTGACCCGATCGGGGCGCGAGGCGGTGCTTCTGCTGCGCACCGGCGCACCGGGTTCCGACACCGACGCACAGGCGCGCGACATCGCGGCGATCCGCGCAGCGTTCCACAGTGCCGCGGCGCGCGCGCATGCGCACGCCACGCTGCAGCTGACCGGCCCAGGGGTATTCGCGGTGGCCGCCCGCTCGCGCATCAAGCGCGAAGTGGTGCGGCTCTCGCTGCTCAGCGGCGCACTCATCTTCGTCCTGCTCGCCCTCGCCTACCGGTCCCTCGCCGCGCTCCTCCTCGCGCTCGTGCCGGTGGCCTCCGGGGCGCTCGCCGGGGTTGCCGCGGTGGCGCTGCGCTTTGGTGTGGTGCAAGGCGTGACGCTCGGCTTCGGCGTCACGCTGATCGGCGAGGCGGTGGATTACTCGATCTACCTCTTCATCCAGTCGCGCACCGCCGGGACCGCCGGCTACGCCGACTGGCAGCGCCGCGCCTGGCCCACCGTGCGACTGGGGATGTTCACCTCGATGTGTGGGTTTGCGGCGTTGCTGCCCTCGGCGTTCCCTGGGCTGGCGCAACTCGGCTGGTACTCGCTCACCGGCGTGTTGGCCGCCGGGCTGGTGACCCGTTTCGTGTTGCCGCAGCTGCTGCCGGCACGCTTCACGGTGCGCGACCTGCGTCCGCTTGGCGCCGGGGCCGCTCGGCTCCTTGCACGGCTGCGCGGCGCGCGCGTCGGGTTGGTGCTGGTGGCGCTCGGCGCGGCCACCGTGCTGTACGTGCACCGCGACTCGCTGTGGAATCCTCAGCTGGCCGCGTTGAGTCCCGTGCCCCGCGCGGCGCAACGGCTCGATACCCGCCTGCGCGCCGCCCTCGGGGCACCCGGTGGGCGCGACCTCGTGGTGCTCTCGGCACCCGACCGTCAGGCGGCGCTGGAGGCGGCCGAACAGGCCACCGCGCCGCTGCGCTCGCTGGTGGCGCGCGGGGTGCTCGGGGGCTTCCAGAGCCCGGCGCTGTTCCTGCCGAGCCGCGCACTGCAGCGCCGGCGCCAACGGGCGCTGCCGAGGGCGGCAGTGCTGCGCCGGCGGCTGGCCCGCGCCCTGCGCGGACTGCCGATCGACCCGGCGCGCCTCGCCCCGTTCGTCGCGGCCGTGGAGCGAGCGCGCCACGGCGCACTGATCGGGCGTGCGGCGCTCGCGGGCACCTCGTTCGCCCCGGCGCTCGATGGCCTTCTGGTCCGCGACGGTACGCACTGGGATGCACTGCTGCCGCTCACCGCCCCCGCGGGCGGACGCATGGACTTGGCGCGCGTGCGCGCCGCGCTCAGAGTCTCCCCACCGGCGCAGGCCACGGTGCTGAACCTCAAGCACGAGGCCAACCGTCTGTATGCCACCTACCTCGGCGAGGCGGTGCGCCTGGCGCTGGCGGGACTTGCGGCCATCGTGCTGCTGCTGCTCGCCGTGCTGCGCAGCGCCCTGCGCGCGCTGCGCGTCGTTCTGCCACTGGCGCTCGCGGTGCTCACCGTCATCGCGGCACTGACGCTCTCGGGCGTGCACCTGACGCTGCTGCACGTCATCGGGATGCTGCTCATCGTGGCCATCGGCTCGAACTACGCGCTGTTCTTCGAGCGCGGCTCGACCGACCCGACCCTGACCCTCGCCTCGTTGCTGATCGCCAACGCCGCCACCGTGCTCGGTTTCGGGGTACTCGCCGCCTCCCACGTGCCGGTGCTGCGCGATCTCGGCCAGACGGTGGCCCCGGGGGCGGCGCTGGCGCTGCTGTATGCGGCGCTGCTCGCCCCGGCCACGCCGGGCGAGCGCGCCGCAGGCTAAACTTCCGGCATGAGTGCGCCTCAAACCCGGCCCCGCTGGCATCCCTCGCCACTGCTGTTCGCCTCCGCGGGCGTGCACGGCGGGGCGGTGGCGGCCGTCCTCGCCCAAACCCAGCTGTGGCCCTGGGCGGTGGGCGCGCTCGCCGCCAATCATGCCCTGCTCACCGCGGCCGGACTCACCCCGCGCAGCCGGCTGCTCGGCCCGAACTGGACGCACCTGCCCCCGGCCGGCCCGGCACAGGTGGCGTTGACCCTCGATGACGGTCCGGATCCCGAGGTCACCCCGCAGGTGCTCGAGATGCTGGCCGCGCACGGCGCGCATGCCACGTTCTTCTGCATCGGCGAGCGAGTCGCTGCGCACGCCGCGCTCGCCCGCGAGATCCTCGCGCATGGCCACGCCATCGAAAACCATTCGCAGCGGCATCTGCATCACTTCTCACTGCTCGGCCCGCGCCGGCTGCGCACCGAGATCGAACGGGCGCAGGAGACGATCGGTGCGCTCACCGGCGCCGCGCCGCGCTTCTTCCGCGCTCCGGCCGGACTGCGCAGCCCACTGCTCGATCCGCTGCTGCAGCGGCTCGGGCTGCAGCTGGCGAGTTGGACCCGACGCGGCTTCGACACGGTCGAGTGCCGCCCGGCGCGCGTACTGGCCGCGCTGGTCCGTGATCTGAGCGCAAGGGACATCCTGCTGCTGCACGATGGACACGCGGCCCGCACCGACGCCGGCACCCCGGTGGTGCTCGAGGTGCTGCCGAAACTGCTCGCGGCGTTCGCCGCCGCCGGACTCGCTCCCGTGACCTTGCGCGAGGCATTCGGCGCATGAGGCCCCTCGCGCTCACCCACTTCACCGCGACCAGCGCCATCGGCCGCGGGCTGCAGGCGATGCTCAGCTCGCTGCGCGCCGGGCGCGGCGCGCTCGCGCCCTGTGCGTTCGAGACGGCCACGCTGCCGACGTGCATCGGCGCGGTGCCGGGCTTGGAGTCGGTGCAGCTGCCGCGCTCGCTCGCCCGCTATGACTCGCGCAACCATCGACTGACGTTGCTCGCGCTCGAGATGGACGGATTCGCGGCGGCCGTGCGCCAGGCGGTGGCCCGGTATGGCCCGACGCGCATCGGGGTGCTGCTCGGCACCAGCACCTCGGGGATGCTCGAGACCGAGCTCGCCTACCGCCAACGCACCGCCGACGGTGCACTGCCCTCGACCTTCGCGTACGGCGCCACGCACAACAGCTACGCGCTGGCGGATTTCGTGCGGCGCGTGCTCGGGCTGGAGGGCCCCGCCACGGTGATCTCCACGGCCTGCTCCTCAAGCGCCAAGGTGTTCGGCGCCGCGGCCCGCATGATTGAGGCGGGGCTGATCGATGCGGCGCTGGTCGGCGGCGTCGACTCGCTGTGCCTGACGACGCTGTACGGCTTTCACGCGCTGCAGCTGACCTCGCCCCAACCCTGCCGGCCGTTCGATCCGGCACGCGACGGCATCTCGATCGGCGAGGCCGCGGCGTTCGCGCTGCTCCAGCCGCCCGGCCCCGACACCCCGCCGGCGACGGTGATGCTCACCGGTGTTGGCGAATCGAGCGACGCCTATCACATGTCCTCGCCCCATCCGGACGGACTTGGCGCGCAGGCCGCGATGCGCCAGGCGCTCGCGGTCGCGGGCCTGAAGCCGCAGCAGATCGAGTACATCAACCTGCACGGGACCGGCACTCCGAGCAACGACAGCGCCGAGGCGCGCGCGGTGACCGCCGTGTTCGAACGCCCGGTGCCCTCGAGTTCCACCAAGGGCGCCACAGGTCACACCCTGGGGGCTGCCGGGGCGCTCGAAGCGGTGATCTGCGCCCTGGCGCTGCGCACCGGGTTGATGCCGGCGGGTCTGAACACCCGCGCCGCAGACCCCTCGCTCGGGCTGGAGTACCTCACCGCGAATCGTCACGTCCCGCTCAGGCGCGTGCTCAGCAACTCCTTCGGGTTCGGCGGTTCGAACTGCTCGTTAGTCCTCGAGCGTGCGGCGGGCGCACAGGCATGAACGCGCGCGGTGAACTGAGCGCCGTGGTGTGCGGCATCGGCCTGCTCGGGCCCGGCCTGGTGGATTGGCCGAGCGCCGCCGCCGTCCTTGCCGGCAAGCACCCCTACCAGCGCGCCCCGACCTGTGCGCCAGCGCCGGCCCTGCTGCCGCCGGCAGAGCGGCGGCGCACCGGAGAGACCGTGCGCCTCGCCCTGGCGGCGGGTCTGCAGGCCCTCGAGGGCACGCGCACCGACCCCGAGGGGCTGGCCACGGTGTTCACCTCCTCGGGGGGCGACGGAGCGATCTGCCATGAGATCTGCTCCACGCTGGCGACGGACCAGCGCGACATCTCCCCGACTCGCTTCCACAACTCGGTGCACAACGCCGCCTCGGGCTACTGGAGCATCGCGATGCACTCCATGGCGCCCTCGACGGCGCTCTGTGCGTACGATGGCAGTTTCGCCGCCGGACTCCTCGAAGCCCTCACGCAGGCGCTCGCCCGTGCCGCTCCGGTGCTCCTGGTGGCCTACGAGACCGTGTATCCCGAACCGCTGCATGCCCAGCGTCCGCTGTGCGACGCCTTTGCGCTCGCCCTGCTGCTCGACCCGCGCCCGACGGAGGGCGCCTGCGCACGCCTACAGGCGCAGCTGGTGCAGGAGAGCGCCGACACCCTCGAGGACCCGGCGCTCGAGCGGCTGCGCGCCGGCGTACCGGCCGCCCGCAGCCTGCCGCTGCTGCGGCCCATCGCCCGCGGCGAGCGCGGCCGCGTCGTGTTGGATTATCTTGGGCCATTGCGGCTCGCCGTCACCGTCACGCCATGTCCCTGACCCCTGCGCCGCCGGAACCGACCGCCGCCGTGCCCCTGGATCGACGGTGGCTCGAGGCGCACATCCCGCACCAGGGCCGGATGTGTCTGCTGGATGCGGTGCTCGGCTGGGACACGACTCGGATCCGCTGCCGGGTGACGAGCCACCGTCGGGCCGACAACCCGCTGCGCGGGCGCGGCCGGCTCGGGGCGCTCGCCGGGATCGAGTACGCGGGCCAGGCCATGGCCGCACACGGGGCGCTGATGGCCGGACTGCTCGGCACGCCGGTCCGCACGGGCTATCTGGCGAGCGTGCGTCATCTGAAGCTCGCCGTCACACGCCTCGATGACCTCGAAGGTGATCTGGAGGTCTGTGCCGAGCGCGTGGCCGGGGACACCGGCACGGCGCTGTACGGATTCGTGTTGAGGTGCGCGACCCGGGAGCTGCTCTCGGGTCGGGCCGGCATCGTGTTCGGCGTCCTGGATCCCGCCGACGGCGAGGAACGCTCATGAGCTCAGTCAAGCGCGCACTGGTCACCGGCGGCAGCGGCGGCATCGGCGCGGCGATCTGCCGGCGCCTCGCCCAGGCCGGCCATCACGTCTGTGTCCATACCCGCAAAGGGCTGGCGGCCGCCGAGACGCTCATCGCGCAGATCCATGCCGAGGGCGGCAGTGCCGAGGTGGTGCAATTTGACGTCACCGACGCACAGGGTGCGCGCGAGGCGCTGGCCGCGCTCCGCGGCCCGATCCAGATCCTCGTCAACAACGCCGGGGTGCACGATGACGCGGTGCTGCCCGGCATGCGTCCGGACCAGTGGCACCGGGTCATCGATGTCTCGCTCCATGGATTCTTCAACGTCACCCAGCCACTGCTGCTGCCGATGATCCGCACCCGATGGGGCCGCATCATCAACATCTCCTCGGTCGCGGCGCTGATCGGCAACCGTGGTCAGGTCAATTACGCCGCCGCCAAGGGCGCGCTGAACTCCGCGACGCGGGCGCTGGCCCTGGAAGTCGGTTCGCGCGGCATCACCGTCAATGCCGTCGCGCCCGGGATCATCACCACGCCCATGAGTGACGGGATGTTCGACGAGGCGGACCTGCAGCGCCTGGTCCCGCTCGGCCGCGCCGGCCAGCCGGAGGACGTGGCGAATCTCGTGGCCTTCCTCGCCTCGGACGAGGCCGCGTACATCACGGCCCAGATCCTGTCCGTCGACGGCGGAATGGCCTGACGGTCTGGCGATTCCGCGCAGTGTTTTCGATGCCGTCTGAGTGGACGTTGTGTTCTACGTCCGTGAGAGACGTCGGCTCAAAGCGGCTTCACTGACAGTCGATTCACACGTCTCTCGACACGTTTTTTATACGTCTGCACATTCAATTTTTCGGGCCCATTTGGGGTGAAATTTGATTGACACCGGATCATGTTAGGTCTATTTCTCGGCCCTGGAGACACCCATGGCCGTTGCAGCACACGACATGACCGATTCCTTCGACACCAGGCTCGCCAGACTCGAATCCGACGTCGCGCACATTCAGACGGACGTCCGGGATATCAAGATTGACCTGAGACAGATGCGGGATGAGTTCTCGAAACACCGCACCGAAACTCATGATGACCTGAAGTCTCTCGACGCAAAGTTGGATGACGGCCAGATCTCCATCCGAACCGAGATGAAGGACGAGTTCAAGGCCGTGCGAGCCGAGATGCAAGGTGAGTTCAAGGCCGTGCGAGCCGAGATGCAAGGTGAGTTCAAGGCCGTGCGAGCCGAGATGCAAGGTGAGTTCAAGGCCGTGCGGGCCGAGATGCAAGGTGAGTTCAAGGCCGTGCGGGCCGAGATGCGCGATGAGTCCAACTCCATTCGGACGGACATGCAGTCGGGATTTTCGGCGGTGCGGGCCGATATGACCGCCCAGGGCCGCGAGACGATCCGGCGGGAGTGGGCCATCGCGACCCTGATGATCACCGTGCTGCTGGCGGTCTTGGGCGTGATGCTGCGCGGATTCGGATGGATCGGGTAACCGCTCCCCGCGCTGCAGGGAAGGATCGCCCGTGGGACGATGCGCCTCAGGTTCCGACGGGACGAACCTGACAGTCACCGCGCCTTAAGGCGCGAGTCATCGGCGCACCGTTCGCGGCGCCACAGACGGCACACCCTGCCCTTGGGAAAACGGACCGAAGGCTCACGGTGCCAGAGAGGATTGTTACTCCGAAATCCCGTCAAAGAATTCGACTTCGCCCGTCTCGAGCGAGTACTCGGCGCCCACCACGGCGAGACCATCGCCCTGGATGAGCCGCTCGAGGACGTCCGAACCGTAGCGCAGGTGACTCACCGACACCCCGACATTGGCGCGCACGGCCTGGCGCACCAGGGCTTCCTCGTCGTTGCGCAGTTCGGTCTTCAGCAGCCCTTCAATGGACGGTCGCACCCGATCCACGATGGAGCGGATGTTCGGCGACTGATTCTCCGCCGGCCGGCGCAGCTGCTCGAGCGTCGCCTGGATCGCTCCGCAGCGCGAGTGCCCGAGCACCACCACAAGGCGGGTCCCGAACTGCTCGGCGGCGAACTCGACGCTGCCGATCAGGGACGGCGCCACGATGTTGCCGGCCACGCGGATCACGAACAGGTCCCCGAGCCCCTGATCGAACACCAGTTCCGCCGGCACTCGGGAATCCGAGCAGCCGAGCACAATGGCAAAGGGCCTCTGCTCCTGAGTGAGGTGGATCTGCGGCGAGGCCCCAAGGGCGGCCTCGTGATTGCGGACCCGCTCGACGAAGCGGCGATTGCCCTCTTTCAGGCGCTGCAGGGCGTGCTGTGCGGTAACCATGGCCAGGAAGCGTAACAAGCATCCCCCGGGCACACAATTGGCCGGCCGGGGTAAACTCCCGCCTCCCCCTGCGCAATCCTCTGGAGATGAAGATCATGGCCATACGGGAACAGCTGATCGAATACCGCGAGGGCTCGACCGTCCTCGAGGGCTTTTTCTGCTACGACGATGCCCGCCCCGGCCCGCTGCCGGCCGTGCTGATCAGCCACGCGTGGAACGGACGCGATGAATTCGTCGAGCGCAAGGCGCGCCGGCTCGCCTGGCACGGCTATGCCACGTTCGCGCTCGATATGTTCGGCAAGGGCAAACGCGGCGAGACCACCGAGCAGTGCCAGGCGCTGATCACCCCGCTGATGCAGGAGCGCAAGTTGCTCGCCCGGCGCATCACGAGCGGACTGGAGACGCTGCGCGCGCAGCCGCAGGTCGACGCGCGCCGCGTGGCGGCGATGGGCTTTTGCTTCGGCGGCCTGTGCGTGCTCGACCTCGCCCGCAGCGGCGCGGACGTGCGCGGCGTGGCGAGCTTCCACGGCCTGCTGAAACCCAGCGGTCTGCCGGCGCACAAGGTGCACTCCAAGGTGCTCATTCTGCACGGCTACGATGACCCGATGGCCCCGCCGGAGGATGTGCTCGCGGTGGCCCAGGAGTTCACGGCCGCCGGTGCGGACTGGCAGCTGCACGCCTTCGGCAACACGCTGCACGCGTTCACCAACCCGCATGCCAACGACCGGGCGAACGGCATGGCCTATGACGAGGCGGCCGACCGGCGCTCGTGGCAGGCGCTGCGGCAGTTCCTGGAGGAAGTGCTGCGCTGAGGCGCTGCCGAGCTCAGCACGCAGGCCGGCGCCCGATGGCGCCGGCCTGCGCACTCAGGGTCACGGATTCGGTTTCAGGATCGTAGAAAACGCGCGCCTCCCGGCGCT
>JAKCDC010000073.1 GCA_021838635.1 Pseudomonadota bacterium
GACAATCCATCGCCAACGCACAGACCCCCGGCAAAATCACCGCCGCGCTTCGAGATCACGCCCCGACATCGCCAAACTCGCACCCATGACCATGAAAATCCCCTCCTTCATGCATAGTGCAGGCTAGAGCGGCTCAGGGCTGCAGCCGGGTGACGCTCCAGGGTCCGGCCGCGAACGACTCGTCCGCGGCTCTGAGCGACCGCTTCCAGTGCAGCCGATCGTGAATGCGCGCCGGTCCCTCGATCCACAGCTCCACGGATTCGGCCCACAGCCGGTAACCGCCCCAGTGTGCTGGGCGCGGGATGGGGCCGTCGAAGGGCGGCTCGCTACCCTGGGCATTCGGCACGGGCGCCGCGAAGCGCTCGGCCGCCACGGTGAGCGCTTGTTCGAGCGCCGAGCGGGATTCGACCGGTTCGCTCTGCTCACTCGCCCAGGCACCGAGACGGCTCTGCCAGGGCCGCGAGGCGAAATAGGCGTCGCTGTCAGCCGCCGGCGCCCGGAGCACCGGACCCTCGATGCGCACCTGTCGGTGCAGCGCGTCCCAATGGAACACCGCCGCGGCCCGGCCGTTGGCGGCGAGCTCCCGGCCTTTGCGCGAGGCGTAATTGGTGTAGAACGCGATGTACCCCGGGTGCGCGGTGACGCCCTTGCACAGCACCACCCGCGCCGACGGCTGACCGGCCGCATCGCAGGTGGCGAGCACCATCGCATTCGGGTTTGGTTGCGTGGCCGCGCGGCGGGCCTCTTCGAGCCAGCGCACGAGGATCTCCAGAGGCTCGGCCGGCGGTGCGCCGGCGGACAGTTCAGTCTGGGTGGACATGCCCGGTATGGTACGGGAATGCGCCGCGCCGCGGCATGCGTGAAATTCGACTTGCGGTGCCGCCGCCGGCCCGATACAAAGAAACAGCCCCGCACCGCACAGTGACCGGAACGCTCCGCATGACTCGCGACGATGTGACCCTGGATGATTTACGCCGCCGGCTCACCGAACTCGACCGGCAGTTCATCCGGCTTGCCGCCGAGCGCAAGGCGCTCAGCGCCGAGGTCGCGCGGGTCAAGCGGGCCACCGGTCATCCGACGCGCGATTACGGCCGCGAGCGCGAGGTACTCATGAGCGCGCGCACCGCGGCAGCCGAACTGGGCGTCTCCCCGGCGCTCGCCGAGGAGCTGCTGCGCCTGCTGATCCGCGCCTCGCTCACGACGCAGGAACAGGCGAGCGTCGCGGCGCAAGGCGCTGGCTCGGGCCGCCGGGCGCTCGTGATCGGCGGTGGCGGCAAGATGGGTCGTTGGTTCGTGCAGTTTCTCACCTCGCAGGGCTTCTCCGTGGAGGCCGCCGACCCGCTCGGCGCAGTGGCCGGGGTGCCGACCGTGACCGACTGGCGCGCCAGCGACCTGACGCACGACTGCATCGTGCTCGCCACGCCGCTCGCCGCCACGGATGCGATCCTGCGCGATCTCGCGCTGCGGCGCCCGGCCGGACTTATCTTCGACGTCGGCTCGCTGAAGTCCCCGCTGCGCTCCGGGCTGCAGGCGCTGAAGTCTCACGGCTGCCGGGTCACCTCGGTTCACCCGATGTTCGGGCCGGATACCGAATTGCTCTCCGGGCGGCATGTCATTTTTGTCGACCTCGGACATGCCGAGGCGCTCGCCGCAGCGCGCGCGCTGTTTGCCCCGACCATGGCCGAGCAGGTGGTGATGAGCCTCGATGACCACGACCGGCTGATTGCCTACGTGCTCGGCTTGTCACATGCGCTGAACATCGCGTTTTTTACCGCGCTCGCCGAGAGCGGGGAGGCGGCCCCGAAGCTTGCACGCCTCTCCAGCACCACGTTTGATGCCCAGCTCGATGTTGCCGCCTGCGTCGCGCAGGAGAGTCCAGAGCTGTATTATGAAATTCAGAGTCTGAATGATTACGGCGCGGCGTCGCTCGAGGCGTTGGTGCAATCCGTCGAGCGCATCCGCACGGCCGTACTGTCGCGCGACCACGACACGTTCGTGGCCCTGATGCGCCAGGGACGGGAGTATCTGCAGGATCGGCGCAGCGTTGCGGAACGGCGTGCCTAGGGGGAGCGGAATGAACCACATGCACTCCGGGGACGGCATGGCCGGCGACATGATCGATGCGGACGGGTTCCGCGCCAACGTCGGCATTGTGCTGATGCGCCGCGACGGAGACGTATTTCTCGGCCGCCGCGCCGGAGGCAAGGGCTGGCAGTTTCCCCAGGGCGGCATCCGCACCGGGGAGAGCCTCGAGGAGGCGCTGTACCGCGAGCTGCATGAGGAGATCGGCCTGGCGGCCGAGGATGTGGAGCTGCTCGGACACACCGCGCGCTGGCTGCGCTACCGGCTGCCGCCGCGCTATGTGCGGCGCAACCGCCATCCGCTGTGCATCGGGCAGAAGCAGCGCTGGTGTCTGCTGCGCCTCAGGCGCGAGGTCGAGACATTCGATTTCCGCAGCACCACGGAGCCGGAGTTCGACGAGTGGCGCTGGGCGGATTTTTGGGAGCCGGCGCGCGAGGTGATCTACTTCAAACGCAAGGTTTACCAGCGCGCCCTCACTGAACTGGCGCCGCTCGCCTTTCCCACCGGACAGCCGGCTCTGCCCGAATGGTGGGATGATCTGACCGGGCGAACCCGCGACGACGCGTCGGTGCGTGCGGGTGAATAGTCTGTCGCCGCCGGCACATGCCTGGCGCGGACGCGGGGTGCGGGTCGGACTCGCTCTCGGGGCGTTGCTGGTGCTCTACCTGACGTTCGAGATCGGTCGTTACAGTGCCGGCTACAGCATCCTCGCGGCGCTCCACGAGCACGCGGTGCTTGCGGCCGACATCGACAGGCTGAAGCACACGCAGCGCACCCTGGAGGCGCGCGTGGCGGAATTGCAGACCTTCAATGCCGGGCATGCCCATGCCGAGGAGGTCGTGACGCACACCATTGCACAGCTGCAGGCCCAGATTGCTCGCCAGCGAGAGAAGCTCGCGTTCTACCGCGGGGTGCTCACCCCCGGCGCCCCGCCGATCGGACTGCGCGTTGGGGAAGTGCAGCTCTCACCGGGCAAGCGGCCGCTGCATTTCCGGGCCGACCTCTCGCTGCTACGCAGTGATCGTCCGGACGGCGACGTGACTGGCACCGTGAGCTTGAGCATCGCAGGTACTGGACCGGGCGGCTCGACGCTGAAGCACCCAATGGGCACGGGCCATTCGGCCGACCTGCGCTACCGCTTCCGCTATTACCAGGAGTTCAAGCAGACTCTGGTGCTGCCGCCGGGCTTCAAGCCCGAGCGCCTGACGGTGACGGTTCGCTCGAGCCGGCCGAACATCGCCCCGCTTGTGCAGACCTATCCGTGGAGCGCCATTTCGGTGCCCTGAGCGCCGTCGCCGCGGCCGACAGCAGATTTTTGACCTGGACGTGCACTGCTCCTAGACTTTGCGATATGAATACCATCGACGTCACTTCCGATGCTGCTCTGATTTTCACCGATGCGGCTGCGCGCAAGGTCGGGGACCTGATCCGCGGCGAGGGCAACCCGAACCTGATGCTGCGCGTGTTCGTGCAGGGCGGCGGCTGCTCGGGCCTGCAGTACGGATTCGAGTTCGACGAGCAGGTTCAGGACGGAGATACCTGCATCGAGAACCAGGGTGTCAAACTGCTCGTCGACCCGATGAGCGTGCAATACCTGACGGGTGCGGAAATCGACTACCGCGAAGGCCTTGATGGCGCGCAGTTCGTGATCCGCAACCCCAACGCCACGACCACCTGCGGCTGCGGCTCCTCGTTCGCCGCCTGAGCAGGCGCCCAGCCGCGTGCGACGAACGGCCGCTTCCCGCGCAATCCGTACGCCGCGCCACGCCACCCGATCCCGCCCCGATGTGCTGGCGGCGGTGGATCTTGGCTCGAACAGCTTCCACATGGTGGTGGCGCGCTACTCGCACGGCCAGCTCGTCATCATCGATCGGTTGCGCGAGATGGTGCGGCTTGCCTCCGGCGTGGAGGAGAATGGCGAGATCGATCCGGCGGTAGCCGAACGGGCGATCGCCTGTCTGCAGCGCTTCGGGCAGCGCCTGCGGGTCATGCGCGCCGGCAGCGTGCGTGCCGTCGGCACCAGCGCGCTGCGCCTGGCGCACCGCAAACACTCATTCCTGTCCCGCGCCCGCGAGGCGCTGGGGCATCCCATCGAGATCATCTCCGGCCGCGAAGAAGCCCGCCTGATCTATGCCGGCGTCGCGGCCAACCTGCCGCGCCTGCCGGGGCGGCGCCTGATCATCGACATCGGGGGCGGCAGCACCGAAATGATCATCGGCGAGGGGCGGCGCCCGCTTGAGCTGGAGAGTCTGCGGGTCGGCTGCGTCGTGGTGAGCGAGCGGTTTTTCGGCGACGGCAAGATCTCCGCCAAGCGCATGGCGGCGGCTCGGCTCGCCGCACGGGCGCAGCTCGCGCCGCTGCGCAGCGCGTTCCGCCGGCGTGGCTGGCAGTACTGCGCGGGCAGTTCCGGCACCGTACGCGCCATCGGCGAGGCACTGCGCGAGCTGGTGCCTGGCGCTACGCTGATCACTGCCCGGGGACTCGAGCGGCTGGTCGCGGCAGTGGTCGTCGCCGGCCATGTGCGCGCCCTGGAGTTCGCCGCAGTGACCGAAGACCGCCGCCCGGTCTTTCCCGGCGGACTGGCCATTCTCGCCGAGGTGTTCGCGGTCCTCGGGGTGAAGGAGATGCGCATCGCCGACGGCGCGCTGCGCGAGGGGTTGCTCTACGACATGATCGGGCGCAACACGGAGGAGGATGCCCGTGAACGCACCGTGCGTAGCATGCAGCTGCGCTATCACGTCGATAGCGAGCAGGCCGAACGGGTCGCGGCGACGGCCCTGAAATTCCTGGGCGCGGCACGCGCAGGGTGGAAGTTGCGTGCGGTGCCGAGCGCGCAGCTCGCGCTGAAGTGGGCGGCGCGGCTGCACGAGATCGGCCTCGACGTGGCACACAGCGGGTACCACCGCCACGGCGCGTACCTGCTGGAGAACGCCGACATGCCGGGTTTCTCCCGCGGTGAGCAGAGTCTGCTCGCCCGTCTGGTCGGGGCGCACAGGCGCAAGCTGCTCGCCGAGGGACTCACCGAACTCGTGCCACCCTGGGACCGTGATGCGCTGTACTTGATCGTGTTGCTGCGACTCGCGGTGCTGCTGCACCGCGGACGGGAGGTCGGTACGCTGCCGCGGATCCGGCTCAGCGCGGGCGCGAAGTCGCTGCAGTTGGCCTTTCCGGCCCGCTGGCTCGCCGCCCACCCGCTTACCGCAGCCGATCTGCATCAGGAGGTACAGTACCTGCGTGCCGCCGGCGTACGTCTGCGCCTCGTCGCCGGACGGCGCTGAGCGCCGCGGCGCTCAGGCTCCCGAGGGTCCGAAGAGCGCTCCGGCGGCGTTGCGCGCCAGGAGCTCTCCCTGCAGGCTGACCCGCGGCGACTCGCCGCTGCTGACCCGTTCGTAGCCCCCGTCCGGCCGCAGCTGCCAGGCCTGCGAGGTGTCGGCGAGTGCGAGCGCCAGATCATCGAGGATGCGCTGGCGGTGCGAGGGCCGCTCGATTGGGAAAGCCACCTCGATGCGGTGAAAGAAATTGCGCTCCATCCAGTCCGCGCTCGATAGATACATTTCGCTGGTTCCACCGTTCTCGAAGTAGAACACGCGCGAGTGCTCGAGAAAACGCCCGACGATGGAACGCACCTCGATATTTTCCGATACACCAGCGACGCCGGGGCGCAGCGCGCACACCCCGCGCACGATCAGTTCGATTCTTACTCCGGCGCGCGAAGCGCGGTAGAGCGCCTCGATGGTTTGCTGCTCGACCAGCGCATTCATCTTGGCGATGATCCGGGCCGGCCGGCCCGCGCGCGCGTGCTCGGCCTCCCGTTCGATCTTGGCGAGCATCGCCTCGTGCAGGCCGAACGGGGACTGCACCAGACAGTTCAGGCGCGGGGTGCGCGTCAGGCTGGTGAGCTCGAGGAACAGCTCGTGCACGTCCTGGCCTACCTCCTCGCGACAGGTGAACAGTCCGTAGTCGGTATATTGGCGTGCGGTGCGCGGGTGATAATTGCCGCTGCCGAGGTGACAGTAGCGGCGGATGCCGCCAGGTTCGCGTCGCACCACCAGGGCGAGCTTGGCGTGAGTCTTGTAGCCCACCACGCCGTACATCACGTGTGCGCCGGCTTCCTGCAACCGGTTCGACAGTTCGATGTTCGCCTCTTCGTCGAAGCGGGCCCGCAGCTCGATGATGACCGTGACGTCCTTGCCGGCGTTGGCCGCGGCCACCAGCGCATCGACGATCGGGGAATCGCTGCCAGCGCGGTACAGCGTCTGTTTGATCGCCAGTACCTGCGGATCGGCGGCCGCCTGGCGCAGAAAATCCATCACCGGGGCAAAGCTCTGATACGGGTGATGCAGCAGCAAGTCCTTCTGGCCGATCGCGGCGAACAGGTCTGCTCCACCGACCAGCCGCCGCGGTAAACCGGGCGTGAACGCCGGATATTTCAGGTCCGGTCGCGGCACCAGGTCGTAGACCGCCGAGAGGCGGTTGAGATTGACTGGGCCGGGCATGCGGTAGGTGTCGAGTTCCCCGAGCGCAAACTGGCGCTGCAGGAACTGCACGATGTCGTGCGGGCAGTCGCTCGAGGTCTCCAGCCGCACCGCCGCGCCGTAGCGCCGGTGCGCGAGCTCCCCCTCAAGCGCGCGCCGCAGATCGTCGATCTCTTCTTCGTCGACGAACAGGTCGCTGTTGCGGGTGAGGCGGAACTGGTAGCAGCCGAGTACGCGGATGCCTGCGAACAGCCGCTGTACGAAGGCCTGCACGATGCCGCTGAGCAGCACCAGCAGACGCTGTGAGCCCTCGCCCGGAACCGGCACGACGCGCGGCAGCGAGCGTGGCGCCTGCACGATCGCCAGTTCACTGTCGCGGCCGAACGCATCGCGTCCCTCCAGGCGCACGATGAAATTCAGGCTCTTGTTCTGGATCCGGGGAAAGGGGCGGGCCGGGTCGAGGCCGAGCGGACTGAGCACCGGCTCGACTTCGTGCTCGAAATAGCGCCCGAGCCACTCATGCGCCGCCGCCGTCCAGTCGTTGTGCGAGAGCAGCAGGATGTCGCGCTCGGCGAGTCCCGGCAGCAGCATCTCGTTCAGGCAGCGGTACTGTTCCGCCACTAGGCGCGCGGCACGGGTGTGGATCGCATCGAGCAGCTCCTCGATCGAGAGGCCGTCGGCGGTCGCCAATCCCGAGCCGAGCTCCTGCAGCTGCTTCAGCCCCGCCACCCGGATCTCGAAGAACTCATCGAGATTGCCCGATGCGATGCACAGGAATCGCAACCGCTCCAGCAGCGGAACGGACTCATCGCAGGCCTGGGCGAGCACCCGTTGGTTGAACTCCAGCAGCGACAGCTCACGGTTGATGTACAGCTGCGGTGACTTCAGGTCCTGAGCATCCATGGCTTGAAGTAAAGCAGAGTTTGCCGACTGGCGCATGCTCGCCCCCCGGTAAGTGCGCGCTGCGTTCGGCTTGATTCCAGCCGCGGCGCCCGTTCGCATACACTTGGCCCTGCGGCCGAGCGGGCCCGCGCGACCTGGACAGCCTGAAAATACCCCCATGACTCCCGACGAACAGTTGCCCGAACTCGAACGCGGCGCCCAGGAAGTGCTGCTCGCGGCCGACCTGACCCGCAAGCTGCAGCGCGGGGTGCCGCTGCGCATCAAGGCGGGATTCGACCCGACGGCCCCGGATCTGCATCTCGGTCACACGGTGCTGCTGAACAAGATGCGTCAGTTCCAGCAGTTCGGCCACGAGGTGATTTTCCTGATCGGGGATTTCACCGGACTGATCGGTGACCCGACCGGGCGCAACCAGACGCGCCCGCCGCTTACTCCCGAGGAAGTGCAGGCGAACGCGCGCACTTACCAGCAACAGGTCTTCAAGATCCTCGATCCGGCGCGGACCCGCGTCGAATTCAACTCCCGATGGCTCTCGAGCCTCTCGGCGGCCGATTTCGTGCGTCTCACGGCTCAGTACACCGTGGCGCGCATGCTCGAGCGCGACGACTTCGCCAAGCGCTACAAGAGTGGCCAGCCGATCGCGATCCACGAGTTTCTCTATCCGCTCGCTCAGGGGTACGACTCGGTGGCGTTGCGCGCCGACGTGGAACTCGGCGGAACCGATCAGAAATTCAACTTGCTGGTGGGGCGGCAGCTGCAGAGCGCCTACGGACAGGAGCCGCAGGTCGTGCTCACCGTGCCGCTCCTGGAGGGTACCGACGGCATCAACAAGATGTCGAAATCCCTCGGAAATTACATTGGAATTGCCGAGTCGCCCGCCGACATGTTCGGTAAAGTCATGTCGATTTCCGATACCCTGATGTGGCGTTACTACGAGTTGCTGTCGTTTCGTCCGTTGGCGCAGATCGCGGCGCTGCGCCAGGCGGTCGCCGACGGGCGCAATCCGCGTGACGTCAAGCTCGAACTTGCGCACGAGCTGGTGGCGCGCTTCCATGGCGCCGCGGATGCCCAGCAAGCGCAGCGGGATTTCTTGCTGCGCGTCAGCGAGCGGGCGGTGCCCGCCAACCTTAAGCCACAGGTGTTGAGTGTGCCCACCGAGGGAATTCGTCTGCCCAACCTGCTGAAAACGGCCGGATTGGTGGTCAGCACCTCTGAAGCGAACCGAAAAATTGCCGAGGGCGCGGTGCGCATCGACGGGGAACGGGTCACCGATCGGGAATTGACGCTCAAAGCCGGTACCGATGCGGTGCTGCAGCTCGGCTCGAAGCGCTTTGCTCGGGTCCAGCTTCAGCTCGCTGGCTGAAGGGGGCCCCGTAGTGGCGCGCATCCGGGTTCCGGGACCGACCGCACGCCTCTGATATGCGAACGCCATAAGGCCGTAACTACATGTTTTTTAAACATTTATAGGCTTTCGGGGCGATGCTGAAGAACGCTCCACGCACGAAATGATTGCAATGCGTTGACAAGGCTCTAATCAGGGCTATACTTCGCGCCCCTTGCAACGGAAGGCCATGCGCCGAACGCTGCGAAGGGCGCCGCAGGAAGGGGCGAAAAAAGAAGGTTGACGGGCGCGAAACGATGGATATACTGCCCGCCCCTTCGAGAGCGAAGGCGCTAGCGAAAGCGACGCGATTCACTCGAAAACGCTGTGTGCCAGCCACGCAGCCGATCTTTAAAAGTTTGGCAGGTAACTTGTGTGGGGACTCGTGTCAAAGAGCCTTTGGCGCTAAGACCGAGTGACCAAAATGTCCAGCAGTAACTGGAGCCATTTTGGATTTACTCTGACTTTGTTGATGCTCAATATCTTCAAGTGAAGAGTTTGATCCTGGCTCAGATTGAACGCTGGCGGCGTGCTTAACACATGCAAGTCGAGCGGTAACGCGGGAGCAATCCTGGCGACGAGCGGCGAACGGGTGAGTAATGCTTCGGAATCTACCCACGGGTGGGGAATAACCAATCGAAAGGTTGGCTAATACCGCATACGTCCTACGGGGGAAAGCGGGGGATCGTAAGACCTCGCGCCGGTGGATGAGCCGAAGTCGGATTAGCTAGTTGGTAGGGTAACGGCCTACCAAGGCGACGATCCGTAGCTGGTCTGAGAGGACGACCAGCCACACTGGGACTGAGACACGGCCCAGACTCCTACGGGAGGCAGCAGTGGGGAATATTGGACAATGGGGGAAACCCTGATC
>JAKCDC010000074.1 GCA_021838635.1 Pseudomonadota bacterium
CGAGGAGCTCGGCGATCGCGGTGTTCAGCTCAGGCAGGCAGAAGAACTGCCGGTTGCGCAGGCGCGCCAGGATCCAGCGCTGCACCACGAGCACATGGTTTTCCACGACCGCTTTGGAGTCTGGCGCGCATTGCATATGGTGACGAGCACGGCGCACAAGTTTTCACCGTCACTCATCCCTTCCATCCGCTGCGAGGTCAGACGTTCGATCTGCTCGCGGTGCACAGCGACTGGAGCGGCGGCGGTGACCGCGTCTCGTATGCCGGCCCCGACGGGAGGCTGCGGACGCTCCCGGTCGAGTGGACGGATGTTCTCGAGCCCGATCTCGTAGTCACCGTCGGTGCCGGACGCGCCGTCTTCCGGACCGATCGGCTCCGTGAATTGTGCAGGTTCATCAACGAGCGCTTGCAGCGGCAGGAGGTCGCGTCATGTTAAGCAAATTATGTGCTTTATGTCTTGGTAAATTTGTTCATCGGCTAGGAAGCCTCTTTCGTAAGACCGCACTGATGGCGCGCGAGATGTCGTATATACGTGAGTCAAAGGCGGTGTCACGACTCCTGCGTCTTGTCTATGACCGCCAGAAGGTATATAATTGGCAAGACATCAAGGGGAGTCTTTCCCTGAGGAAGGCGGATGGCATCTGGTCCCCGTCAGCGCGCGCGGCGTCAGCAGGCCCTGGAGGCCGAGGGCGCCACCCATCCCCGCCCCGAGGCGGTGACCGATCCGCTCTTCCGCGACAGTGCGTTCTTCGACCCGAACGATCTGGTGCAGATCAAGTACGAGATGCTGCGCAGCGTCGAACAGGACGGGCGTGCGGTCGTAAAGGTGGCGCAAGCCTTCGGGTTGTCGCGGCCGGTCTACTACGTTGCGCGGGACCTGTTCAACCGCGAGGGGCTCCCAGGCCTGCTGCCGCGCAAGCGCGGCCCAAAGCGCCCGCACAAGCTCACCGACGAGACGCTGGCGGCCCTGGCGCAGGCCGTGCGCGAGAGCGAACGCATGCCGAGCGGCGCGGAGCTTGCAGCGATCCTGCAGGAGCGCTACGGCATCCGTGCCCACCCGCGCAGCATCCTGCGGCGGCTTCTGCCGTATCTGAAGCAGCGGGAAAAAAAACGCCCGTGACCGCCGAAGCCGGCTTGGTCGATACCAGCCGCTACACGGCGCAATACGAGCTGCTTCGCTCACAGGTCATCGGGGCTCGGTGCGAGGCAGCGCGGCAAAATGCTGTCGATCAACCCCGGGGCGTCGGACTTGCCCTGATGCTATGCGAGGGGATGCCTGGCTGGCTGAAGGCGATCGCGGCCGTGCTCGGCGAGTCGCCGCCGGTGCATATCCCCGAGACTGACGGAGCGACGCTGGCACAACCCTCAGCTGGGGACACCTGCGCGCCGGCGTGGCTGTCCAGCGTGCCGCGCCAAGATCTCACGGCACTTCTAACCAGTCTGGTTCTCTCGACTCGTCCCGCCGGGCGGCCTTCGCTGAGAGAGGGGGATCGATCATGGCACTGAACATCGAAGCTCATCAAAAGATCACCACCGGGCATCTCTCGCGCCTGGCCTACCTCTATGTGCGCCAGTCGACGCTGCGCCAGGTCTTCGAAAACACCGAGAGCACGCAGCGCCAGTACGGGCTGCGCGATCGGGCCGTCGCGCTCGGCTGGCCCCTCGATCGGATCGTCGTGATCGATAGCGACCTCGGGCAATCTGGTGCGAGCGCGGCCGATCGGGAGGGCTTCCAGCGCCTCGTCACCGAGGTGAGTCTCGGCCGCGTCGGGATCGTACTCGGACTCGAGGTCTCGCGCCTCGCGCGCAACAACACCGATTGGCATCGACTGCTCGAGCTCTGTGCACTCTCCGATACGCTGATCCTCGATGAGGATGGGCTGTATGATCCGGCGCACTTCAACGACCGGCTGCTCTTGGGTCTCAAGGGCACGATGTTAGGTGGATTTCGGGAGTGTCACCTTGATACACAGGGCATGGATGGAAGAGTACATTCCCGGGTCGAGTAGCCCAGCCTCTCTCAGAGGCGAGTAGCCGGGAGGGGTCCGGGGAGGGTTCGCCCTGAGGCCTGCGGTGCGCCGGACATTCAGTCGAGCGACGTTGACGGCCCTTCGCCAGATGCCGAGCGAAGACGCCTTGGCCGTGCTCGCAATCTATTGCAAGGCGGATCCGACGTACGTACCGGTCAAGGATTCCCGCAGCCGCCGCTGGCACGTGACCACGGCGAGCGGGGACTTCGAGATCCTCACGACCGGCCCGACCAAGTGGTACGACACCCGAGCGAAGAAGGGCGGCGGCGGTCCCATTGATCTGGCGATGCACCTGCGGCAGCTGTCGTTCGTGGACGCCGTCAAACTTCTCACCGGATGCGAGCGTCCCCGTGGTTGAGATTATTCGCAAGGGGGCGCTGCCACAGGCCGACGAGGTGCCTGAAGCGTTGCGCGCGGCCGCGACCGCTGCTCTTCGCATGACGTTGCGGGAGCCGAGACCGGTCGGGTTCCCGCTGCTCTTCAGTTCGGACATGCAGCTCCTTGAGCCCGCCGTCGCATTCTTGCATGAGCACGCGATCCAGCGTGCGCATACGGTCGATACGGTGCGCACGTATATGGAGATTCTCTACGACTGGTTCGACACGCTGGAGCAGAGCGGGATTGTATGGAGCGAAGCGGACGCCGTAGACCTCATCGCCTATCGCAACCGCATGCTTCAGAACCCGAGCGCACATACGGGTCGACCCTATAGCGTGCGCACGGTCAATCACCGCGTCCGCGGCATCCTGCGCTTCTACCAATGGGCCGTGCGCCACGGGTGGCTTCAGGCCTCTTCACTGATCGGGCGCAAGCGCGATTTCGCCGTTGCCCGGCGGGCCCGAGGTCATCACCGTCGTTACGGCGACGGTGATGACCGGAGTTTCTTTGTCTTGCGGCAGTTCCAGGAGTTGCCGAGGCCCTTGACCAGCGCGCAGGCGCGCGAACTCCTGGCGGAGCTCCGCCCGCCTTACGACCTGATGGCTCGATGGCAGCTGTATACCGGTCTTCGCCTCAGCGAGCTCCACCAGCTCACGATCAAGGACGTTCTGAAGCCGGACACGGTACCACGCTCGCCACCGTCGGCCTATCGTACCGTGGACGTGATACGTAAGGGCCGCAAGCCCGGCTATGTGATTGCCCCGACGAGCTTGCTGGAAGAGACGGCCGCCTATCTGGCTCAGTACCGCACGGCCTGGCTGCGACGCGCCACGCGCAAACGTCGTGCACCGTCGCGTTCCGAGCTTTTCATCAACCGCCGCGGCACTGCCGTCAAGAAGAACACGTATCAGATGGCGGTCCGCCGTGCCGGCGCAGCCTGTGGGTTCAGGGCATTTCCCCATTTGCTGCGGTCAACGTTCGGATGTTGGCTGCTGGCGCGACTCGAATGGCTTGCGAAGCAAGATGCGGCGATCAACCCCCTGCTGATCGTCAAGATTCTCATGTCCCACGAGCACATCGACACCACGGACAGATACTTGCGTGCGGTCTCCGTCGACCCGCTCGTCCTGGCCGACGTGCTCGATACCCTGCTTGCTGGAAAGCACTGACGATGCCAGCTCATCGCGCGCATATCAACCGGGTGTTGTCCCGGGACGTTCCGCGAGGGAAGGATGGCGTCAAAGGCAAATTGGCCGAGCAGTCTCGGAACTCAAGGTTTCTCGCGGTCGACTTCTCGTCATTGCAGTTGCCGGATCCAGTCTGTCAGATGTTCGCAGAGGCCTTCTGGAACCAAGTAGACGTCAAATCCGATCGCACCGTTTACGGCTATTGGTACAACCTGAAGACCTTCGCCCGCTTTGTCGCCGAGACGCAGGCTGTGCGGGGGCTGACTGATGTGCGCAGCGAAGTGCTGGCGCGTTACATCGAGTGGCTCAATGCGCAGTGCGATCAAGACGGTAAACCGTGGAGCAAGACGACACGATACTCCCGGTACATGACGCTGCGCACCCTGCTGCGATGGGTTCAGCGCTGCCGGCCCGGAGTACTGGGCGAGATCGAGTTCCCCTTCAACCCGTTTTCCTGGAAGAACCGCGACAGTCGAGGGGTGGAGAAACTCTCCGCACAGACTCTGCATGCGATCCTCAAGGCCTGTGAGCAGGACATCACCCGCCTGCGTATGCTTCGTGCGACGGCCGACCGGGAGTTGGCGTCCACACACGACAGCAGTATTGATTCGATCAGCACGCGTGGGGAGCTCTTTCAGCTCATCGATCGCCATTTCGGTGGCGTTGTGCCGTCGTCGTCACAGCTCCGCGGACGCGGATCGGTATCGTTCACGCGAGCATTTCGCACCTATGGGGGTAGGCCGCGCATTCGGGAGTGCCTGTACCCGGTCAGCGGGGCATTGTTGCCGTACTACCTGGCGATTCTCATTCACACGGCGGGCAATCCCGAGGCGATTGCGGCGCTTCACTGCGACTGCCTGCAACCGATGCCGCTGCTGGATGATCGCGAGTTGCTGGTGTGGGCCAAACCTCGAGCCGGCGCGGTGCAGCAACGGTCATTCCACAGCACAGCTTCCTTCGAACCCCCGATGCTCGTACGCGAGATATTGCACTGGACGAAGCGGCTGCGACCTCATGTCGCGGCGGCCGAACGTAATCGGTTGTTTCTCTTGTGGGCCAACAGCCGTGTGGCGGCGCTATCCGGCGTGCTCGCGAGCCATTCGCTGCCAGTGTTCCGCGCTCGGCACCACTTGCCGCGCTTCACCCTCGCCTCGATCCGTCCCACCGTACTTTCGATGTACTATCGAGCGTCGGGCGATTTGCGCCAGGTTGCGGCCGTCGCCAATCATGCGCATCTCTCGACGACGGTCGGCTATGTCCAGAGCCCAGAGGTTGAAGCGCAGAACCGCGTACGCGTCGCAGCGCTGCAGAGCGCATTTCTCGGACACGTGGTGCACCCGAGCGGCAATGACGGTCCGCCCACTACCCCCCGGCGCACCCCATCACCCGCCAGTGGCCAGCCACTGCCCGCTACCCCAGCGGTCTCGATGTTCGGCTTTGACTGCAAGGACCCGTTCGCTGGCATCGCTCCGGGCACTCGCCCTGGAGAGCTGTGCGCGAACTTTCTCGGATGCTTCACCTGCCCCAATGCGGTCATCACGGCAGACGCAGCGTCGCTGGCGCGTGTGCTTTATGCGCGCGATCACTTACGTGCGGCCACGGGGCGCCTGCATCCGGCCCGCTGGGAGGCGATCTACGCGCCGGCGCTTCGGATTCTCGAGGAGGACATTCTCACCCGGTTTTCCGCCAAAGAACTCGCCGCTGCAGAACCGTTACGTGGCACCCTACCGCCCCTGCCGGAGCTACGATGACAGTCCCCATCTTCAGGGCCGCACTCGCCGCACCGGAACCGCTGCAGCACGCTCCGAAGCGGGACTGGTTTCTGCGCGGTTCGACTTGGCGGGACGGCGTGTGGGGGTTCGCACCCACGAGCCTGCTCGAGGAAGAACATCCGGTGCAGATTCGGTGGGACTTCAGGTTGTCGCACCGGCGGCGCTTCACCGATCCGCGTTATGCGCCGCTGCTGGAGAGCGCCAAACAGGTCCTGGCGCTGATTCGTGCGCATTCCTTGCATTCACGTCTCCCACAACGCGCACGCACGGTGGTCAAGTATTTCTATCACCTGCGCACCCTCATCCGGTGGATGGATGAAGAAGGTTTCTACCGGTTCTCCGATCTCAATGCCGCCGCGCTTCTGCGCTTCCAAGGCGCAATTGCCCGACGCAAGAAGAACTCCGGCGGAACCGTAGCGCCGATTACCGTTCAACATCACCTCTGCCTCCTCGTGTACCTGTACCAGTTTCGCGACGAGCTCGACGACGGACTTTCGGTCGATCCCTGTCCCGGGCAAAGCCTCCTGGAGCTCGCGGGGTTTCGCAGCGCCAACAGGCGCCGCTGGCCCTACACGCCCGATGCTATCGCAGTGCCGCTGATTCAAGGCGCCATTGACCTGCTGGCCAACTGCGCAATCGACATTCTTCGTGCCCGGGAGATCTACGCGACCACGATGGCGGCGGCCCGGCGGCGAGGAGTCTGTTACTCCACCTGCAGCTACCACGCCGAGCGCGCGCTGCGGCGGATCACGACGCCGACTCCAAAAGGGCCGCGGACAATTGCGTCGATCGCCGACCTGGCAGAGCTCGTCGACCTGCTCTACGCCGCCTGCTTCGTGGTGATCGCATACCTGGTCGGACCGCGAGTCAGCGAACTGCTCGAGCTCAGATCCGGCTGCATATTGGCTCGATCGGTCCAGGGTCCGAGCGGGGAGACCGAACTGGCCATGATTGTCGGATCGATCTTCAGGGGTGAACCCGGTTACCACGGCCGGGTCCACGAGTGGGTGGCTCCGCAAGCCACCGTGCATGCGATCTCGGTGCTCGAGGCGCTCTCGGCACCCCACCGCCAGAGCACCGGCCGCAACAACCTCTGGCTGCGAGCGCTGGGTCGAGGGCGCGCCTTCGGCGCGAAGGAGTGGCACGTGGGGTTCAAAGGTCCCTGGCATATCCCCACCAGCTCGGGCGTCGCTGCCAGTGTGGACCGCTTCGCCACCTGGCTCGCCTTGCCCCACGAGGGTGGCAAGCGCTGGCATTTTTCGACACATCAAGGACGCAAGAGCTTCGTCCGTTTTGCCGCCCTTCGCGATCGCTCCGCGTTGTTCGCCTTGGCTCAACATCTCGGCCACCGCGATCGTTCCGTGACGGACACCGGATATGCCGGTACGGATTACGCGCTCGATCGGGAGATTCAGGCCGAAGTGCTCGAGCAGTCGGTGTGCGCCTGGGAACACATGCTCAGTTCGCCCCGCCTGGGTGGTCGCGCCGGCGCCGAGATCCTCGCCAGACGGCCCCAGTTCCGTGGCGTGCGCATCAAAACCGATCTGAAAGCCTACGCGCGGATGCTGGTCGATGCCGGCCTCACCCTTGGGGTGTGCGATTGGGGCTACTGTGTCTTCCGGATCGAGTACTCCGCTTGCAGAGGCAACGCAGCAGGCCCTAATCCAGTGTATCGGGAACCATCGACCTGCGCCCGTTGCAAAAACTTCGTCGTCTCCAGTCACCACCGTCCGTACTGGTCCGATCAAGTGCGACGGAACGAGGCATTACTCAACGAACCGGCGCTGCCTACACAAACCCTGAAGATCGCCCGCGAGCGTCTGGAGGAGGCTCGCTCAATGCTGCGGTCGCTCGATTCATCCGCGAAGGACCGACGGCCATGACCCCACAATCTCAGGCTCCGACAGTCAAGCGACCCACCGGAGAGAGACTGACGACCGCCTTGCAGACGCTCGCCCATCGCCATGGGGATTCCACCCAGAAGATCACCGTCACCGAGCTGTGTCGCCTTGCGGACGTATCACGTAACTCGCTCTATCGGTATCACCGCACGAACCTCAATGCCCTCCACAAACTTCAACATCGGCGCGTGACCCTCGCGGAGTCAACTCTTCGCAAGTCAGACGAGCAGAGGCGTGTCGAGAACGTCGCCTTGCGTGTCCGCATCTCGAAGCTCGCCGCCCTCGTCGATCACTACTATACCGCGTATCAGGAGACCATTACGTTGCTTCACCGTCGCGAAGGTGAACTCGCGGCCCTACACCGTAGGCTAAAAGTACAACCTGCTCTCGTGAAGTCCTGAACCCCTCAAGGTGACATTGCCTCGGATTCGGGCATCCCTATCGAGCGCCGCCGTTCAGGCGAGTTCGCCGGCGGGCGTCTCAGCGTTTTGAAGCGCGATTCTCCTGACTTTTGGGGCGGTTTGACCGTTACATTGCACCCATGGTGACACCGTAAACTCAACATAAACGATGAGCGAGGCGGAGTTGCATGTCCTGCGCGCGCGGCTGCGCGGCGGGATCATCAACAAGGCGCGACGCGGCGAGCTTGAGATGCGCCTGCCGATCGGGTTCATCCATGACGGTCAGGGAAAGCTGCGCCTGGATCCCGATGTGCGCATCCAGGAGAGCATACGAGAGCTATTCCGGACTTTCCGCCGTACCGGTTCCGCCTCCGCCACCGTGAGGGCATTTCACGAGCAAGGTCTGAAGTTCCCCCGGCACGTGTTCAAGTGGAGTCAGGGCGAGGTCGTGTGGTCCGAGCTCGAGCACTCGCGCGTCCTGTGGGTGCTGCATAACCCGCGCTACGCCGGTGCGTACTGCTTCGGGCGCTTACGTAGACGTACACTGCCTGACGGCCGCCACACTTACATCCGACCCCCACGGGAGGAGTGGCTCTCCTTCATTCGCGAGGCCCACGAGGGCTACATTACCTGGGAAGAGTTCGAGCAGAACCTCAAGCGATTGCGCGAGAACGCTCACGCTGTCGGCGCTGATCGCGAGCGCGGCGCTCCACGCGAAGGCCCGGCGCTGCTGCAGGGCCTGGCAATCTGCGCACGGTGCGGTCAACGCATGACCGTGCGGTATCATCAGAACCTTACCCGATGCGTGCCAGACTACGTCTGTCAGCGAGACGGCATACAACACGGCAAGCCGCTCTGTCAGCAGATCCGAGGCACGACACTTGATGAGGCCATCGGGGAGCTGCTCATTCAAACGGTGACGCCGCTGACCCTCGAAGTCGCGCTCGCTGTCCAACAGGAGATCGAGCGCCGTGGCGAGGAGACTGATCGACTGCGCCAACAGGAGGTCGAGCGCGCACGCTACGAGTCCGACCTTGCCCGCCGTCGCTTCATGCAGTGCGATCCCGATAACCGACTCGTCGCCGATACTCTGGAGGCCGAGTGGAACCAACGTTTGCGTACCCTCGCCGACGCACAAGAGCGCTATGAGAAGCAACGCCAGAGTGATCGCGTCGGCCTCACCGACCAGCAACGCAACAACATCATGGCCCTTGCGCGAGATTTCCCACGACTATGGAAGGACCCGCACACCCCGGATCGAGAGCGCAAGCGCATGGCACGCCTGCTCATCGCCGATGTCACCCTCCTCAAAGGAAGCGATATACGCGCCCAGGTTCGCTTCAGCGGCGGCGCGACCCACACTCTGCATGTTCCCGGCGCAAAGCCCCACTGGATGTTGCAGCAGACGCCGGCCGCGACAGTAGCTGAGATCGACCGCCTCCTCAACGAGCATACGCCCCGCGAGATCGCCGAACTGCTCAACCGCAACGGCCTAACCTCCGGGCAAGGAGTCAGATTCCACCGCGCGCTCGTCCAGCGTATCTGTACCTCATATCGACTGAAGAGCCGTTACGACCGTCTGCGTGGCCGCGGGCTGCTCACGATGCGGGAGATCGCAAAACGTCTGCAGATCGAGGTCGATACCGTGAAGCGATGGCGCCGCGCTGGCCTGCTCGTCGGGTATCCCTACGACGATCACCGCTCCTGTCTCTTCGAGCCCCCCCGCGCCGACGTGC
The DNA here is from genome assembly GCA_021838635.1 of Pseudomonadota bacterium. Taxonomy (GTDB): domain Bacteria; phylum Pseudomonadota; class Gammaproteobacteria; order Steroidobacterales; family Steroidobacteraceae; genus 13-2-20CM-66-19. Next base: position 9,405 of record JAKCDC010000074.1, read on the forward strand.
CTGCCAAGTTCAAGCATCATCCTGCGAAAAAACTCGCCCGATCCGCTACCCCTTCGACAAACCGTCACCCCAAGTGACACGAGAGGTGCAATATGCTGAGCAGCCCTTCTGATACGGGCTGTACGCGAGAGTGGTTTCGTGCAGAACGCCGAGCCGCGCGAGCCCCTCGGTCACCTCGGCGGCGAGATTGGCCGCGCCATTGTCGCTGAGCGCCGATCTCGGCATCCCCCGCT
>JAKCDC010000023.1:0-31776 GCA_021838635.1 Pseudomonadota bacterium
CTTTGGCGGCAGGCTGACGTTCCTCTTTTGCCGGTTGCAACCCGGCCAAGAGCGAACGGGAAGATGTCTCCGGTAACATCACTGATGACGCAGCCGGTAACAGAATTATGTGAGGCAATACGAGGGGGCTCATGGTCACATGTTGTTCAGTCGCGATGTGTGATGAAGCTGAGTTCGCAGCCGGAGCGTTCCGATGATTGACGTGCGCGGAATCGATAAATTCCGCCGATTCTACACCCGCGACCTGTTTGAGCATGATGCCGCGCCGTTCGATGAGGGGGTGCGGAGTAGCGCAGCCGAGTGTGAGGACGGCAGAACCTGCCTCTGGTTCTTGCCAACATCTCGCACATAACCCCTTACCCTTGCACGTCTCCGTCACTGCGCAGAGGAGCGTACCCGGCGAGCGCCTGAGTAACGTCGCCCGATTGATGCGATTCTAGATGAGTCAGTCAATCGATCCGCGCCGCATGCGGGCGGATCATATCGAAGACCTCCAAGCCAACGGCGGCGCAGATCGAGAAGGCTGCGTTCAGTCTACAAACCTGCGTGCGTTCCTAAACAGCCTCATCCAGCCGCTGTATTCGCCCGCCACGACGGGTCGCCAGGAATTCTGCGCCGAGCGTACCGAGCGCTCCGGGTGCGGCATGGTGATCGTCACCCGGCCGTCGGCATTGCTGATCGCGGCAATGCCTGAGGGCGAGCCGTTCGGGTTGTACGGGTAGGTGGTCGCGGGCTTGCGGTAGTGATCGACGTACCGCACTGCCACCAGAGCACTGCTTAGACAGGCCTGCTCGGCCGACACGCTCGCAAACTCCGCTCTGCCTTCTCCGTGCGCTACGGCGATCGGCAGCACTGAGCCGGCCATTCCCGCGAGCAGCACCGAAGGGGACTCGAGGATCTCCACCAGCGCCAGGCGCGACTCGTACTGCTCACTGCGGTTGGTCACGAAGCGTGGCCAGTGCTCGGTTCCCGGGATGATGTGCTTCAACGCGGCGAACATCTGGCACCCATTGCACACGCCGAGCGCGAAAGTGTCACGGCGTTCAAAGAACGCCTGGAACTGTTCGCGCAGTGCGTCATTGAACAGAATCGACTTCGCCCAGCCCTCTCCGGCACCGAGCACATCTCCGTAGGAGAACCCGCCGCAGGCGACCATGCCGACAAAATCGCGCAAGGCGTGCCGGCCGGCGATCAGATCGGTCATATGCACGTCATAGGGCGCAAATCCGGCACGCTCGAAGATCGCGGCGGTCTCATTGTGACTGTTCACACCCTGCTCACGCAGCACCGCGAGCCGGGGACGGGCGGTGCCACCGAGGTACGGTGCAGCGATATCCTCATCGGGATCAAAGCGCAGATCGACCGTCAGGCCGGGATCGCGTTCATCGATCTGAGCGGCGTATTCCTCATCCGCGCACCTCGGGTCATCGCGCAGCCGGCGCATCTGCCAGGAGGTCTCCGACCACGCCGCGCGCAAGTCCCGCCAAGACTCATCGAGCAGCACTCGCCCGGCGCAGCCCACCTGCACCCGCATCGGGCGCTGCGGCGCGCCGAGCCGCAGCGCGTACTCGGTCAGACCATGGCGCGTCAGCACCGCGCGCAGCGCGTCCTCCTCACCCGCACCGATCTGCAGCACGACGCCGGGTTCCTCGGCGAACAGCTGCGCGAGCGGCGCACCGCGAGCAGCGGGCAATTCAATCTCGAGACCGCAGTGGCCGGCGAACGCCATCTCAAGCAGGGTGACGATCAGTCCACCGTCGGATCGGTCGTGATAGGCGAGCGGCAGTCCGGCGCGACGCAGCTCGGTCAGAGCGGCGGCGAGGCGGATCAGCATCTGCGGGTCATCGAGATCCGCTGGTTCTCGACCCATCGCGCCGTACACCTGGGCCAGCGCCGAACCGCCGAGCCGCTGCCGCCCCAGATCGATCAACCACAGTGCACTCGGCACATCGGTTCGCAATACTGGCGTGAGCGTCTTGCGCACGTCACCGACGGGTGCGAACGCGGAAATGATGAGCGATACCGGCGCAACCACGCTCTTCTCGAGGCCGCCCTCGCTCCAGCGCGTGCGCATCGAGAGGGAGTCCTTGCCGACCGGAATGGCGATCCCGAGCGCCGGGCACAGCTCGCGGCCAACGGCCCGGACCGTCTCGTAGAGCGCCGCGTCCTCGCCCGGCTCACCGCACGCAGCCATCCAGTTCGCCGACAGGCGGATGTCGCCCAACCGCTCGATGTCGGCCGCCAGGATATTCGTGATCGCCTCAGCCACCGCCAGGCGCCCCGAGGCGGGCGCATCGAGCACGGCCACCGGCGTGCGTTCGCCCATGGCCATCGCCTCACCGCGCACGCCCTCGTGATCAGCCATTGTGACCGCCACATCGCTCACCGGCACCTGCCAGGGACCGACCAGCGAATCACGGCTGATCAGCCCGCCGACGGTACGGTCTCCGATGGTGATGAGGAAGGTCTTATCGGCCACCGCCGGCAGGCGCAGCACGCGATAGAGCGACTCGCGCAGATCAAGCCCCGCGGTGTCGAACGGATGACGCGGCGGCACCACGCTCTGCACGTCCCGGGTCATGCGCGGAGGTTTGCCGAGCAGCACCTCGAGCGGTATGTCCACCGCGTCCTCACCAAGGAGCGGATCGCAGACGGTAAGCCGACCGGTATCGTCGAGTTCACCGATCAGAGCGAACGGGCAGCGCTCGCGCTCAGCGATGGCACGAAACGCAGGTAGATCCTCGGCCGCCACGAGCACCACGTAGCGCTCCTGCGCCTCGTTGCACCACAGCTCGAGCGGTGAGAGGCCGGACTCGGCGCTCGGGATGGCGCGCAGATCGACGCGCGCGCCGCGCTGACTGTGCGCAACGGCCTCCGGCACGGCGTTCGACAGACCGCCAGCCCCGACATCGTGGATCAGCAGAATCGGGTTGGCCGCCCCGAGCGCCCAACAGCCGTCAATCACTTCCTGGGCGCGGCGTTGGATTTCGGCGTTACCGCGCTGCACGGAGGCGAAATCAAGCTCCGCATTCGAGGCGCCGCTGCCGACCGAGGAGGCCGCCCCGCCGCCCAGCCCGATCAGCATTGCCGGGCCACCGAGCACGATCAGCTGTGCACCCGGGGGAATATCGCACTTCTCCACGTGCGCCCGACGCACGTTGCCCAGTCCGCCGGCGATCATGATGGGTTTGTGGTAACCGCGCACGCGCCCGGGCGCCTCGCCCACGCAGTGCTGCTCGAAGGTGCGGAAATAACCGCAGATGGCCGGCCGACCGAACTCATTGTTGAACGAGGCGGCGCCGATCGGCGCCTCGAGCATGATCTGGAGCGCCGAGGCGATACGCCCGGGCCGACCGAACGGCTGCTCCCAGGGGCGCTCGTAGCCGGGCAGGCTGAGATTAGAGACCGAGAAGCCCGCAAGTCCCGCCTTCGGCTTCGCGCCGCGCCCCGTGGCGCCCTCATCGCGGATCTCCCCGCCCGAGCCGGTTGCGGCACCCGGAAACGGTGAGATCGCGGTCGGGTGGTTGTGCGTCTCCACCTTCATCAGGATGTCGATCGGCTCGCGGCTCGTGCAATACGCACCGCTGGATGGATCGGCGAAATAGCGCAGACCTTCGGCGCCCTCGATCACCGCGGCATTGTCGCGGTAGGCCGAGAGCACGCCCTCCGGGTGACGCTCATGCGTATAGCGGATCATGGCGAACAGCGACTCGGTCTGTTCGCGTCCGTTGATCACCCACCGCGCGTTGAAAATCTTGTGGCGGCAGTGCTCGGAGTTCGCCTGCGCAAACATCATCAGTTCAGCATCGCTCGGATCGCGCCCGAGCTGCGCGAAGCTCTCCAGGAGGTAATCGATCTCATCGGCCGAGAGGGCGAGTCCCATCTCCCGATTGGCCTGCTCGAGCGCCTCGCGCCCGCCGGCGAGCGCCACCCGACGCAGCGGCTGCGGGGAGGCGCGATGGAACAGCCGCCCCGCCTCGGCGGCATCGAGCAGCGCCATTTCGGTCATGCGGTCACAGAGCACGTCAGCCAGACGCCTCAAGGCTTCCGGCGCAAGTGGCTGCGGCGCGGACAACCGGTACTCGATGCCGCGCTCGATGCGCTGCACGGCCGTCAGGCCGCAATTATGGGCGATATCGCTCGCCTTGCTCGACCAGGGGGAAATCGTGCCGGCGCGCGGCACCACGAGCAGCGCTGGGCCGTCGGGTTCCCCCGGCGCACAGGTCGGGCCATAGGTCAGTAGCCGCTCAAGTCGCTCACGCTCGGGCACACTCAGGGGGCGTTCGAGCGCCGCGAAATGCACGAAGCGGGCGGTCAGGCCCGTCACCGCCGGTTCCAGCGCCCGCACCCGCTCGAGCAGCTTCTCAATCCGGAATCCAGACAGCGCCGGTGCGCCCGGCAGCCTCAGCACCACGGGATCATTCATGGCAGGACTATTTCTTCTCACCCGAGGGCGGGGAATACAGCGGCATCGGGAACTGGGCCACGTTGGCCCCGCCCTCAAGCGCGCTGATCTTGCTCACGCCCTGCTTCTTCACCTCGTCGATGCGCAGCACCGAATGCAGCGGCAGGAAAGTGCGCTTCACCCCGGCGAATTCTCCCTTGATGCGCTCCTCGGACGGATCCAGCACCACCGAGGACCGTTCTCCGAAGACCAGGTCCTCCACCTCGATGAAGCCGAACAGCTCACCATGGTTCACCTTGCGGGCATAGACTTCATAGACCTTGCCCTGATTGATGAACAGGATGCGGAAAATGTGACTGGCTGCCATGGATCGGCGCACGCACGCTGCTAGTTTGGGGGGCGAACATTATAGGGTATCGCCGCCCGGCGCCGCGGAATCCTCCGCCGCCCGGCGATACGGACACACGTGACAGCACCGGTATCTCGGATCTCATTACCATGACGCTTCGCCTGCGCGTCATCAGCGGACAGCGCCGCCAGCTGGCGGGGCGAGACAGTGTCGAAATCGGCCCCGGCGGCGGCACCATCGGCCGCTCGGCCGACAATGACTGGGTGCTACCCGATGCTCGCCGCTACGTATCGGCTCACCACGCCCGGATCTCCTGGCGGGAAGGCCGTTTCTACCTCGAGGACATCAGTACCAACGGGATCTACGTGAACGATGCCGCCGAGCCGCTCGGCCGCCAAGGGTCGGAGGCCTATCGGCTACGCGACGGTGACGTGCTGCGCATCGGGGAGTACCAGATCGGCGTGTCGCTCGAGGACGCGCCCACCAGCGATTCGGCTGCTCTGCTGCCCTCGCGCATCCTCGCGGTCCGTCCGCTCACCGGCGCCCAGACCGACATCGGCGCGGAGCTCGATCTGGAGGATCTGCTGGCCGCGGACACCGGTGGAACGGGCGAGATGCGCCCGGGCAATGCCTTCGGGCAGGGTCGCGCGGCAGCCCCTGCTCCGTACCCCGCAACGCCCGCCTCGGTGGGCGCCCGAGTGCCGGAGGCAGGGGATGACACCGTGGCCCGCCGACTCTCCCGCTTGGCCCGTGCCGCGACCCGGGAAGACACACCTGCCGCGACGGACGGCTCGGAATGGCAGGCCTTCTGTCGCGGAGCGGGCCTGAAACCGCAGCAGCTGGGCGCTCAGGCCCCGGCGCTGATGCATCTGGCCGGCCGGCTGCTGCGCGAGACGCTGGTAGGCCTGAAAGATCTGGAGCGCTCACGCAGCCAGATCCGTGACCGCTTCCGCATCCCGCCATCGCCGCCGCCCGAAGGTCCGACGCTCGGGCAGCTGACCGTCGAAGAATTGCTCCTGGAGCTGTGTGGTCAGCACGAGGCACATGCGATCGATGCGGTGCGCTGGCTGCGCGAGCGCCACGATGAGATCAAGGCGCACGAACAGGCGCTCGCCCAGGCGCTACGGGCCGCATTCATTGAGTTTTTGGGGCGTCTCGATCCAGCCGAGCTCGAGGCCCGGTTCGCGCGTGGCGGCCGCGGCAAGGCCGATACAGCGCAGTATTGGAGTCAGTTCACGGCGTTTTACCGCAGTCTGCTCGACCGCCCGGACGATCATCTACCGCCGACCTTCGTCGAGGCCTTTGCCGCGGCGTACAAGGAGTCACTGCGCCCGCAGACCCTCGACATGCCGCGCTCTGTTCAGCCGAAGCTGGACCGACGCGGCTGAGCGTCCCGCCAGGCTGTTCAGCATCCCGACGTGCCCCTGCGCTCAGCGGCTGCTCACCGCACACGCAGGGCCTCTGTTCCAGAAGGGCCTTGCATCGCGCTCACCTGTCTCAGCGGCCGGGTGAGCCTCGCTTGACGGGACCTCGGAAACCGTTGCACGTTCTGGACGTGATTGCGCGGGCCCACCGATCTTCCGCTGCCGGGTGATATACCGGCCGAGGACGCTCGGCGCCCCGCTACCGCCGGACCGGCCAGATCCCGTGCAGCCGCCACAGATCCATCTGCTCGACCCTTGCACCACGCGAGCGAACGCGGACCGTGTACGCCCCAACACGCGGGAACATCCGTTCCGCGACGGTGAGTTCACCGTGATCCACGAACGCCTCCACGGACGACCGGTCGATGATCAGGTTCAGCTCGATGATGCTCGGACGGCCCGGCAGGCGCGCACTGTTGCTCGAATCAAACCATGGGGAGAATCGGTAGTGACCGGAGCGTACGACCGTGAATCTGCCGCTAGAGGCTGCGTACCCGATGCGCACGTCCCGTCCGTCGGACGAGCCGATCGTGAATTCGAATCGGCCGCGCTGCCCGACGAACACCCGCGCGCGGATCTCATGCGCCGCCCCCCGCGGCGGCACAGCCAGGAGCGTCCGCCCGGTCGGAGCCGCAAAACTACCGAGTTGCCGCTGCGCCGTACGCAACTGCGCCAATGCCGCGATCGGACGCTGCAGGAGCCAAACCCGGCCATCTTGAGCGCGCAACGAGAGTCGACGCGGAAAGGCCATGACGCCGCGCCAGGGCGAGGTCGGCGTCTCTTGCGCGTAGAGCCAATTGTCCATCCAGCCGAGCGTGATCACCTTGCCAGTGCCACCCTGCAAGTTTGACCAGGAAGCGCTGGCGTAGTAGTCCTCGCCGACATCGAGCGCCTGCGGGGGCTGAGCCGACGCGCGGAACGTCGTTCCGTCGAAGCGCCCGACGAACACCTGGCCACCCCCGCCGGTACCCGACCGGTGCTGCTGGACATCGACCTTGAGCACCCAGCGGAACTGCCCGGGCCGGTTCGTCACCGGCAGGCGAAACAGGTCCGGACATTCCCACACGCCGCGGGTGTCGCCGGCGGGACCGAAGTTGCCCGTGTGCCGCCAGGTCTTCAGATTCGCCGAGGCGTAGAAGGAGATCTCCCGGGCCGCGGCCCGCGAGACCACCATGATCCATTCCCGCCGCGGTGCGTACCAGAACACCTTCGGGTCACGGAAATTGCGCAAACCAATGTTGAGCACCGGGTTGCCGGCGTACTTGTGCCACGCACGCCCGCCATCGGTGCTGTAGGCCAGGTTCTCGGTCTGTGGACCGGGCCCGTGGCGCGGATTGGCGGTGTAGATCGCCACCAATGGCACACGAGCGCCGACGCCAAAACCACTGGTGTCATGCCAATCGACGACTGCGCTGCCGGAGAAGATCATCGAGCGGGGGCCCTGCGCAATGGCCACCGGCAACTGCTGCCAGTGCAGCAGATCACGGCTGACGGCATGCCCCCAGCTCATGTTGCCCCAACGCGAGCCGTACGGGTTGTATTGAAAGAACAGGTTGTACCACCCGTGAAAATACACCAGGCCGTTCGGATCGTTCATCCAGTGCCGCGCCGGGGAGAAATGCACCTGCGGACGATACAGCTGATCGTACCCCGGGAGGCCCCGGGCATTGTGCCCCCGCGCCGCCGCACCGCCGGACACCAGCACCAGCGCGCCAAGCGCAGCCCACACGCCTCGCTGCTCAAGCCCGGCCAAGGGCCTTCTCCATATCCTCCAGGCGCACCCGGCGCGTTTCGGGGAAGTACCGTGTGACTACCACCAGCTGCACCACCATCATCACGGCGAAAAAGACGAACGGCAGACCTTTCGAATAGGCCGCTGCGATCGGAAAGAACGTCGCGATGAGCGCATCCATGCACCAGTGCGTGGAGGCGCCTAGGCCCTGACCTCGCGAGCGCACCTCGGTGGGAAAGATCTCCGCGATGTACACCCAGATAACCGCTCCCTGGGAGAATGCGAAGGAGGCGATAAACAGCACGAGCATCCACAGCAGCCACTGCTGGTGCGCACCGGAGAGCTCGATGTAGGCAGTGGCCGAAAGCGAGACGATCAGTCCGAGTGAACCGACCTTGAGCAGCGTGCGCCGTCCGAACCGGTCGATCACTGCAAGCGCGAGCAGGGTGAAGACCAGGTTGGTGGCCCCGATCAGCACCGCCTGACCGGCGGCCGACACGCGACCAAAGCCAGCCGCTGTGAAGATGTCGTTGAGGTAATAGAGAATCGCGTTGATGCCGGAGAGCTGGTTGAAGGCGGCGATGCCCATCGCGAGCAGCATCGGGCGCGCGTGCCGCCGCCACGAGAGCCGCGCCAGAGCACCGGAGGCCGGATGGTCGGCATGCGCGTAACTGTTCAGCTCCGCCGCCACGTCACGCACGCCGATGCGCCCCAGAACGCTCGCCGCCTCGCCGCCACGCCCGCGGACTGCGAGCCAGCGCGGACTGTTCGGAATGGTAAACAACTGGGCACCGAGCAGGGCGGCCGGGAACACCGCGACCAGAAATTTCCAGCGCCAGGCCTCAGGCCCCGCCACATGCACTCCGATCAGATAGTTACTGAGGTAGGCGACCAGGATGCCGAACACGATGTTGAGCTGGAACACGCCCACCAGCGCTCCGCGCCGCTCGGCCGGAGCGATCTCGGCCAGGTACGTCGGAGCGAGCACCGTCGAGGCGCCGATCGCGAGCCCCCCGAGCACGCGCGAGGCGATGAACAGCGCGAGCGTCGGTGCGGCGAAACTGCCGAGCGCCGAGAGCAGGTACATCACGGCGATGACGCGCAGGCAGTTGCGCGCGCCGAATCGATCCCCGGGATACCCGGCGATCAGCGCCCCGGTAAACGTCCCCCACAACGCGCTGGAGACCGTTGCGCCGAGTCCCGCCGGGCCAAGCCCAAACGTCACGGCGAGCCCGTGCGTGGCCCCGGCGATCACCGCCGTATCAAATCCGAACAGCAGCCCGGTCAGACCGCCGACGAAGATGCCCTTGGCCAGAACCGCGTTCACCGTTCCCACCGTATGAGCAGATTCAGCCGGAATGGCCGGGCCGCACCGGGGTCTCGGTTAGCATGATCACCGAGGTCGGGGCCACATGAAAGCGGACTGCGTGCGTGGCGACCGGCAGGTCCCGGTGACGCCACAAGTCGCGCAGTTGCACCGGCAGATAGCTCGGTAGGCCCAGTTCCGACCACGTGAGCCGCATGCTGAGCGGCTGCGTGCCGCGGTTCAACAGCACCACCGCCTCGCGACCGCCGGTGAGCGGACGGACCCAGATCTCAGCAGCGCCGTGTCGGTACACCGGCTGCCCCTCGATGCCGAGGCGATCCTGGTCAACAGCGATCACTTCCCGGTTGGTGAGGATCGCGCGGGTCTGGGCATCCATGTGCGTGAGGTCGTTGCCCGCAATGAGCGGCGCGGCGAGCATGGCCCAGAGGCTGAACTGCGCTCGGTACTGCGCCTGCGTCATGCCACCGTTACCGATCTCGAGCATGTCCGGGTCGTTCCAGTGACCCGGCCCGGCGTAGTGCGCCAGTCCAACCTGCCGGTCGAGGATGTTGAGCATGCCGATCGCGAACCCATGGTGACCGCTCCATGAATCCCAGATGTCCGGCGTGGTGCGCCAGAGGTTCCCGCCCGCCGCCGCGCCCCAGCGCCAGGGCGCGCGCACACCCCAGTCGCACAAGCTGAATACGATCGGCCGGCCGGTAGCGCGCAATGCGTCGGCCATGGTTGCGTACGCCGTCCGCGGACGCTCCCCTCCAGTGTTGCACCAATCGTACTTGAGGTAATCGACACCCCAGCGGGCATAGGTGAGGGCGTCCTGATACTCATGGCCGCGGCCTCCCGGCCGGCCCTGACACGTTTCGGCGCCCGCGTCGGAGTAGATTCCAAACTTCAGTCCGAGCGCGTGCACCGCATCGACTACAGCCTTCATGCCTTGCGGGAACCGCTTCCGATCGGCGTGGATGTTGCCATTCGGGCCGCGCGCGCCCTGCCAGCAGTCATCGATGATCACGTAGCGGTAGCCGGCGGCCTTCATGCCGGAGGACACCATGGCGCGCGCCTCCCGCTCGATCAGCGCAGCGTTCACGTGGCAGCCGAAGTGATTCCAGCTGTTCCAGCCCATCGGCGGCGTGAGCGCCAGACCGTTAGCCGGTCGCGCATAGAAATGCATCGGTTCGCTCGCCAGCCCCGGCGGAACACTGAGTACCAATGCCGCCAGCCACAGAGCCGTCAAGGGCAGAAATTTCGCCATGGAACACCCCCCCCAATTCACTCGTTAACTGCGGCAGTGCCGCGCAATGTAATCTTCATGAGTCGGCAGACCGAGCGCGGCCGCCCTCAGGGTACGCCGCAGCTGCTCCAGATACGGGGCACCCTCGAAGCTGCGGTACTCAAGCAGCGGATCCTCTCGCTCCGGCCAGTTCAGCTGACCGATATGCACGGCGAGCCAGCTGGTCGGACCGAAGATGTCCATCTCGCTCGGCAGAATCCGTCCGAAGCGGCGGAAATGCTCGATCTTCTCCTGCAGACTCTCCGGCACCTTCATCTGCGCACAATGAAGCCACAGCGGCCCGTCAGTACGAACGTTCAGATGATAGTGAAGGATGATGAAATCCCGGATGCGCTCGACCTCGGCGCTCGCGACCCGATTGTATTCGCGGATCACCAGAGGATCGAAATCCAGGTCGGGAAAGTACGCGATGAGTTTAGAGATTCCCGCCTGGATCAGGTGCAGCGCGGTCGACTCCAGCGGCTCGAGGAAACCGCTCGACAGACCGATGGCGATGACATTCTTGTTCCAGTGCACCCGGCGCCGCCCGGGCGTGAAGCGGATCAGGCGCGGCTCGGCGAGCGGCTCGGCGTCGAGATTCCCGAGCAGCACCTCGGCGGCCTGCGCATCGCTCATCCAGGAGGATGCGTAGACATGTCCGTTGCCCGTACGATGCTGCAGCGGGATGCGCCACTGCCAGCCGGCCGTGTGCGCCTGCGAGCGGGTGTAGGGTGTCAGCTCGGTCCGGGCACTCGGCACGGCCAGCGCCCGGTCGCACGGCAGCCAGTGCGACCAGTCTTCGAAGCCGCTTGCCAGCGCCCCCTCGATGAGCAGTGCGCGCATGCCGGAACAGTCGAGGAACAGCTGTGCCTGCACTTGACGCCCATCTTCCAGACGCACCGTCTGCACGAAGCCGCTCTCGGGGTGCTGCTCGACCGCCACCACCTTGCCCTCGATCCGCCGTACACCGCGAGCCTCGGCGTACTCGCGCAGGAATTTCGCGTACAGCTGCGCATCGAAATGATATGCGTAGAGATAGGTCGAGAGCACGTTGCGCGGATCGGCCACCGGATGATCGAAACGCCTGGCGCGCGCCGCCGCCCAGGCCATGCAGTACTCCTCGAGTTCCCCGGCTTGACCGGCCGCACGCGCCCGCAGCCAATGATGCTGTATCTGCACCAGATCGAACGGTCGCCCGTAGCTGCCAAAAGGGTGAAAATACCGCTGTCCGAGGCGCGCCCAGTCGATGAACTCGATGCCGAGCTTGAAGGTGCCCTGGGTACGCCGCAGGAATTCGTCCTCCGACACTCCGAGCATGTCGTTGAACAGCTTGATCGGCGGGATCGTCGCCTCGCCCACCCCGACAATGCCGATCTCCTCGGACTCGATGAGCGTGATGCTGCAGTCGCGCTCGATCGTGCGCGCGAGTGCCGCGGCGCTCATCCAGCCCGCCGCGCCCCCCCCGACGATCACAATCTGCTCAATCCTGCGGCTCGAGCCTGACATGTTCGGCCTCGTGCTGAGAGCGGTCCCGGGACTTCCCGGCGCGGGCGCACAGGACCCGCGCCGGGAATCGGGAGCTTAGAACTTCATCGTCACGCTGGCGAGCACCGTGCGGCCCGGCTCGGCGCTGACGCCGACGACCCCCGGACCGGTGGTGACGGCGCCACCACCGCCTACCCCGAGACTGTTGAACACGTTGTTCACGTGCAGCGCTACCGAAATACTCCGGTTCAGATCATAGGACACGAATCCATCGAGGAAATCCTGCGCCGGGGAGTAGAAGGGAACCGGACCGCCGATGTTCTGCTGACTTTGTCCCTGCCACACCAGCCCGCCGGTGACTGCCCGCCAGCGATACGTCGGAGCGAGCACCCACATCAACTTGGACATGCCCGGCGGCAGGAATCCCGAGCCAAGACTGGTCAACTGGCTCGGGCTCGGGCCCACCTCGTTGGAGTCCACTTTCGGGTCCTGGTAGGTCGCCTGGGTGTACAGCGAGAACCCCCCGACCGCCCAGGTCGCCTCGAATTCCCCGCCGTTGGCCGAATACCTCTCGTTGAAGTAACGGGTCGCAACCGGCTGGGTCAGATCGAAGCTCGATTCACTGAAGCTGGTGTGGAAATACGAGAGCGTGACGCCGTAGCTGCCACCGAGGAAATCGCCCTCATGCTTGATACCGGCTTCCTGCTGCAGCACGATGTCGAGCGCTTTGCCGGCGCCTGAGGAGTTCAGCGAACCATTCGGGTTGGTATACCCGGAGAGAATATTGCGATCGGTGTTCGGCTTGCCGCCGCGGCTGGCGCGAACGTACACGCTGGTGCTGCTGTTAAGCATGTACAGCGCGCCGACCGACCACGACCGGTAGCTGATGCCGTAATCAAGCGGCTCGTAGGTATTCGGATCGATCGTCGAGTAGGACACCAACGGAGTCCCCAAACCGCCCGTGGCGCTCAGCATCCCGCCGCTCAGGTAGCCTACCTGGGTGGTCGCGGCGCTCGCGCTCTCGGCCCATCCGGTCACTCGGTAATCGTCCTGACGAACACTGCCCTGCAACTGCAGTCGATCAATGCCCCAGGTCAGATCGAGGTACGGTGCGGTGTCGGTCGCATTCATGTTGTAGCGGCGATCGACGCTTGCACCCCAGGCGGTATTGTAGCCGGTCACACCGTTGCTGCTGAGCAACTGTCCGGTGGTGCTGATCAGATCCAGGCTCTGGGGATTGGTGCCGCTGAGCGCCTGCAGCTGGGCGTTCGGGTGCCAGCTCTGGTCGATCGTCTGTGACATGTAGAAAATGCCGCCGCCAGCGGTGAGCTTACCGTACGGCGTGCGCCAGTGGTCTTGCAGCGACAGATCGTTGACCACATTGCCCATATTGTGCATGTTGGTATAGATCTGCGTACTGTTGTTCAGCAGGCCGTTGTAGGCCTGGCCAGCGTTTGGCCCGCCGGCGTAAACGACCTGGCCTACGGTCTGTCCATTGACGGTGCTGCCGATGACCGAGGCGGTGTTACCGAGACCGAAGAACTGCGCGGCAAACGTACCGCTTATCTTGCTGACGCGGAACTTGTCGTCCACGGAGAGATTTCCCGTGGGCACGTAGTACAACTCAGCGCCCAGAGAATCAACGTGCGGATGGATGCCATCGTTGCGGGCCTGTCCGAACTGCCCGGAGACATTGCTCAGATAGGTGATCGTCTGGTTGTAGATGCCGACCGTGGTACCGGTGCGCACATCGAAGCCCGGATAGACCGAGATGTTCGAGAGCGTATCGCCGTTGCCCGCCGCGCTAACCGGTCCGCCAGCGTTGTATTCCTCACGGTCATTGAGCAGCTTCGCGTACAGGCGGATGAAGCCCTTATGCCCGGCCAGATCATGCGTGACATTGCCCTTGAGCTGATAGCCGTTCTCACCGATGAAGCCCTGATCGCGCAGTCCAGTGCCGTGCACGTAGAAGCCGTCGATGTGGTAGCGCCAGGTACTGTTGATCGGACCGCCCACCGCGAAAGTCGCCTTGGTTTCCCCGAACCCCAGCCCCTGCGATAGGGTGAACTCGCCGCTCTTGTGTCGGCCAGTGGCACTGATGAAGTTGATGACCGCACCCGGGGCGCCGGCAGCGAGCGTCGCGGCGCTGCCGCCCACGGTCGCCTGCATCTGCTCCGAGACATCAAAACGTGTCCAGTAGTCGTTGTTGCCGAAATTCATGTCACCGAAGAGGACCTGAGGCAGGCCGTCCTCCTGGATCTGGACGAACGGCGCACCGCCGGTGGTCACCGGCAGGCCGCGCACGGTGAAATTCGCATTACCGCCACTGCCAGCCTGGTCCTGAACAGACACTCCGGGGATCAGCCGCAGCATCTCAGCGATGGAGCGCGGCGCCATCGCCACAATCAGCTTGCTCGGAATGGTGGTGACCTGCTCGGAGGTCTGCAGGTTGTTGCGCGCCTCGGCCGAAGCGGTCACGACGATCTGCTGCAGCATGTTGCTCGGCGGCACGATCATCGCGCCGGCATGCCCCCCCGAGGCGCCGTTTGCGGCCCGAGCGGACGACGCATCGGCCATCGGCCGCGCTGAGGCGGCTGCGGCGAGCTGGGCGGTGCCGAGCGCCAGCGAGACCGCTGCCGCGACACTCATGAACCGCACCGTGCGCGGCGCGGCGGCCGGCGTGCGACTGAAAAGAGATTGCTTTTGCGACTTCAGATGTTTCACGTGAGACCCCCCCTATTGACGCTCTGACGCCTGCGACTCCGCGGCGTGATGCGCGGGTGCAGTAAAAGTAAATCACAAGCTACAAACGTTTGCAATACGGTACGCAGACGATTGCAGTCACTACCTAAAACGTCGATTTAGCCCATCGCGAGCAGCATGGCCCCGATGATTCCGGCCTGGTCAGCGAGCGCCGGGGCGACGATCAGGCGCTCGAACCCACCGGCGCGCGTCTCGATCGGCAGATAGCCGCCGAGCTGTTCGGCGGCAACCGCGCGGATCCGCGGTAACAAATCAGCTCCGCCCATGACGCCGCCGCCGAATACGATCCGTTCGCTCGCGAACATCAACGCGATCGTGGCCGCGAGCTGACCGAGATATCCGCCGATGATGTCCGGTCCCGTGTGTCCGGCGGGCAGCGCACTCATCGGCACGCCCCAGCGCGCCACAATCGCCGGGCCGCTCGCCAGTCCCTCCAGGCAGTCGCCGTGGAACGGACATACCCCAGCAAAATGCGTATCGCGCGGATCGCGGCGCACGCGGACATGCCCCATCTCCGGATGCAACATGCCGCGGATCGAACGACCCTGATCGATCACACCGCCACCAATCCCAGTCCCGACCGTGACATAGGTCAGCGAGTGCGCATCCCGCCCCGCACCGAGACGCGCCTCGGCGAGCGCCGCAGCGCTCACGTCGGTATCAAGCGCGACCGGACACCCGAATCGCTCCAGCGGCGCCACCAGAGACGTACCCGCCCAGCCGGGCTTGGGCGTGCTCAGAATCGATCCCCAAGTGCCCGACGTCGGTTCGACATCCACGGGCCCGAAAGCGCCGACGCCAAACGCGCTGAATGCTCCTGCGCTCGCACTCACTTGCTCGAAGAATGCGACCACCGCCGCCAAAGTGTCCGCCGGTCGGGTCGTCGGGATAACCGCGCGCATCTGCGGCGCGATGTCACGCGGCCCGTAACCGGCGGCGCAGACGAACTTGGTACCGCCGGCCTCTATGGCCCCGTACAGCGCTCGCGTGTTCACTTCACACCCCCCCCAAGGTTGACCGTGCCTCGCCGCCCGCGGCGCGCACACAGCATGCGTGGCCGTGTCTGCGCTTCAGCCGCACCACTCGAGGTCGCGCGGCGCTGCGGCCCAGGGCGCCCCGTAACTGGCGAAATGAACCGTCTCGCCGGTTCCGTTCTCGCCGTGACGAACCGTCCAGTCACCCGTCGCGAAGTCGGCAATCAATTCAGCGTAGGACGAATCCGCCTGCCAGCGCAACGCGAGAAGGTGGTGCGCCGAGCGACCGACCAACAGCACACCGCGAAACGCCGGGTGAGTATTGCGCAGACGAATCAGGCGTATCAGATCGGCACACAATGGGCGCTGCAATTCGCTCAGCACCTCCTGCGCGCCGTAGCGGCGGCGGTTGATGTCGCGCCCCACCCCGGTCTGTTCGAGCAACGTCATATCGTTACCCCCCCCGAGCAGACCGACGTAATAAACCTGCGGAATCCCCGGCATGAAGAATTGCACGGCGCGCGCCAGCAGGTAGCTCCGATCGTCACGACCGAGAGCGTCGTAAAATGTGCAGTTGACTTGATACAGATCGAGATTCGAGGCGGCCGCTCCAGTGGCTCGGCGGCTCTGTCCGCCACTGCGCTCGTGAATGGTCTCGACCAGACGATCGATGTCCGCAGCGGGCAACAACCCGTCGCGACCACTGCTCGCTTCGGCCCCGACGTCGATCACCCCGATCCCATCGTGCGTGTCGAGTACCGTCAAGGCATTGTGCGGCCGGATCTGCAGCCAGTGCTTGAGGTACCGTACCGTGCCACTGAACAGCGCGTGCAGCACCAGCGGCGGCAGTGCGAAGTCGTAAACCCAGTCTACCCGCGCCGCGATGTCAATCTGCCGCAGGTAATGTGAATGCACCTCGACCAGTACTTCCATGCCGAGCGAGCGGGCGAGTTCGGTCAGCTCGCCGATGAACTCGAACGTCTCCGGCAGCATGAAGCAGCTGCTTCCTGCGCGTTTGATCGCGTACCCGACCGCGTCGAGGCGGATGGCCTGGATGCCGTGCTCGCTAAAGGTCCTGAGGATACTCTCCAGATAGGCCCGCCCCTGGCGGTGACGCACATCGATATCGAGTTGCTGTGGGGTGAAAGTCGTCCACAGGATGCGCTTCTCGCCATTCTCAAGGGTCACTGGCCTGAACGGCAGACCGGGTCGCGGCCGGTAGATCTCCGTCAGTTCATGCTCGTGGGCCCCGCGGGGGAACACCGCCTGGAGGGTCAGGAACAACCCATTGTAGGCCGAGGCGCGCCCGTGCCGGGAAAAGTCCTTGAACTGTGGCGAGTCGCTCGACATGTGATTCACAATCACGTCGGCCATGAGGTCGACTCGCCGCCCCAGGCGCGCAATGTCCTGCCACGTCCCGAGGCGCGCATCGACCTGGGCATGGTCAATCGGATCGAAGCCCGCGTCGGCACCGTCGATCGGGTCGAAGAAGGGAAGCAAATGCACGGTGCCGAAAAGTCCCTCGAGCGGGCCGGTGAGCAGCGCCTCGAGCTCGCGCAGCGAGCCGCCACCGAGTCGATCCACGTAGGTGATGAGTTGAACCTGGTTCTTCATGGCGGCGGCGTGATCAGTTTACGGCGGAGCCGGTCAGGGCTATGATGCAATCGATTGTAGTATAATGTAAAGGGGGATCTATGACCGCGCAATCGCCCATCGCCGCCCGCAATCTCGCCGTCATCCGCGCACTCACCTGCCTGATGTTCCTGATGTTCGCCATGACCTCGGATGCCGTCGGCAGCGTCATCCCGAAGATCATCGCCGAATTTCACCTGAGTATGAAGGCGGCCTCGGCCTTTCAATATGCGCCCATGGCAGCCATGGCCGCCGGGGCTGTGCTGCTCGGGTTTCTTGCCGACCGCCTGGGGCGCAAACCGACCATCATCATCGGACTCGCACTGTACGCCGTGGCCTCGGCGCTGTTCGCCCTCGGCAGCAGCTTCGGGCAGTTCGTCGCGCTGTTGGCGCTGGAGGGACTCGGCGTGAGCATCTTCAAGACCGGCGCGCTGGCACTGGTCGGGGACGTCTCGCGCTCCACAGCGCAGCACACCGGTCTGATGAACCTGCTGGAAGGCTTTTTTGGCATCGGCTCGATCATCGGCCCAGCCATCGTGGCGCTGCTGCTCACCGAGCGGCTGTCGTGGAAGTGGCTGTATGTGATCGCCGCCGTCGTATGCGCGCTGCTCATCGTGCTCGCCCTGATCGCCGAATATCCCCCGGAACGCAGCACCGAACGCCCACCGGCGGGCCTGCTGCCGACCCTCGCGCTGCTGCGCGACCCGTACGCGCTCAGCTTCTGCTGCCTCATCTCGCTGTACGTCGCGGTCGAGGTGGCGATCTACGTTTGGATGCCGACGTATCTGGGCTTCTACCGCGGCGCACTCATTGCGTTCGTCCCGTACGCCCTCACGGCATTCTTCGTACTGCGTGCCGCCGGCCGCCTGCTCGGTGCTTGGCTTTTGGCGCGCTCCTCGTGGACCACGGCGCTCGCCCTGCTCAGCATCGCCATCTTCGGCTGCTTCGCCGGCAGTCTGGCCGGCGGGGCGCGGGTCGGGCTGATCCTGCTGCCGCTCTCGGGACTGTTCATGTCCGTGATTTACCCGACGATCAACTCCAAAGGCATCAGCGGCTTTCCCAAAGCCGAGCACGGGCGAGTATCCGGGCTACTGCTGGCATTTACCGCGCTCGCCGCTGCGCTCGCGCCCTTCGCCATGGGTGCGGTCAGCGACGCTTACCACAGCCCCCGCTACGGGTTCGTGCTCGCCACGGGATTCGCGCTGCTGCTCGCGCTCGGACTCGGGGTCAATGCGCTGAGCGGCGCCTCGAAGCGACGGCTACACGACATGGAGCAGCGCGAATATACACTCGCCGCACCCGAGCCGCTCACACCGGGGCCGACTCCCTGATCATCAGCTCGATCGGCAAGGTCACTGAATCGGTAGACTCGCCCTCGATACGCCGGAACAGCAGCTCGATGAGGGTACGTGCTCCGAGCTCGACGTCCTGACGCACCGTGGTCAGACTGGGTGTCGTGTGCGCCGCGATCGCGATGTCATCGAAGCCGACCACCGCCACATCCTGCGGCACAGAGCGCCCCGCATTCGCCAGCGCGCGCATGGCGCTGATCGCAATGACATCGGTGGCTGCAAACAGCGCATCGAAGGACTCCCCGGACCGCAGGCAATCGCTCACGGCCAGATACGCCGCGTCCGGCGTCAGATGCGCCGGTACCAGGCGCGCCGGCCCAGTGCCGCGTGGCGCGCCCTGCAGGGCGCGCTCGTAGCCCTCGTAGCGTTGGCGTAGCTCCGGTCCGGTCGGATCGCCGAGAAAGACAATCCGCCGCCGTCCCGAGCGCAGCAGATGGCGCACCGCAGCATGCGCGCCCCCGGGGTTATCCGAGCCCACGGAGCAGTAGTTCTGCCCCGGCAGTTGCGCCCCCCAGACCACCAGCGGGAGGTACGTTGCCGCAGCCTTTTGTAGCGTCTCGTGCTCCGTGCTCTGCCCGATCACAACGATGCCGTCACTGCGGCCCGAGGCGATTAACTCGCCCAACCACTCATGCGTCGGGCGCAACGCCTTTTGCAGGTGCAGACCGTAGCCGCGCTGGGTAACCGCCTCGGCCAGATGGCCGAGCATGGCGACGAAGAACGGATCGGTCAGCGGCTGACCCGCCTCGTGCTGCAGCGGGATGACCACCGAGACCATCTGCGTGCGCTTCAGCCGCAGGCTGCGCGCCACGGGATTGACGACGTAGCCGTGATCCTGCGCCAGCTGCTCAATACGCTTGCGCTTGCCGGCCTCAACCAGCGGGCTGCCGGCGAGCGCGCGGGACACCGTCGACACATGCACCCCTGCCAGGCGCGCAATGTCGGTCATCTTCGCCGCTTTGCCGCGGCCGCTCTCCCGCGCACGCTGCTTCATAGCCCCGCAGCATAACCGATCGGACCGATGAATCGGGGGCGACGCCGTTCAGGCCTCGAGCAGTAGCCGCGGCGAGTCGTCCTGCTTCAACCCCTCGAGCACACCCTCGAGCGGCTCGGGGCGCCCGAAAGCGTAGCCCTGCGCGTAATCGACGCCGAGTTCCCCGACCCGCTCGGCGATCGCCCGGCTTTCGACGAATTCCGCGACCGTGTCAATGGAAAAGCCGCGCGCGAGTTCGACGATACCGCGCACCGTCGCCTCGGATCGTGGGTTGGTCAAGATGTCGCGCACGAATGAACCGTCAATCTTGACCCGGCCGATCGGCAACGCGTTGAGGTAGGTCAGGGAGTTCGCACCGGTGCCGAAGTCGTCCAGAGCGAATCGACAGTTCCAGGGCGCAAGCCTGCGGATCATTTCCTCGGCGCGCGCCAAGCTGCTCACCGCGGCCTGCTCGGTGATCTCGAAGGTGATGCTGCCGGGCGGCAGCTGTGCGGCCCGCAGCTCCTCGCCGAGCTGGCGTACGAAGGCTTCATCGCCGATCGACTGCCCGGACAGATTGATCGAGATGCCAAGACCACTGTCCTCGAGCACCGCACGATTCGCCGCCAGCGTCTGAAATGTCTTGCGAACCACCCAGCGATCAATTGCCGGCAGCATCTGGTAGCGCTCCGCGACGGCCACCAGAGTCCCGGGCAGCACGATTCCCTCTGTCGGGTCGTTGAGGCGGACCAGGATCTCGTACCCGCCCGGCAGCGCCCGGTCGCGCAGCGGCTCGATGCGCTGCGCGTAGAGCACCAGCTGGTCGGCCTTCAATGCCGCGCGCAGCTGTCCGACCGTCACCGCATCGACGTGTCTGCGCAGCATGGTCCCGTCATCGCACGTGTCAACCTTGATGCGGTTGCGGCCGCGCTTCTTGGCGGTCTTACAGGCCAGTTCCGCGGCCGCGAGCGCACGCGCCAAACCTTGTGGCAGCATCAACAGCGCCGCCACGCCACCGCTGACAGACACATCGATAGGGTTGTCCACCGGACCGATGGCGAGGCGGCTAATCCGCTCCTGCAGCTGCTGCGCCAGCACCGTCGCCACGGGGGTATCGGTATCGGGCAGCAGCACCGCAAAGCGGTCCGCGGCGATGCGTGCGGCGAGCGCGTTGTCCGGCAGCTGCGGCGGAGCAAGCAGGTCAGCGACACGCACCAGGAGCTCGTTGCCAATTTCGAAGCCGTACAGCTCGTTGACCACGTGCATCTGATCGACGTCGAGATACAGCACGCTATGACAGCCGTCGTCGTTTGCACCGAGAACGCGCGAGTACACTTGGTCCAGTCCCTCGCGCGTGTACAGTCCGGTGACGCTGTCGAATTGCGCGTCGACGATGCCAGCAGCCAGACGGCCGAGGTGTCCGACCAGCAGCAGATGGCGCTGGCGGAAGTCGGATGCTTCGGACGGACGAAAGAACGCCAGCACGCCGAGTACGGGACCGGAATCCGCGACGATCGGCGCAAGCAGAATCTTGCAGCGCGGCACGACGGTACCGCTGCGGCCGTTCAGTACCAGGGGGCGGCGCTTCTGCCGGACCCAGGCGGTCATCTGCACACGGGAGCGCTGCCACAGCTCGGCACACTCCTCATCGGGGATCGCCGCACCCGATTGCAGCAGGGAAAAGTGGTTCTCGGGCAAGTACAGAACGCCGAGCGCGCAGCGCATCCGGGCGGTGGCCGCCGCCAGCAGTGCGTGCAGGCACGAGCGACCACCGGGGGCCTGCTGGGCCGGGCCGGGCAACTCAAGCAACCACTGCAGGTCCGCCGTGCGCTCGGTGAGCAGTTGCATCGCCGTCTGTCGCGCCCGGTCCGCCTCCAGGTGCCGGCATAGGCACACGAGCAGCGGCTGCAGCGCGGCAGCAAAATCGGGTGCCTCCTCCAGGCACCCGCAGGTGCTGGCCAGCGCCAGTGTGCCCAACAGCTCGCCCTCGGCCGAGGCCAGCGGCAGCAGCACCCGGAGCACCCCGGCGGTGACGTCGCGGATGGGCTCGAGCGAACCGCCCGACAGCCACCCCGACTCGCGCACCCGTGCGGCGCAGGGTTCGTCCTTCAACGTACCCCAGACCTCCAGCACCTCGAGCGAGCCATCGAGCAGGCAAATGCCTTGCAGCTCCCTGGCAATGCTGCGAGCCCAGCCGACATAGGCGCAGAAAGCCCCCTCGGCGGGGTCACATTCGGCTGCGGACGGTGAGATCTCCTGGAGCATGAACGGCAGGGTAACTGAGGTTTCTCTGCGGAAGTTATCGACCAGATCGCGTTCACAATGCAGCGCGGCCCGCCGCGGCATTGCCATGCCGTGACCGGCGTCACACCGCGTGTGTCAGGCGGCGGTGATCGCGATCAAGTCCCGGTCGAACGCTTCGATCGGCACCGGCCGTCCGAACAGGTAGCCCTGGTACTGGTCACAGCCCTGGCCGACCAGAGTCTCCCACTGCCACTGGGTCTCGACGCCCTCGGCAATCACATCGAGGGTCAGGCTGCGCGCCATCTGCACGATGGTGTGCACAAGCGTCTCCCCGCCCGGATGAGCCATGCCGGTGACGAAGCTGCGGTCGATTTTCAAGATGCTGATCGGCAGTTGGCGCAGATACGACAGCGAGGAATAGCCGATGCCGAAATCGTCAATCGCGAAGCTGACGCCGAGTCGGCGCAGCGCATGCATCTTGGGAATCACGTCGTCCATGTCCTGAATCGGCAGCCCCTCGGTGATTTCCAGCTCGAGCAGGCTCGGATCGATACCAGTCCGGGCGATGATGTCGCTGACCTCGGCGACAAAGTGCTCGGCGGCGAGCTGCTTGGGGCTGATGTTCACCGCCACTTTGAGCCGGCGCGTCGTGCTGCCCGGGCGCGACCACTCACGCAGCTGCCGGCAGGCGCGGCCAAGCGCCCAACGGCCAATCTCGTGAATCAGGCCGATTTCCTCGGCGAGCGGCACCAGCTCGAGCGGCGAGACCACACCGCGCTGTGGATCGTTCCAGCGCAGCAGCGCCTCGGCGCCGAGGGTCCTGCCGTGCACGTCGACGCGTCGTTGGAAATACAGCTCGAGCTGGTCGGTGCTGAACTCGTGCCGCAGCCGCGACTCGAGTCGCGAGCGCCGCTCGAGCGCCAGCTGCATGCCCGGGCAGAACAACCGCACTGTGTTGCGCCCGGCATCCTTGGCCGCATGCAGCGCCACGTCGGCGCGCTTGAGCAGCTCGTTGAACCCGGCCCCGGACTCCCCGCCCCAAGGCGCGATACCGATGCTCGCCGAGCACGAGACCATCTGCCCGCCAATCAGATGCGGCTGCAGGATCGCGGCGAGCAAATCTTCCGCGGTTCGGCCCGCAGCCGCATCGGCACAGGCGGCATCGGCGCCGAGATCTTCCAGCACCAGCAGAAACTCATCCCCACCGACGCGCCCGACCAGATCCTCCCCCGGCACCGCCGCGCGCAACCGCTCCGCGGTCTGCTGCAGCAGGATGTCGCCGGCCTGGTGCCCGAGCATGTCATTGACGGCCTGAAACTTGTCCAGTCCGATCAGCAACGCTGCACCGTATCCGCCGGCGTGCTCCGCCCATTGCACGGCCGAGCGCAGCCGGTCGAGCATGAACCGTCGGTTCGGCAATCCGGTGAGCGCATCGAAGTTCAGCAGTCGGGTAATGCGCTGCTCGGTGCCCTTCTGGTCGGACAGATCGGTCAGTGCGCCGATGTAGTGCGTCCAGCGTCCGTCCTCGCTGCGCACCCCGGTGAGCGACAGCCACACCGGGTACTCCTCTGCGTTCTTGCGGCGGCCCCAGACTTCCCCCTGCCAGCGGGAGGACTGACGTACCTGGGCGAGCAGCTCCGCGAGGGGGGGGCGCAATCCGCCGCACAGTACTGACAACTCCTGGCCGAGCAGCTCCTCCAGGCCATAGGCGCTCATCCGCCGTAGTGCCTCATTGACCCGGATAATCCGTCCCACCGCATCCATCACCAGCATCGCGCCGCTCGACTCAAAAGCGAGCGCCGAGATGTGTAGCTCCTCGGCGGCGCGCTCACGTTCGGCGCGCAACTCGATCCGATCAAGCGCGTACTCGATGTCAACGACCATGCGCTCCAGGAGATCGCGGATCTTGTCGGTGAATGCCTCCGACTGGGTATCGTAGAGCACGAGCACCGCATACACCGCGCCACCACGACGCAGTGGCAGCGCAGCACACGAACCCCACAGTACCGGAGCGCCTTCGGTACGCCAGGGGGCCATGCATGGGTCCTGCCGGAAGTCCTGCACGAACACGGCATGCCCCTCACGCCATGCGACCCCGACCGGACCGCGCCCCTCACGGCGGTTAGCGCTGACGTGCACGGACAAATCGTCCAGATAGCGCTCGAATTGGCGCGACGCGCTGCACCGTGCCAGCGGGCGGATGCGTCCAGAGCCTGGATCGGATTGACCAATCCAGGCTAAGCACAGCTCTCCGTAGCGCACCGCGATCTGACAGACTCGATCAAACAGCTCCGCCTCGCTCTCGCAGCGCGCGATCAGCTGGTTGGTCTCCGCCAGGGTCGAGTACATACGATTCAGGAACAGATTCTGCTCATGTTGCGCGCGCGCTTCGGTGTGATCGCGCACCACGGCGATCAGCGTTCCGGGAGTCAGAGCGCTCAAACCGATCTCGAGCGGAAACTCACTCCCATCGCGACGCGCCCCGCGCATCGCCCGGCCGCCTCCGGACGGGCCTGCGCCCCCTCGAGCATCCCGGCGCGCGAGCTCGCATTCTTCCCTGAAACCGGGCACGAGGCGCTCGACCGACTCCCCGATCAAGGCCTCCGCCGTCCAACCGAACAATGTCGCCGCAAGCGGGTTGATCTGAACGATTCGACCTTGCCGATCGACGACGAGCAGCGCCTCCGGCGTCGACGCGAACAGCTCGTGGCCACTGAACGGAACACCACTGACCGGGCGGCCATGACGACTGAGCATCATGGCGGCAAACGCCAGCGCAACCACGCCGCCGCCAACCGCAATGAACATCATGAGATCCCGCCCCAGCGCGTCCACAAGCAGCGACTTACGTCGACACGGCCGGGACGCGCAGGCACTTCGGGCACGGCTACTCCATTCGGTGCTGAGTCGTCACGCATCTTGTATTACCTAGCGATCTAGATATACGACGCGGCCGGAGGAGACAGAGACGAAGATCACAGCCCAGTGATCGAGCGCCTGTTTCACCGTAACGTTTTACATATGCGGATGCGGCCCGATTCACTCCGCCGCAGCTATGGATCACTCCGTCACTGAGCCGGACCTCGCACCCGCCAACTGCGTCGCCGGCTGCAGCGCGGTGCCGATCCGGCGCGACGGCCGGTCGCCGCGCGGCCCCCGGCGGGTCATTCCGTTCTCAGTGACATGATTGGCCGCGGATGGACCGCAGCGGCACGCCGCGATTCGACGCCCTTCGTCGGTGAATTCGTTCTTATTTGAGCACGTCCGTGAACTCCCACGAATGTGCCATCCAATTAAGTCGGGTCCGATCCTCCTGATGGGCACTCGTGCGCACCGAAAGCGCCCCCGTTCCACACCGAGCGCTAGGCTGCGAACATCCGACTCGGCAGGCACCGCCAATGAGCGCTCGGGTAGCCGCGCCGTCGGCACGCTTGCTCACAGGTGGACGGCCCGGCCATGACGGCATCGACCACCCGCCCAAAGAAGAGGTGGCACGCGTCCCTGCGTGCCTCAGCCTCCGCCGCCGCCCCGCGGGGGGCGATGGCGGATTTTGCCGTCGATGATGCTCAGAAGCTCATTGTCAACGACGCGTACACCAAACGCGGCGCGCCCGGGTTGGCGATGACGTAGCCCGTCACGGGCGTCGGCAGCCCGCTGGTCTGGAAATACCCACCGGAGCTCACGTACTCCGTCGAGTTGTACTCCTTGTTCGTGAGATTGAGCACCTGCAGCGAAATCGTGCTGCCCTTGACGCCCGGCATCCGATTGAACCAGCGTGTCCGCGCGGTCAGCGACAGATTCACCAGGTTGTAGGCTGGATTCGTCAATGACGAAGGCAGTCCGGTGCTCTTGTCGAACAGGTAGCGCGCCCCGATATACTGATCCCAGAGCGTCGCTTTCACCTTTGCGATCGGCAGACGGAAGCGATACGTAACGCCCGCGTTGATCGTGTCTTTCGGCGAATTCGCCACCGGCAGCCCGTAACCGGTCGGTTGCGGCCCCGACGGGCTGGTCGCCGACTGGAACTCATTCCAGCGGCTGCTCAGGTAGCCAAAATTGCCGAACCCGCTCCAGTGCCGGGTGAAGTCCGCACGCAGAGAGACATCGACACCCTTGTACGTCGCAGACCCGTACCCAAAGTAAGTGAAGTTAGGATTATTGGCCAGACCCGCCACACTGTACGTCAAGGTCTCATCGCTCAGCAGGTTGTGGAAAAAGTCCACTGATGCGTAGACATTTCGCAACGCGCCCAGA
This sequence comes from Pseudomonadota bacterium, assembly GCA_021838635.1. Classification (GTDB taxonomy): domain Bacteria; phylum Pseudomonadota; class Gammaproteobacteria; order Steroidobacterales; family Steroidobacteraceae; genus 13-2-20CM-66-19. The sequence goes on from JAKCDC010000023.1 coordinate 26,182, forward strand.
CGCAGTGACGCGTAGCGCAGACCGACGTCGTACTGCTCCGAGCGAGCCGGCTTCAGCGTCGCAAGGTTAAGCGGGTATCGGTCCAAATTGCCTGAATTCGGGTTATGCCGCGTTACCGAGTAGTTCGCGAACAGATTCAGATTGCGAACCAGTTCGTAATTCAACCCGAGCGACGGCTCCAGTCTCACGAAGTTGGTCGATTCATCCGGGGCGGTGTCGTAGCTCTGGAATTGGAACGTCTGGCCATTCACACTGATGCTCGAACCGCCGACCACCGGGAACGTGGGGATCGGCTGCCCATAGTTACAACCAGTGATGTGGTACTCAGCACACGCGACCGACGGACTCAGATTGGCGAAATCAGTGATGAAATCAACCACCCGAACGCCGGGCACGATCTTCAGGCGCGGCAGTGGACGAAAGTCATCTTGCAGGAAGCCCGCCCAATAGATACTCGTCGTGGTATTGAAATCGGTCTGTTCCGGCTGCGCCAACGAGCTGCCGTCAAACGTCGAATACCCCTGGTAGTCGCTCTTGGCGCGCGACATGACCAGATACCCACCGTAACTGAGCGTGTCGATGCTGTTAAACCGCTCGTGAAAGACGAGGCGGTCGCCAAATGTCTTCGAACGCTCGATGTAATGCTCATGGTTTGTGGGATTTCCACCCGCCGTGGCATACAGAGGATTGCTCGGCAACAGATAATTATTGCTGCGATAGTGGCGCACCTTTCCGATGCGGACCCACATCATATTTGACATGTTCAAGCTCGACGAGAGCTTCAAATGAAGATGCGACCACAGCATCCAGTTATTGATCAGAATCGTCTTGTGCCAGATCGAGCGCGGCAGCGTCGCGTAAAATCCGGACGTCTGCTGGCTGTACGGCGCGCCGATTCCGAGCCCTCCCATGTCCACATATGGCTGCGCCGTCAGCGGAATCATGTTGGGTCGCCACTCGTGGTTTCGCTGATAATACGCGCCGAAACTCACGGAACCATCGCTCAGCTGCTTGCGAGTCTTGGCGTAGACCTCCTCGGTATCCGCCGGCAGACTGCTCTGAGTATTACGGATGGCCTGACTGCGGCCCGTGGCGAGGCCGAACACCGTTGTCCAGCCATTGATCGCGCCAGTGTTGTATACCGCGGAGGCGTCCATCGTCGAAGAACTGCCCCCAGCGAGCATCACCTTGCCGCCGGCGTGAACAGAAGGCTGCACTGGAATGAAGTCGATCGTGCCACCCATGCTGTTGTACCATCGCTCGCTCGGATTTCCCGGCCCGACGATGACGTTCTCGCCGGACATCAGAACACCCAACGGTATTTCGACCGAGTGCCAGCCAGTCCCTTGACTGAGGCTATTCAGGGGCACGCCGTCAAGCTCAGCGGTGATGGCGTTGGTCTCCAAATCGCCGGGAATGCTGTTGTAACCGACCTTGATGCCGCGAATCGAAATCTGCTGCCGACCGGTGGCGCTATAGTTGTCAGTGCCCGATACGTATACGTTCGGCAGCGCGGTGAGCGCCTGCGTGCCGCCGGCATCAGGACCGAACAGCGAAATCATTGAATGGGTTACCGATTCGGCCGGCTGCGAGGAGTCGCGCAGCTGTTTCGCGTTCAGAACCTGGCTGGTGAAGTCGCGGTAACCCTCGATCTTGACCACTTTCAGCTTTGCTTTACCCAGGAACAAGGGACTCGCTACGGGTCCAGCGCCCGCCGAGGGCTGCGGCGCAGGATTTGGTGTCGGTGTCGGCATTACGGCGGCCGCATCCGCGCCCTGTGCCGCAAATGCCGCCAGCCCACCGCCGATCAGCACCACGCCCAGAACTGCCCGCACCGCATTGCGCACTCGTGGATTCATGATTCCGCCTTTCCTCGATGTGAACGAACGAATGGGCGGGCAAGGTAGTGACCCTACGTGACGTCAGTGTTGCGGGACCGTTGCGCGTTCGTGACAGTTGCGCGGCTGATGTTTGAGCAAAGGAGCTCAAGAGATTGATCTTGGTGGAAATTGTGGCTATCGGCCCGGCAGTGCCGCCCGAGCGCAACAGTCGTAGAATGGCCGCATGACCCCCCTGACGATCTTCGGTCTGTTCGCCGTCACGACAATGCTGGTGTGCTATGCACTTGAGGAGCGCCGACCGGCGTACAGCCTGGCGTTCGGCGCTGCATGCATCCTCGGGTCGATCTACGGGTTTCTACAGGGCGCTTGGCCGTTCGGACTGGTCGAGGCCGTGTGGGCCATCGTCGCTGCCCGCCGCTGGTGGACCCGGCGCCGCGCGCTGCGCGCCTGAACAACGACGTGCAGCGCACGTGACCGGCCGGGGGCGGGTCTGCCAAGCAGCACGCAACCATCCCACGCGGGCTGCGGCCGAATGCCCGGTCGGACCTGCAAACGTCGGTGCGCAAGGGCGCGGGCGAGCAGATTTCGCGGCGCGTCATAATCCCCCGACGCTTGTGTCAGGGTCATGACTGGCGCGACACGTTGCAACTGCTCTGCGACCACCGTCCCCAGGTACAACGGCTCGACCGCCGCCGCCGTAGTCAGGTCCGTGCCCGAGCGCCACAAGCGCAGAACGTACCGTTGGTGCGGACTGCGGCTCCCATGAACCAGTACCAGCGCCTCGCGGTGCCCGCTCTCGAGATGCGGCAATACCGGCAGCTCGGCAAGCCCGACGTGCGGCTCAAACCATCGTGCGGCGGTGCGCAACGTCCAGCGCGGCGGATTCTGCCAGCCGTGCAGCGCCAGCTCGCGGCGCAGCCCGGCGCGGTGCCCAGCCCATTGGAACGAGAGTGGTTGTTGCGCCCCACCGATCAAATCGACCCGGCGGGCCGGCATGTGGATCCAGCCGCGCTGCCACCACGTCTGGAGCGGCATCAGTTGCACCTGCTGGCGCACCGCATAGCGGCGCATGTCGGAGGTATGCCAGCGAGCGATATGCAGTCCGCCGACGAGCAACAGCGCCAGACCCGTGCTCATGCACAGTCCGCTCGCGCCGACTCGCGGCGGATTGCGGCGCAGATAGGCTATGGCGATCAGCGCGGCGGCGGCGATGCCGAAAGCCGTTCCAGCGAGCACGTCGGAGAGCCAGTGCGCGCCCAGATACACGCGTGAAAAGCCAATGGCACCGATGAGTACGGCGATCACCCCGGTCATCGGCAATCGCCAACGACCCTCGATCTCCCAGGCCACGATAATCGCCAGAAAGCCGTAGAGCGCAGCACTGGCCGCGGAGTGTCCGCTGGGGAAGGCGAACGCACCCCATCCGGCGCCGATCGGTTCAGGACGGTGGATGTGCAATACGATTTTAAGCACGGCCGTGGCGATCCCGGCCACCGCCACCACACTGACCAGATGGGCTGCGGCGCGCCAATTGCGCCGCCACGCCAGCCATCCAACGGCCGCCAGCGCGACCGCCGCCAGGACACTGGGGTCGCCAAGTTCGGTAACGGCCACCATGGCCTGATCGACCCACTCGGTGCGCAGACTCTGTAAAAAATGGAACACCGCTTGGTTGGCGCGCACCAGAGGGTCACCGGCGATCACGTCCTGCAGTACCCCGAAGAATAGCCACAGGCTCGACAGCACGACGGCGCTGAGTACCGCCAGCCCCGGCATCTCGCGCCGAGTCGGATCGAGCACCGCGAGCAATTGTCGAGCGAACCAACCCGTGCGCCCCGCCGCCCAGACCCGCAGCCGCTCCTCGGCGGCGAGCATGTACGGGGCGACGCGGCGCAGCAGATAGCGCATCAGCACATACAGCAGACCCAGCAGCACCAGCAGGATTGCCGCGATCAACGCCAGCCGCCCGGCCACCGCGCCAAGCAGCACGAAAGAGGCGCCAAGGGCCGCCCCCGCGAGAATGTGCGCCGGTGCCCACAGCAGCGCCGAGAGCAGGTTCATTAGGTAGAAACGCACCGCATCCATGCACAGCACGCCGCTCAGCACCGGCACGATCGCCCGCACTCCGGGGGTAAAGCGGGCCGTGAACACGCTTTTACCGCCATGGCGATCCAGGAACGCTCCGCCGCGCGCCACGAGCTGCGGACGGCCGCGAAACGGCCAGCGGCCTAGAATGGACGCGTGGTAGTGCCGACCGAGCCAGAAGGCAAATCCGTCGCCGAGCACCGCGCCGATGAATGCGGCGATAATCAGCGGCCACAGCCGCAGCGCTCCGGTCGGCACCAGCGCGCTGACGGCGAAGATGATCGCATCCCCGGGCACGAACGCGCCGACCACCGGCAGCGATTCGGACAGGGACGCCAGCAGAATCAGTCCGTATGCGATGTTCTGATGCGCACCGGCGAGGGTCACGACGGAATGGGTGATGGCGCCGAGCATGGGGATTCGACTCAGAAGCGGCGGGTGCGTTGCATGGGACGGGATTATTTCATGCACTGCGCGCCAATGCGCATCCCTTCCCTGGTGCTGTCTGGTCGATTCGCGCGTACGCTATGGACATCGAATCCACCTCGGAGGCGCAGCATGTACCAACGGATCCTCGTTCCCGTCGACGGCAGCTCCGCCGCGGCCCAGGGCCTGCGCGAAGCGATCAAGCTTGCGCGCGACCAGAGCGCACAGATCCTGCTGCTGCACATCGTCGATGAATGGCGGGTCGCGGCCGGCGACATCGCGGCGGTCAACCTCGATGCAGGTTCGAAGGCGCTGCGCGAAGCGGGTGCGCAAGTGCTGAAGCAGGCCGAAGAACAGGTCCGCGAGGCGGGCATCACGGTGCAAACCACGTTGCTCGAGGAGCTGGGCATCCCGGTGGGCGAGTGCATCGTACGCCGCGCCCAGCAATGGCCAGCCGACCTGATCGTCTGTGGCACCCATGGCCGTCACGGCCTCAGCCGCCTGCTGCTGGGCAGCAGCGCCGAGTACATCGTCCGTCACACCTCGGTGCCGGTGCTGCTGGTGCGTGACTGCGCGCCGAAGCCGGCGTCCTGACGGACGCCGTGCCCCGGCCACCGACGGGGACACGGCGCGGCTAAGAATGGCGAACGCGGTCCCAGTGCTGGTTCGCCTTCAGCGCGCGACGCCCGATTGCAGAAATCTGCGGCCTGCTCCATCGAGTGCGCGGTGCATAGGCCATAGCGCAGCATGCGCTCCGATGCACTGAGCAGCAGCGACACAGGGCGCAACCCCGAGCACTCTCAGGATCCTCTGCGCAGCGAACACTTGTACGTGCTGATTAGCCGGCGCGACCCAGGCCGCTCTCGGCCAGACGAACTGTTGGTTGTTGCAGGTGCGCTCGGTCAGGAACTGTCGGCCGTATCCCCCCGGCGCCCAGCGCTCCGACGGTCTGCCGCCAGCTGCAGCGAGCACCGCCAACACCGAGCCCCGCGCGCTCATGCGCCAGATCCGACCGCGCACACCCCGTGGCGAAGGCGAACGGTGCGTGGCAGGACCTAAAAGATTCTTAAGGGCTTTTATGTTACATCGCGGCGACACCCCGGAGACAACCCTTTGATTCGTAGTTCTTTTTGAGTTGGCGGAGAGGGTGGGATTCGAATGCGCTGCTATCGCATTGATTCCTCTGGATTACGGAGCGCCCGGTCAAGCGTCATACCGTCACTACTTCCGTCACGGCGAGCGC
>JAKCDC010000023.1:31786-40743 GCA_021838635.1 Pseudomonadota bacterium
ATTCGTAGTTCTTTTTGAGTTGGCGGAGAGGGTGGGATTCGAACCCACGTGCCGGTTTTACCCGACCATCCGATTTCGAGTCGGCGCCGTTATGACCGCTTCGGTACCTCTCCCCGGGGTCGGTGATATTATAGCTGTATATTTTTGTCTCTGTGGAGTCCGGTTTTGGCGCGAAGACGCATCCATGCACGCCTCGGACGGACCGCGCTCAGGATGGGAACAGTGGCAGCGGTCACGGCCATGGCGCTTCTGGCGCACAGTTCGCGCAACCAAACGGTGCTCGAACGAATCCGCGCCCGGGGAGAACTGCGCGTTGCGACGCTGAATCTCCCCACCTGTTACTACATTGGTCCTAAGGGTCCAACCGGCCTGGAGTACGATCTGGCGAAGGATTTCGCGCACGATCTCGGCGTGAAATTGAAGATCGTCCCGGTGGCTGACGAAGTGGCGCTGAGAAAGGCGCTCGCCTCAGGGCAAGCCGACATCGCTGCGGCCCAGATCACTGCGGATGCCGCCTGGCGCAAGGTGGGTGAGCCCGCCGCCCCGTACGCCGAGGTTCCGCAGCTGGTGATCTACCGCAGCGGCGAACCGGCACCGAAAAATCTGCCTCAACTGCAGGATACGAAGCTGGTGGTCCGGGCACACAGCCCGCAGGTTGAGGTGCTGAAACAACTGCGGCTCGTCGCGCCATTTTTGCAGTGGGAAGCGACCAAGACCGGCAACACGCCGCTGCAGGATGTGGCCTCGGGCGAGGTCGGCTACGCCGTGGTCGATGGGCGGGCCTATGCTTACGCGCACCACTTGTATCCGGACGTGAACGTGGCGTTCTCGCTGCCGCAGAAGCGCCCGATCCAGTGGGTGGTACGTGCGGATGCGCCGGATCTGCTGCACGCCGTCAATCATTATTTCCGCGCGCTGCGCGCCTCTGGACAGCTGACCGCACTGATGCAGCGCGAGTCGGGGAATACGGGTAATTTCCCCTACGAACGTTCGCGTCTGTTCCAGATTTATCTGGTGCAGCGCCTGCCGCTGTATCGCAAGTGGTTCGAGGAGGCTGCCAAGCGCTACCACCTCGAGTGGCGGTTGCTTGCGGCGATCGGCTTCCAGGAATCGCGCTGGAACCCGGCGGCCATCTCCACCACCGGGGCCGCCGGTGTGATGATGCTGACGTCAGATACGGCTCAGGAGATGGGCATCGAGGACCGGGCCGACGCGAAGGCGAACATCTTCGCCGGCGCACGCTATTTCAAGCAGGTCTTCGAGATGATTCCGAATCACATCCCAGAGCCGGATCGCACTTGGTTCGCAATCGCCTCGTACAACGTGGGATTCGGGCATGTGGAGGACGCCCGCGTGCTCGCCCAGCGAATGGGCAAGAACCCGGACTCCTGGGCGGCCGTGCGCCGGGTGCTGCCGCTGCTGACCGATCCGCGCTGGTACGACCAGGCCAAATATGGCTACGCCCAGGGCTGGCAGCCGGTCGAATATGTGGCGCGCGTGCGCGAATTCCTACGCCTGCTGGAGTGGGCGCCCGAAAGCAGCGTGCTGGTGCAGACGGCCGATGCGAATGCGACCGCGCCCGTGGCGAATCTCTCCGGCAGCTGAGCGGCACCGCTAGGCGCGGCGCGCAGCGAAGAACGACTGCAGCAGCGCGCCGCACTCCTGCATCAGTACGCCGCCGAACACATCGACGCGGTGATTGAGCGCCTGCGCCGCAAATAGATTCAGGATGCTGCCGGCCGCGCCGGCCTTCGGATCCCAGGCGCCGAACACCACGCGCCGCACACGCGCGTGCACGATCGCTGCGGCGCACATCGCGCACGGCTCGAGTGTTACGTAAAGTGTAGTGCCGGTCAGACGATAACTGCCAAGCTCGGTGCCACCGGCGCGCAGCGCTTGGATTTCCGCGTGTGCCGTCGGATCGTGGGCACCGATCGGACGATTAGCGCCCGCGGCGAGCACCACCTCGTCCCGCACGAGCACTGCGCCCACCGGCACCTCCCCGTCACGTCCGGCCCGCTCGGCCTGCTCGATCGCAAGCCGCATGAACTCGATGTCGCTCGGCACGACGTTCAACCCTCCTCTTCGGGTCCAAACACGCGACCGACCTGCGCCTGCAGGCGCCCGCTCGCAACGCGCGCCTCGATCAGCTCCCCGGGCCTCACGGCCGCCGTGTCCCGCAGCAGTGAGCCGTCGGCACGGGTCACGATGGCAAAGCCACGCGCCAGTGTCGCCAGAGGGCTGGCCGTCTGCAGCGTGCGCTGGGCGAGCATCACCCGGTGGTCCAGCTGCGAGAGTTCCGCGCTCATGTGCCGCTCAAGCCGAACCGCAAGCGCATCAATGCGTGCGCGCAGCGCGTCCGTACGCCGCTGCGGGGAATGCGGCAGGAGCCGAGCCTCGCAGCGCGTCAGACGATGGCGGGCCTCCTGGACCGCGCTGCGCACGGCCAGCGTCAGACGCTGCTCCAGGTCATCGAGCCGCTGCGCCTGATGCGCCAGCCGCAGCCCCGGATCAGCCCGGGTCAGGCGCGCACTCGCCGCCTCGAACCGCGCCGCCGCCGCGCGCAGCTCGCGATTCATGGTCGCGCCGATGCGTGCGCCCGTGCGCTGCAGCGCCTCGAGCAGCGCCTGTCGGTCCGGCGCAACCAGCTCTGCGGCCCCCGAGGGCGTCGGCGCCCGCGCATCGGCCGCGAAGTCCGCGATGGTGAAATCGATCTCGTGGCCCACGCCGCTCACGACCGGCACGGTACAGGCACGGATGGCGCGCGCCAGGTGCTCGTCGTTGAATGCCCACAGGTCCTCGAGGGAACCGCCACCGCGCGCCAGGATGAGCACGTCGCAGTCGGCCCGCTGCGAGGCGAGCGCGAGCGCCTCGACGATCGCCGGGGCGGCAGCCGCGCCCTGCACCGGAACCGGATAGATGCGCACCGCCGCCGGAGGGAAGCGCCGCCCCAGGATATGCAGCACGTCGCGGATCGCCGCCCCGGTGGGCGACGTCACCACGCCGATGCGCCGCGGGAAGCGCGGCAGCGCACGCTTCGCCTCGCGCGCGAACAGCCCCTCTGCGGCGAGCTTCGCCTTGAGCCGTTCGAATTCGCGCTGCAGGGCCCCGACACCTGCCTCCTCGAGGTGCTCGACAATGAGCTGATAGTCCCCGCGCGGCTCGTACAGGCTCACCCGTCCGCGCGCCAGGACCTGCTGCCCGGCCTTCGGGGTGAAGGTCACCCCGGAGGTGCGCATGCGGAACATGGCGCAGCGCACCTGCGCCTCGCGGTCCTTAAGGGAGAAATACCAGTGTCCAGAGGCGGGCTGGGCGAGATTGGACAGCTCGCCCTCGACCCACACCACACCGAGGCCCCGCTCGAGCAGGGTGCGCACTTCGCGGTTCAGCCGGGTGACAGTAAACACTGGGGGGGTGGGCGCCGCGGCGCTCGCACCCATGATATCGGCGCTGGACATGCGCGAACCATACCACCGAGGTTTACCGACGGGCTGCCGATGCGTAGAATTAGCTATGCGAATTCTCGAACAAGCCCTGACGTTCGACGACGTCTTACTCGTCCCCGCCTACTCGGAAATTCTGCCCCGCGAGGTGGATCTATCCACCCAGCTCACGCGGCGCATCCGCCTGAACTTGCCATTGCTCTCGGCGGCCATGGACACCGTGACCGAGGCTCGCCTGGCGATCACCATCGCCCAGGAAGGCGGCATCGGCATCGTACACAAGAGCATGAGCATCGAGGCCCAGGCGCGCGAAGTCGGCCGGGTCAAGAAGTTCGAAAGTGGCCTGATCAAGGATCCGATCACCGTGCCGCCCACGATGACCATCCGTGAAGTACTCGACCTGACGCATGCGCGCGGCATCTCCGGAGTGCCCGTGGTGCTTGAACGCAAGGTCGTCGGGATCGTCACTCACCGCGACCTGCGCTTCGAGCTGAAGCTCGACGCCCCGGTATCCTCGGTGATGACGCCGAAGGAGCGCCTGATCACGGTGCGCGAGACGACGCCGCGAGAAGAAGTGCTGGCGCTGCTGCACAAGCACCGCATCGAAAAGGTGCTGGTGGTCAACAGCGAGCAGGAACTCGCCGGCATGATCACCGTGAAGGACATCCAGAAGGCGAAAGAATTTCCCCGCGCCTGCAAGGACGAGGGCGGCCGGCTGCGCGTCGGCGCGGCCGTCGGGACCACCACCGACACCTTGGACCGGGTCGCCGCACTTCGCGAGGCCGGCGTCGATGTGGTCGTCGTCGATACGGCGCATGGTCACTCGCGCGGCGTCATCCACACCGTGGCTCAGATCAAGAAGCGCTGGTCCGATCAACAGGTGATCGCCGGGAACATCGCGACCGCCGAAGCGGCGCGCGCACTGGTGGATGCCGGTGCAGATGCCGTCAAGGTCGGCATCGGGCCGGGTTCGATCTGCACGACGCGCATCGTCGCAGGCGTGGGCGTCCCGCAGATCTCCGCGGTGTCCAACGTGGCCGAGGCGCTGCGCGATACCGACGTGCCGCTGATCTCCGACGGCGGCATCCGCTTCTCCGGCGACATTGCCAAAGCCATCGTCGCCGGTGCGCACACGGTCATGATTGGGAGCCTGTTCGCCGGCACGGAGGAATCCCCGGGCGAGGTGGAGCTCTACCAGGGCGCCTCCTACAAGTCCTATCGCGGCATGGGTTCTCTTGGCGCGATGGCCGAGCGCCACGGCTCGGCCGACCGCTACTTCCAGGATGCGGCCACCGAGCTCGAGAAACTGGTCCCCGAGGGCGTCGAGGGGCGCGTGCCGTACAAGGGCAGCGTCGTCACCATCCTGCAGCAGCTCGCCGGCGGACTGCGCGCCGCAATGGGCTACACCGGCAGCCACGACATCACCGAGATGCGCACCCGGCCGGTGTTCGTGCGGGTCACGACCGCCGGCATGCGCGAGAGCCACGTTCACGACGTCTCGATCACCAAGGAAGCGCCCAATTACCGGGTGTCCTGATCCTGATGTCCCGCACACGACCGACCAGAAACGCGGCCGAGCCGCATACGGCATGAACACATCCGCTCCGGCTGCCACGCCACACCAGGACATCCACTCAGACCGCATCCTGATCCTCGACTTCGGTGCGCAGTACACGCAGCTCATTGCGCGGCGCGTGCGCGAATTCGGGGTGTATTGCGAGATTCACCCCTGGGACATCTCCGCCGAGGAGGTGCGCGCGTTCAGGCCGCGCGGGGTCATTCTGTCCGGTGGACCGGAATCGGTCGTCGCCGCCGCGTCCCCCCGGGCGCCGGAGTCGGTCTACGCCCTGGGGGTGCCAGTGCTTGGCATCTGCTACGGCATGCAGACCATGGCCCACCAGCTCGGCGGGAAGGTCATCGGTTCCACCGAGCGGGAGTTCGGCTACGCAGAAGTCACCCTCACGTCCTCCTGCCGACTGCTCGAGGGCATCGAAGACCGGCATGACACCGAGGGCCGCCCCGTGCTCGAGGTGTGGATGAGCCACGGCGATCGCGTCGAGGAGCTGCCCGAGGGCTTCAGTGGATTCGCCGCCACCGGCAGCATCCCCTACGCGGCCATGTGCGACGAGCGGCGGCGCTTCTACGGCGTGCAGTTCCACCCGGAAGTCACCCACACGCCCCAGGGTGCGCGCCTGCTCGAGCGCTTCGTGCGCGAGATCTGCGGCTGCGCGGCGCTCTGGAGCACCGGGAACATCATCGAGGATGCCATCGCGCGGGTCCGGACCGAAGTCGGTAACGGAACCGTGCTGCTCGGACTCTCCGGCGGCGTCGACTCCTCCGTGGTCGCGGCCCTGCTGCACCGCGCCATCGGCGCGCAGCTGGTCTGCGTGTTCGTCGATCACGGTCTGCTGCGCCTGGGCGAAGGCGATCAGGTGATGGCCACCTTCGCCGAGCATCTGGGGGTACGCGTGATCCGCATCGACGCCGAAGAGCGCTTCCTCAGTGCGCTCGCCGGCGTCGCCGACCCGGAAGCCAAGCGCAAAATCATTGGCCGCACTTTCGTCGAGGTCTTCGACGAGGAGGCGCGCAGGCTCACGGGGGTGAACTTCCTCGCCCAGGGTACGATCTACCCCGATGTGATCGAGTCTGCCGGTGCGCGCACCGGCAAGGCGCACGTCATCAAGTCGCATCATAATGTCGGCGGATTGCCGCAGAAGATGCACCTGAAGCTCGTCGAACCGCTGCGCGAGCTGTTCAAAGACGAGGTACGGCGACTCGGCATCGAACTCGGACTGCCGCGCGAGATGGTCTACCGGCACCCCTTCCCCGGCCCAGGACTCGGGGTGCGCATTCTCGGCGAAGTGCACAAACCATACGCAGATCTGCTGCGCCGCGCGGATGCGATCTTCATCGAGGAGCTGCGCCGGCACGAGCTCTACGACCGCACCAGCCAGGCGTTCGCGGTGTTTCTCCCCGTGCGTTCCGTGGGCGTCATGGGCGACGGACGCCGTTACGATTACGTCGTGGCACTGCGTGCGGTGGAGACCGTCGATTTCATGACCGCGCACTGGGCGCGGTTGCCCTATGAGTTTCTCGACCTGGTCTCACGCCGCATCGTGAACGAGGTGCACGGTATCTCGCGAGTCGTATACGACATCAGCGGCAAGCCGCCGGCGACTATCGAGTGGGAGTGACCAAGGCGCTTGCCTAATGTGGCACGGTCAGCTGAGAAAGTGAACCCGGAGTATCTGGGCAATATTGGCAATTACCCGGCTATGAAGCGGGACGCTGACGTTGAATGGCCTCGTGGCTCGACTCTGATTTTATGAAATCGACAAACGCTCGCAGTGGCGCCGGCAGCAGGCGGCGGCCAGGATAATAGAGGAAGGGACCGGAAAAGCGCTGCCACCATGGTTCGAGGATGGGCTCGAGCGCGCCGCTCTCAAGATGTGGCCGCAGCCAATCCTCGAACAGATTGATGATTCCACAACCGCCAATTGCCGCGTCGACCAAGAGATCCGTCGCTGCACCAACCTGTACCAAGAGCGGTCCTGGCGGGTCGACGCGAAACGTCTTGCCGTTCCGTTCGTACTCCCATTGGGTCTTTGCGCCGCTAGAGAATCGGCCGCTCAGGCACGCGTGCTTGAGTAGATCCCGTGGGTGATTGGGTCGACCATGGCGATCGAGATACGCGCTCGAAGCGGCCGTCGCGAAGCGTTGCTTCCTCGCGCCGATCCGTACGGCGATCATGTCCTTTTCCAGCCGCTCTTCGTAGCGAATACCGGCATCGCACCCGGCCGCGAGTAAGTCGACGAAACTATCATCGGCGAGCACCTCCAGGCGAACGTCGGGAAACGCGGCCAAAAACGGCGGAACGATGGCCGGGAGCACCAAACGCGCTGCGCTGACGGGCACATTGAGCCGCAGCGTACCGGCCGGTCTACCTCGATAGTCATTCAGGACGTCGACTGCGGACCGCACTTCGCTGAGGGCGGGCCCGAGGCGTTCAAGTAAGCGCTGACCTGCCTCGGTGGTCGCCACACTGCGGGTTGTTCGATGGAGCAACCGCACGCCGAGCCGAGTTTCGAGCCGACGCACGGCTTCGCTTAAACCGGACGCGCTGGCGCCGCTGGCCCGTGCGCCGTCGCGAAAGCCCTTGGCGCGCGCGACCGTCAGAAAGGCATTGAGATCGACCAGATCGATATTCATTGTTCGTATCTCCGCACAGCCCGTTCGGAGAGTAGTGGCTTATCGAACGGATGCAAAGGGTCTAAATTCTTGTCACCACCACCTCGATGGAGATGCACGAATGAATTCAACGAACACTTCTGCTTCGTTTTCGCTTGGCGATTGGAACGTGAAGCGCCTGGGGTACGGCGCCATGCAGCTTGCGGGACCCGGAGTATTCGGACCTCCGAAGAATCACAGCGCCGCCGTGGCCGTCCTTAGAGAAGCCGTCGAGCTCGGAGTGAATCACATCGATACGGCTGATTTCTACGGCCCGCACATTACAAACCGGATCATCCGCGACGCGCTGTGGCCGTACCGCGATGATCTGGTTGTCGTGACTAAGGTCGGGGCGCGCCGCGGCCCGGAGGGGTCATGGATGCCGGCATTCGCCCGTGAGGAGTTGACTCAAGCGGTTCACGATAATCTGCGTCATCTGGGGCGCGAAACGATCGAGGTCGTGAACCTGCGGTGTATGTTCAACGTCCATCACCCCGCCGATGGTTCGATCGAGGCACCCCTAACTGTATTGGCTGAGCTTCAGCAGAAGGGCCTCGTGCGGCATATCGGCCTCAGCAACGTCACGCCGACACAAGTGGAAGAAGGGCAACGAATCTGCCAGATAGCCTGCGTACAGAACCACTACAACTTGGTGAATCGGGCCGATGACAGCCTGATCGATAAACTCGCGCAACAGAACGTTGCGTTCGTACCGTTTTTCCCTCTTGGCGGGTTCACGCCACTTCAGTCCTCCACGCTGTCGGACGTCGCAAAACGCCTTGAAGCCACACCAATGCAGGTCGCGCTAGCTTGGTTGCTGCAACGTTCGCCGAATATCCTTCTCATCCCAGGCACGTCCTCTCTCAAGCACCTTAGGGAGAATCAAGCCGCTGGTGACCTACAGCTTACGGCTAACGATCTCGGGGAGCTTGACTCAATCGCCTAAGTCGCCGAATTCGCCTCCGTCATCAGGAGCGTCTCGGACACAAAGCTGATCGAAGTCACGTTCGCCTCGGGTGGCTTACCAAAACCCATTGAACCTTTCGGCATCTATCGCCGCCTATCGCGCTCAACCGGAAGTTTTTGACGGTCTATGTGACGGTAAGTTTGGCGCACCCTAAGTAGAAGTCTCGTTATTTCAGGTACTTACTAATCAGTTAATAAGTATGTCCGCTTCGTGAACGGATGGCGATATTCTTGCAGGATGACGCGACAAGATGCCCGCAAGCTCGATCGCGCGACGTTGGAAGCGATTCGTCTCCGGGCGGTGCAACAGGTGCAGGCCGG
>JAKCDC010000075.1 GCA_021838635.1 Pseudomonadota bacterium
AAACGCATCGACGATACGTCGATCAAACGCCTGGAGTGCCTCATGATGTTTCGCCGCCGTCCACCAGGCCTCGTCCTGAAGCAGCTGGTTCATCTGGGCGACGAGAGCGTCGGCCTTCGCCTTGTCATCGGTACCCAGGCCGCGGCGCATCTTCAGGCCGGGCTTGCCCTTTGAGTCAAGCTTCAGGGGATGCCGGAAGCTGACGCTGAACCCCGGTCGGCCGGGCGTTATCGAGAGAGAAGCGGTGTAAGCCATCACGTGCGCTCCTTGTTGTTCCATGTTGTACCGGATCGCACTGTAGGCGCACCAAAGTACGCTGTCAATAGATGTGGAACAACGCGGAACAACAATTATTGCTGGAGCGTAGTGCCCGCTAACTTGGATCACGATCCGCTCGACCAGGTCGAGGCTAATGTCGTCATTGCGGCGGTCGTACAGGCCAGATTTTGACGAGCCTGAACTTGCACCCCCCAGCCGTGAAGCCTGCAGTGCGAGATGTCATCGTGTTTGACTTGCGTTATGGCAGCAGCTCCTTGGCGCCGTGGGTGGCATTCCTCGCTAGCGCCAGGCAGTTTCGAGGCATGCCAGACAGCGACTGTCTGCTCTCCAGGAGCGCAGTAGTCCGGACATGACCGTCGGCCGACGGCGTGAACTCGCGCACGCCCCGGGCGTTTGGTTTTATGTCATCGACGGCAGCAATGTGAGGCATTGCAGCCACCGCAACGAGCCATCGCGGGCGGCGGCAAAGGCCGATGTTGCTGACGGCCAGTTTCAGGTGGCGCGCGAGATGCGGGCAATCGGCCATCACTCAAGCTGCTTTGCCGCGTTCTTTCAACGTTTGATCTCACCCACACGCGGAGGCAAGCGCATCCTGCTATAGCGCGTCAAGTGGAGCGGCTGGTTTGACCTCATCTTCGAACGCCCCAAAGATAACTCGAAGGATTGCATCAATGCCTGACCAATCCTGCCGAACTTGGTCCGCTGGATCCTTTTCAGCTATGGCCAGCTTGCGGGAGAAGGCTGTTTGAAGTTTGGCCTTACCTAATACCTCGCCTTGGTAACTGGCCATGGGTTCAACGTATCCCTTCCACTGCACGGGCGCCAGCGATCCATCCGGGCCGCGAAGCACGTCCGAGCCGAAGTACAGCTCGATGCTAGCGGCGAGGCCGTTTACGTCTAGGTTTGTGTTCCCGCTCGGGCCGAGGGTGGGGTAGCTGCGAAGTATCTCAAGGTCTGGATAGCTAAGGACGGCAATGTTTGAGGGAAGCCGCAGCTGGGTCAGCGATCTCTTTGCATCTCGTGCGGCAGAGTCGTTGTCAAAAATAGCGATGATGCGGTTGCCTATGCCTGCAGCAGCGAGGCCCTTTACAAGTGATACGAGCTGGCCGGCGCCACCTGGCACTCGCGTGGCGTCGAAGTCCAAGAACGAGTAGTAAGCGGACAAGTGTGGATAAAGGAGCCTGAGTGAAGCCTTCAGTACCTGAGTGTCCGTTGACCCCTCTGTGAGGACTATTCGGTTCGAGTTCTCAAGATGACCAAGCGTCAGGGAGTCTACAGATTGCTGGCAGACTGGCTCCTCAGGCGCGTAGTAACCCCCATCGACCAGATCGGTTATGTCTTGGATTACCTCGCTCAGCTTTGGTACAACTTCACATACAGCCCGAATGAGACAGCGAATGTCTGAAGCGAAGAATCCGAAGAGATAGTCGTCGTTGTCGTCAAGTATGTAACGGATAGCTGACGATAACCCCGGCTTTTCATTGTCATCGAATGGCTTCGGCCTGAGACATTCCGATAGCACTTGGCTCAGCGCACCGAGGTACGTGTCGAAAGAGAGTGACTCTATGAGTTGCGCCTCGTCTGCGAACCACGGTGGGCCTGGTTCGTCCTTCGCCCACTCCTGGTACGTAGCGAGCTTAGCCTGACGGCCAGATTCGAAGTCGTGACGTGCACGATTAATGGTGAAGCCCATGACATCCAGGCGGGCGATGACTGCGTCAGTGCGACAGACGTACATCGTGGCGGTCTCAACCTCATCCGCCTCGTCCGCGTAGGCATCTCCCCAGATGTGCGGGTTTCTGTCACCAAGCCTTCTGGTAAAAACCCGCTTGTCGCTTTCACGGAAGACGGTCATAACCTCTGGGACGACAGTACTCTTGCTGTTGATAAGTGGATAGCCGGCGACCGAAAAATCCGTGTATGTGCCCATGAGTTCAGATGAGGTCTAACGCTCGGGTTCAGGCGCGCGGCACGTTAGCGCCGACATCGCTACCCGGAGACAGTAAAGGACCGCGGCATCTTCAGTGCGACATGGGGCGCTGTAGTGGCACGTCTTGTGTGCAGCCGACATGATCTCTCCTTGACGCCCAACATTTCAGTATACGGACGTTACGGCAATATTCTGCAGCAGATGCCGGTATATTAAACATGAGCGCCATGGTCTGCAAAAAGAATTCGAGCGTATATAAGCCTCCTCTACTTGCTATACCCTCCCCACCTGCGGATATGGGCCTATGAGCCTTTCAGGTCCCATGCGGATATCTGCGATTGTGCGGCGGCCCTCAGTATGCGCGACGGGACGTCCAAGTCGCCCTCGCGCCCTCGGTCTCGGCGCAGCTCATGATCCCTCCGCTCCGCTTCGGGATGCCGCCGCCGTCCTGCGGTCGGGCTTGTCCCCTACGGGAACAACCCCGCCCACAAATGACTGGACGGCGTGTCGATGTCCTTGCAGCTGGCCTGTGGCCACCCGCCCGGACCTACGCCTCCCGCGGACCACGCGCCTCCGCTTCGCTCTCCATGGCGCGCAGCGAAGGTCTTGGGGGGTCCGCTCAGGCTCGAGTCCCGCCGACGCCCTTGATCAAAGCGGTCGTTCAAGTTTCCTATCCGCCCAATGTCCGGTCTTGCACGCACTACGGACCGGATAGATCGAAACGGCGATGTCGGCAATAGCCAACAACCTGTCGCCTGGGGCGGTGCGCCCGACCGTCGTCTCCTTGGCCAAAGCGGTCATCGGCCTTGATTTCTGCGCCGACCGCTATCGACCCTGACCAGCCATTAGCATGTATTCACTAAATCACACTCACACCCAGGAACCGGAGCGGCCGTTGGAAAGAGTGAACCTGACTCCGTTCTTGAGCGCTCGAAGCCAAGCAGGCGCAACCAAGCCACGCTCAATCGTCAACGTGAGAGACCCTGTCGATGAGATGAACTACACAATCACATCGGAAACATCGGCTTGGGGGACTCCCGATCCACGAGGCGTGGTGCATGTATTGCCGCTTAGGATTGGAGCTGGCAATCAACGCGGTTGGGTTTAAACCCGAACCACCTCGAAGCCGCCGTCACAGAAATCGTCGTTGTCTGCCAGCGCCCGATAGAGCTTGGCAAGCCAGTAATTCGAACCTGACACTACTTCAAAGTCCTCCGCTCCCTCGATCAGCTTCTCCGCGACGCGCTCCGCATCCTCACCCGACCCATAAGCGCGACGAAGCGCGGGGTACTGCCCCCCCAAATGCTCGAGGCCCATCCGTCTGTAACGATCGGCGAGGCCTAACTCGTTGAAGTGCGATCGTAGATGCTGGAAGGTTTGAAGCGCCATCCCAGCCGGCCGGGCCAGGTGGTAGGACAGGATTAGCGCATCCGCCTCTATGCGCGCCCGCACCGCCAGAAACGCCGTGTCCGGGATCAAGTCATAGCAGGGGTGTAGGAACATCCGCACGTTCGTCCCCTCATCCAGGATGCGGTCCCGCTTGCGCGTGTTGCAGACCGCGCAGCTCGGCACGAGATTCTTCGGGAATACCGAGAACTCGGGGTACCGCTCTTTCGGCAGATAATGATCGAGCGTCGAGGACTCGCTGATCCCGCAGAACGGGCATCGCGCGACGCTGATCCTCCCCAGGAGATTGCCGCGGAGCGCTGTCATCGGCTCCGTTTCCACGGTGAACGCGTGCCGCATTGCCTCCTTCTGCAGGTCGGTTAGCGGGGCTTCATCCAACTCGCCGACCTCTGGCACTGCGTCCTCGTAGCCTTGATAGGCGGCAAGTACGTCTGCGCGCGCCACCTGCATCCGCTCCCGCCGCAGTTGGTGTTTGGCTGCGGTGATCTCATCAAACACGTCCGTCGCATCGACGGCGAGTAGCGGGATTGAGCGCATCCGCTACTCCTTCATCTCATCGCGAATGCTCAGAACGTAGGATCGCGCCGCAAAACCCAGCTTGCGCCCGAACGCTTCCTCAATCTCCTCAAGCGTGTTTCGACGCGCCAGCGCGCTCAGCGTCTCGTGCCAATCGGTCGAGCCGTCGTCGAGATTGAAGACTTCCTGCGTAATGACGCCGATGCTTTCCGCGAACGTCTCCACGCTTGGCGCCACGACACGGTTCTGGTCAGCCGCTCGTCGCAGTACCTGGACGTACTTAGCCGGGGTCTCCTGCAGGACCACCGGCGAGTGTGTGGCGATGATCGCATAGCCGTCGAAGGCCTCGAGACACGCCCGCACGCTCTTGAGAAACGCGGCGAGCAGCGGCGGATGAAGGTGGGTTTCGGGCTCGTCGATGAGAACCAGCGTCGGCTCCGATCCCGAGATGTGCGCCGTGAGCTCAGTAACGATCTTGAGCACCACCTTGTGACCGCTGCTCAATCCCCAGAAAAGCTCGCCGAGCTCGCCATCGTCGCGATTGGCGTAGAGCTTGGTCAGTCCGATCAGCTGGAACGATGGGTCGCGCAGGAACGGCTTCAAGACTTCCAACAGGTTCTCTAAGCGGCCGGCTTCGCGAATGCGCTCTAGGGCCGACAGGAACTCCGCTTCGATCTCCGCCGGCGTGCGAAGCCGATAGGCCTGTTCACCATTCGGCGCGTCACCGTCCGAACGCTCGCGAAGGCCACAATAGACGTAGCCGAAGATTTCTCCGCTCTCTTGGAGTCTTTCCTTCTCCTTCTCAGTGCGCCCAGGAATGACAAAGGTGTCGAACGCGCTGTAGGACACCACGACCACGGTCTTGAACGGTGGCGCGGTGCCGACGAACCGACCGGCCGCGTTGTCCAGCACGTCTTCTTTGCTGCCATAGCCATATCCGCTCGCCACGATCGCAAGATTCGAGAGCAGCTGGGTCTTGCCTGTGCCGTTGTAGCCGATCAGGGCGTTGATGCGGTTCGGCAGCCGGCCGCGCCGGCGAAAGTCGAAGTCGATCGTGAAGGCGTTCGACTGTCGCGCCACCCGCGTCTTGAACTTGACCCTGAACCCCGCGCTTCGCCGTTTCGTCGGCAGGGTGGGCGCACGCAGCAAGCGTGCGGCGTCACCGATCGTCCGCTCGGCGCCGCCAAAGCGCAGCAGCGAAACCCGATAGGCCTCGCTATCTTCGACGCTGGCCTTGATCGCGTCATCGAACGCGACATCCCGAAGACCTCTGAAGTATGGTTCGAAAACGTCGCGCCCGAGTTTGTAGACCGTCTCATAATAATCAAGGCTCGAACCCAGCGAGGCATGCCCGGCAGGCAACTCCGCAAAGGACTGCCTGGGCATTTTGGTGTAGCCGCTGGTTCGGGCTGCTTCGATGATTTTGATGCTGCCGAGGTCGTAGCTTTCATCGGCGGACACGTGCAGCGTGACGTGGAAGGTGGTCTTGTAGCCATAATCATCCCAGTTATCCTGGACGAGCACAGCGTGCGGGTAACGATTGGTCGTTGGCGAGTCGCCTGACCTGAACTGGACGACGAATCTCATCCCAACCTCCCCGTTGCGGCGGGCGCCTTCATCTGTGACACGGCAAACAAGCTCATCGCTCCAACCTCACGCGCAGCCGTCGCGCCCGCTCGCGGAAAGCGGCCTCGCCACCTTCCAGGATGTCGCAGACCGACTTGCGAATGTCGGCGCTCTCCAGGCCGCCGGACACATAGGTAATCGGCGGCAGGCCGCCCGAAGGATGCGGACCCGCCGATGCGACGATAATCTGGTCCGCATCGGTGTTGATGACGAGGTTGGCGTTGTGCGTGACCATGATCACCTGGCGCTTCGCCTTGGCCGCGACAAACAGCGCTACCAGCTCGTCGAACACCGACTTGGGATCGAGATTTTCTTCGGGCTGATCGATGATCAGCGGGCGATCGTCGGAATCGTCCAGCGCCAGATAAAGCAGCAGCAGCACGATCCCCCGCGTGCCGGGCGATAGCTTGCGGATGTCGACGCCGTCGTAGCCGATCTCATAGCGGACGGTGATGTGGTCGGTGCTGAAGAGCCAGTGCGCGAAACGCTTTGACCAAGCGCGGAACTCAGTCTGTTGGGTTGGAATGTAGGGCGCGTGCGAGAGCAGGTCCCGCAGGTACTGGCGCATAAATGTCGTCATCGCCGCCTGAACCTGCGCGGCCGAGCCGGTCTCCCAAGCCGGCTTGAGCGATTGGATCGCGACGGCGGTCAGCGCGCCGCGGCCGTAAAAGGGGCCGGTCTTGCGGCGGTCGAGGAGCTCTTCTTCCGCAACCGCACCCCAGGCTTCGACATCAGCGATCCGGCGAACAGAAAAGCCGAGCTTCTTGAGCGTGCCTGACGACGAGGCGAGCCGAGTCATGAGCGGAGCGTAGAGGCCAGCGAGCGCATTCTGTTCGCTTGTGATGCCTTCGAACACTCGCCCATAGGCGTCGTCGCGCTCGGCCTGCAGTTCTTTGCGCCGCGCCGCAGCGCCTTGGGCCTCTGTGAGTCGAGTCTCCAGGGTCTGGAGCGCTGAATTCTCCTGCGCGATGCGGCCGGTTAGCGCCGCATATTGATCCCGAACCAGCTTATCGGCGCTGAACAGTGCTTCGAGGCGCGTCATCTCCGCGGCGATCGGCGCAAGCGCGAGCGCAGTTAGGTCGGCGTTTTCGGCGACCAGTGGTACGTTGGGATCGCCAGCCGGCGGTTTTACCCCCGTCAGTTTGCAGACCTCGCCATCCGCCCAGGCGATATAGCCGACCAAGCTCTTATTAACGTCGCCCTTGTAGATCAGCATGAACTCATCCCATTGCTGGTCGCTCATGCCGCTAACGCCATGTCGTGCCCGCGTCTGGCGCAGCATCTCAGGCGCTCCGGTGGCACGCATGCTGCGGACCTCGTCCTGAAGAGCGACGAAGGTTCGGCGCTGATTGCTGTAGGCCTGGATCTTGTTGCGGAGCTGCTGTGCCACGCTACTGAGCTGGGTATGGCGCGCGACCTGCGCCTCCGTTCCCTTGACCACCAACTTGGCGCGGTCGGCGGTGTAGTCGGTTACGATCTTCTTTTTCTGTGCGACCTGCGTCGTCAGCGTGGCGACAAGACCTTCCTTCTCGAACTCTGTGGCGATGCGGTCCGAGATGTCACCGATCGCCTGGGCTTCGCGCTCGCGCGCCTGCTGGAATCGTGCGGTCTGCTGATCGCGCAGCTCGGCGAAATCGAGCGCCCATTCGCGATCGTCCTGCGAATGCGACTCGAAGATCACGCGCTCGATCTCGTTCACGAGGCCGTCCGAGACGCCCTTCGCCGAGCAAAGCTCTTCAACGAACTGCTGGGAGAGATAGCGGGCTCGCGGGAAAGAGAGGTTATCGTTGGCGTCGCTTCCGTCGAGCGCCCGCTTGGCCGTTGCGTCGCTGCCCCAGGTGAGCGTCGTGGTCGCATCGCCGATCAGACGACGCGCGCGCGCAAGGAAGGAAGGGCTGGTGTTTTCGTCTGCATTCCAGCCCGCAGGCGGGATTGCGTCGCAACCAGCCGCGATCACGTCGGCCAAGGCAGTCTTGCCTGACCCCCGCGCACCTATGATCGCGATCAAGCCAGGATTAAGCGGGAGGTCAGGGGTCACTGCCCAAAGTGCGTCGTCGATCCTGACGTGTGAGATGACTTGCGACAGTATCGCCGATCGCGGCGGTTGCTCGCCGACATAGGCGCGCCCTTCTGGATCAATGCATGCCTGACGTAACGCATCGAACTTAAGCGCTCCTTTGATCCACGAGAAGCGGTTGCCGAAGGGTAGGGCCACATCCTCGAGTTTGTGTGCGTCGCTTCCGTGCAGGCAGGGCTTGAGACCGCCGTAGCGAGCACGAACTGCATCGGGATCGAGGGCTCTCTGGCCCAGCCAGAACTCGCGCTGCTGATCGCTTCCAGCGAAAATTACATGCGCAAACGTCTCGATTTCACGTCGAATGGTCTGGTCTGCCGCCTCGCGCACGCCCGACGTACCGTCAGTCGCTCCGCCGGCCACGGCGATCAAAATGTTGTTCTTCGCCCACCCGCTTTCAGAGAACACTTCGCGAAGCTTCTGGAAATTGACTTTGAATTGGTTAGCACCATAGGCCACCGCGGCCCCGTCATCGATAATCGTCGGATCGGCCTTCTTACCCAATCGGATTAGATCGGCCCGCGTGCAGTCGAACCGATCCTGCATGACGTTGAACTGCAGGCGTGACAGCAGGCGGCGGAGCTCTTCGAGATGATGCGGATCCTCCGGGCTAACGAACAGGTGGAGATTGACAAAACCGCCTTTGGCTGTGGCTACGTCAAGCCGCAGCTCCACATTGGGGAAAATGAGCTGGGTGCGAGGAAGGCGGCCGGCCGCCTTGTAGGACATCACTTGTTCATAGGTGTCAGTGACGTAATAGTCCGTAACGGCGATTGCTTCGATGAGTGGCGTGGCGTTCTCAAGCGCAGTCAAGTACTCATCCCAAGCATTCGGACCGCGGAACTGGTTGTTCATGGCGGTGCCCGGCGCGTGAATATGTGGTTCCCACCTCCGCCACTCCGATCCTCGGCTTAACATTCTTTCCCTCCCTCGCTGCGCCCCGCATGGGGCCCGTGCGGATTTGAGTGTAAACGGCAACGACTGTCCGCTCTTGGCCGATATCGGTCATTTTAGTACAACGCCTGGGCGTCTGCTTTGGCCGATTATCGGATGTTAGCGGCGGCGCGAAGGTCGCCTGAGAACCGAGTGCGGACATTTACCTCTGCCGGGCCCAGAGGGCGCGACGGCAAGGCCGGCAGCTCCAACTCCTTGGGAAGCCGCATCGCGCTTTGCATCTGCTTACCCCAGCGGCGTTCCCGCCCCCAAATCAGCCCCTCATATTCGGTGTTCCCGGGTTGTTTATGATTCAACCTGTCTCTGATTCGGAGCCATGTCACCCCAGCTTCCGCTTCTCACATAGGTCAGCTCTTGCTGTTATGCTGACCGCTTCAAGGCGCGAGGCGGGCTACTCGCTCTCAAAACCTTGACTTGTGAATTTGAGGGTTCGGCTGTTTTCCGTAACGGTCCGTACAACGTGCGCCGGTACCCCACCCGGGATCGCCGCCTCGATCTCAAGGGTGACCTTTACGGTCGCCCCCATGAGGCCGGACAGGT
>JAKCDC010000076.1 GCA_021838635.1 Pseudomonadota bacterium
GATCTAGGGTCTCTAAAGCAGTTCGGGATCCTGCGAGGAGTGCCTCGGTGGGTTACGCCCGATCATCGGTCCGCGGCGCGCACAGGTGAGCCGGGGTGAGACCGTCCTCTTCTGCGAGGGGCCTCGCGAAGTCCCGGCAGCGTCATGACGGTCAATCCATAGGGTTTGAGACTCGGGGTGACCCACGGCCCGCCCGCCGCCCTGACGGACGTCGTCTCCGAATGCGTCAAGCCGCAGCCTCATCCGGCTGTCGTCTTGACGGGCGAATCGTCGCCGTCGAGGGTGCGATGGCCGATGAATGGGGCGACGGGTTGCGGGTCGCGAGGCGCGCGGTCGGCCCATGCACGTGATGGAGGCGCTGATGACGGCCACAGCGCAGGGACGCCCATTGTCAATACGTCCGTATTGACGTCATCGGCAGGCCCGTTCATACTGCGCCGATGACCGGATTGGCAAAGCTCTCGCAGTTGCAGGTGCGCGTGTCCGAGGCGCAGAAGGCGGCGATCCGCCGCGCCGCCGAGCAGGCCGGAATGGACATGTCGGCGTACGTGTTGAGTCGCGTGCTTCCGGCCCCTGCGAGCGCGTTTCAGGAGGCCGTGACCGCGCTGAGCGGGGTCGCAGAGCCGTCCTTCGCACTTGCAGCGCTCAACGCGTTGCTCTCGGGCTTCACGGCCGAGGAACTGCGCCAAGCCGTCGCGGCCGCACCGCAAGCGCAGTGCTCCCCGTTTCTGGCCAATTACGTGGCGGCGATGACCGAGACGGCCTGTGCCCTGCGTAGGGTGCCGGTCCCTGCCTGGGTTCACAGCACCGAGGCGCTGACCGAACCGGTGTTCGGCTCGACCCTTCCGTCATTGCGCCTGTACCTCCTCACGCGCTCGCCAGCGCCCTTCCGCCGGCGCAACATCTTCATCGACTCGAGCATCGGCGCGCAGGTGTAGGCGTCACATGACGGCGTTGAGCAAGGCGGATATCTGCCGTCTCTTCGAGCTTCTGAACGACGAACTGCGTCAGGTCGATACCGTCGGCGAGATCTTCCTCGTGGGTGGGGCTGTCATGTGCCTCACGTACGGTGCGCGTGCCTCGACCAGGGATGTCGATGCCTTGTTCCGCCCGCCCGAATTGGTGCGCGCGGCCGCCGCGCGCGCGGCCATCAAGGCCGGAATCGACATGCACTGGCTCAATGACGCGGTGAAAGGCTTCATGAGCACCCAAGCCGAGTTCGCTCGCTACCTCGAGCTCGACCACCTGCACGTGATGACGGCGCGACCGGAGTATCTGCTCGCAATGAAATGCTTGGCCATGCGCATTGGAGCGGAGTTTCATGATGAAGAGGATGTCCGTTTCCTCCTTCGAGTTCTCGACGTCCGGTCGTACGAGCACGCGATGCGCGTCATTACGAAGTACTATCCGCTGGAGCGACTTCCTCAAAAGACGCTGTATGCGTTGGAAGATCTGCTTCCGCACAGTTCCGCGTAGCCGCATCAGAGGCTATCACGCAGATGCTGGGGATCCCGGCTCACAGGGGTATTGCTTCAGCGAGTGTGAGCGTGAGCCCGAAAATTGAGGGGGTATCGGCTGCCGCTGAGCACGATGGATGAGGGAAGGGGGTGCGATGCTCTCAGCGAGCGCGCTCACGCGGAGACGGTTGGATCAGCTCGCCTGGCTGCGAACCGGTCGATCACACTCATTGACTTGGACCCGCGGTCCGTTGAAATGCAAAGTCAATTGATTTGTGCGCAACCCGAGCCAAGCTGATTCCACCGGCCGCTCCCGAGGACGCGTTGTCTGTTGCGCGAGTGCACATGCGATCCTGACGGGGCGGTGCTCGCCCGCAGAGGAGGCCCGTCGCGGGCAGTGTCGGTGCTCATTACGGTGGGCCCATCCGAAGCAGACAGGGGATGCCGGGATGGGCAAGCCGAAAGATCCGACCGTCCACGAGTGGTGGGCGAGGTTGCGGTTCTCCGTGGTCGGACAACTGCTGGCCGCGCCGCGCAAGCGTGGCGAGTTGCAGTGCGAGCTCGAGGCGCTCGCTCACCCGCGGCTGGCGGCCTCCGGTGAGCGGCAAGCCGGGGCGCTTCGGACTCTCGAGCATCGAGCGCTGGTAGGCACGAGCGCGGCGTGAGGCGCGCGACCCGGTCGGCGTTCTGCGCCGCAAGGTGCGCTCGGACGCTGAGCAGGCAGGACTCGGTGACTCCTGCTCGGAGTCCATCGGGCAGCGCATTGGGCGTGAGCACGTCGACCGGAACGCCGAGGCGCTGCAGCCACTCGTGCCGGATCACGCCGATGTCGAACAACGGGATCGCTGAGGTGGAACCGACCCGGATGTCCAGATCGCGGCCCTCGACATCCGCGCCCGGTGCGACGGAGCCCAATATGCGCAAATTTTTTGACGTGTTAAGTGAGCACACGCCGGCGGATGATGTTGTGAGGTCTCGGTAAGGCCATGGAGGGTCTCACTTGGCACCCAGACGTGACGCTGTGTTCCGTCGTTGCGCACCGCATGCGCAGGGCGTAGGTTCCCGGGGGGATTTTCCGTCCGGTTCGCGCGTCCCGGCGGCCGGAGTGAGCTCACTCGGTCGAACTGAACGGCGTGTCGGACCCGCTCCACGCGCTTCACGTCCCGCTGGGGCGACGGTTGAGGTCGTTGACCCGACTGATATTTTTATCGGTATTCGTAGAAAGTGGGCTGGAACGCGATCAAAGCTCACCCGCCTCGAACATGCGGATGAGCGTTGAGATGTCCGCGCCGTAGTTCTTCTCCCGCTTCGCATGCTTCTGTGGGTCGTAGGCTTCCGGTGCGCGCATCGGACGAGCTTGTCCTATCGCCGGCAACCCATCCCCGAGGGCATCCTCCGGTAATCCATCACCCATCTCGACCGGCTCCGGATCGCCCTTGCGCTCGAACCGTGGCCGCTTCTGTGGGTGGCTGCGGATGCCCTCGGTGAACAGAATCTTGGCGCGTAGTGCCTCGAACGAGTAGCCCCGACCCAGCCGGTTCATCACGCGGATCAGCGAGTTCCGAGACTCCGTATAGGCATGGGTCAGCGGATGCTCGAAGTAGTTGAGAATGAACGGTTGCCAGTGCGTGAATGCGCGGATCAGCTCCTCGAAGTACGGTCTGATTTCACTCGAGATGCCCCTGCACCACATCTCGTAGCGCCGCATAGCCTCCTGCGGCGTCCCGGCTTCATAGATTCCGTAGAAGCGCTCCTTGAGCCTGTACGCCTCACCCAGGGCCGGGTAGCGTTTCATCCAGCCCTCAAGGCTCAGGCGTTCCTCGTCGTTGAGGTCGCGCTCGCGCTTGAGCAAGACGACGCGGTCGTGCATCAGCGCGCGCTTCTGCTTGATCGTCAGTTCGCCTCGCAAGCTCGTGCGTGCCTTCTCCAACGCATCGTTCGCCATTCTCACGACGTGGAACTTGTCGATGACGATGGTGGCCTCTGGCAGTGCCGCGCCGGCTGCATCACGGTAGGGCGTCCACATGTCCATCGCCACGTACTGCACCGTGTCCCGGTGCGGCATCTTGAACAGGTACTTCGCCACCGTGTCCTTGTTCCGGTCGTGGAGCATGTCCACGATGGTGTTGTTCTGGACGTTCGAGACGACGCAGCGGCGCTTGTTGATGATGTGGATTTCGTCGATGCCCATCCATTTCGGCGTCTCGAAGCTGACGGTCTGCTCGAGCTCGTTGATGTAGTCGCGGAAGATGTTGCGGATCGTCCCTTCGACCACGCCAGTTTCGTCGGCCAGCGAGGTGAAGGTGCGCTTCAGCGCCTGTTGCCTGATCCACTTCACCAGCCGTTCGGTCATCATCCGGTTCTCGGCCAGCACCGGCAGCGCCTGCGAGAACGTCTTGCCACAGGCTTTGCAGCGCAGCCGCTGGGTGTCGATATAGATGCCCACGCGTTTGGCGTGCATCGGCAAGTCCTTGAACACCTGCTGGCGAGTGCCCCACGAGGTCAGGCGGTCGGATTGGCAGTGTGGGCAGGATGAGGTCACGTCCACCGGCTCAGCGGTGACGTGGTAATCGTGATCGGATTGCGCAACACGCAGAACGCGGTATTGCGGTAGGTTCAGGATGTTGGCTGGCACAGTTCACAGCCTCGTGATTCTGGTGAGGTCGGTGCCCCAAGGCCGGATGAGAAGCCACGCCTGCAATCGCCCATCACCATCAGGTTCGCCCTGCGAAGCCAGGTCGACGCCAGACGGCTTGACGATGGTGAACACGCCCGACGCTACGCCGTGGCATTGCTCGACCTTGGGACGCTGTCCAATCGCTTCACGCAATGGGTTCGATAGGTGCTGGCGATCCGAAGCCACCGGCCGCACCGCTCCGTATGGCAGGGCTCTCAGACAGAGGTGCTCATAGGTCCATTCCATGGTCCTCAGATCGATCTGCGTTCATATCGCACACCCGGTCGAAAATCACAGTCGAGAGGTGTGCGCAAGCGGCTTTAACGGCGTGCCAGTCGTGCCAGCGAGGATCGAGGTTCTTGTATTCGCTGAGTTCGATATCTTCCAAGTCGTAGGGCAGCGCGTTGGCAAGTTGCACCTGCAGCTGCTGTAGCGATGATTCCCCGTTGTCCTGCGGGTAGAGCCGGTCGAACGATTGCAGCGCACTGGCAACGCTCTCATCGCCCAGGTGATCGGCCAAGGCCACGAAGTCGAGGTAGTCCCGCGTGGCGTTGCGCTTGAGGATCAGCACTCCCTTGATGCGCAGCATCTCACCTTCGGTCGGAACGGTGATTCGCGCACCGTGATAGTCCACCACGGTCGTTTCCAGCGGCTCGTCGCGGATCAGCTGGCGAACGCCGGTTTCAATGCCGTCGAGGCTGCCCAGGATCTGCACGGGGCGCCGTACACGGGCCGTCTTCCAGCCTGCGACCGATTCAAGTTCGGCAAGCACTTCATCGAAGCGATGGCGCAAATCGGTCAGCACATGGTCGGCGTCCCGGGAAAAGCGATGCTCTGCGTGGATTGCCGAGGCGGTCCCGCCGACCAGCACGGCATCCGGCAGGATGCGCTGGCGCCGTGCGGCGGAGGACAGGACGAATTCCCAGTCAGCCGGCGGTGCGGTGTTCTTCGGCATAGTGCATCCAGAAGTGATGGCGTTGAGCGTAAGGATCGGACGCATAAGGGCGACACACGCGCTCCACTTTGGCGAGCAGCGTACGGTCGGACAAAGCCGCCCGCCGCAGTTCAGCCCACTCTCGCCACCGACCGCGTGAGATCACATCGTCGATCGCGGCGAGGGTGAAGCGCTGATGGTTCAGATGACGATGAAGCATGGCGAACAACACATTTTTACGAATTTCGATCAGCGCATCTTACGCGAACAGGGATGCAAAAAAAGCAACACACTTTTGCGATTATTGAGCTTATGCGCTGTGCGTTCATGAGGGCCTGCCCACCCCTTTGTAGGACTATCCCTCTCTTTTTACTGCCGTGTGAACCGATGCGAGTACGGGGTCGCTCGTCCGCAAGCCGGCAGACATCCCGCTGTTGTACGGTGATTCAAGCCGCTGGGTAGTGTCTCAGTTTGAAATACTCCCTACTTGACTCCCCGGGCGGCCGGCCCAATGCTTAGCGCAAAGCATTCGGAGATCGAGTCAAATGGGCTATTGGGTAAAAGTGATTCCGCCAAGCAGTCGAGCCCGCATCCACGACGGCGAGTGCGTTCACTGCCGTAATGGTCAGGGTCAAGAAAACCAGGACAAGGGCGGCGGCCCTACTCGCTGGGAAGGCCCGTTTGCTACCGTTGCCCAGGCGCGGACATTTATGGCAAGCCTGCACTACCGTGACACGGATGTGTGCAGGCACTGCAATCCCTGAGCGAGCACCATGCCTAGAGGACCAAAAGGCCAGAAGCGCCCGGCCGACGTCATCGGCGCGGCAGTCCAGATCGCCAAGATCGCCACGGGGGAGATCGAGGAGGGCCTGGGCGAGACCGAGGACGGCAGGGATAAGGCGGCGGTGGCGCTGGGGCGAAAGGGTGGCGCGGCCAGGGCAGCGAAACTCAGCAAGAAGCGTCGGGCTGAGATCGCCAGGGAGGCGGCAAAGAAGCGATGGGGGAATCAATAGGCTGTCGCAATATGGCGTCAGCGCTCGAAAACCGGTATCTTGCGGACCTTTTAAAGGGACGGGGGCTCCCAATAAATGGAACCGCAGGAACACGTTCGTATTCTGTACGAAAGGGTGCTTCACGTAAGCAATCGGTTTTTGTACCAATGCAAGACGTTTCACATAACCATATTGGCTCTTGAGGACCCATCGTTTACTGCAATAGCGCATCATACAAAGCAAGTTGCTGATATGATTAGGGTTATTGCCGATGGCTCAGATCCGATGATTGTCGGAAAAGCCGATGAGTATTGTGATCTCATGCTCAAGATAGCGGTTGCTATCGAGGAGCAGGACGAAGTACAGTTGAACTCGCTCGTAAATGAGCTTGAGAGGAAACCAGGCCTATGATTGACAAAGACGCAAAGGGGCGCCTTTTCAATGAGGCGATGGCTCTCCTAGATCGGATCGAGGAAATGCTCGACGCTACCCAGCGGAGACTAGAGAAGGCCGCAGCTGAGTTGCATAAGAACGCCGCATAAAAACGCTCTCTCCCACAACCTAAACGAAGGGGCCGCCTGCAAGGGCGGCCTTTTCATTTGGTGTCGGCGTCCCCTTTCGCATACCACGACTTTAGGCCCCATATCCCTTTACGCACCTTGGAGACTTCACCATCCGCAGCGGACATGCGGTTGAGCGAATTATTAACTACTACAGAAAAGTTGGCGCCGTCCGCACCAGACTGACCGCCTGCCTTCAGGGCCTCCACAATCTCTTGAGTAGTGGCCGGCTTCCTTCCGCGCATCGATAGATACTTCTTGATCGACTGCGCGGTCGTGAGCCCGTGGAAGGTATCCAGCTCGATCGCTATGGAAGCGCCATTCCCCGCACCAAACTGTGGGGAGGGCGTCGGTATTGTCGGGACCCCAGGTATCGGTACTCCAGACTGCAAGGCGCGCAGAGCGCCTATGGCTGTATCGATGCTTGCAATCTGCGCCTCTAGGGCCGCGCGCTGAGACAGCAATTCGGCAATCGCACTAGCGAACTTCTCCTCAGCGGTTGATGTACTCATGGCTTTTTCCTTTGAAAATATATATAATTCAAAGGGTAAGGGGCTGGTTGCCCAGCCCTTACCGGTTGAGCCCCGCTTCTACGGGGCGTCTTTTCTACGCACTGGCATCACCTGCCTTTCTGTGCATCACACGGTGGAAAACAGCCGAACCGCCCCGGGGTAGTAGCCCGGGGCGGTTGCCATTATACCAAGTGATTAAGCTGATACAATAGATTTTAACCAGGATTGGTTAAAATTCTTAATCTCACTCCGTTAGCAGCTTAATCATGACTCCTGCGCGTATCGCTGGACGCTCTAATCACGTTAAAGCGCCTAATCAAATGAACTCGTTGCGTGACGCTAAGCATATAAGTTCATATACTACGGACATGAACAAATTGCCCGTAGCCAAGCGCGTCCCAATCCTCTCGATGCTCTGCGAAGGGTCCTCGATGCGCTCGATCTCCCGCGTGGCGGACGTCTCGATCAATACGGTGGCAAAGCTTCTGGCGGAAGCCGGTACGGCCTGCGCCGGGTTCCACGACCGCACCGTCCGGAACGTGGGCGCCCGGAAGGTCCAGAGCGATGAAATCTGGTCCTTCTGCTACGCCAAACAGCGGAACGTGAAGACGGCTACGGCCGCTCCTGAGGGCGCTGGGGACGTGTGGACCTGGACGGCTATCGATAGCGAGTCAAAGCTGATCGTGTCCTGGCTGGTCGGTGGGCGCGATGCGGGCTGCGCCACGGACTTTATAGCCGACCTGAAGGGGCGGCTCTCCAATCGGGTCCAGATCACGACGGACGGCCACAAGGCTTATCTGGAGGCGGTAGAAGGTGCCTTCGGGAACGATGTCGATTACGACATGCTGGTGAAGCTCTACGGCGAAGGCCCGACCGGCCCGGAGCGCAAGTACAACCCTTCAATCTGCCTCGGCGCCCGCAAGGACGTCGTGACCGGCGATCCCGACATCGACCACATTTCGACCTCTCACGTCGAGTGCCAGAACCTTACGATGCGCATGTCCATGCGGCGGTTCACCCGGCTTACGAATGCCTTCAGCAGGAAGCTGGAAAGCCACTACCACGCGCTGGCGCTGTACTTCGTCTTTTACAACTTCGTGAAGATGCACAAGACCCTGAAGGCGACCCCGGCCTTGGTGGCTGGCGTCACGAACAAGCGCTGGACGATGGAAGACATCGTGGCGCTGATCGACGCGGACGCGCCGAAGCCGGGACCGCGCGGGCCGTACAAGAAGCGGTCGGCTCAGCCGGGAATTTCAAAGTGAGACACTACCAGCCGCTGGGGTCGCTTGCGCCACGCGAGATCGCTTTAACGCGCCCTCACCGAGAGGGAGATAGACCCGCCCCGATCGGTAACATTTTCAGTGAGTCCATGCGAAGGGCGGGCAGCGCACAGAGCTCGGTCCTGCGTCCATTCTGCTGCAGGGTCATCAAGATCCGCCCACGGAATCTGCAGGCGTTGCATGACATCGAAGCACGGGTGCTGAAGGCCCTACTGCGCGCCTCCATCGCCTTGCCGGCCCGTGCCTGAGTCCACCGGCGATGCCCCGGTGCTGCAATCCCCGGCGCACGCTCCGCGCCCGGCGGTGCTGCCGGAAACGCAGCGCCGCCGGGCGGAGGCTCAGGGACACATCCGACGTCAGGGGTTTGCCGGCCCGGTCCGCCCCGCCGGCCCGCACCCTTGCCGTTCATGCTGCTGCACGCTGATAATGAGGACCCTCCGATGCCGCTGCGAGGACACTCGAGCGGTGGTCGAGGGGAGCGTTCCACAGCCGTTTCCTGCCCTCGAAACACTCGCGATCCGCACCGGTGCAGCCGGTGTCCGCAGCGCTGCGGGTCTGGCGAATCTTCGCGGGCCGCCGGGCACTCGGCTCGCACCGCTGCGCAACGACCGCCCGGGTGAATGGCACCTGCGGAACAACGATTCACGGCGAATCTGCGTCCCCCGAGCCCGATGGGCGCCGGGGCGGGGAGCGCCGCCGCGTAAGGCGATCATGACCGACCTCGCACCGACTCTGTCTCGCAAGATCCGCTCGAGCGTCGAGGCGGCCACCTACCCCTGGCCCCGCCCGCTCGTGTTCACGAACGGGGTGTTCGACGTGCTCCATCGGGGGCATGTCACCTATCTGGCGGCCGCTCGCGAACTCGGGGCCGCACTCCTGGTGGCGGTCAAC
>JAKCDC010000005.1 GCA_021838635.1 Pseudomonadota bacterium
CGAACTCCCGACCCTCTGCTCCCAAAGCAGATGCGCTACCAGACTGCGCCATGCCCCGAACCGTACCGACGCGGGAGGAGAACCCCAGGGCGGCACGGCATGATATGCGAGAATACCCACCCTTCGGAAGAGTTCGAGTTCAAGCAGCCCATGACGGCTCAGGTGATTGACGGGCGCAAATGCGCCGGCGAAGTCAAAGCACAGGTCCGCACCGCCATCGAATCGGCGGTCGCGCGAGGACACCGCAGGCCAGCCCTCGCAGTCGTCAAAGTGGGCGATCACCCGGCTTCCGAGGTCTACGTGCGCAATAAGCGCAAATCCTGTGAAGAAGTCGGCATCCGCTCGGTCGCGCATGATCTGCCCGGGTCCGCCTCGGAAATCCAGCTCCTCGCCCTGATCGATGCGCTCAATGCCGACCCGGGCATCGACGGTATCCTGGTCCAGCTGCCCTTACCTGAACAAATCCAGCCGACGGCCGTCATCGAGCGGATTGACCCGACGAAAGACGTCGACGGGTTCCATCCGTACAACGTCGGTCGCCTGGCGCAACGCATTCCCCTGATTCGCCCGTGCACGCCCTATGGGGTGATCAAGCTGCTCGAGCACATCGGCGCCCCAATGAAGAGGCAGCACGCAGTCATCGTCGGGGCATCCAATATCGTCGGGCGCCCCATGTCGCTCGAGCTACTGCTCATGGGCGCAACCACCACCGTGTGCCATCGCTTCACCGCCGATCTGGCGGCACATATCGGCCAGGCCGACATCCTGGTGGTGGCAGTGGGCAAGCCGGGGCTGGTCCCCGGGGAATGGGTCAGGCCGGGCGCCATAGTCATCGACGTCGGCATGAATCGTCTCGAGAATGGCCACCTGGTGGGCGACGTGCAGTTCGACGCCGCCCGCGAACGGGCCGCCTGGATCACACCGGTGCCCGGCGGCGTCGGACCGATGACGGTCGCGATGCTCATGCACAACACCTTCGAGGCCTTCCAGCGCCGCGTGGCATTGCCGCACTGAGGCAATCCACTGCCGCGCCTGCGGCACGTGCCGGCCGCGCTGCGGCGCGGCGTCGCAATTGCACAGATTCTTACGACGCTCTCTACCGGCGCTCAGTAGAGTATCGGCCAGGCCCGAGCGCGCTTGATGCGCCCGCAGCCCCGCCCTTCACTCTG
Source organism: Pseudomonadota bacterium (assembly GCA_021838635.1). Taxonomy (GTDB): domain Bacteria; phylum Pseudomonadota; class Gammaproteobacteria; order Steroidobacterales; family Steroidobacteraceae; genus 13-2-20CM-66-19. The sequence continues at coordinate 1,170 of JAKCDC010000005.1, forward strand.
GGAGACACTCATGAACAGCGCGATCGCATCGGCCATGACGGCCTGGCCAAGCCTCTATGGCAGCGGCACCTGCGCCACCGCCGCGGGCAGCTCGTCGGGCACCAGCAGCCTGGCGCAGACGGAACAACAGCTGTTTGCGGCAATTGGCACCAACGGCAACAGCCCGATCGGCCAGAGCGGGTTGACCAATTTCATGAGTGCGCTGAGCGGCAACGCCAACGCGACGCAGAGCAGCACTGCCGGTACGCTCTTAAGCACCCTTGCCGCCAGCGGCGGCGGCGGCAACGGAATCTCGCTGCAGGGCCTGCAGAGCAACGTCAGCACGTTCCTCACCGCGCTGCGCAGTCAGCTCGCAGCCGCGACCGCCAACAGCGGAACGAACGTGGCCACGGCGGCGAGCGCGACCAGCAGCGCCTCCAGCGCAGCGACGAGCGGCGCCACCGGCAGCGCACACGGCATGCACCACGGACATCATCGGCACGGCAGTGGCGATGCCTTGTTAGCCTCGCTGCTGCAGCAACTGAACAGCAGCTCGGCACAGAGCATGGCGGCGACAGCCAGCACCAGCCTCAGCACGCTCGCCTGATCGACCGCGCAGACCTCGAACGGCCGGTCAGGCCCGCCGCCAGTCCGTCGCGCCACCGGACTTGTCCTCAAGCACTACGCCGGCTGCGGCCAGCTCATCGCGGATGCGGTCCGACTCCGCCCAGTTCCTCCCCTGGCGCGCCGCAGCCCGCGCCGCGATGCGCTGCTCGATGTCCGCATCACTCAACGCAGCGGCGGGCGCCGCTTCGTCTGTCCCCCGCGCGGCAGGTTTGCCGAGGCGCAACCACTGGTCGGACGGCACGGCGAACAATCCGAGCACACCGCCGAGCGTGCGCAGCAGAGCCCCGAGCGAGGCCGCCCGCGCGGCATCACCCGCATCACGTGCGGCGTTCACCTCGCGCGCCAGCGTCTGCAGGACGGCAAGCGCCTCCGGGGTATTGAAATCATCGTCCATCGCACCTTCGAACCGCTCAGCGTGCGGGGAGTGCATCGGCTGCGCCTCCGGCAGCGCGCGCAATGCCAAATGCAACCGCTGCAGCGCGGCATCGGCCTGCTCCAGCTGCTCGAGCGAGTAGTTGATCGGCCCACGATAGTGGCTCGAGAGCACGAAATAGCGCATCACCTCGGGGTGACGCAGCGTCGGCAGCACCTCACGCACGGTGAAGAAGTTGCCGAGTGACTTCGACATCTTCTCGTTGTCGACGTTGACGAACCCGTTGTGCATCCAGATCTCGGCGAACCGCTCGCCGGTGGCCGCACACGACTGCGCGATCTCATTCTCGTGATGCGGGAACTTCAAGTCCATGCCGCCGCCGTGGATGTCGAAGTGCGGCCCGAGCAGCTCGACCGACATCGCCGAACATTCAATGTGCCAGCCGGGCCGGCCACGACCCCATGGCGAGTCCCAGGCCGGCTCGTGCGGCTTGGCGTGCTTCCAAAGCACGAAATCGAGCGGATCGCGCTTCGCCTCGTCCACCTCGACCCGCGCTCCGGCCCGCAGATCCGCGAGGCGTTTGCCGGACAATCGCCCGTAGCCGTCGAATTTCGACACGGCATACATCACATCGCCATTCGGCGCTGCATACGCATAGTTGCGCTCGATGAGCCTCTCAACCATGGAAATGATCGCCGGCACGTGCTGAGTGGCGCGCGGCTCCAGGTCCGGACGCACGATACCCAGCGCGGCGCAGTCCTCGTGCATCGCCGCGATGAAGCGGCCGGTGAGCGCATCGATCGGCTCGCCATTCTCCGCGGCCCGCTTGATGATCTTGTCATCGATGTCGGTAATGTTGCGCACGTAGGTCAGCCGCAAGCCTCGGTGCCGTAGATAGCGCGCCACGGCATCGAACACGATCATCATGCGCGCATGACCGATGTGCAGATAGTCGTACACGGTCATGCCGCAGACGTACATGCGCACCTCGCCCGGCACGATGGGCTTCAGGGGCTGTTTCTCTCCGGTGAGCGAGTTGTGGATGCGGATCATGGTGGTCTTTTCGAAGGCAGACATAGGGCGGCCCGTGCGGGTCGCCCGGCTCAGGCGAAGCGCGACAGACGCCGCTCGGCCTCCCCAGCGGGCATCACGCGCAGCAGCGGCGCGAGCTCCGGGCCATGGCCAAGTCCCGTCAATGCGAAGCGCAGCGGCCGAAACAGCTGGGCACCCTTGCGCCCACTCGCAGCGCGCGCAGCCGCCGCGATCGCGGCGAAGTCAGCGCCGCCGGCGGCCGCCCGGGCTGCCGCGGAGAAAAACCCGCTGCCGGCCTCGCGCACCACGTCGGCACCCTCGCCGCAGAGCGCCGGTGCGGGTCCAAAGACGATGTCGATCCAAGGCTTGGCATCCTCAGGCAGCACCACGTTCGGCAGCACTGCGGCACAGAATGCCATCGCCGTGTGCGGATCGAGGCCGCTCGGCAGCAGCGGCGCAAGCCAGTCCCGCGCCGCTTGCGGGTCGAGGCGATGCACCGCGTGCTTCTGCCAGACGGTCAGTTGCTGTTCGTCAAAATGGGCCGGAGCACGGCCCAGGTGCCGCGGGTCAAACACACCGGCGAGCGCATCGAGACCGAGCAGATCGTGCTCGCCGCTCGAGTGTCCGAGCCGAAAGAGATAATTCACCACCGCTTCGGGCCGATAGCCACGCTCGCGGAACTCGCGCACACTGGTCGCGCCGTGCCGCTTGGAAAGCGGCGCACCGTCGGACCCGAGAATCAGGGAGATGTGCCCATAGCGCGGCGCCGGCAGCCCGAGCGCCTCGAGAATCAGCAGCTGACGCGGCGTATTCGTCAGGTGGTCTTCCCCGCGCAGCACCTGCGTGACGCCCATGGCCGCATCGTCCACGGCGTTAGAGAAAAAGAACGCTGCCGAGCCGTCGGCGCGCCGGATGACGAAATCACCGATGTCATCGGAGAGAAAGCGCTGCAGCCCGTGCACCAGATCGGTGAACTCGATGTACCGGCCGGCCGGCACCCGGAAGCGCAGCGTGGCGGGCTGTCCGGCACCGAGGCGACGATGCCGCTCCTCCGCGCTGAGGGCGCGGCAGGTCCCCGGATAGCGCGGCGCGCGGCCCGCAGCGCGCTGCGCATGGCGTGCCGCCTCGAGTTCCACGGCGCTGCAGAAGCACGGATAGACCACGCCCTGGCGCTGGAGCTGCTCGAACCGCTGCGCGTAGAGCGCCGCACGCTGCGACTGGTAGTAGGGCCCGAGCGCATCCTCGCAGCCCGGGCCGGCATCCCACTGGAGTCCGAGCCAGCGCAGGTCCTGAAGCAGCCCCACGGTATGCTCTGGTCGGCTACGGCTGGCATCGGTGTCCTCGACGCGCAGCACAAAGCGCTCGGCACCGTGACGGGCGAGCAAAAAATTGAACAGCGCCGTGCGCGCGTTGCCGAGGTGCAACTCGCCGGTCGGACTCGGGGCGAACCGGGTCGCCCCGTGCGCGAACGTCCGGCCGGTTGTGCGGTCCATCTCTGCCATGGTGGGCAATAGTACGGGGTTTGAGCGGGCGCTGCTAAGATGAGGCGCCTCAGCGAGGCCCCATGGGAGATCCGATGCAAGACTGGAAATGCTCTGCCACGCGCTGGCGCGCCTTCACTGCCGCAGCCACGCTGCTGCTGGCCTTCGGCTGTGGCCTGCTCGCCGCGCCGCCGGCCCGTGCACAGGCCGCACAGCCCAATCCCGAGGTACGCGTCATCACGAACATGGGTTCTTTCGTGATCGAACTGCGCCCGAACCGCGCACCGCTCACGGTGGCGAACTTCCTGCGCTACGTGCGCACGGGCTTTTACACCGACACCCTGATCCACCGGGTGGTGGCCAATTTCGTCATTCAGGGCGGTGGCCATGAGGCCACGGCGCCCTACGCGCTGAAGCCGACCGGCCCGCCGGTGGACAATGAGTCCGGCAACGGCCTGGAGAACCAGCGCGGCACCGTCGGCCTCGCCCGCGGCGCGGCCCCGGACTCCGGAACTTCGCAGTTCTACATCAACCTGGTCGACAACCCCGAACTCGATCCCCTGCCGACCCGCTGGGGCTATGCAGTGTTCGGGAAAGTGATTCAGGGCATGAACGTCGTCGAGCAAATCGGGCTGGTGCCGACCGGAGCATTCGGACCGTTCAAGTCCGAAGCCCCCCTGACACCCGTGGTCATCGAGTCCATGAACGTGGTCACACCGAGCACCTCCGGAGCAACTCCGGCTGCGGCTGCTGCGACACCCGGCGCAAGCGGATCTGCCGGTTCGGGTTCGGGCCGCACGCCAAGCAAGACTGCGACCCCGCCCGCGGCCGGATCGGATTCACGCCACACGCCGAGCAAGACTGCGGCGCCACCGGCCGGCACGCCGCCGCCGAAATCGTGACCCCCGCGCCCGCCCGCGCCGGCGATGAACCGAGTCGGTGCCTGTTCGTCTCGGACGTGCACCTCGACGCGGTCGCGGGGGCGGCGGAGGCGCAATTCCTCCACCTGCTGCGGACCGAAGCGCCGCAGGTGGATGCGCTTTACATCCTCGGCGATCTGTTCGAGTCCTGGGTGGGCGATGACACGCCCGCACATCAGGCCGTGATCGATGCGCTGGCCGCGCTCAGTGCCGATGGCATAGGCTGCTTCGTACTGCACGGCAATCGGGATTTTCTGCTCGGCAGCGACTTCGCCCAGCGCAGCGGATGCCACCTGCTGCCGGATCCGGTGGTCAGGGAATTCGCCGGCGAGCGGGTTCTACTCACTCACGGCGATGCACTCTGTACGGACGATCACGCCTATCAGGAATTGCGCACCATCGTCAGGGAGCCGCTCTGGCAGCAGCAATTTCTCGCCCTGCCCCTGGCAACGCGGGAACTGCTTGCCAATGAGGCGCGTGCCGGAAGCCGTACGCACACAGCGCGCACGCGGCCCGTGATCATGGACGTCAATCCCGGGGCGGTTGCGGCGGCCTTCCGGGCGACGAGGGCAGACCGCATCATCCATGGGCACACCCATCGCCCCGCGGTACACGAGACGCAGATTGATGGGCAGCCCGTGCACCGTATCGTACTCGGGGCGTGGTACGAGCAGGGTAGCTGCGTCAGCTACGAGGCGGGCCGCTACCAGCTGCGCGCGCTACCCCGGTGAGCTCCGTTACTCACCGGGGTAGCCCGATCGGTCAGGACTGAGGCGGAGCAGGCGGGGCCGGCGGCGGCGCCGCCATGTGCATACGCATGCCCATTCGACCCCGGCCCATCGGACCGGCCATCCCGAACCACGGATGTGGCGGCGCCAGCACTTTGAATTTCGCCATCTGCTCGGCGCTGAGCACGTGTGCCATCTTGGCCATCATCTGCCGCTTCGCGGCCATGTGTGCCTGACGCATCGCCCGCATTGCTCGCATCATCTGCTGCATGCTCGTGCGCATGGCGGCGTGCTGCTCGGCAAGGATCGCCCGGACCTGCTGACGCTGCGCGACAGTCAGATCCAACAGTACAGTCAACTGGTGTAACCGCCACTGCTCCATGCGATGCATGCGGCGCATGCGCGCCGCAATTGTGCTTTGCGGCCAACCGCGTGCGAGCTGCGGCGTCGGAGTCTGCGCAAGAGCGACGCTCGTGACACCGACGAGCGCCAGAAGAATCAGGGAACGCTTCATGGACCGACCTCCTCCAAACAATGGACGTAGAGGAGTCTAACGATGCGACAGCCGAGGCGCAGTAAGCAAATGTAGCGACCCGCTCAGCGCCGCGGCAGGCGCAGTTCGGCCTCAAGACCGCCCTGCAGTCGATTGCGCAGCTGCAGCGTGCCGCCGTGGGCCTGGGCCACGTCACGCGCGATGCTCAAGCCCAGGCCCGTCCCGCCGGTGTCGCGGTTGCGGGAGGACTCGAGGCGAAAGAACGGCTCAAAGACTCGTTCCAGATACTCCGGGGCGATCCCCGGGCCATCGTCGCTCACCACGATGCTGAGCGCCACACCGTCGCTCACCACGATCCGCGCCCGCTCGCCGAACTTCACCGCATTGGACACAAGGTTGGTCAGACAGCGCTTTAGGGCCTGCGGTCGGGCCAAGAGCACCCCATTGGCATGCCCCGTCAATTGCACGTCGTGGCCCATCTCGGCAAAACCCTGTCGCACCGACTCGACCAACGCATCGACATCGGTCGGTTCGAGCGCTTCCTGCTCGTCCTGCCCACGAAACAACGCCAACGCGCCACGCACCATGCCTTCCATCTCATCGAGTTCACGCCCCAGACGCTCGCGCACCGCGGGATCCTCGATCAGGGTCTCGACTTGCAGGCGCAGACGGGTCAGCGGAGTTTTCAGATCATGCGACATTGCGGCCAGCACCGCCGTGCGACTGTCGAGATAGCGGTGCAACCGCTCCTGCATGCTATTGAACGCGCGCGCCGCATCACGCAGCTCACGTGCGCCGCTTTGCGGCAGCGGCGGGCTGCGCGAGCCGCGACCGATCATCTCCGCGGCGCGCGCCAGACGGCGCAACGGGCGGGTGATGCCGCGCGCCGCCACATACAACGCAGCGATCAGCACGGCCATCAGCACCGTCAGGTTGATGAGCAAACGCGGCGGCAGCACCATCACCGGGGACAGGCGCGGCACGCGGAACGTGAGTGCCGCGGCGTGCGGCGCACTGACCTCGATGTCGTAGAAGCGCGCCGGTCGACCGATGGAAACGAACGGTGGTGGCGCGACAGGGATTGCCGCTGCGCTGCGGTGTGCGAGCGCACGAATGCGGTAATTCACCCCGAGTTCGCGACGCAACCGAGTGAACAGCAATGTCTGCGCGCCGGAGGGGAACGGCAGATGGATGAGCAGACCGTGCCGAAGATCAGGGTGCAACCTGCGGCGCCACCAGGGCCAGTGCAGCGCACGCGGGCCGCGGCCTGTGCGCAGGCGCGCGGGCGGACGCGGCGGCTGGGGCGGCTGCATCGGCATCGCCATGCGCGGGACCCAGGGCCGCGGCCCGACGGGCCGAAGTCCTCCGGTCATCTGCAGCCGATGCAGCGCGTGGGCGCGCGCCCGCGGCGGCAGCAGCGTCAGCGTAAAGGCGATTTCACTGATTCGCCGCGCCCAGATGCGTGTGGTCACCTGCGTCATGACACGCTGCTCGTTGCGCGCCACGAGGTACAGGCTCGCCGCCTGAGCGAGCAGCACCCCGATCACCGTCGCGCCAATCAGCCGTCCGAATAGGGATTGGGGCCACATTCGCCAGCGCATGTGCGACCCCTGCCCGGAATTCACTCGGTCTCGACGGGCACGCCGATGACATAGCCCTGGCCGTAGATCGTCTTGATGATCCTGGGCGAGCGGGCATCATCGCCGAGAATCTGGCGCAGGCGACTGACGCGCACATCGATACTGCGGTCGAGCGGGTCGGCCTCGCGGCCACGCAGCAGCTCGGCGAGCTGCGCGCGCGAGACCACCCGGTTACCGGCCGAGAGCAGTACCGCGAGCAGCCGGTACTCCGCGCCGCTCAGTGCCACCTCGCTGGCGCCGCCGCTCAGCGTGCGGGCGGTGGTCTCCAGGCGCCAGCCGTCAAAGCGGAAGGCGCGCACCGCCTGTGGGTCCGGGTCGGGCGAGGCATGCACGGTGCGGCGCAGCACCGCGCGGATCCGGCCGAGCAGCTCACGGGGATTGAAGGGCTTGGGGACGTAATCGTCCGCACCGATCTCGAAGCCGACGATGCGGTCGACGTCCTCGCCGCGGGCCGTCAGCATGATCACCGGCAACTGCGAGCGGGTCCGCAGCTCCCGGCAGATCGACAGGCCGTCCTCACCGGGCAGCATCAGGTCAAGCACCAGCAGGTCAAAGCGCGCACGCTCCATGGCGCGACGCATCTCAGTGGCGTCGGCCACCGCGGTGACGCGCATGCCCTCCTTCTGCAGATACTGACTCAACAGCGAGCGGATCTCGCGGTCGTCATCGACGATCAGCAGGTGAGGATGTTCGCTCATGGTCAGGTCCTTGGCGAACACGATACCGGAGCGTGCAGCCGCGGCGCCAGAGCCGCTGTGGCCGGATGGACGCCGCGATTACAATTGTTCACAAGACTGCGCGCTGCGGCGCATCCTTCAGACCAATCACGAGGTCGGCCACGTTCGTGCCGGTCGGCCCGGTGCGCAGCAGTGCCCCGGCGGCCGCGAGCGCGCACCCGGAGTCTGCCCGCCGCAGACTGTCATCAGCGTCGAACCCGAGCACGGCGATGCGCCCGCAGGTCTCCCCGTCGATCACGGCCCCGGCATCCTCGGTCGGACCGTCGATGCCATCGGTGCCAGCGGCGAGCAGCGCAAGGTCGCCGTAACCGGCGATCAGCCGCGCCGCGGCGAGCGCCAGATGTTGATTGCGGCCACCGCGGCCAGGGGCGGCCGGTAACCGCACGGTCGATTCTCCACCCCAGAGATACACCTGCGCGCTGCCCAGCGCCAGCTCATGCGTGAACTGGGTGGCCAGGCGCTGCACCTCTCCGCCGAATCTCATACGGGCGCGCTGCACGGTCAGCCCCCGGACGCGGGCCGCCTCGGCCACCCCGTCCATCGCCGCATCAATGGATGCGATCACCTCACGCCGCAAGGCGTCCCCGCCAGGGGCCGGCCCGAGCAACCCTGAGCCAATCAGGGCCGGATCATCACCCGGCACATCGGACATGAACAGCACGCGCCCGCAGTGTCCGCCGAGACGTTCGGCGAGCCGCCCGCCCTTGATCTGCGAGCAACGGGTGCGTTCCGCATTGAGTGCGCTGATATCGAGCCCGGCGGCCATCCCATGCCGCGCGACGCGCGCGATCTGTTCGAGTGTCACCCCCGGCGCGGGCACTTCGACCAGCGCCGAGGCGCCGCCAGAGATCAGAAACAGCGCTTCGGCCTGCGCGGGCAGTTGCCGCAGCCAGCCGAGCAGCCGAGCGCCGGCGTGCAACGAGCGTTCATCGGGGATTGGATGGGCGCCGAAGAGCACCTCGGTGCCCGGCGCGGCGGCGAGCGCCTCGGCGCCGTGCCCGACCGGCGCAATCACCAGCAGCTGCTCAAGTGCCGGCCCGAGCGCCTCGCGCGCCCCGAGCGCCATCGACGCGGCCGCCTTGCCGATCGCCGCCGCCCACACCCGGGTGGGTGCGCCGCCCTGCAGCGCCTCGCGCACACAGCGGCGTCCCTCGACGCGAGCGAGGCCGGCGTGAAACAGCTCGATCAGCCGCTCTCGCCGCCGGTCGGCGCCTGGGGGGGCTTCAGCCACCGTGGACGATTTTCAGCGCTCCTCGTCCCTCGCGGCCGCGCTGCTTGGCTTCGTCGGAACGCTCGCGCTGCAAGCGCTCGAGATACTGCGGCGTGATGTCACCGGTGACGTATTGTCCGGAGAAGCACGAGGTGTCGAACTCCTCGATCTGCGAGTCCTCGTGCTTGCACGCCGCGATGAGATCATCGAGATCTTGATAGACCAGCCAATCGGCGCCGATCAGACGCATCACATCCTCCACGCTGCGTCCGGCGGCCACCAGCTCGCGGGCCGCCGGCATGTCGATGCCATACACGTTCGGGTAGCGCACCGGCGGGGCGGCCGAGGCGAAATACACCTTGCGCGCCCCGGCTTCGCGGGCGAGTTCTATGATCTGCGCCGAGGTGGTGCCGCGCACGATCGAATCATCGACCAACAGCACGTTCTTGCCGCGAAACTCCAGGTCAATGGCGTTCAACTTGTTGCGCACGGACTTCTGCCGCTGCTGCTGACCGGGCATGATGAACGTGCGCCCGATATAGCGGTTCTTGGTGAACCCTTCGCGATACTTCAGGCCGAGCCGCTGCGCCAGCTGCAGCGCGCTGGTGCGGCTGGTGTCGGGGATGGGAATGACCACGTCGATGTCGTGGTTGGGACGCTCGCGCAGGATCTTCTCTGCGAGCCGATCCCCCATGCGCATGCGGGCGCGGTACACCGAGATGTTGTCGATCTTCGAATCCGGACGGGCGAAATAGACGTACTCGAAGATGCACGGCGCGTGGCGAGCCGCGGTGACGCAGCGATGCGAGTGCAGCCGGCCGGCCTCATCGATCAGCACCGCCTCGCCCGGGGCGACATCGCGCAGGAAGCGGAACCCGAGACTGTCGAGCGCAACGCTCTCGGAGGCAAGCATCCACTCCTTGCCTTGCGCCGTGTCACGCTCCCCGAGTGCCAGCGGCCGGATGCCGTTGGGGTCGCGGAAGCCCACGACCCCGTGCCCGATCACCATCGCCACGACGGCAAAGCCGCCGCGGCAGCGCCGGTACACCGCCTCGAGCGCCGCGAACACGTCCGCCGGGGTGACGCGCGGCGTGCCGATGCGCTGCAGTTCCGAGGCGAACACGTTCAGCAGCACCTCGGAGTCCGAGGTGGTATTCAAGTGCCGGCGGTCCTCGCGGGTCAGCACTTCGGCCAGTTCGGCCGCGTTGGTCAGATTGCCGTTGTGCGCCAGGCAGATCCCGTATGGGGAGTTGACGTAGAACGGCTGAGCCTCCGAGGCGCTATCGCAGCCCGCCGTCGGATAGCGCACATGCCCGATGCCGATGTGACCCTTAAGCTCAAGCATGTGCTGCTGCTGGAAGACATCACGCACCAGGCCGCTGGCCTTGCGCACGCACAGCCCCCCGTCGCCGCTGGTGGCGATGCCCGCGGCATCCTGACCGCGGTGCTGCAGCACGGTGAGCGCGTCATAGAGGCGCTGATTGACCGCGCTCGTGCCGACCAATCCGACGATTCCACACATAACCTACCTCACAGCCGTCCGGACCCGACCAGCGCCCGCAACCCCCCGGCAATCGACTTGCCGTACGGGATGAGCATTGAATGGCGCCACCAGGCCTGGGTATCAAGGTGCAACAATTCGGCAAGGATGACGAATACCCCGAGCAGTACCGCCCCGCGGACCGCGCCGAACAAAAAGCCGAGAAAGCGGTCGGTGCCGCTGAAGATCGACAGGCGCACGAAATGCGCCACGATCGCCCCGAGGGCCATGCCCACCAGCAGCACCAATGCGGCAATGATCGCGCGCGCAGCCCAAATGCGCACCGCCGGGGCCGCCAACAGACCACCGAGGTATGGCGCCAGACGCCCCGCCAGATGCCAGGCCAGAAACAGCGCGATCAGCCAGGTGGCCAGCGCGATCGCCTCGCGCAGAAAGCCGCGCACGGCTCCGATCACGGCCGACAGCACGATCACCGTGGCAATCACGTAATCGGTGGTCATCATGCGGATTCACCGCTCGCGGTCCAGGCTGTGCCACTCGTCGGCCGCCCGATGCGCCAGCGCCCCGGTCGCCGAATCGAGGGCGGGAAGGACTCGCTGTGCGGCGGCCGTAACGGGCGCATCATCCGTCGGACGGTGGCTAGGGGCGCGGATTGTACAAGAGCCCGCGCACGGCCGCTCGGCGCCAGTTCACTGGCGCAGCAGATCGCCCCGCAAGCCCGCCCGGCCGAGCCGCCCCGCCAGCTGCAGTGCCGCGGCCCGCGTCGGCTCCGCCTGGGCGGTGACGCGCCACAGCAGCCGGCCCCGGAGGCGCAGCGGCGACAGGCGTACCCCGAAGCCCTTCGCACGCACCCGCCCGGCGAACCGCAAGGCGTCGCCGTGGAGCGCAAACACGCCCAGTTGCACCGTCCAGTGGCCTGAGACACGCCCGAGCCGGTTCACGGGGGGGAGGGTACGCACCGGACGGCGCGCTGGAGCGGTCCGGTGGGGTGGTGCCGGGGGCGGGACGGGATGCACCGCCGGCGGCGCGACCTGAGGCGCCGTGCGAGGCGCGACCTTCGGCGCAGTCTCAGCCCGGATCTCGGGCGCTGGGACCGGTGGCGCGGCCGGCACGGGAGCCGGTGCCGCGGAAGTCCGCGCCGACGGCGCGCGCGTTACCGGTGCCGTGCCGCCGGAACCGGCCACAGAGACGCTCAGGCGCTGCGCAGCGGCGCGCGCGCCAGGCCCGAGCGGTAATGTGTAGGAGCGCACCGGTGCAGCGGCCACAGCGGTACCGGCCGGCGGCGTGCCCGCAGCCTTCATCCGCGGCGGCCCGGTCAGCAACTCCGGAACCAACAGCACGATCAACGCCACAAGAATAATGGCGCCCGTCAGTCGTTCTTTCACGGCGCGCAGTATACCCCAAGCCATTTCAGCGCCGGCCCGACCGTGTACACCGAGCCACAGACAATCACCCGATCGCCGGGCCGCGCGACGGCGCGCGCCGCGGCACAGGCGGCTTCGACCGACTCGAACAGGTGCGGGCGCGCTATCACCGCCGCCAACCGCTGCCCGAGCGCCTCAGCGCTGGTACCGCGCGGGCCCGGCAGCGCGCACAGAAACCACTGCGTGACTCGGGGCGCGAGTGCCGCGGCAATCTCGGGCGCATCCTTGTCGCCGAGCACTCCGAGTACCGCGAGCGTGCGACCGCGGCAGGGACGGCGGGCCAGTTCGGCCGCCAAGATCTGCGCCGCCGGTGCGTTGTGCGCGATGTCGAGAATCCACGGTACCTCGCCTGGGACCACCTGGAACCGGCCGGCGAGGCGCACCGAGCCGAGCGCAGTGCCCACGGTGCGCGCATCGAGCGCCGTGAGAACGGCTTCGACCTCACTGCGCGCCCGACTCATCGCGAGTGACTCGATCGCCGCCAGCGCGGTGGCCGCATTGCGGTACTGGATAAGGCCCGCCAGCCGCGAGGGCGGCAAGTCCTCAAGCTGCAGACCGAGCCCCTCATAGCGCCAGCGACCCTCGGCGCGCACTTCCCAGCGGAAGTCTTGTTCCGCCAGTACCGCGCGCGCCCCGAGCCGCGTGATCGCGGCGTAGACGCTCCCGGGCAGGCTCGGGGTGCCAAGCACCGCCGGGCGCCCGGCGCGGAAAATGCCCGCCTTTTCCGCACCGATCGCCTCCAGCGTCGCACCGAGCCACTCACGGTGATCAAGGCCCACCGAGCAGAGCACGGCCGCATCGGCATCGATCAGGTTGGTCGCATCGAGCCGTCCGCCCAATCCCACTTCGAGCACCGCGAAGCGCACGCCCGCCTGGGCGAACAGCCACAGCGCCGCGAGCGTGTTGTATTCGAAGAAGGTGAGGCTCTGCGGGCCGCGCGCCGCCTCAATGTGCTCGAACGCGCTCACCAGCGCCGCATCATCGACCTCGCGACCCTGGATGCGGATGCGTTCGTTGTAGCGGATGAAGTGCGGCGAGGTGAATAGCCCGACAGTGGCGCCCGCGGCGAGCAGCAACGCCTCGGTATGCGCCGCCGTCGAACCCTTGCCGTTGGTGCCGGCCACAGTGATGACGATCGCCGCCGGCCGATCGAGGCCGAGGCGGCGCGCCACGGCACCGACGCGCTCGAGACCCAGATCGATGCTGTGCGGATGGGCTGCCTGCTGGCGCGCCAGCCAATACTCAAGTGACTCGCTCACGGGCGCCTCGACGATGCGGCCCCAGCGACGCGCCCTCAGGCGGCCGCGGGCTTCTTCAGCAACAGCCGCAGCACCGCGCCGATGCGGGCACGCATCTCGCGGCGATCGACGATCATGTCGAGGGCACCGTGCTCGAGCAGAAACTCGCTGCGCTGGAAGCCCTCCGGCAGCGTCTCGCGCACGGTCTGCTGGATGACGCGCGGACCGGCGAAACCGATCAGCGCGCGCGGCTCGGCGAGATTCAGATCCCCGAGCATCGCCAGACTCGCCGACACCCCCCCGGTGGTCGGATCGGTCATCACGGATATGAACGGCAGCCGTGCGCGGCGCATTTGCGCGAGCGAGGCGGAGGTCTTGGCCATCTGCAGCAGCGAGTACAGCGCCTCCTGCATGCGGGCACCCCCGCTGGAGGTGAAACACACCAGCGCCGTTCGCTCTGCGAGACAGTGATCGGCGGCGCGCTTGAAGCGCTCCCCGACCACCGAACCCATCGAGCCGCCGAGGAACTGAAATTCGAACGCGCAGGCGACCAACGCGAGTCCCTCGAGGGCCCCGGCCATCACCACCAGCGCATCGGCCTCACCGGTGTTCTTCTGCGCCTGCGCCAGGCGGTCCTTGTACCGCTTGCTGTCGCGGAACTTCAGCGGGTCCTCCGGGGTGACCCGGGCGGCCAGCTCGACGCCGGAGCCCGGATCGAGGAAGGCCTCCAGCCGCTCGCGTGCGCCGATGCGCATGTGGTGCGCGCACTTGGGACAGACATACAGATTGCGCTCGAGCTCGGCGCGGTACAGCACGGCATCGCAGACCGGGCACTTGATCCACAGGCCCTCAGGTACCGAACGCGTGCGCCGTTCGGTCTTGATCCGCGAGGGCATGATCTTTTCAAACCAGGACATAGGGCATCCGCCAGGGGACCAGGGCGGGGATGATAGCCGATCAGCGCAGATCAGGCCCGTCGGGCGGGGGCGGCACTGCAAACGCCTCGGGGTAACGCACCGACCACAGGTACAGCCCGGCAGCCGGCGCGGTCGCGGCACTGCGGCGACGATCGCGCCCGCAGAGCACCTGGGCAGCCCATTCTGGCGGGGCATCGCCCTTGCCGACGGCGAGCAGCAGGCCAACGATATTGCGCACCATGTGATGCAGGAACGCGTTGGCGGTCGCCTCGATGATCAGCCAGTCGTCCCGACGCTCGACGGTGAGCCGCTCCAGACGCCGCACGGGAGACTTCGCCTGGCACTGAGCGGCGCGAAACGCGCTGAAATCGTGCTCGCCCTCGAGCCACGCGGCCGCGTGCGCCATCGCTACGGCATCCAGTGGCCGATGCACCCAGGTGGCTTGGCGCGCGAACAGCGCCGAGCGAGTGCGACGGTTCAGAACGAGGTAGCGGTAGGTGCGCGTCTCGGCGCAGTAGCGCGCATGGAAGTGATCGGGCACCGGCCGCACCCACGAAACGCTGATGTCGGGCGGCAGCTCGCTGTTGGCGCCGAGCAGCCAGGCGCGCAGCGTGCGCACCGCGTGGGTATCGAAGTGGGCCACCTGGCCGCGGGCATGCACACCGGCGTCGGTGCGGCCCGCGCAGGTCAGGCTGACCGGCTCGGCGGCGATCTTGCCGAGGGCGGCCTCCAGGCAGTCCTGCACGCTCGGACTTGACGGCTGGTGCTGCCAGCCGGCGTAGGCGCCGCCCTGGTACTGCAGTCCGACCGCGATGCGAGGCATCAGCCGGGCAGCGACTCCAACAGGCGTCCGGCCTCCTGGCGCTGGGCATCAGAGCCCTCGTGCATCACTTCCTCCAGGATGCTGCGCGCCCCTTCCGGATCACCCATGTCCATATAGGCACGGGCCAGATCAAGTTTGGTGCCCACTTCACTCATGCTCACCGGCTCGAACTCCCCGAGCACGGCATTCTCACCGGTCGGCCCCTCGCCCACTGCGGCGACGTCCGTATGGGCGAACGTGGCCGTGCCGATGTCGAAATCCAGGCCGTCGCCAGCCTTGGGCTTCGGCTCAGCGGTGCCACCGAGGTCGAAGTCCACCCCGGCAATATCAAGCGCACTCAGGCGCGAGGTCTCCGAGGTATCGCGCGCCCCGGCCGGCTCCTCGGCCAGCAGATTCTCCAGCTCCCGTTCGTCGATCTGCCAGGCACTGGTGGTCCCAGTGGACTCCGGTGCGGCGTGCGGCTCGCCGGAGGCCGCTTCGCCGGCCCGCTGGAGCATCTCGCGAGAATGTTCGTCGAGGCCCGCAACCAGCGTCGGCGCATCGGTGCCGAGGCCCGGCTGGACCGTGGTCTCGAACGCCCCCAGGTCCAGTCCCAGATCGTCGATCGCGAGCTCCGCAGTGCGCTCCGACCCCTGGCTCAGCGCCTCCACCTTCTCGCGCAGTGCCGCCGGGCCGGCCACATGCAGCGCAGGCTGCTCAACCGTCGGTTCAACCGGCTCGAACGGATGCTCGGCCATCTCCTGGGTCACACCGGTTTCCGACCCGGTCGCTTCGAAGTCCGGGAATGATTCGTTCAGATCGTCGCCGGCGACCGTGTCCCCGGGCAGCTCCTCTCCGAGGGCCGCACCGATGTCCAGATCAAACGCGCCGGTATTGCCGGTGCCGCCCGCGGCGGCCGCAGCGCCTGGCACCGCGCCGCCCATCAGGTCGAAATCCACCCGGCCCTGGCCACCCTCCAGATCCAGATCGACGCCCTGAGCGGCCGCGCCGCTGACCTCGGAGCCTGCAAACAGCGGATCATCCGGGGCGAGCTGCCGTCCCATGATGACGACCTTGTCCCATTCGCCGGCCGGCGCCTGATCGCGCGTGTCGGCCAGCTCATGCGCCAATTCGACGAACTGCTCCTTGTTGCCCCAGACGAAGAACACTTCGAGGAGCTTCAGCTTCAGATCGTGTCGCTGCGGTTCGCGCTGAATGGCGATGCGGATCAGATCGGCGGCCTGGTCATACAGGCCGTACGCCATGTGGAAATCAGCCTCGGCGAGCGGGTCACCCTGTTCGAGGTTCAGCGCCGTCTCGCTGCTCATCGTCTGGTCGGCCGCAACATGCGTCTGCACGACCGGGGCTGCCGCATCGTGCATCACCAGGCGCGGCTGCTCGTGCGTCGTCTCGCGCACATCGATCGCATCGTTGTGACGCCCGCCCAGTGAGTCGATCGGTGCGGCCGCATGCGCCTGTTCGGCGAAGCCGCCGTCGGCCGACTGGCGCAGCAGATCATTGGCTGCGGATTCGCGCCGGCCGCGCAGCACCCGCGCCAGCCCGTAAGCGATCAGCAGCACCAGCAGTGCCAGCAGCGCCCACCAGTAGCGGCGCACCATCTGCCCGAACGCGCTCGGCGCGGCGGTGTGCGCGGCCAGCGGGATCGGCTGCGGCGGATGCAGCTTCATCGGCCGATGCAGTGCGGGGGCGTGCGTCACCGAGGCGGGCGCGGCGGGATGGGCCACCGGCGCGCGCTGGCCGGCAGCGACCTGCGCCTGCAGTGCCGCGAGCGCCGCACTCTTCAGCTGCACCAGGCGCTTCTCCTGCGCCAGTTGACCCTTCAGCGTCTGCACCTGTGCTTGCAGCGCCCCTACGGCCGCCGAGGTGCCGCGACCGGTACCGACAGTCGGGCCGCTCGGTGCGACCAGCCGCAGGCGTCCGGCACTGCCGGCCTGCCCGGTGCGCCAGGCGCTGTCCTGGCGGGTCACATCGCGCCAAGCGGCTGACGGGGCCACCTGTCGCGCGGCGCTGGCCGTCGGGATGCGCAGCACCGCACCGGCGCGCAGCATGTTCATGTTGTGCGCGAATGCCTGCGGATTGAGCTGGTAAATTGCCACCATCCACTGGCGGGTGCGCGTCGAGTCCATGCCGCCGCCGCTGAGGCGGCTGGCAATGCCCGAGAGTGTCTCGCCCGAGCGCACGTGTACCGAGCGTGGCAGGCTCACGGCAGGACCCGCCGGGGCCGGAGCCGGCGCGCTCGCCTGCGGCAGCTCCGCGGCGCGCGCTGCATTACCCACCACCGGCGCGGCGATCGCGACATGGTGCGGCTGGCTCGCGCTCGGCACGTACACCGGCGGATTCAGCAGGATCGTGTACTCGCGGAACAGCACGCCTCGGTCCCAGCTGGCCTTGACCAGCAGGGTGAGAATCGGATCGGTCACCGGGAGGCTAGAGGTCAGGTGCAGTACGATGCGCCCGCCGGCCGCGTGCTCGACCTGGAGCCGCGCCCCGTTGAGGTAGGCCGGCCAGTCCAGGCTGTACTTGGCGAACGTCGTGCGCGAGGCGAGCCGCACCGAGAGGCTCTGCAGCGCCCCGGGGGTAGCATCGAGCAAATCGATGCGCGCATTCAGCGGCTGGTCGAGATGCGACTTTAAATGGATATTCCCGAGGCCCAGAGCCAGCGCCGCCTGCGGCAACGCCAGCAGCAGCACCATCACCAGACTTGAGCGTTTGGCGATCATTGACCACACCCCGAACGGCATCGGTAAGACAAACCCCTTATAAAAACAATCGGATGGTCGCTTTTCGCGATCGCATCCGGCGCGGGCGGCAATATAACTTAAATCGGTTCGCACCCCCAAGCCGGCTCGCACCGGCGGGCGGGCTTGCCACCTCGCTTGCCGATTGATCTTTACTCATTCTGGCCCGGCAAACTGTGTCGTGCTTCGTAGACTGGCCGATCCGCCCCGCCCCGAAGCCCTCAGCCGGGGGGGCCGCGCCGCGCAATATCCGGGGTGGCGCAGCGCACGTCGGCGTTCTGGGCGCGGTGCCTCAGGTAATGGTCCATCAGGACGATCGCGAGCATGGCCTCCGCAATCGGCGTGGCGCGCAGGCCCACGCACGGATCGTGCCGCCCGGTGGTGATGACCTCGACCGGCCGCCCCTCCAGGTCGATGGTGCGACCGGGGATCTGGATGCTCGAGGTCGGTTTGAGCGTCAGGTGCGCGACCACATCCTGGCCGGAGGAGATTCCGCCTAGGATGCCGCCGGCGTTGTTGCTGAGAAAGCCCTCCGGCGTCAGCTCGTCACGATGTTCGCTGCCGCGCTGCGTCGCTGCGCGCACGCCCGCGCCGATCTCGACCGCCTTCACGGCGTTGATGCTCATCAACGCCGCAGCGATGTCGGCATCGAGCCGCTCGAACACCGGTTCGCCGAGCCCCGGCGGCACCGAAGAGGCCACGACCGTCACCCGCGCACCGACCGAATCGCCCGCCGAACGCAGCGCCCAGAGCAGCGCCTCCAACTCCTCGATGCGCGCCGGGTCGGGGCAGAAGAACGGATTGCGGTAGGCGAACGGCGGGTCGCGCGGCTCCAGCACAAGCGAGCCGATCTGGCTGAGGTAGCCATAGATACGCACCCCCAGACGCGCGGCGAGATATTTGCGCGCGATGGCCCCGGCCGCCACCCGCATCACCGTCTCGCGCGCCGAGGAGCGCCCGCCACCGCGATAATCCCGCAGCCCGTACTTCTGCTGGTAGGTGTAATCGGCATGTCCGGGCCGGAACCGGTCTTTGATCTTCTCGTAATCGCGTGAGCGCGCATCGGAATTCTCGATCAGCAGGCCAATCGGCGTGCCGGTGGTGCGCCCCTCGAACACGCCGGAGAGGATGCGCACCTGATCGTTCTCACGCCGCTGGCTGACGAAGTGCGAGGTGCCCGTGCGGCGCCGGTCGATGTCGCCCTGCAAATCCCCCTCGGTGAGTTCAAGCCCCGGCGGGCAGCCATCGACGATGCAGCCGAGCGCCGGACCGTGGCTCTCCCCGAAGGTACTCACCGTGAACAGTTTGCCGAAGGTGTTGCCGGACATCAGCCCCTCTATGTGCGCCGCGAGCCACCGCGGCACACGTCCAATCCGTCCGGGCCGGGCGCGGGTGCCCGCAGTGTACTATGCGCCCGCGCGTCGGGCGCGGGACGCACCACCGCTAGGCAACTGCTCGGCCGCGAGCAGAAACACCCCGCCGCCGCCGCGCTCGAACTGCAGCCACAGGAACGGCAGCTGCGGGAACGCGCGCGCAAGCGCACCTTCCGAATTACCCACCTCCACGATCAGCGCCCCACCGGGCCGCAGATGCCGGCGAGCCTCGGCGAGCAGCACCCGAACGGAGTCGAGTCCGGTGCGGCCGGACTTCAGCGCGAGCGTCGGCTCATGCCGGTACTCCGGCGGGAGCGAGGCGAACTCGCGCGCCCCGACATACGGCGGATTCGCCACGATCAGGTCGTAACGCGTCGCACGCAGCGCGCTGAAGTGATCGGACTGCACCAGATGCACCCGCCGCCGAACCCGGTGCCGGCGCACATTGCGCGCAGCCAGCTCGAGCGCCTCGGCGGAGATGTCTGCGGCATCGACCTGCGCCCAGGGCAGCGCCTTGGCGCAGGCAATGGCAATGCAGCCCGATCCGCAGCCCATATCGAGCACCCGGGCGATGCGCCGCGCCTGGAGCCACGGCGCGAAGCGCCGCTCGATCAGCTCGGCGATCGGAGAGCGCGGAATGAGAGCGCGGGGATCGACGTAAAACGGCAGTCCCGCAAACCATGTCTCCCCGGTGAGGTACGCCGCCGGGATGCGCTCCTCGATGCGCCGCGTGAGCAGCGCGTGCACCCGCTCCTGCGCTCGTGCGCCGACGCGCCGCGCATACACGGCCGGATCGGTGTGCGCCAGCCCGAGCGCATGCAGCACCAGCGCCGCCGATTCGTCCCGGGCATTGTCGGTGCCATGGCCGAAAAACACCCGCGCTCGGCGCAGCCGCCGTGCGCCCTGCTCGATCAGTTCACCGACGCTCGCGGGCGCCGCACGCGGCGCGGGACGCCGGCCGCTGTGGGATACTTGCCGCATGTCGTCTCGTTACTTTTGGATTTTGGTGGGGCTGGTGTGCCTGGGCACGGGCTTCGCAGGGTACCGGCTGGCTGCCGTGCGGTACAGCCACCCGAGCGTGCCGGACTACGGCACGTGGCTGCCGCAGCCCCGCCCGCTCGGGCCCTTCGCGCTCATCGACAGCCGCGGCCACTCCTTCGACCAGAACGACCTGACCGGTCACCTGACGCTGATGTACTTCGGCTACACGCGCTGTGCGGACGAATGCCCCGACACCCTGGCGCTGCTGGCGCGGGTCGAGCGCCGGGTCGCCCGCTTGCCGCTGCAGGTGCTGTTCGTCTCGATCGACCCGCGCCATGACCGTCCGGCGGTCCTGGCGGCGTACCTGGATCGGTTCAATCCGAGCTTCATCGGCCTCACCGGCGCGCCCCGCCAGATCAGGCGCCTCAGCGCGCAGCTCGGGGTGGCGCGCGGCAAACTTGCGCTGCCCGGCGGCGGCACGACGTTCGCGCACACCGTGGCGCTGTTTCTGCTCGATGGCCGCGGCCGCGAAGTCGCGGTGTTCACCGCTCCGTTCAGCGTCCGGCGGCTCGCCGCCGTGCTGCGCAACCGCGCCGAGCGACTGCTCGTGCTCGGCTGAGGAGCGGACCGCATGACCGGCCCAACACCCACGGGGAGTCTGCGCGAGCGGCTGTTTGTGCTGCTGCAACACCTGCTGCCGCAGCATTTTCTCTCGCGCCGGGTGCTGCACCTGACGCGCAGCCGCGCCCCGGCCTTGAAGCGTGCACTGATCGGGGCGTTCGTGCGCCACTTCCACCCCGACATGAGCGATGCGGTCGAACCCGATCCGCACGCCTACCCGAGCTTCAACGCCTTCTTCACCCGGGCACTCACGCCCGGCAGCCGGCCGGTTGCACCGGAGGGGCGCCTGATCGCCTCTCCGGTCGACGGCACGGTGAGCCAGGCCGGGCGCATCGACGGCGATCGGATCCTGCAGGCCAAGGGACACGCGTACAGCGTCGCGGCGCTGCTCGCCGGGGAACGCGAGTGGGCGCAGCATTTCACTGGCGGATCGTTCGCCACGCTGTATCTCGCGCCGTACAACTATCATCGCATCCACATGCCGCTCGCGGCGCGACTGCGCGCCGCGTGGTTCGTGCCCGGCCGGCTGTTCAGCGTCAACGCCACAACCGCCGCTGCGGTGCCGGGCCTGTTCGCGCGCAACGAGCGGGTGGTGCTGCTGTTCGAGGAAGGCCCCCTGGTGTGGGGACTGGTCATGGTGGGGGCGCTGTTCGTCGGCAGCATGAGCACCGTGTGGCACGGAGACGTCGCGCCCCGCGCCGATCGGCGCATCGCCGCGCTCCCTCTGCAGGCGCCGCTCGCGCCCCTGCAGCTGGCCAAGGGCGCAGAGCTCGGTCGCTTCAATATGGGCTCGACGGTCATCCTGCTGCTGCCACCACAAGCGGCCGTGTGGCGCGCTGATCTTGCCCCCGGACGCACCATCCGCGTCGGCGAGACACTCGGACACCTGCTCGACGGGCAGAACCCCACATGAGCGGCGCGCAGCGGCAAGACTGGCGCGCCACGGCGACACCGAGGCTGCTGCGGCGCCGGGCCGCTTTGCTCGGCGCGGCCCGGCGGTTCTTCGCCGACCGCGGTGTGTTGGAGGTTGATACACCGGTCGTGGTCAACGCGCCAGTGAGCGATGTGCACATCCACTCGGCGCACGTGACGTTCACCGATGGCGCCGGGCAGCCCGTACAGCATTGCTATCTGCACACCTCGCCCGAGTACGCCATGAAGCGGCTGATCGCCGGGGGGCTCGGCGACATTTACCAGATCTGTCACGTCGTGCGCGGACTGGAGCGCGGACGGCTGCACAACGCGGAGTTCACATTAGTCGAGTGGTACCGGATGGGCTGGACGCTCGAGGCACTCATGGACGAGGTTGAGGCGCTGGCGCGCGCGCTGCTCGGGCCGCGCAGCACAGACTTCGCGAGCGCACGCCTCACGTATCGCGAGGTGTTCCGTCAGCATCTGGACATCGACCCGTTCGAAGCATCGCTCGCGACGCTGGCGGCAGCGGCCCGCGCGGCGGGCTTCGTCGGGGACAGCGCCGATCGCGACGAGCTGCTCGAGCTGCTGATGAGCGTGCGGATCGGACCTGTGCTCGGCCGCGGCGCCCTGACGTTCGTGCATGGCTACCCGGCGAGTCAGGCCGCGCTCGCCCGGCTTGATCCGGCCGATCCGCGTGCCGCGCAGCGCTTCGAGCTGTACTGCAATGGGATCGAACTCGCCAACGGTTTTCACGAACTCGCCGATGCGCACGAGCAGCGCGCCCGCTTCGAGCAGGACGGTGCGGCGCGAGTGCGCCTCGGACTGGAGCACGCACCGCCCGATGAGCGGCTGCTGGCCGCACTCGCCGCGGGGCTCGCGGACTGCAGCGGAGTGGCGCTCGGCTTCGACCGTCTGGTCATGCTCGCCGAGGACGCCGCGCGCATCGAGGAGGTCATCCCGTTTCCGATCGAACGCGCCTGATGAGGGAGAGCGCCATGCAGCATGAGAGTCAGCACTACGATTTCACGGACAAGGCCGCCGCCTACCGTCAGCTCACCGCCACCCTCACGGCTCTGCTGAGCGGCGAGCGCGATCCGATCGCCAACCTCGCCAACACCGCCGCCTTGCTGTTCGAGGCGCTGCCGAAGGTCAACTGGGCGGGATTTTATCTGCTGCGTGGGCCGCAGCTGGTGCTCGGCCCCTTCCAAGGCAAGCCGGCCTGTGTGCGCATTGCGCTTGGCCGCGGGGTGTGTGGTACTGCCGCCGAGCAGCGGCGCACCCAGGTGGTACCCGACGTACACGCCTTCCCGGGTCACATCGCCTGCGACGGCGCGTCGCGTTCCGAGGTGGTGGTGCCGCTGCTCGCAGACGGACGACTGCTCGGTGTGCTCGATGTCGACAGCCCCGAGCCGGGCCGCTTCGATGCGCTCGACGCCGAAGGCCTCGAGCGCATCGCGCAAGTGCTGCTCGCGGCCAGCGGATTCGAAGCCGGCGCGCCCTAGACGCGCCGGCTTCAGTCACTGTTTGGCGCGCGAGACGTACTGACCGGTGCGCGTGTCGATGCGGATGACCTCGCCCTGGTCGATGAACAGCGGCACCCGCACCACCGCACCGGTTTCGAGCTTGGCCGGCTTCTGGCCGCCGGTGGCGGTGTCCCCGCGCAGCCCCGGATCGGTCTCGACGATCTTCAGCTCCACGTGCGCTGGCGGCGATACCGCCAGCGGCTCGCCGTTCCACAGCGTGATGATGCACACCAGGCCGTCTTTCAGCCACTGGGCGCTCTCACCCACCGCGGCCTTCCCCGCCGTGTACTGCTCGAAGCTGTCCGGCACCATGAAGTGCCAGAAATCCCCGTCCTGATAGAGGTACTGCATCTCGGTGTCGACCACGTCGGCGGCCTCGATCGACTCGCCGGAACGGAAAGTCTTCTCGATGGTCCGGCCGCTCTTGAGGTTGCGCACCCGGATGCGGTTGAACGCCTGACCCTTGCCGGGTTTGACGAACTCATTCTCGATCACGGCGAACGGTTCGCCATCGAGCAGCAGTTTCATGCCCGAGCGGATTTCGGCGGTGGTATAGCTGGCCATTTCTTTCTCTCAGCCGGAGCGGCACAATGCGCGGCCCCTCCGATTAAAGGGCCGCGTATGATACCGGCATCGGTTCAACCCCGCCAGATTTCTGCCCGCTGGCAGCAGGAGCTCGCCGAGGCCATCACCGATCCCGGCACGCTGGCCGCGGCGCTCGGACTGCCGCTTCAGGCCTTGGGGGCGGTCGAGACCGCCTTCCCGCTGCGCGTGCCGCGCAGTTTCGTGGCGCGCATGCGCCCAGGGGATCCGGCCGATCCGCTGCTGCGCCAGGTGCTGCCGGCCGCCGCCGAGCTGCTCGAGCAGGCCGGCTACGGCGCCGATCCACTGGAGGAAGCGGCCGCGCAGCGCGCCCCGGCGCTGCTGCAGAAATACCGCGGCCGAGCGCTGCTGATCGCCACTGAGAGCTGCGCGGTGCACTGCCGCTACTGCTTCCGGCGCGAATTCCCCTACGCGGCGCAGCACAGCGAGGGGCCTCGCTGGAGCGAGGCGCTCGCGGCGATCGCCGCCGACGCATCGCTCGAGGAAATCATCCTCAGCGGCGGCGATCCGCTGTCGCTCAGCAACTCGCGACTCAGCGCACTCGGGGACGAACTGGCACGCATCGCGCACCTGCGGCGGCTGCGCATCCACACGCGCCAGCCCGTCGTGCTGCCCTCGCGCGTGGACGCAGGCCTGCTTGAGTGGCTGCGCGCAAGCCCGGTGCCGATCGTGATGGTGCTGCACATCAATCACCCGAACGAGCTCGATGCGTCGCTGCGCGAGGCGTGCGCCAGCCTGCGCGCCACCGGGATCACGCTGCTGAACCAGACCGTGCTGCTCGCCGGCATCAACGACGAGGCGGCGGTGCTCGCCGAGCTGTCGCGAGCGCTGTTTCAGACCGGCGTACTGCCGTACTATCTGCACGCGCTCGACAAGGTGCGCGGCGCGGCGCATTTTCTCGTCCCCGATGAGCGCGCGCGACGCCTGGCCGGGCAACTCGCTGCCTGTCTGCCGGGCTACCTCGTGCCGCGGCTGGTGCGGGAACTGCCCGCAGCGCCCTCCAAGACGGTTCTGACTCCGATCAGCGTCACCTCGTGATTGAGCGTGGGCCTGTGCGTCAGTGCACATAATGGGGCGCGGCGGCGCCGCTGCGCGCCGTGCACGGCTACAATCACGTGTGTCCCAACGCGTGGGAACCCCGTCGGGAGTCAAGATTGGCCGAGAACACGATTGCGCTGGTGGTTCGCTGCGCGTCGCGACGTGCAGCTGACGCCATCAACGACATACTCAGCGGCGCCGGCTTGGCCGTGGAGTGCACGTGGATCGCGGCCCTCGAAGCGCTGCACGCTGCGCTGCAGCGAGTCCAGCCCGCGCTCGTGATCGACTGCATCGAGCCAGGTCACGACGTCGCGGCAGTCGTGGCGTTGCGCGACCAGATCGCGCCCTGGCTGCCCATCGTCCTGGCGGCACCGAGCGTCGATGAACCGGCGATTGCCGCCGCGCTGCGCGCTGGAGCGCGCGATGCGGTCGGATTCGACTCCCCGCAGCGTCTCACGGCGGTCATCGTGCGCGAATTGCGCTCAGCCCGCCTGGAGCGGGCGCTGCTCTCGACGGTGCAGCCGGCGCCGAACGGTCCGGATGCGCTGCTGCCCCTGACGCGCCAGCCCGCAGATGCGATCATCCACGTGCAGGAAGGTATCGTCGTCGATGCCAACCCCGCTTGGCTCGAATTGTTCGGCCCGGACGCCCAGGTGATCGGCCAGCCAGTCATGGACCTGTTCGATGAGGCCAGCCGACCGGCGCTGAAGGGCGCGCTGGCCGCCTGCCTGCAGGGGCGCTGGCGGCACCACAGCCTGCGCGCCGGCGCACTGCGTCCCGACGGCAACAGCCTCAACGCCGAACTGACCTTCACGCTGGACGAGCACGAGGGTCAGCCGTGCGTGCGGCTGACGGTGCCGGGTCAATCGCGCGATGAAGGCAAGCTGCTGCAGGAGCTGCAGCACGCCGTGCAGTGCGATCAGACGACCGGACTGCTGCATCGGCGCGACCTGTTGCCGGCCCTCCTCCAACGGCTTGCCGTGGCCAGCCCCGGCGGCGTGCGGGCGCTCGCCTTGATCAAGCTCGACCACTTCGCTGACGTCGAGGCCAGCGTGGGGGCGAGCGCCAGCGAACAGGTGCTCGGCGAGTTCGCCGCGCGACTACGTGCGACGCTGTATCCGACGGAAGTCGCGGGCCGTTTCGGTGGCGTGCGTTTTCTGGTGCTGCTCGAGCGTGGCAACGAACGTGATCTACAGGCGTGGGCCGCGCAGCTGGTGCAGGAAACGGGTAAACACCCAGTACGCTGCGGGGCGAAACAGGTGTCGCTCTCCTGCACGGTGGGCCTGGCGCCGCTCGCCAGCCACGCGAAGGACCTCGATGCGCTGATCAGCTCGGCGCTCGAGGCCTGCAGCCGCGGCACGCGCCGCGGTGGCAGTCAGGCCGTCACGGCCGGAGCGGCGTCCGCATCCGCCTCGCCGTACGACGCCGCCTGGGTCCAGCAGATCAAAAGTGCCCTGCTCGAGAACCGCTTTCGTCTCGCCACACAGCCGGTGGCGAGTCTGCGCGGCGGCGATGCACGCATGTTCGATGTGCTGCTGCGCATGATCGACAATCGCGGCAAGGAAGTGCTGCCCGGGGAATTTCTACCAGCCGCCGAACGCAACGACCTGCTGAAGAACATCGACCGCTGGGTAGTCGGGGCATCGCTGTCGTTCGCCGCCCAACGCCGTCCAGGCTGCCTGTTCGTGCGCCTGTCGAAGGACACCGTGCGCGACGCCTCATTCGTCGCTTGGCTCGACGGGCACATCCGCTCGGCGCGCGCCGCCCCGACCAGCGTGTGCTTTCAGATTCCCGAAGCGGTGGCGGTGAGCTACCCCCAATCGCGCGAACTCGCTGAGAAACTGCGCAAGTGGGGCTTTCGCTTCGCCATCGAGAGCTTCGGCTCCCCGACAAGCGCCTTCGGCCTGCTCGAATCCATGCCGCTCGATTACGTCAAGATCGACGGCGCGCTGGTGCAGAGCCTGGCACGCAACAAGGAGCTGCAGCACCATGTGCGCGCGCTCGCCGAAGAGGCCACCAAGCGCGGCATCCAGACCATCGCCGAGCGTGTCGAGGACGCCAACACCATGGCAGTGCTCTGGCAGCTCGGCGTCGAGTTCATCCAGGGCTACTTCGTCAACGCGCCCGAGGACGTCGTCCTGCAGGCCAACGAGCTCAGAGCACCGCGCTGAGTCAGCTCTGCGGCGGCGCGAGCGCCTCCAGCCGCTCGATGCCGGTGCGCGGCCAGCCGCGCGGCAGCAGAGCGCCGCGGTGAGCGCGCTCACCCCGGTACTCCTTGAGGTCCGCCCAGCCGAGGACGCGCTTCTTTTCGGCGGTCCACACCTCGAGCGAGCCGCGCGGCGCCACCACCGCCAACCCGGCGACGAACTCCTCGCGCGCAGCCACCTTCTTGCCCGGAATATCGTAGAGCTTGTTGCCCTTGCCGCGCGGCATCTGCGGCACGTCGCGCACCGGGAAGACGAGCAGCTTGCCTTCACTGCTGAGCACCGCCACCAGCGCATCCTCGCCCGGCACGCGTGCCGGGGGCAGCGCCAGCGCATGCTGCGGCACGTTGAGCAGCGTCTTGCCCGCACGCCGATCGGTAATCATGTCCTGCAGGCGAGTGACGAACCCATAGCCGGCATCACTCGCGATGAGCCACAGATCCTCCGGCTCCCCGAGGATCACGCCGACGAACTTCGCGCCGTCCGGCGGATTTAGCCGGCCCGAGAGCGGCTCGCCCTGGCCCCGTGCCGAGGGCAGCGAGTGCGCCGGCAGACAGTACGTGCGGCCCGTGCTGTCGAGGAACACGGCCTGTTGCAGACTGCGGCCGTGCGCCAGCGCCTGATAGGCATCGCCGCTCTTGTAGGAGAGCGAGCGAGGGTCGATGTCATGACCCTTCGCGGCGCGCACCCAGCCGCCGCTCGAGAGCACGACGGTCACCGGCTCGTTGGCGATAAGCGCCGTCTCGTCGATCGCCTGAGCCGCCTCGCGCTCGATGATGCGCGTGCGCCGGTCATCGCCGTGCTTGTCGGCATCGGCACGGATCTCGGCGGCCACGAGCCGCTTCAGGCGCGTCTCACTCGCAAGCAGCGCTTCAATATCGCTGCGCTCGGCGGCGAGGGTCTTCTGCTCCTCGCGGATCTTCATCTCCTCCAGCCGCGCAAGATGGCGCAACCGGGTGTTGAGGATCTCCTCGGTCTGCTCCTCGGAGAGCGCGAAGCGCTTCATCAGCACCGGCTTCGGTTCATCCTCGTGGCGGATGATACGAATCACCTCATCGAGGTTGAGGTAGACGGCGAGCAGGCCCTCCAGGATGTGCAGCCGGCGGCTGACCTTCTCCAGGCGATGCTCCAGGCGACGGCGCACCGTGGCGATGCGGAACGTGAGCCAGTCGGAGAGGATCGCCTTCAGGCCGAGCACCCTCGGCCGACCGTCGAGACCGATGATGTTCAGGTTGACGCGATAGTTGCGCTCCAGATCCGTGGTCGCAAACAGATGGTTCATGACCTCGGTGAGATCAACGCGGTTCGAGCGCGGCACCAGCACCAACCGTACCGGGTTCTCGTGGTCGGACTCGTCGCGCACGTCCTCGAGCATCGGCAGCTTCTTGGCGCGCATCTGCTCGGCGATCTGCTCCTGCACGCGCGCCGGGGACACCTGGTGGGGAAACGCGGTGATCACCACGTTGCCATCCTCGGCGCGGTACGTGGCGCGCGCCTTGAACGACCCGGTGCCGCTCTCGTAGATGGCCTTCAGGTCCGCACGCGGGGAGATGATTTCCGCGCCGGTGGGCAGATCCGGGCCCTTGATGTGCTTCATCAGAACCGCGGTGCTCGCCTCTGGATCCTCCAGCAGCTGCATGCAGGCGGCGGCCACCTCGCGCAGGTTGTGCGGCGGGATGTCCGTGGCCATGCCGACGGCAATGCCCGAAGTGCCGTTGAGCAACAGGTTCGGCAGGCGTGCCGGCAGAATCAGCGGCTCCTCCAGCGTGCCGTCGAAGTTCGCCGTCCAGTCCGCCGTGCCGTGCGCGAGCTCACCGAGCAGCACGTCCGCGTAAGCGGTGAGTTTCGCTTCGGTGTAGCGCATGGCCGCGAAGGACTTCGGATCATCCTGCGAGCCCCAGTTGCCCTGGCCATCGACGATCGGGTAACGGTAGGCGAACGGCTGGGCCATCAGCACCATCGCCTCGTAGCAGGCGCTGTCGCCGTGCGGATGAAATTTGCCGATCACATCGCCGACGGTGCGGGCGGACTTCTTGTGCTTCGAGGCCGCCGAGAGACCGAGCTCGCTCATCGCGTAGATGATGCGCCGCTGCACGGGCTTCAGGCCGTCGCCGATCGAGGGCAGCGCGCGGTCGAGAATCACGTACATCGAATAATCGAGGTACGCCTTTTCCGTGAAGGCGCGCAGCGGTTGGCGCTCGACGCCTTCGAAATTCAGTTCCTGATCTTGCATGCGCGGCCTCAAACCTGGACTTCGGCGAGATTGCCCTTGCGCTCGAGCCATTCGCGCCGGTCAGCGGCGCGTTTCTTGGCGAGCAGCATGTCCATGAGCTGTTCGGTGTCATCCTCGGCATCGACGGTGAGCTGCACCAGGCGGCGCGTGCGCGGATCGATCGTGGTCTCGCGCAGTTGCGACGGATTCATCTCACCGAGCCCCTTGAAGCGGGTGACGGTGGGCTTGGCGCGCGGATGTTCCTGCGCAATGCGCCGCAGCACCTGCTCGCGCTCCCCGTCATCAAGGGCGTAGTAGACCTGCTTGCCGGCATCGATGCGGTACAGCGGCGGCATGGCCACATAGACGTGCCCATTGGCCACCAGGGGGCGGAAATGCCGCAGGAACAACGCGCACAGCAGCGTCGCGATGTGCTGTCCATCGGAGTCGGCGTCCGCCAGGATGCAGACCTTGTGATAGCGCAACTGGCTCAGGTCGTGCGCAGCGGGTTCGACGCCGAGCGCGACGCTGATGTCGTGCACTTCCTGCGAAGCGCCAATCTGTCCGGACTCGAGCTCCCAGGTGTTCAGAATCTTGCCGCGCAGCGGCATGATGGCCTGGAAGTCCTTGTCGCGGGCCTGCTTGGCCGAGCCGCCGGCCGAGTCGCCCTCGACGAGGAACAGCTCGCCGCGGCGCGGATCCTGACTGGCGCAATCGGCGAGCTTGCCCGGCAGCGCCGGCCCGCCGGCGATGCGCTTGCGGACCACGCGCTGTGCGGCGCGGGCGCGTTCCTGCGCATTCGCGATCGCGAACTGAGCGATGCGCTCGCCGGCGTCCGGATGGCCGTTCAGCCACAACGCCATCGCGTCGCGCGCGAAGCCTTCAACCAGCGCGGCGGCGTCGCGCGAGGCGAGCCGCTCCTTCATCTGGCCGGCGAACTGCGGCTCACGGATCTTCACCGACAGCACATAGCAGACCTTGTCCCACACGTCCTCGGGCGACACCTTGATGCCGCGCGGCACCAGCGAGCGGAATTCGCAGAACT
Organism: Pseudomonadota bacterium; assembly: GCA_021838635.1. GTDB lineage: Bacteria > Pseudomonadota > Gammaproteobacteria > Steroidobacterales > Steroidobacteraceae > 13-2-20CM-66-19. The sequence continues at coordinate 31,546 of JAKCDC010000005.1, forward strand.
CGCGCACCGCCTGGGCAACGCCGGCACGCAGACCGTTGACGTGCGTGCCGCCCTCGGGCGTGGGGATCAGGTTGACGTAGCTCTCTCCAAGGGTGGTATCCGCCCCGGGCGCCCAGGCGAGCGCATAGCTCACCATGTCGGTCTCGAGCTCGCGCTGCGCGACGATCGGCTCGTTCGGCAGCCGCTCGCGCTCGCCGAGCTCCTCCAGCAGGTATGCCCCGAGGTCGCCGCTGTAAAACCACTCATCGCGCTCGCCGGTGAGCTCGTGGGTGAAGCTGATGCGCAGACCCGCGCACAGCACGGCCTTGGCCTTGAGCGTGTGCTTCAGCTGCTGGACGGAGAATTTGTCCGAATCGAAGAACTGCGGATCGGGCCAGAAGCGCACGCTGGTGCCGGTACTGCGCTGCCCGACGCTGCCGAGGACCGTGAGCTTCTCGATGAGCTTGCCGTCGGCGAACCCGATGCCGTACTCCTTGCCACCGCGACGAATGCGACACTCCAGCCGTTTCGACAGCCCGTTGACCACCGAGACGCCAACGCCATGCAGACCGCCGGAGAAGGTATAGGCCTTGTCGGAGAATTTACCGCCGGCGTGCAGGCGGGTGAGAATCAGCTCCACGCCACTCACCTTTTCCTTCGGGTGAATATCCACCGGCATGCCGCGGCCGTCGTCGGCGACCATCAGCGAGCCGTCCTTGAACAGCGTGACGTCGATCTGCTTGCAGAAGCCCGCGAGGGCCTCATCGACGCTGTTGTCGATCACCTCGTGGGCCAGGTGGTTCGGCCGGGATGTGTGGGTGTACATGCCCGGCCGGCGGCGCACCGGCTCGAGGCCGCTCAGCACCTCGATATCCGAGGCGGTGTAGGACTGGCTCATCGTGCTGGGTCAGAATCTCGCGCGGGCCCAAGGCCCGGGGCCGCGAATCTTACAGCACACGGCAGGCGAAAACGTGAATTTGGCGCTTCAGGCGAGATCGGCGAGGAGCGCCGCCCTCACCGCCTCGGGCAGCGGACTGACGCGGTGACTGTAGTGCTCGTGATCGACCCCGGCGGCGAGCGGCGCACCGGCGCGAAGTGCGCCGATCATGACCGAGGTCAGCTCGAAGCGCAGGAAATGCACCGCCGAGGTCTTCTGCGCGTTCTCGCGCTCGAGGTCCTCATCGGCGCGCGCGTACACCGCGGCGTGTCCGCCCACCTCGACCCAGCAGCGCCGCTCCACACCCTTCAGCTGTGCAAGCTGGCGCTGCCGCTCGGCGACCTCGGGGAACTCGATGAGCAGGGTCGCCTTCCAATTCGTCCCGTCGGGAATCAATGGATTGTAGGCGCCGAGTTCCTCGGCGATCCCCTCGGGTTCGAAGATCCGCTCGACCCGCAGCATTTCCTGGATCTGGTACTGGATGGTCAGCCGGTCCTCGAAGCACCAGGTCATGTTCGGACCCACGGCGAGCTGCCGATGACGCTTGTGCTCGAGCACGCGAGCGCGCCACTCGGTGCGCTCGCGTGCGTAGCGCTCCAGGCCGAGCAGGTCGGTGGCGGTGAGTTTCTGCATGCGGGCCTCTGTGCGCGGACGTTACAGGCCGTACGCGAGCCGTAACAGCTTCAGCGGATGCTCAGGCGGGGCGCCGGAGGCCAGTCCGCTTTCGATCTGATGACCGGCCATCGGGCAGTCGCTGGCGTAGTGTGCCGCACCGCTCGCCTCGACCCGGCTCATCACCGGGCGGCCGATCTTCATCGAGGCGGCGCGGAATTCCTTCTTCACCCCGTAAGTCCCGTCATGCCCGGAGCAGCGCTCGATGGGCTCGACCGTGGTGTCCGGCACGAGTTGCAGCACGTCGCGGGTCTTCAGTCCCATGTTCTGCACGCGCAGGTGGCATGCCACGTGGTAACTGACCTTGCCGAGCGAGTGCTTGAAGTCGGTGCGCAGCGCCCCGGCGCGGTGGCGCAGCATCAGGTACTCGAACGGATCGAAGATGCGCCGCGCAACGCGCTTGACGTCGGCATCCTCGGGGAACATCAGCGGCAGTTCCTGCTTGAACATCAGCACGCACGAGGGGATCGGCGCGACGATGTCGTAACCGGCGTCGAGGGCGGCAATCAGCTGCGGGATGTTCTGCTCCTTCAGGCGCGCGACGGCCTCCAGATCACCGAGTTCGAGCCGCGGCATACCGCAGCAGTGCTCGGCGGCGAGCAGACTCACCTCGATGCCGTTGTGGGCGAACACCGCGGCGAGATCCTCGTTGAGCTGCGGCTCGTTGCGGTTCCCGTAGCACGTGGTGAACAGCGCCACCCGGCCGGTGGTGTCCGGCGTCGCACGGGCCGCATCGGTAGCGGCCACTGCGACGGTGCCCAAGCCCTTGAGGCGCTTGCGTGCGGTGCGCGAGTGGTAGTCGGGCACCGGTGCGCTTGCATCGACGCCGAGCGTCTTCTCCAGCAGCGCCCGCCCGGCGCTCGAGCGGTTCACGGCATTGACCAACTGCACCACCACCGGAATCCCCGCGATGCGCCCGACCGCCTCGGTCGCGGCCAACGCCCGGTTGCGCAGGCTCACTCCTTCCTTGCGGGTGCGCACGGCCTTGGCGCGCAGCATCAGGTGCGGGAAGTCCAGTGCCCAGGGGTGCGGCGGCACGTACGGGCACTTGGTCATGAAGCACATGTCGCACAGGTAGCAGTGATCAACCACCTGCCAGAACACCTTGCGCGGCACACCCTCGAGTTCCCCGCTCTCGGTGCCGTCGATCGCATCGAACAGCGTGGGGAAGGCGTTGCACAGACTGAAGCAGCGGCGACAGCCGTGGCAGACCTCGAACACGCGCTCGAGTTCTTGATCCAGCCGCTGCTCGTCGTAGAACGCCTCGCTGCGCCACTCCAGAGGGTGACGCGTGGGCGCCTCGAGGCTGCCCTCGCGGCCGCCCGAGCCGCTCGTCGTGGCCGTCGTGCTCATGCGCAGAAGACCTTTCGGGATCCGCCCCGGGCGGGCGTGAGGCGCACCACCCGGGGGAAGGTCCCATTGAGGTGTGTTTACAGGTTGTCCAGGGCTTTCTGGAAGCGATTGGCGTGCGAGCGCTCGGCCTTGGCCAGCGTCTCGAACCAATCGGCAATCTCATCAAAGCCCTCATCACGGGCCATCTTGGCCATGCCCGGGTACATGTCGGTGTACTCGTGGGTCTCTCCGGCGATGGCGGCCTTGAGATTGAGTTTGGTGTCGCCGATCGGCAGGCCCGTGGCCGGGTCGCCCACCGCCTCGAGGTACTCCAGGTGACCGTGCGCGTGCCCGGTCTCGCCCTCGGCGGTGGAACGGAACACCGCGGAAACGTCGTTGAATCCCTCGACGTCGGCCTTGGCTGCGAAATACAGGTACCGGCGGTTAGCCTGCGACTCGCCCGCGAACGCGTCCTTCAGGTTCTGCTCGGTTTTGCTGCCTTTGAGGTTCATACCGCTCTCCGATTTAGACTGGTTCTAACAGAAGCGCAAACTTTAAGCGCCCCCCCGCCGGGCGTCAACCGCAATTGACCCCCTCAACGGGCGGTGTATAAGGTGCGCCCCATGAGGCCCGACCCGCGACCCCGCGCCGCGGCCCTGTATGGAGATTGTGGCGTGGCATCGGATCAGCAGCTTCCGGAATTCGAACAGGCGCTGGCGGAACTGGAGGCGGTCGTGGAGCGCCTGGAACGCGGCGACCTGCCGCTGGAGGAGGCCTTGAGCGTCTTCGAGCGTGGCGTGCAACTGACGCGCCATTGCCAGAGCGCTCTGAAGGCTGCCCAACAGCGCGTCGAGATCCTCACCAAGCGCGAGGGTCAGGCTCAAGTCGAGCCGTTCACCGTCACGGACACCCATGACGGGACGGCCCCCTAGGCCGCTCGACTCCATCCCTTTTTGTTGTCGAACCGCAACACACGGGCGCGCCCCGGCGCGCGCAGTGTACACTGAGACGAATGAGCGCCCCCCAAAGTTATCCTCTGCTCGATCCGATCCGTCTGCCTGCCGACCTGCGGCAGTTGCAGGAGTCCCAGTTACCGCAGCTGGCACAGGAGCTGCGTCAGTTCCTGATCCAGTCCGTGAGTACGCGCGGTGGACATTTCGCCGCCGGTCTCGGCACGGTGGAGCTGACGGTCGCGCTGCATTACGTGTACGACACCCCGTACGATCGGCTGGTGTGGGACGTGGGCCATCAGGCCTATCCGCACAAGGTGCTGACTGGCCGACGCGAACAGTTGCACACCATCAAGCAGGCCGGCGGCCTTGCGCCGTTCCCGAGCCGGGCCGAGAGTGAATACGACACCTTCGGCGTGGGTCATTCGAGCACCTCGATCAGCGCAGCCCTGGGCATGGCCGTCGCGGCCGGACAGGAGGGCTCGGACCGGCGCGTGGTGGCCGTGATCGGCGACGGCGCGATGACGGCGGGCATGGCTTTCGAGGCCCTGAATCACGCCGGCTCGCTGCCCGCGGATCTGCTGGTGATTCTCAACGACAACGACATGTCGATCTCCGAGAACGTCGGGGCGCTGTCGAATTACTTCACCGCGGCGCTCTCCGGGCGCCTCTATGCGACGCTGCGCGAAGGCGGCAAGAAGGTGCTGCGGCAGATGCCCACCGTGTGGGAACTGGCGCGCCGCTCCGAGGAGCACTTGAAGGGCATGGTGCTACCCGGCACGCTGTTCGAAGAGCTCGGCTTCAACTACATCGGACCTCTCGACGGGCACGACGTGCGTGCCCTGGTCGGCACGCTGCGCAATGTGCGCAAGCTGCACGGCCCGCAGTTCCTGCACGTCGTGACGCGCAAAGGCAAAGGCTACGCTCCGGCTGAGGCCGACCCCATCAAGTGGCACGGCCCGGGCCCGTTCGATCCGGCCAGCGGCACGATTTTCAAAGAGGCGGCCCGCGGCCCCTCGTACTCGCAGATCTTCGGGCAGTGGCTGTGCGACATGGCCGAGCTCGATCCGCACATCATTGGCATCACGCCGGCGATGCGCGAGGGATCGGGCATGGTCGAGTACTCCAAGCGCTTCCCCGAACGCTACTTCGACGTGGCCATTGCCGAGCAGCACGCGGTCACCTTCGCCGCCGGGCTTGCCACCGAGGGTTTGAAGCCCGTGGTGGCGATCTACTCAAGCTTCCTGCAGCGCGCCTACGATCAGCTGATCCACGACGTGGCGCTGCAGAACCTGCCGGTGGTCTTCGCGATTGATCGCGCCGGGCTCGTTGGCAGCGACGGTGCCACGCATCAGGGCAGTTACGACCTGTCCTTCATGCGCTGTATTCCCAACATGGTGCTCATGGCCCCGGCCGACGAGAACGAGTGCCGGCAGATGCTCTACACCGCCACCACGGTGCAGGGACCCGCGGCGGTGCGCTATCCGCGCGGCACCGGCCCGGGCGTGCCGCTCGAGAAGGACATGCGCGCCCTGCCGATCGGCAAGGGGGAGATCCGGCGCGAGGGACGCAGCGGGCTCGCCCTGCTCGCCTTCGGGCCCATGCTCCAGAGCGCGCTTACGATCGGCGAGCAGCTCGATGCGACCGTGGTCAACATGCGCTTCATTAAGCCGATCGACGAGGCCCTGATCCTCGACATCGCACGCCGGCACAGCGCGATCGTGACCATCGAGGAGAACGCGGTGCAGGGCGGCGCGGGCTCTGCGGTGGCCGAAGTGCTTGCCGCCGAAGGCGTGACGCTGCCGCTGCTGCAAATCGGCATTCCCGACCGCTTCGTCGAGCACGGCTCGCGCGAGACGTGCCTGACGGCCGCGGGACTCGATGCGGCCAGCGTCGAGGCTGGTGTCGAGCGTTGGTGGTCACTACAGACCCGCAGCGCAATCCGCTCGGTCGGGCGCGGCTGAACCGAACCCCGGCACCGCGCCGCGGTGCCGGGTTACACACATGTAAGCATGTATCCCGATCGGTATAGGTGAAATCCGCACCCGATCCTGTAGGCTTAAGGTCATGAACGCTTCTGCCAAATCGGGCACGCCCGCCACCAAGGCTCTCGCCGAAGTGGAAGACGTACAGGCCCGCGCCGATACCCGCCACCTGCCGATCAACCGGGTGGGAATCAAGGACATCAATCATCCGGTGCGCGTGAAGGACCGCTCAGCCGGCGAACAGCACACCATCGCCACGTTCAACATGTACGTGAGCCTGCCGCACAACTTCAAAGGCACGCACATGTCTCGGTTCGTAGAGATCCTGCACGCCGAGCGGGAAATTTCCGTCGAATCGTTTCGCCACATGCTCGAGAGCATGACCGAGCGGCTCGAAGCCGACGCCGGCCATATCGAGATGAGCTTCCCGTATTTCATCATGAAGCGCGCGCCGGTGAGCGGCGTGGAGAGCCTGATGGACTACCGGGCGACCCTTATCGGGGAGCGGCACGACGGGGTGACCGACCAGTGGGTACGCGTGGTGGTGCCGGTGACGAGCCTGTGCCCCTGCTCGAAGCGCATCTCCGACTACGGCGCGCACAATCAGCGCTCGCACGTCACCATCACCGCGCAGCTGAACCACCATATGTGGATCGAGGAACTGATCGAGATCGCCGAGCAGGAAGCCTCGTGTGAGCTGTACGGCATCCTCAAGCGCCCCGACGAAAAATACGTGACCGAGCGCGCTTACAACAACCCGAAGTTCGTCGAGGACATGGTGCGCGACGTGGCGACGCGGCTGAACGCCGAGCCGCGCATCGGCGCGTACGTGGTCGAATCGGAAAACTTCGAGTCGATCCACAACCACTCGGCGTATGCGCTGATCGAGCGCGACAAGCGCCAGAAAACCTGAGGCCGGTTCACTCAGTCCGATGGCGCTGCGAGCGGCAGCTCGACCAGCGCGCGCAGTCCCGGCTCGTTGTCCTCGAGGGCGAACACGGCGTGATGCAGCCGCGCAATCGCCCCGACCAGCAGCAGGCCGAGTCCGCCGCCGGCATCCTCGCGCGGACCAATGCGCACGAACGGCTCACCGGCCCGGCGGCGCTGCTCGGCCGGCACTCCCGGTCCGTTGTCGCTCACGGTCAGATGAGCCAGCGCACCGTGCCGCTCCAGCCCGATCTCAATCCGTCCGCCGGCGGACACGAACTTCAGCGCGTTTTCCACGAGGTTGCTGATCAGCTGAGCGAGCAGCTGGCGGTTGCCCTCGACGAATACGCCCGCGTCCGTGTGTCCGGTGAGCGCCAAGCCGCGCTCGCGCGCCACCGGCTCGAACAGTTCCACCAGTTCCCCGACCAGCGCCGAGAGATTTACCCGTGACACCGCAGTGAGCGGCGCACCGGACTCCGCTAGCGCGATCTGCAGCAGCGTCGCGAGCGTGCGCTGCAGCCGGTCGACCTCACGCAGCGCTGACTCGACCGGCTCACGCAGTTCCGGCTGCAGATCCGCCAGACGCAGCACCGCATCCATCCGCCCGCGCAGCCGTTGCAGGGGCGCACGCAGGTCGTGCGCGACGCTGTCGAACGTCGCACGCAGCGTCAGGGACTGCTCCTCGAGCCGATCCAGGACGCGATTGACCGACACGGCGAGCGCATCGAACTCATCGCGGCTGCCGGCGACTGGCAGTCGCCGCGAGCGCTCCCCGCTCATGATGCGCACGCACGTCTCGGTGACCGCGCCGACCCGTCGGCTCAGCCGGAAGCTGAACGCGAACCCGGCGATCGCCGCCACCAGGACCGACAACCCCATGCCCCAGAGTGTGGCGGTCTTGAACGCCTGAGCGTAGCGCTCGTCCTGCGACATATCGGTGCCGACGAGCAACCAGTCACCATTGGAGAGCTGGCGCACCGCGGCGCGCACCGGGTGCACGGAGCGCTGCCCGGGCTCGATCGACTCGATACGAAACTCCGGCCAGCGCGCGCGCGGCGCGCCATCGAACGGCCAGTTCGTCACATTGCCCGCGATGCGTTTGAAGTGCGGACTGGCGAGCATGTAAACCGAGCCGATGCGTCCCCAGCTGTCGATGCGCACGTTGATCTCGGCAGTCGCGCCGCGGACGCCGCGCAACACATACTGATCCTGCAGGCTGTTGAGCTCGGTGGTGATGATCAGGTCGACGTTGTCGCGCAGGATGCGCTGCGTGAGCAGGTACGTGGTGCCGAGGGTCACCCCGACCGCCAGTGTGACCAGCAGCGTGTAGCCCATCGACATGCGGAACGCCGTGGTCTGGAACAGACCGCGGGGCCTCGGCCACCTCATGGCTCTTCGCGCAGCACGTAGCCGGCGCCGCGCACCGTGTGGATCAGCGGGCGATCCGAGCCACGATCAACAGCTTGGCGCAAGCGGCTGATGTGCACGTCGACCACGTTGCTCTGTGGATCGAAGTGCAGATCCCACACACCCTCCAGCAGCATCATGCGGGTGACCACCTGCCCGGTCCGGCGCATCAAAAACTCCAGCAGCTTCTGCTCGCGCGCGGTGAGATCAATCTCGCGCCCGCCGCGCGTGACCTGGCGGGTCAGCAGGTCGAATTGCAGATCAGCGACCTCCAGGTGCGTGCCCTCGCTGGCGCGGGCGCGCCGGCGCAGCAGCGCCTCTATGCGCGCCAGCAGCTCATCGAACGCAAACGGTTTGGTCAGGTAATCATCGCCGCCCGCCTTCAGGCCGCGGATGCGATCATCGACGCTGCCGAGGGCGCTCAGGACGAGCACCGGAGTGGCGAGTCCCGCGAGGCGCAACTGGCGGATGGTCTCCAGCCCATCGATCTTTGGCAGCATCCGATCGGTGATGATCAGGTCGAATCTGCCCGCGAGCGCCCGCTGGAGTCCCTCGCGCCCGCCGGCCGCATGATCGATGACATACCCGCTTTCGCGCAGTCCCTTGACGAGAAACTTCGCGGCCTCGACATCGTCCTCGATGAGCAGGATGTGCACGGGCCGGTAGCGTACCGCAGAGTGTGGCGAAGCGCAGCGGTCCGCAGCACCGGCGCCCCTGCAACGGTGAGCGCGCCCGGCAGAGCGGCGGCGGCAGCCTAGGGTTCGAGCAGCTCGATCAGGAGCCTGCCGGCCTGCTCCGGGGTCCCCTCGTTGCGAATCACGGCATCGACATTGACCACGGGCAACAGCGCGCTGCGGCTCAGCCGTGCCTCGATCACCTCCGGCATCTCCCGGCCGCGCGCCAGCAACCGCTGCCGCAGCAGCTTCACTTCGGCCGTCATCTGCACCACGAAAAGGTCCGGGTAGCGTCGCCGCGCCTCGTCGAGCGCCGCACGCGAACCGTTGACGAGCACGCTGGCGCCGCTGTCGAGCGGCAGCAGAGCTTCACGGCGAATGCCGTAGCGTAACCCATGGGCGTCCCAGTGAAGCGCGAATGCCCCGGCGCGCAGCAACCGCGCGAACTCCGCCGGCGTCACCGCCTCGTGCAACTCACTCGCATCGTCCGCCGATCGCGTGATGGCGCGCCGCGCCACGTGCAGCCGCTGCGGCTGCCGTTGATGCGTCACCAGCCAGCGCAGCACCGTGTCCTTGCCCGCGCCCGAGGGACCGATCAGATAAACGAGCCGCGCCCCGGATCCGGTCACGATTCACTCGCGCCGCCGGCCCCGAGCGGCACGCGAGCGACCCGTCGCAGCGGGAAGCCGGGCTGCGGCTGCGCAAAGAGCGACAGCGCATCGACGCGCAAGGGCTGCGGCAACGGATCGAAACACGCGGCCGCCGCGGCCTGCAGCGCGGCACGCTGGGCCGCCGAGAGCGGCTCCAGCCGCTCCGTCAACGTCATGTGAAAGTGAAATTCCTCGAGCACGTACGGATACCCCCAGGCGCGCAGATACTGCTGCTGACGCGGACTCAAGCCACGGGCGCCGTAGCGCTCGAGCTCGGCCGCCGTGAGGGGCGCGGCCGTCGACTGCAGCCGCACGACGCACGCATCCGCCACGGCCTGCAGCGCGGCGCAGGGGCGCACCGGTTGCAGGGCGAGGAAGCCGTCAGGACTGCCTAGACGCAGCGGCGGCAGATCGAACGGGGCCGTCTGCGCCGCCAGCGTCCTCAAGACGCTCAGCACCTCGGCCGAGCCGCATCCTGGCGCCAGGCGCCACGGCGCGCGCAGCGTCCCGTGCCAGCCGTACCGGCGCGGCGCCGCCGTCACCCACGACCAGATCTGTGCGCTCCAGCCGGCGATGCGCGGCGCGGGCCCGCAGGCCCCGCCATCGACATCACGTCCGAGCCAGCCGGCGCCCGCACGGGCCCACGGCGACTGCGGCGGCGGTGAGAAATACACCGCCCACCGATACGCACCTGCCGTGACTGCTGCGCTCTGCTTGGCGTCACTCATCCGCCTTCACCCGAAGCCCGACACGATCACCGGCAAAATGGGCCAGCGCATATTCGATCGGTCGCCGCTCGAGATCCTCATTGAGGCTCTCGACCCGCAGCACCGGGCGACACGTCGCCTGCCGCAGTAACACCGCGATCTGCTCGGCCGGCAGCACCGCACTAACGCGGCTGTCGCGCCGGAGGTAGTCGATCACCCCGCACTCGGCAAACGCCTGCGTGATGGAACCGCAGCGCCTGATCCGCTCATCCAGTCCCAGGAAGCGCGGCAGCGGAAAGAAGCGCTCACTCACATGCAGCACGCGCCGCCGGGCTTCACCGAGGGTCTGTACGCGCAGAACCGGCTGGCGGGGCGCGATCTGCAGCGCCCGCGCCACCTGCGCCGGCGCGCGCATGCGCACCGCATCGAGCACGCGCAGCGTGCCCCGAACACCCGCCTGCTGCAGACTCATCGACTGGCGCGTCCGTCTTCCCAACATCAGCTCCAGCGCAAACTCCTGCACGTAAGTGCCGCTGCCCTGCACGACCCGCACGACGCCACGGGCCGCGAGCTCCGCGATCGCCCGTCGCACGGTGTGTCGGTTGACGCTGAAGCGCTCCGCCAGCTCGCTTGCCGCCGGTAAACGCGCACCCGGAGGATAGGCCCCCACGCGAATGTTCCGCGTCACTTCCCCCGCGACTCGCGACCAGGTGCAATCGCGCCGCAGGGCGCTGCGAAAGTCAGACCCGCGGATCGCTGCTGTCATAAAAGGTAAACACGCTGCTCCTAAGCTGCCGCTGTCACTGTGAAGTGGTCTATACCACCATAGATAGCATCGACATGTTGCAAGACGATGGCATCGCTGCAGTGCTCACCGCCCCGTCGCGCCAGACCTGGATGCGCTTACTCAGTCGCGCCCCGCTGCAGATGCTCGAGGCGTACCTCGCAGATCTCGCCGGTGCACAGCCCCGTTGGTTGCGCCGCCCGGAGTCGGGTCTGGTGATGGTCCAGGGCCGAATCGGCGGCAACGGCGAGCGCTTCAACCTCGGCGAAGTCACCGTCACCCGCTGTGCCCTGCGCACGGACCCGGAGCGCGTGCGCTGCGAACACGTCGGTGTCGCCTACGTTCTCGGGCGCTCGGCACGCCACGCCGAACTGGCGGCCACGGCGGATGCTCTCCTGCAGGATCCGCTCAGCCGAGCGCGGCTGCCGACGGACCTGCTCACTCGCATCGCCGAGGGGTTGGCCGAACGGCAGGCGGCACAGGACGAGAAGGCCCGTGCGACGCGGGTCGAGTTCTTCACCGCCGCGCGCGAGAGTGTCGGAGAGCCCACCGAGCCGCCGCCGTCATGAACGCCGCGACCGGCGGCACCCCGCTCGATCTGAACGCCGTGGGACCGGGGTTCAGCGATCCACCGCTCGCCAGCCAGGCGGTGTTTCGCGCGGCCTTGAATGCGTTCGCGCGACCCGGTCGAATACAGCGGGTGGCGAGCGACGCGCCGCACCCGAGCGGGGCGGCGCCCGCGGCCGCCGCGCTGCTGCTGGCGCTGCTCGATCCGGATTGCACTTTGTGGCTCGCGCCGCGTTTGGCGCACGGCTCGGCGGCCGCCTGGCTGCGCTTTCACACCGGCTGTCGCATCGTGAGTGAACTGCGCGAAGCCCAATTCCTCTGGAGCGATGCCGATCAGATGCCGCCGTTCGAACACCTGCCCGCCGGCAGCGAGTTCGAGCCGGAGACCGCCGCCACCTGCCTCGTTCAAGTGGAGGCACTCGGGGACACCCCAGGCTGGCGGCTGCAGGGGCCGGGAATCGAGCGGACGCAGCCGCTAACGGTGCGCGGTCTGGACGCGACGTTCCTCGCGCAATGGCGCGCCAACCATGCGGCGTTTCCGCGCGGCATCGATCTGCTGCTGTGTGCAGGCGAGTGCGTGGCGGGACTGCCGCGCACCACGTGTATCGAGGGCTGAACGGATGTACGTTGCCGTCAAGGGCGGAGAAGTCGCGATTCAGAACAGCCACGCGTTGCTCGCCGAGTTGCGCCGTGGCGATCCGGCGCTGCCGGAGCTCTCCGCTGCGCAGATTCACGCGCAGCTGCGCCTGGCGGTCGACAGAGTCATGAGCGAGGGCTCCCTGTACGATCCGGAGCTGGCCGCATTGGCGCTGAAGCAGGCCGCCGGGGACGTCGTCGAGGCCATATTCCTGCTGCGCGCCTACCGCACGACGCTGCCGCGATTCGGCTACAGCGTGCCGATCGAGACGACGCGGATGCGTCTGTGGCGACGTATCTCGGCCACCTTCAAGGATTTGCCCGGCGGACAGATTCTCGGCCCGACCTACGACTACACCCAACGGCTGCTGGATTTTGCGCTGCTGGCCGGAACACCCGTGCCTCCCGCACCGCGCGCACCGGCAGCGACCACCGCGGGCCTTTGCCCGGGCGTCCTCGACCTGCTCGATCGCGAGGGGCTCATCGAGCCGCAGCCGCTCTCTGCCGCGGATCCCGAGCCGATCGATCTGACCCGTGAGCCGATGCGCTTCCCGGCTCCGCGAGCCGCTCGCCTGCAAAACCTCGCGCGGGCCGACGAAGGCTTTCTGCTCGCGTTGGCCTACTCCTCGCAACGCGGCTATGCACACACGCATCCCTTTGCCGGAGAAGTGCGTTTCGGGAGCGTCGAGGTGGAAGTGATCCCGGAAGAACTCGGCTTCCCGGTGTCGATCGGCGATGTGGCGCTCACTGAGTGCCAGATGATCAATCAGTTCGCCGGCAGCGCACGGCAACCCCCGCAATTCACTCGCGGTTACGGACTCGCCTTCGGACACAGCGAGCGCAAAGCGATGGCGATGAGTCTGGTCGACCGAGCGCTGCGCGCGCCGGAGCTCGGCGAGGCTATAGAGTCGCCCGCACAGATGGAGGAGTTCGTGCTCTCACACAGCGACAATCTGGAAGCCTCCGGGTTCGTTCAGCATCTGAAGCTGCCGCATTACGTCGACTTCCAATCCGAGCTCGAACTGGTGCGGCGCATGCGTGCGGCGGACACCGTGCAGCAGAGTGAGTCATGAGCGATACGGCGGCGATCTTTGCGGCGCGCGACCCGCACGTCAACTTTGCGTACCTCGATGAGCGTACCAAGCGCATGATCCGCCGCACCCTGCTCAAGGCGGTGTGCATTCCCGGTCACCAGGTGCCGTTCGGTTCGCGCGAGATGCCGTTGCCGTACGGCTGGGGAACCGGCGGTATCCAGGTCACGGCAGCAATCCTTGGGCCCACCGACACGCTGAAGGTCATCGATCAGGGCTCCGATGACACCGTGAACGCGGTGAACATCCGCCACTTCTTCCAGCGCACCGCTGGGGTCGCGGTCACCACCGATACCCGCGCGGCAGACATCATCCAGACCCGGCACCGGATTCCCGAGACCCCACTGCGCGAGGGACAGATCCTCGTGTACCAGGTGCCGGCGCCTGAACCGTTGCAGCGGCTCGAGCCGCGCCGCAGCGAGACCCGCACGCTGCACGGGCTCGCCGAGTACGGCCTGATGCACGTGAAACTCTACGAAGACATCGCCCGCTACGGCCACATCGCCACGACCTACGACTATCCGGTGCGGGTCAATGAGCGGTATGTCATGTCGCCCTCACCGATTCCGAAATTCGACAATCCCAAGATGCACCGGTCCGCCGCCCTGCAGCTGTTCGGCGCCGGTCGCGAGAAGCGCATCTACGCTGTCCCGCCCTACACCGCGGTCGCCAGCCTCGCATTCGAGGACTATCCGTTCTCGATTCAGCGTTGGGCGAGCGCCTGCGCCCTGTGCGGCGCGACGGACAGCTTCCTCGATGAATGGGTCACGGATGACCGTGGCACGAGGATGTTCGTCTGCTCCGACTCGCACTATTGCGCCACGCGGCAAGCGCGCGCGACGGCCCCGGAGCCCTCCCATGGCTCTAAGTGACCCCAACGCCGCGCTCCTGCAGGTGCGTGCCGTGCGCCGATGCTACGGTGCCCGAGCCGCCGTGGATCAGGTGTCCTTCGACTTGTGGCCCGGCGAGGTGCTGGCGATCGTCGGGGAGTCCGGGTCGGGCAAGAGCACGCTGCTGCAGGTCCTCTCCGGTCTGCACGCACCGGATGACGGTGAGGTGCTCTTCAACCTGCGCGACGGCGGGGTGCACGACATCTACCGCCTCACCGAGGGACGGCGCCGCGCGCTCACCCGCACCGATTGGGGCCTGGTGCACCAGAGTGCCGCGGACGGACTGCGCATGAACGTCTCGGCCGGCGCCAACGTGGTCGAGCGGCCCATGGCGCTCGGCGAACGTCACTACGGCCGGCTGCGCCGCATGGCGCTCGAGTGGCTCGAGCGCGTCGAGATCGATCCGAGCCGCATCGACGATACGCCGGCGACATTCTCAGGGGGCATGCGTCAGCGACTGCAGATCGCCCGCAACCTGGTGACGCTGCCCCGGCTCGTCTTCCTCGATGAGCCGACCTCGGGCCTCGATGTGTCGGTGCAGGCCCGGCTGCTTGATCTGCTGCGCCAGCTCACGCGCCAGCTCGGGCTCGCCGCCGTACTGGTCACCCACGACCTCGCGGTGGCCCGACTGCTGGCGGACCGCATGATGGTCATGCAGGGTGGCCGGGTCGTCGAGGCGGGGCTCACCGACCAACTGCTCGATGATCCGTCCCACCCCTACACCCAGCTGCTCGTCGCCTCGGTGCTGCCGCCATGAACGACTCCGTCGCACCGAGGCTGCCGCTCTTGCAGCTCGAGGCACTCGCCAAGCAATTCACCCTGCACCATCAGAACGGGATCGTGCTGCGCGTCCTGGACAACGTCCACCTCAGCATCCACCCGGGTGAGTGCGTGGTTCTCGATGGGCCCTCCGGGACGGGCAAGAGCACGCTGCTGAAGCTGATCTATGCGAACTATCGCGCCTGCGCCGGGCATATCCGGCTGTTCCCCGGCACGCCGCAGGAACTGGAACTCACCGGCGCCTCGCCGCGCGCCGTCGTCGCCGCCCGACGCGACACCATAGGCTACGTCAGCCAGTTCCTGCGCGTCATTCCGCGGATCGCAGCACTGGACATCGTGGCCGAGCCGCTCCTCGGCCCTGAAGAACCGCACGGCGGCGCACCCCTCGAGCGCATCCTGGCACCGGACAGCGACGCGCTACAGAGCGCGCGCGCTGAAGCCGCACGGTGGCTGCAGCGTCTGAACATCGGCCGACAGTTGTGGCCCCTCCCCCCGGCAACATTCTCCGGCGGCGAACAGCAGCGCATCAACGTGGCCCGCAGCCTGATCAAGCCGCGTCCCCTGCTGCTCCTAGATGAACCGACCGCATCGCTCGATGCCGCCAACACCGAGGTGGTGCTGCAGATGATCAATGAAGCCCGGGCACGCGGCGCGGGGATCATCGGCGTGTTCCACGATCCGATGATTTCGGAAAAAGTGGCGACACGCCGAGTCCGCATCGAGCCGTTCAGGACCGCGGCATGAGCGCGACGCTGATCACCAACGCCCGGCTGGTGCTGGACAACGAAATCCTGCTCGGTACGCTCGGATTCGACGCCACCGGCATCACCTCGATCGACACCGGTCGCACATCGGTACCGGGCGCACGCGACCTCGAAGGTGATCTACTCGCTCCCGGACTGATCGAGCTGCACACCGACAATCTGGAACGACATCTGATGCCCCGACCCAAGGTGAGCTGGGCGGAGGTTCCCGCCCTGCTCGCGCATGATGCGGAAGTCGCCTGCGCGGGCATCACCACCGTGCTCGATGCGCTCGGGGTCGGCGAGACGGACAGCGACAGCGTGCGCGGCAGCGCCTGGGACACTCTGCTCTCGAGCCTGCAGCACTGTAGCGAGCAAGACGCTCTGCGCGCCGAGCACTTCCTGCACGTGCGCTGCGAGCTGCCGGCGCCCAACACCGTAGAGCTGTTCGAGCCGTTTCGCGGTCATCCGCGCCTGCGCCTCGTATCATTGATGGATCACACGCCCGGCCAGCGACAGTGGGAGAACGTCGAGCACGCGCGCATCTACTACACGGGCAAGAAGGGATGGAGCGCGGCGAAGTACGAGGCGAGAGTGGCCGATGCTCTGGAGATGCAGCGGCGCTATGCCGAGCCGCACCGTCAGCATTTCGTGGACTACTGCCGCCGCCAGGACATCGCACTGGCGAGTCATGACGACACCACGGCCGAGCACGTGCAGGAGGCGTACCGTGACGGGGCCGTGATCTGCGAGTTCCCGACGACCCGACCCGCTGCGCAAGCCGCACGGGACCTTGGTCTTGCCACGGTCCTCGGCGGCCCGAACGTGGTGCGCGGTGGCTCGCATTCCGGGAACGTTGCGGCCGCGGAACTGGCACGCGACGGACTGCTCGACATCCTGTCGTCCGACTACGTACCGGGCAGTCTGATCAGCGCCGTATTCGGCTTGCACCAGGAGCTCGACCTCCCGCTCGCCCAGTGCTTCGCGATGGTCACGCGCCAGCCGGCCGACGCACTCGGACTGAACGACCGGGGACGGCTCGCCGTCGGGTTACGCGCCGATCTGGTCCGCATCCGCCCCCTGCTCGATGCGGCGAGCCGCGTTCAGCCGCTGGTGCGCACGCTGTGGCGTCAGGGCCGCCAGGTCGCCTGAGCGCATCGTCCCGTGCTCGCCGCAAGTCGAAATTCCGCGGTCCACACCCCTGCCGGTACCCATGCAGCGCATTAACTGCGGCACACCACCGAATCCCTGGTCGGCAGGACGAGCGATCCGACCGGCCCCCGAGATCGATCCGACCGCCTGGGTGAGCGAGTCGGATTTCGGGCGCTACACCTACCTCGGACCGCGCTCGAGCGTCGCGCACAGTCAATTCGAGGATTGGAGTTATGCCATGGGGGACAACCAGATCCTCCATGCGCAAATCGGCAAGTTTTGCAACATCGCAACCGGCGTGCGCATCAATCCGAGCAATCACCCCTGGTGGCGCGCGACGCTGCATCACCTCACCTACCGCAGCCACTCCTATGGCTTCGCGCTGCCGGACGATGCGGATTTCTTCGCCTGGCGCGCACGCGACGCGGTCACCATCGGGCCCGACGTGTGGATCGGCCACAATGCGCTCATCATGCCCGGGATCACCATCGGCGCCGGCGCTGCGGTCGGCAGCGCGGCCGTGGTCACGCACGACGTGCCGCCGTTTGCCATGGTCGTCGGCGTGCCCGCACGCGTGCTGCGCATGCGGTGTGATTCGCGCACGGCCGAGCGTCTGCTC
The DNA here is from genome assembly GCA_021838635.1 of Pseudomonadota bacterium. Lineage (GTDB taxonomy): Bacteria > Pseudomonadota > Gammaproteobacteria > Steroidobacterales > Steroidobacteraceae > 13-2-20CM-66-19. The sequence continues at coordinate 49,028 of JAKCDC010000005.1, forward strand.
GAGCTCGCGTGGTGGGACTGGGCAGAGCCTCGCCTGCGGGATGCGTTGCCCGATCTGCGCGCTCTGGACATCGAGACATTCGCGAACAAATACGCGCGCTGACTCTGATCACGGATCACGGCGCGTGCCGAAGCTCGTTGCGCTTCACATATCGGTCACGTTGCGCACCTACCATCGAGCGGGTCGTCGGCTGAACTCCTGATTCAACCGAACGACGAGCCACAACGGAACGCCGGCGTGACGTGGTCGCGAAACATGTCCGCTTCGCGTCAACATTCAACGCGTGTGGACTTCTGCCCGTCCGAGAGCAGAGCTCCACCGTGGGCCGCAGGCGCCGTACTCGGAGCGCTCGAGCACCTTGCACGGGTCGGATCGTTCGCCCGCGCCGGCGGCGGCCCGGAGGAGTCGGATCGTGACGCAGATCGAGTCCTACCTTGATGAACTCAGTCCGAGGCGGGCGCACGTGCGCTTGATCTTCAGTTCCGGTCTGGGTGTCTTCCTCGACGGATACGACTCGGCGATGATGGCCGTGGCCATCGTGTTCATCGCCCCCGCCTGGCACCTGACACCCGCGGCGCTCGGCCTTCTGGCTGCCTCCACGCTGCTCGGGGCGGTGATCGGGGGAGCCGTCGGCGGACGTTGTGCCGATCTGTATGGACGCAAGTGGCTCTATATGATCGACATTGCGACGTTCTTCGTCGCAGCGCTGCTGTCGGCGGTGGCCTGGAACTTCGCCTCCCTGTTCATCTTCCGCATGCTGGTCGGTGTCGGCATCGGCATCGACTACCCGCTGAGCGCGACTTTCCTGGCGGAGTTCGCACCGCGTACACGGCGCGGCTCGATGATGACGTGGTCGTTCGGCTTGTTCTTTTATGCCGGCAGCGTCGCGGCGATGCTCATCGGCTTTCTGCTTTCACACCTCGGTCCGTACGCGTGGCGCATTCTATTCGCCTCCGGCGCGGTGCCGGCGCTCGCGCTGCTGATCCTGCGTCGCACGCTGCCGGAGTCACCTCGCTGGCTGCTGCGCAAGCGCACCCCCGATCAGGCTGTGGCCGCCTTGCGCAAATTCCAACCGGACGCCGACCTCGGGGAGCTGCCGGCTGCCGTGGGAACACACGCCCCCCGAGAAAGCGCGCCTCAGGGACGCTGGCGCGAGCTGTTCACGCGACCGTACCTGCGGCGGACTGCCCTGATCACCTTACCGTGGTTCCTGATGGACATGGTGGACTACGGTTTCAGCATCTATATTCCGACGCTCCTCATCGCGTTCGGCATGCGGTCCTTCGGCGGCAGCATTCTGCTCTCGGCGGCGCTGTCGAGCCTCGGCACGCTGGGCTTTGTGTTCGTCGCCGGCTGGATCGAACGCTGTGGCAGGATCCGCGCTCAGAGCATGGGCTTTCTCGGCCTCGCCGCCGGCATGGCTGCGCTGGGACTGATCTCCATGAGCGGCGCAGACGCGATCGTTCCAATCGCCGCGTGCATCCTGTTCGTGAAGCTCGCCAATGCGTTTCCGGACATCACCACCTGGATGCTCCCGGTCGAGCTGTATCCGACTGACCTGCGGGCCTCCGCACACGGTCTGGCCACATCGTTTTCACGGATCGGCGCGGCCACGAGCGTCTTTCTCTTTCCGATTCTGCAGCGTTTGTGGGGGATCGGACCGGTGCTGCTGGTGATCGCGGCGGCTCAGCTGACCGCCTCGCTCCTGACGGTGCTGACCGGCCAGGAATCAGCCGGCCGCAGCCTAGAGGAGATCGCACTAGGACACTCTCGGCCCTCCGTGGTCCCGCCGGGGCCAGCGCCACGCGCACTGTCGGCACCGCTCTTGCCGGAAAAATAGGTGGATATGGGGGAGGGCCGGGATCCGCGCCAGCGCTCGCACCGACCGAAGACCTCGGACGCTAGCGGGACTCTCCCTGCAGACGGGCGATCAGACTGCGCAGAAAGACCCGATTGAAGCGCAGCTGGCAGGACACCGACACCTGCTCGAGCTGGGTGGCGCTCACTTTCAGTACGGTCACCGCAGTCACGGCGCACACCGTCGCCGTGCGTTTCGCTCCGGGGACGTAGCTCGCTTCCCCGAAGCAATCACCGGTCTCGAGCATGGCGATTTGAGCCCCACGCCGCTGCACGGCGCAGCGACCGGAGACCAGAATATAGAAGCGGTCATCGAGTTCGCCCTCGCGCACGATCTCCTCCCCGACCGCATACTGCTGCCAGGCGCTCGCGTGCAGCACCTCGGTGACCTCGGGGTGCGAGAACTCATGGAAGAACTTCAGCCGCCGCAGAACGCCGAACTGCTCCTGCAGGTTCAGGCGCAAATTGCTCTGGCGCAGCCGATGGTGCGCACGCGCCAGCTCCGCGGCGAACTCAAGCCCGGTGCGCTGGCGCTTCTGTGGATCCTTCTGCAACGCCGTCACGACGATGTTCTCGAGTTCCTCGGACACATCGGTACGCACTTTGTGGATCGGCGGCGGGGTGGCATAGACGATCTGGTGCAGAAGCTTCTGCAGATTTCCGGCCCGAAACGGCCGTGTCCCGGTGAGCAGCTCGTACATCACCGCGCCGAGGGAGTAGATGTCCGAACTCGCGGTCAAATCCAGGCTTTGCACCTGCTCCGGCGACATGTACGAAGGACTGCCGGCGATACCCTCGATACGCGAGATATCCGCATCCGAGACCAGCGCGATGCCGAAGTCGATGATGCGCACTTCGCCTTCCTGCGTAAGCAGCAGGTTCGAGGGCTTGATGTCACGGTGAATCACTCCGCGCGTGTGCGCATAGTGCAGCGCTTTGGCGCACTTGAAGATGATTTCGATGACGTCATTCAGCGGAAGCAGGTTGTCAGGACGGCAATAGGTCGTGAGCGTGCGCGCATGGTGGACGTACTCGCTGACGATGTAGCAGCGCCCGTTCTCCTCGCCGGCATCGTAGATCGGCAGCACGTACGGGTGCTGCAGCATGCCGACCAGATGCGCTTCGGAGAGGAACATCTTGCGCGCAGCGCGGGCGCGCTGATCGTCCGCGCCCGTGTCGACGTTGTAGACCTTGATGGCTACATCGCGCCCATAGTAGGCGTCATGCGAAAGGTAGACCACGCCGGTGCTGCCGCGCCCGACTTCCTTGATGACTTCGTACTTGCCGATCCGCTCCGGAGCGCTGCGCTCACTGGTGCGCGGATGCACGGCGGATCCTGGAGCGTGGGCGGGCATGGTTCGCAGCGAGTGGTGTTGCACACTGCAGCATAGGGCCGGAGCGCACCGATGCGCTGTGATGTGCCCCATGAATTGGCCGACCGGATCGCGGCGCACGCTTTACATAACGACGCCCTCACGGGCCGGCAAAATGATCGTATCCCGGTGCCGCCACGGTTTTCACCCCGCTCTCGTCCCGCACGTGCGCTCCGGTCTCTACGCGGATGGTCCCGATGCGCGTGTAACCCCAGTGCGCGCTCGGCAGGTCGGCTTCGAGCCGCTCCAGCCGCTGCACAGGAACCGTGAAGCACAGTTCATAATCGTCGCCGCCGGTGAGCGCGAAGGATCGGGCCCGCTCGGACCCCAGTGCACGCAGCGGCGCCGACAACGGCAACCGGGCCGCCTCGAGCTCGACCCCGCAGCCGCTGGCGCGTGCCAGCTTCAGCGCATCGGCCAGCAGTCCGTCCGAAACGTCGATGCACGCGCTCGCATACCCTCGCAACCGCGCTCCGAGCGCGACGCGCGGGGCGGGAAAGAGGAAGCGCTCACGCAGCGAATCGCAGTCGCCCTCGGCGGTAAGACGGCCCTGCTCCAAGGCCAGCCCCGCGGCCGCGTCGCCCGGTGTCCCGGAGACGAACAGCGCGTCCCCCGGGGCGGCGCCACTGCGCCGCAGCGCACACCCCGCAGGCACCCAACCGAGCAGCGTCACCGCGACCGCGAGCGGGCCCTGGGTGGTGTCACCCCCAACCAGCGTGACCCCGTGCTGCAGCGCCAACGCGCTGAATGCCGCGGCAAATCCGTCCAGCCACTCGGCCTGGGCCGCCGGCAGCGTCAGCGCCAGCAGCGCCCAGGCAGGTTGAGCGCCCATGGCGGCCAGATCGCTCAGATTCACCGCCAGCGCCCGGTGTCCGACCGAGTCCGGGCGGCAGCCGCGCGGGAAATGCACTCCGTCGACGAGCGTGTCGACTGCGGCCACGAGCGTCATCCCTGGCGGGCACTCGAGCAGTGCCGCATCGTCACCGACACCGACACACACATCGGAGCGCACCGCACCACTGCGGCGGAAATAGCGATCGATCAGATCGAACTCAGACAGTGTCATGCGCGTAGCTGCGCAGGTTGAGCGTACTAACGTTCCGCCGGACGCAGTTCGTGCGCGGCTCTATCGAGCACAGCGTTGACGTACTTGTGCCCGTCGGTCGCTCCGAATCGCTTCGTCAGGGAGACCGCCTCATTGATGGCGACCTTGTACGGCACGTCCGATCGGTGCGCCAGTTCGTACAGACCGATGAGCAACGCCGCATGCTCGACCGGATCGAGTAATGCCGGACTGCGGTCGATGAACAGCGCGAGCTGCTCATCGAGGGCCGTACGCGAGGTACAGATCCCCTCGAGCAATTCTCGGAAGTACTCGCGGTCGGCGCGCGGCATGTCCTCGGCCGCGCCGAATTCCTGCACCAGATCCTGCCAGGGACACTCGTTGATCTGCCAGCGGTACAACGCCTGCAGCGCCAGCTTGCGCGCCATGGCGCGTTGGCGAGAAAACGCATGTGTCGAGGAGTGCACGTCCATCACGATCCGAGCTGGGCGAACAGGTCGGCCATTTCCAACGCCGCTTCCATGGCCTCCCCGCCCTTGTCACCCTGGCCGGTCGCGGCCCGTTCGATCGCCTGCTCGACGGTCTCGACGGTCAGCACCCCGAAGCTGACCGGCACCAAGGTCTCAAGCGCCGTACGCTGCAGGCCCCCCGCGCACTCGCCCGCGACGTACTCGAAATGCGGTGTGCCACCGCGGATCACACACCCCAGCGCCACCACCGCATCATAGCGGCCGCTCGCGGCCAGCTTGCGCGCCGCCACCGGCAGCTCGAACGCCCCCGGCACGCGCACCACGAGCACATCCTCGAGCACTCCGCCATGCCGCGCCCAGGCGGCCTCGGCGCCCTTGAGCAGGCTCGCTACGATGAACTCGTTGAATCGCGCTGCAACCACGGCCACTTTGCGGCCGCGGGCAGTGCACTGTCCTTCGATGAGTCGCACGGTGCTCACGCGTCTTCTCCGACGTACCCGTCAATTTCCAGCCCGAAGGCCGAGATGCCGTGAATTTGCTTCGGCGCCGACAGCACGCGCATCCGCCGCACGCCGAGGTCCTTCAGGATCTGCGCGCCGATGCCGAAGGTCTTCAGCACGCCCCCGTCCCGGCGGGCGGCACGGGCCGAGCCGTCGGCCTCGGGCGGCGCGCCGAGTGAGCGGACCGAATCGAGCAGATCGTTCGGCGCCTCGCGCTCGCGCAGAATCACGATCACGCCGGAGCCAGCGCTCGCAATGCGCTGCATCGCTGCCCGCAGCGTCCAGGCGAGCGGATCGGCGCGGATGCCGAGCAGATCGCGCAGCGGATCAGCCAGGTGCACACGCACCAGCGGCGGTTCGGGTCCCTCGAGCGTCCCGCGGACCAGCGCCAGATGGACCTCTTCGCCCACGCGGTCCTCATAGGCGAACAGGCGAAAATCGCCGAATTCGGTACCGACTGGCTGCTCGGACAGGCGTACCACGGAGCGTTCGTTGCGCAGGCGGTAGCGGATCAGGTCGGCAATGGTGCCGATCTTCAGGCCGTGCGCCACGGCAAAGGCGTGCAGCTGCTCGCGCCGCGCCATCGAGCCATCCTCGTTCATCAGCTCGGAAATCACCCCCACCGGCTGCAGGCCGGCGAGGCGGCACAGGTCCACGGCCGCCTCGGTGTGACCGGTGCGCACCAGTACCCCGCCGCGTCGCGCACGCAGCGGAAAGATGTGCCCGGGACGGGCGAAATCGGCCGCCCGCGCCTCGGCGCGGGCGAGGGCGCGGATCGTGACCGCACGGTCGCTGGAGGACACCCCGGTGGTGGTACCCTCGACGGCGTCCACCGAAACGGTGAACGCGGTGCGATGCGCCTCGCTGTTGTGGGTGACCATCTGCGGCAGCTCCAGCCGCTCGAGCCCCGCCTCCTCCATGGGCACGCAGAGAATTCCGCTGGTGTGGCGGATCATGAAGGCGACCGCCTCGGGCGTGGCGCACTCGGCCGCCATGATCAGGTCACCCTCGTTCTCGCGATCCTCGTCGTCCATGATGATGACCATGCGCCCGGCTCGCAGGTCGGCGAGGATTTCCTCGACGCTGTTCAATTTGACGCCGGGCGGCGGGGCCTTACCGGAGAGGGGGAGGACTTTGGACATCGCGCGCGGCCTGGTGCGTTGGGTCCGCTAGTATACCGTGCGGCCCGCCTCCCCCGGCGCCGGACGCTAGCCCCGCGGCGGGTGCTCCGCTTTGAGCAAAGGCAGCACGACGGCCTGAAGCTGGTCGGCGGTGACCCCCGTCAGCCCGCCAAGCAGCCGCGCCCGGATCACCCCACGGGCATCGATGACATAGGTCATTGGCACTGCCAGCGGCTCGCCGAATCCGTCCGCCCGGGCCGAGCGGGCGAGTGCCGCCGGATAGGTGAATCCGCGCAGCGCCTGCTCGATGTGCGCGCGGCTTGCAGCCCGATCGATGCTGAGCGCAATCAACGCCACGCCACGCCGGTGGAAGCGCCGATAGAACGACTGCAACACCGGCATCTCGGCGTGGCACGGCGAGCACCAGGTGGCCCAGAAAGTGACCAACACCACCCGACCGCGGTCCCGGGCCAGATCGAATGTGCGGCCGCTGAGTTCGCGCACGATCAGCGCCGGAGCAGGCTGTCCGATGCGTGGGACCGCCGCGCTGGCCGCAGCCACCGAGAGCGCAAGCGTGACTGCAAAGAGGCGCAGCCGGCACGGCGTACGGTCCATCAGGCCCCGTCCCGGCCCGTGGCGAGCAGCCGCTCCACGTAGCGCGCAATCAGGTCGATTTCGATATTCACGTAATCGTCAGGCTGAAGTCTGCCCAGCGTCGTCACCTCGCGTGTGTGCGGAATCAGGTTCACACGGAACGTGGTGCCACGCACGAGATTGACCGTGAGACTCACACCATCGATGGCGATCGAGCCTTTGCGCGCAACGTACCGTGCGAGTTCATCCTCGGCAAGCGCAATGTCCATGCGCCAGGAGCGGGCCTCCTCGGCGATCTCCACGATCTGCCCCAGACCATCGACGTGGCCGCTCAGCAAGTGGCCGCCGAGCGCATCACCGGCCTTCAGCGCCGGTTCCAGATTAACGTGCGCGCCGATAGCCAATTGACCGAGCGTGGTCAGCCTCAGCGTCTCACGCGACACATCGGCTCGGACGGTGTCCTCTTGCAGCTCCACCACGGTGAGGCAACAGCCCTGCACGCAGAGGCTATCCCCGACGCGCAGCGCCGCCGGGTCGATCCGTCCGAACGTGAATCCCATGCGGTGGTCGCCATCGCGCTTCTCGCGCTCGACCAAACGCCCCATTTCCTGAACGATTCCGGTGAACACTTCAGTTGTCCTCTTGGGAAGGCCGTCGCGGCCGCAGGCGCACGCGCAGATCCGCGCCGATCGGCTCGCTCGAGATGATGTCAAACCAGGCCGAGTCCTGCAGCCGCTCAAGCGCCGGCAGGAGCGCAAGCGGCCGGCCCTGCGGCCCCAGCAGCCGCGGCGCCACGTACAGGATCAGTTCGTCCGCCCAACCTTCCGCCAGCAAAGCGCCGGCCAGTGTCGGCCCGGACTCGACCCACAACTCATTGATTTCGCGATGTCCCAGCGCCCCGAGCAGCGCCGCCAGCGAAACCCGCCCGGCGGCGGCGGTCGGCAGTGTTTCAACGGTTGCGTGCATTTCGAGCGCGGCGCGGCGGCGGGCATAGGCCTGCGTCTCGGCCGGCAGCGGTGCGCCAGCCACCACCAGGACCGGCCCCGGGACCGAGAACAGCCGGGCCTGCGGCGATGTGCGCAACTGCGAGTCGAGCACGACCCGCAACTGCGGTGGACGGGCACCGCCGGGCGGGTCTTCCAGGCGGACATCGAGGCGCGGATCGTCGGCGAGCACCGTGCCGATGCCGGTCAGCACGGCGCCACTGCGGGCCCGCCAGAGCTGCACGTCCTGGCGCGCAGCCGGTCCCGTGATCCAGTGACTCTGCCCATCGGCGAGGGCCGTACGGCCATCGAGGCTCATGGCGAGCTTCACCCGCACCCAGGGACGCCCCGTCCGCATCCGCTTGAGGAATCCCGCATTAAGCTCGGCCGCTTCAGTCTGCAGGAGACCCGACTGCACCGGCACACCACGTTCACGCAGCAGTCGCGCCCCCCCGCCATTGACCCGGGGGTTCGGATCCTCAAGTGCGAATACAACGCGCCCGATGCCGGCATCGAGCAGCGCCTGAGCGCAGGGCGGCGTACGGCCGTGATGACTGCAAGGTTCGAGCGTGACGTATGCCGTAGCGCCCGACGCAGCAGCGCCCGCCGCGCGCAGCGCATGAACCTCCGCGTGGGGTTCCCCGGCACGCACATGCCAGCCTTCTCCGATGATCTGCTCGCCGCGCGCGATGACGCAGCCGACTCGCGGGTTCGGATGCGCGGTCTGCAGACCGAACGCAGCCAGCTCGAGCGCTCGGGCCATCGCGCGACAGTCGAACGCGGAAAACGGCTCCTCGCTCATGCGTCGTGGCCGGTCGTATCCGGCTCATCAGGCTCCGGTGGCAGCAGCGAGAGCTGCTCGCGCCGCGGTGCGGGCGGCGGCGCGGCGCGCTTGCGCGCGCGCGGCGGCGCTGGGCGTGCATCGCGCAGCTTGCGGATTTCCTCGTGAAACGCCTCAATATCCTCGAAGTGCCGATACACCGATGCGAAGCGTACGTAGGCGACCTCATCGAGCTGGCGCAACTCTTCCATGACCAGCTCTCCGATCGCACCGGAGGGGATTTCCCGCTCCCCCTGCGTGCGCACCTTGTGGGCGACGTGACTCACCGCAGCGTCGATCGCTGCACGGGCCACGGGCCGTTTCTCCAGCGCCTTTTCCATGCCCGCACGCAGCTTGGCCTCATCGAACGGCTCGCGGCGCCGATCGCCCTTGACGACCATCGGCATGACCAGCTCGGCGGTTTCGAAGGTCGTGAACCGCTCACCGCAGGCCAGACACTCGCGCCGGCGGCGGATCTGCGCCCCGTCGCTGGCAAGCCGCGAATCGGTGACCTTGGTCTCGACGTGACCGCAGAACGGGCAATGCATGTTCGGCCTACCGTCGGCGGTCCGGACCAGCCTCAGCGCGGGCCGTACACCGGGAAGCGGCCGCAGAGTTCGAGCACCTGCGCGCGCACGCGCTCGATGACCGCCGCGTCGCCGGCCGCATCGAGCACGTCGGCCACCAGGTCGGCCACCTTCTCGATCTCGGCTTCCTTGAAGCCGCGAGTGGTGGCCGCCGGGGTACCCAAACGCAGTCCGCTGCTCACCGAGGGCGGACGCGGATCGTTGGGTACCGCGTTCTTGTTCACCGTGATGTTGGACTTGCCGAGCGCCGCATCGGCATCCTTGCCGGTGATGTCCCGGCCGATCAGACTGAGCAGGAACAGATGGTTGTCGGTACCACCGGACACGATGTCATAGCCGCGCCGGGCGAGCCGCGCTGCCATGGCGCGCGAGTTGGCCAGCACTTGGCGTTGATAATCGATGAACTGCGGCTGCAGCGCCTCCAGCAACGCCACCGCCTTGGCCGCGATGACGTGCATCAGCGGACCGCCCTGAGTGCCGGGGAATACCAGCGAATTGAGCTTCTTCTCGATCTCCTCGTTGGCGCGCGCGAGGATCAGACCGCCACGCGGCCCCCGCAGCGTCTTGTGGGTGGTGGTCGTGACGACATCGGCGTGCGGCAGAGGACTCGGATACACCCCGGCGGCCACCAGGCCCGCCACGTGTGCCATGTCCACCACCAGATAGGCGCCGACACTCTTGGCGATCTCGGCAAACCGCGCCCAGTCGACCACGCGCGAGTAGGCGGAGAAGCCTGCGATGATCATCTTCGGCCGGTGCTCGGCGGCGAGCCGCTCCACCTGCTCGTAGTCAATCTCGCCAGTCTCGGCACGGATCCCGTACTGCGCGGCGCGGAAAAACTTCCCGGAAAAGTTCACGCGTGCCCCGTGCGTGAGGTGTCCGCCGTGATCCAGGCTCATCCCGAGGATCGCATCACCCGGCTGAATCAGCGCGAAGTACGCTGCGGCATTGGCCTGCGAGCCGGAGTGCGGCTGAACGTTGGCATAGGCGGCGCCGAAGAGCTTCTTGGCCCGCTCGATGGCCAGCCGCTCGGCGATGTCGACGTATTCGCAGCCACCGTAGTAGCGCTTGCCCGGATAGCCCTCGGCGTACTTGTTGGTCAGCACCGAGCCCTGGGCCTCCAGCACACGGGGGCTGGCGTAGTTCTCGGAGGCGATCAACTCGATGTGATCTTCCTGCCGGCGTCGCTCGCCATCGAGCGCCTGGGCCAGCTCGGGGTCAAAACTGCGGATATCCTGGGATGTGTCGAACATGCAAAGCCTCTGATGCTGGGCGCGAATCGCCTGCGCTGGGGGCCCTGCCGGGCGCGGCAGGAGCGTGGATTGTACCGGAGCGCCCGCAGGCCAGCAGGTGCCGCGCATCAGGCGGCTCGGCCGGCGCGGCCGAACGCCCTCTGCCCAAGCCCGGCCCACTCGGGCGATAATGGGGTATTGCCCCGGGTGCAGCCGTTGCCCCGGCCGCCCCCCCAAGCCGCAGCAGAGATTGCATGGCCCAATACATTTACACGATGAATCGGGTGTCGAAAGTGGTGCCGCCTAAGCGCGTCATCCTGCGCGACATCAGCCTCTCCTTCTTCCCTGGCGCCAAGATCGGCGTGCTCGGCCTGAACGGCTCGGGCAAATCGACACTGCTGCGCATCATGGGCGGGATCGATACCGAGATCGACGGCGAGGCGCGCCCCCAGAACGGGATCCGCATCGGCTATCTGCCGCAGGAGCCCAAGCTCGATCCGGACAAGGACGTGCGCGCCACCGTGATGGAAGGGGTCGGCGAGACGCTCGGGCTGGTCGAGGCGTTCAATCAGCTGAGCGAGCGCTTCGCCGAGCCGATGAGCGACGAGCAGATGAACGATCTGCTCGCCGAGCAGGCGCGCCTGCAGGATGCAATTGACGCGGCCGGCGGCTGGGAACTGGAGCGCAAGCTCGATATCGCCGCGGACGCACTGCGCCTGCCGCCCTGGGACGAGCGGATCGCTACGCTCTCCGGCGGCGAGAAGCGCCGCGTCGCGCTCTGCCGGCTGCTGCTGTCCGCACCGGACATGCTGCTGCTCGATGAGCCAACCAACCATCTCGATGCCGAATCCATCGCCTGGCTCGAACGGTATCTCGAGCAGTACCCGAGCACCGTCATCGCCGTCACCCACGACCGCTACTTCCTCGACAATGTCGCGGAGTGGATCCTGGAGCTCGACCGCGGCCATGGCATCCCCTGGCATGGCAACTATTCCTCGTGGCTGGAGCAGAAGGAGCAGCGGCTGCGCGTCGAGGAGCGTGAGCGCGAGGCGCTGCGCAAGACGCTCGAGCACGAACTGGAGTGGGTGCGCCAGAACCCCAAAGCACGGCAGGCGAAGAGCAAGGCGCGCCTGCAGCGCTACGAGGAACTCGCCTCGAAGGAATTCCAGCAGCGCAACGAGACCAACGAGATCTACATCCCGCCCGGGGAGCGGCTCGGGGATCAAGTGATCGAGGCCGAGGGCCTGCGCAAGGGCTTTGGCGATCGGCTGCTGATCGACAACCTGTCCTTCAGCCTGCCGCCCGGTGGCATCGTCGGGATCATCGGACCGAATGGCGCGGGCAAGACCACGCTGTTTCGCATGCTGACGGGCGCCGAGCAGCCGGACGCCGGCCAGATCCGCATCGGCCCGACGGTGAAGCTCGCCTACGTCGATCAGTCGCGTCAGTCGCTCAATGACCGCAAGAGCGTCTGGGAGGAGATCTCCGGCGGCCTCGACATGATCAAAGTCGGCAATTACGAGACTCCCTCGCGCAGCTACGTCGGGCGCTTCAATTTCAAGGGCGCGCAGCAGCAGCAGACCATCGGGGAACTCTCCGGCGGAGAGCGCAACCGCGTACACCTCGCCAAGGTGCTCAGCGCCGGCGGCAACGTGTTGCTGCTCGATGAACCGACGAATGATCTTGACGTCGAGACGCTGCGCGCGCTGGAGGAAGCGCTGGTGAACTTCCCCGGCTGCGCCGTCGTGATCTCGCACGACCGCTGGTTTCTTGACCGCATCGCCACGCATATCCTGGCCTTCGAGGGCGACTCGCAGGTGGTGTGGTTCGAGGGCAATTACCAGGAGTACGTCGAGGACTTCAAACGACGCAAGGGCGATGCGGCCGCGCAGCCGCATCGGATCCGCTACAAACCGTTGACCCGCTGACGTGCGACCGCCCGTCGTGCCAAGCAGCGTTGCGCACCTGGGGGCACACTGCGCCGCGTCGGGAGCCGGGAGGCGCTAGTGGCCGCGACACCGGCCGCACACTCGGGTGAGCGCGCATCGCGCCTGCTCGAGTGGCTGCGCTGGATCGGACCACTCGCGGCACTGCTGGTGCTCGCTGCCGCCGGACTCGTGCTGCACCACGAGTTCGCGCGGCTGCGTCCGGCCGACATCCTCTCGCATCTGCGCAGCATCCCGCGCACGCACGTGCTGGTGGCACTTGCGCTCACCGCGGCCAGTTACTGCCTGATCAGCGGCTACGATGTGCTGGCGCTGCGCTATGTGCGCAAGCGACTGCACTACGGGCGGGTACTGTTTACCGCGTTCATCGCCGCGGTGTTCGGACACAACCTCGGTTTTTCCGCGCTCACCGGCGGTGCGGTGCGGATGCGCCTGTACGCGGCGACCGCGATCAGCGCGGTCGAAGTGGCCGCCATCACGGTCTTCTACAGCGTATCGATCGCGCTCGGCCTGACCTGCATCGCGGGTCTTTCATTCACCTTCGCCCCGCGTTTCGCCGCCACCGCACTCGGTGTTCCGATCCGCTGGACCGAACTGGTCGGCGTGGCGCTGCTGCTGGCCGTATGCGCCTATCTGATCTGGGCCGGAGTCTCGCAGCGCGCCATTGAGATCCGCGGCTGGGCGCTGCGCGCGCCCGGCTTCGCCCTCGGCGCCGGACAGACGCTGCTCAGCATGATTGATCTGAGCGTCGAGGGCTCGGTGCTGTGGTGGCTGCTGCCCCCAAGCGCGCACATACGGCTCGCGCCGTTTATGGGCAGCTACGTGATCGCCCTGTCGGCCGGCATCCTCAGTCACGTACCCGGCGGCATCGGGGTGTTCGAGACCGTGATGCTGCTCGCCCTGCGCGGCGCGCCCACCGCATCGGTGCTCGGGGCGCTGCTCGCGTTCCGCGCGGTGTACTACCTCGCGCCGCTGCTGATCGGGTCGGCGCTGTTCGGCTGGCAGGAAATCCGCTCGCGCCGCGGCGAGCTGGCACGGGCGCGCGCCCACGCGGCGATCTATGTGACACCCCTCGCGCCACAGATCGCCGGGTCGCTGGTATTTCTCGCCGGCGCACTGCTCGTGGTCGCCGCGCTGTGGCCACCGCTCGCGGTGCACATCCCGCTGCTCGGACGCACCCTGCCCGAGACGGTGCCGCGGCTTGCCGGCCTTGCCGCGAGCCTCGCCGGCGGCGCACTGATGCTGCTGTCGCGCGCACTGTTCCGGCGCGTGCGCTCGGCACACGCGCTGGCTTGGCGGCTGCTGGTATTCGCCATTGCGCTCTCGCCCGCTCAGGGTCTGTTCGTCGAGCAGGCCCCGCTCCTGGCGCTGGTGCTGTTGGTACTGTGGCTCGGGCGCGATGCGTTCTATCGGCCAAGCGCGCTCATCGAAGAGCGGTTCACGCCGGCATGGCTCTGGGCGGTCGGCGGCGTGCTGGTGCTGAGTGTGTGGATCGGACTGCTGACGCAGCACGGCGCGGCGCAGGCCGCAGCGCCTGCGCGGCTCGCCGCGGTGCTGCCCGCGACACTGCTCGCCGCCGGGTTCATCGCGGTCAACCTCCTGCGGCCGGCGCCAGCGGAGCCCGCCGAGGCGAGCGGCGCGGACCTCACCCGCGCGCAGCAGCTGATCGAGCACAGCGCACACAGCCTCGCCAATGCCGCCTTGAGCGGTGACAAGCGTCTGCTGTTCGCCGACACCGGCGCGGCGTTCCTCGCCTACCAGGTCGCCGGACGCAGCTGGATCGCACTCGGGGATCCGGTCGGGGAGCGCGCCGGGGGCGAGGAGCTGCTGTGGCGTTTCTGCCAGATCGCCGACCGCCACGGCGGCGAACCGGTGTTCTTCCAGGCCGGCAGCGCGTGGCTCGGAGCCTACGAAGACCTCGGTCTCGCCGCATTGCCCATCGGCGCGCAGGCACGGGTGCGGCTGGAACACCTCTCGCTCATCGGAGCGCAGCGCGCCGGCCTGCGCCACGCCGTGCAGTACGCGCATCGCGCGGGCCTGTCCTTCGAGGCCCATGCCGCCCCCCCGCCGGCACCGCTGCTGAGCGCGCTGCGCAGCGTCGCGCAAGCCTGGCTGGCGCGCCATGCCACCGGCGAGCGGCGCTTTGCGGTCGGACATTTCTCCACGCACTACCTGCAGCGATTTCCCCTGGCGGTGATTCGCCGCGGCGCCGAGCCGATCGCCTTCGCCAACCTCTGGCCCGCCGGCGATCGGGAGGAGATCACCTTCGATTTCATCCGGGTGCTGCCGCAGGCGCCCATCGGTACCACGAGCTACCTGCTGATCGAGACGCTGTTGTGGGCGCGCGCGCAGGGCTATCGCTGGGCCAACCTCGGCCTGGTGCCGCTCGCCGACCCGGAAGGCGCGATGCTTGCCCCAGCCTGGCAGCAGGCCGAGCGGCTCGTGTTCACCCACGGAGAACACTTCGAGCGCCTGGAGCAGATGCGTCCGTATTTCGAGCGCTTCGAACCGCAGTGGGAGACACGCTACCTGCTGGCGCGCAGCGACATCGGGTTGCCGCGCGTGCTGCGCGATCTGGCCCACCTGATCGGCGGGGGATAGACGGGCGGTCGCCGCACTGCCAGACCCCCGTACGAGCACGAGGGCAATCCGGGCGCAGGTGGGTTATGATCATGAACCGGCTGTGGCTATCAGACCAAGAGCAGCGTAGCGCCACCGTGCCTCATATCGACTCGGAAAGCCGCCTGATCTGCGAGCACGGCACGCGCCTGGTGCTCACCTGCCCGCATTGCCAGGCCGTCGCGCACATCAGCCCGATCGCGATCCCGCGCTTCCAGGAGCTGCAGTCCTACCGCCCGGCGCAGATCGGCGTGGTGTTCCGCTGCGATGCGTGCCTGGCGCCGATCTTCCTGCGCTTCACCGCCCGCGCCTATGCCCCAACGCGCATCGAACTGGCGCCCCAGTTCGCCGAGGTGGAACGCGCACGCGAACGATTCGACTGCACCCACCTGCCGGAGGACGTGGAGCTGCTCTTCAAGGAAGCCCTGCTGTGTTTCTCCGGAGGCGCCTACAATGCATTTGCCTCGATGTGCCGGCGCACCGCCCAGGCACTGTTCAGCGATCTCGGCGAAGCCGGCAAACTCAGACTGTTCGATGCGCTGAACGAAGTGCGCGACATCGCCGCGCTCGCCCCGGAGACGTTCGCAAAAATCCGCAGCGTGCTGTTCGGCATCGCTTCGGACCCCCGACCCGGCATCCCGCTGCTGCAGAGCCATGAGGCGGGGGTGCTGCTGGAGGTGATGAAGGATCTGCTCTACCAGACCTACGTGCGCCGGGGACGGCTGGAGCAGGCCATGCGGGTCCGCCGGTTCTTCTACGAAGAAGCGCGCAACCCACCGCGGGTCAGCTCGCTGCCGAACGCCGGCTGAGCGATAACCGGTCGGGGCCACCGACGGATCATGATCGACACCGCCGATACCATCGTTCTGTACGAAGAACTCGCCGTCGAGGACGTGCTACCCCTGCACTGGGACGAACAGGCGCCCCACCCGGCTGCGGCCGCCGCGCTCGCCGAGCGCAACCTGCAGGTGCTGCAGGCCTGGGACGCGTTGGAAGATCACGGTGTGGTCGAGAAGCCCGACGAGACGGCGCCTCTGGCGGCAGATATTCAGCGCCTGGACCGCAAGATGACGCTGCTGCTGGGGTTGGTCGGCCAGCTGCTCGCGGTCAATCGCCCGCGACCACGGCCGATACCGCTGCGGTTCAATGCCCGCGGCGCACTCTGGCGGGCCGTTGAGGCGCCGCCGTCGATCGGGACGCGCGGCCACCTGGAGATCTATCTGCACGAGTGCGTGGCGCAACCGCTGCGGTTCGCCGCCGAGGTCACCACCGTGTCGCCCGCCGGGGAGATCGAAGTGCGCTTTGCGCCCCTCGATGACGCACTCTCGGGCATCCTCGCCAAAATCGCCTTCCGCCGTCATCGGCGCCAGATCGCCGGTCGGCACGGACCGAAACAGCCGGGTTGAGCGCCTCGGCACGCCTCAGGCGTAGGTGTCGATCAGACCGGCACCGGCCAGTCCCACGCTGACCGTCCCGGCAGTGCCGTCTGCCGGGACGGCCTCGCCCACCGCACTGACCGCCGGTCGCACCGTCGGACGTGAATCCCGCGGTGCATTCTGCGACACGCCCGAATCGGTGAGGGCGAGGCCCTGACGGGCAAACATGGCGCGCAGCTGCGGCAGCGCCTGCGAGAGCGCCTGACGGGTTTCCGGCTGCGCCGCCCCGAACCACACGCTCGCCTGCCCGCGGTGCACCGAGATGCTCACCTGCACCGGACCGAGATGCTGCGGCGCCATTTGCAGCGACGCGTTCTGCACGCCTTTGCTCACCATCCAGGTCAGCTGCGTGCCTAGCTGTTCGTTCCAACCACTTGAGCCGACTGGCGCACTCAGCGCCGCGCTCGGCACCGCAGCCTCCGCGCGTGCCGCGGAATGCAAACCGGCGGCGAACTGACCGGCGCTGACCATTTGCGCGGCACTGCCACTCGGCCCCGCGGGCGCCGGCGCGGCGTGCGCTTCGGCAGCCGGGAGCTGCATCTGGGTCTTGGTCTGGATCAATTTGTGCGCCGCACTCTCGGCAGCGAGAGTGGACGAAGTGATGTGGCTCGCGCCATCGGCCTGCATCGCAGCCGACGCTGATGTCTTGCCCGCAGTGGCCGCGGGCGTGATGACCGCGGTGACCGGCACCGCCTGAGCCATCAGCACCATCGCCGCGCTGACCGGATCAGACGGGCGCGCCTTGTCTACCGGGAGCGTCGCGGGCTTGGCGGTCTTGCCAACGAGCGCCGCCGCCGGGGTCTTCGCGGGCGCCGCGAGCGACTGCGCGAGCGCCTGAGAGAAATTCTTCCCCGTCGGTGCACTGTTCTTCGCCTGCGTACCGCTGCGCGCGCGAGGCGGCGCCGCAGCGCTCTTGCTGCGCCCGCTGTACTGCGGTGCGCCAGGCTCTGGGGCGCTCGGCGCCGGTGCGCCCCGCTGTGCGTTGGCCGTGCCGGACGGACTCGAGGCGCCGGCCCCATCGCCCGAACCGATGCTGCCGGCGCCGCCGGAGTCGCCGGCGCCCAACACCGGACCTACCGCCGGACCCTGTGACGACGGACCGGCCGGGGCATTGGCGCCCGACACTCCGACTGAAAGGATAGATTCAGGGGACACGCAGTGAGCTCCGTCGACTCCAGGACTGTTGCGATCGTTCGTCCGTTTCATTCTGGTCGCGCCGCTCTTGCACGCGCCGCTCCTCGGCCCGCCAGTGCTCGGCGACAGTTTCGACCGCAGCAGCACGCCGTGCAGCGCCGCGCCAATTCTCCAGCTCCGTGCTGCGCGCCGTCTCGGCCTGCGTGACAATCCGCGCCTGATGCTGCAGAGCCTCGTCCAGGCGACAGAGAAAGACCTGATATTCGCGCACGCCGGCGCCATTCAGACCCGTCTGCGCACGGCGCGCAAATTCCTGCATATACGCGCTGCGATAGCCCTCGAGTTCCTGCAACCTCGCCTGCGCCTCGCTCACTTGACGCTCGCACACCGCGAGCGCTTCGGCGCGCTGGCGCTCATGGTCATCGACCACGCGTTGCACCATGTCGATCCGTTGTGTCTTTTTCATCAATTTCCTTCCGCGAGCACACTCTCGAGGGCGCCCAAGCTCGCCCCGAGATCCACACGCTCATGCACGTCTTGCTGGAGAAACTGCTGCATTCGCGGCCAGCGATTGATGGCCTGATCAACACGCGGATCGCTGCCGCGCTGGTAGGCGCCGATCGCCACCAGATCACGATGCTGCTGATAGGTGGAGAGAATCTGGCGGAACTGCCGCGCGCTCGCAAAATGTGCCGGCGAGACAATTTCATTCATCACACGGCTGACGGATGCTTCGATGTCGATGGCAGGGTAATGGCCACCTTCCGCGATCCGCCGCGACAACACGATATGTCCGTCAAGGATGGCGCGAGCCGAATCAGCGATCGGATCGTTCTGATCGTCGCCTTCGGTGAGCACGGTGTAGAACGCAGTGATCGATCCGCTGCCTTCGGCGCCATTACCAGCACGCTCGACCAGCTGCGGCAGGCGCGCGAACACCGAGGGCGGGTAGCCCTTGGTGGCGGGTGCCTCGCCGATCGCGAGGGAAATCTCGCGCTGGGCCTGGGCGAAGCGCGTCAGCGAATCCATCAACAGCAACACATTTGCGCCCCGATCGCGGAAATACTCCGCGATCGCCGTGGACAGCCACGCGCCGCGCAAACGCGTCAGCGGAGGTGCATCCGCCGGCGCGGCCACTACCACCGCACGGGTACGGTCCTGCGGACCGAGAATGCGCTCGACGAACTCCTTGACCTCGCGGCCGCGCTCGCCGATCAGGCCGACGACGATCACCTGCGCACTGGTGTAGCGGGCCATCATGCCGAGCAGCATGCTCTTGCCGACGCCGCTGCCGGCGAACAGGCCGACGCGCTGCCCACGACCGATGGTCAGCAGCGAATTGATCGCGCGCACCCCGACATCGAGCGGAGCGCTGATCGGCTGGCGCGCCAACGGGTTGATCGGCCGCCCGGTGAGACGGACCGTGTCGGTGCAGCCAAGGGGACCGAGTCCATCGAGAGGTTGGGCGCTACCGTCGACGATGCGCCCGAGCAGTTGCTCCCCGACGTGCACCGTCCCGGCGTGCCGGCGCGGAATGACGCGCGCGTTCGGACCGAGTCCATGCGCATCACCGGCAGGCATCAGATAGAGCCGGTCGCCGGCAAAGCCAACGACCTCCGATTCGATAACTGAGCCGTCTCCAGCAATCACGTCGCAATAGTCGCCGACCGCGGCCTGACATCCGGCGGCCTCGAGCGTCAAGCCCACCATGCGCGTCAGACTGCCTTCAAGCGGCGGCGCTTCGGTCTGTCCGACCGCAAGCCGGGTACGGCGCAATCCGGCGCTCCAGGCAGCGGCGCGTTTCAGCGGCACGACGTCGCTCATGGTGCCTCCGCGGCAGCGGCGCGATCTGCCGTGCGTTCATCGCCGAGTGCATTGGCGGCGATGGCCGCAATGCGACTCTCCATGCGCGCATCGACCCGGGACGCCTCGCTCTGCACGATGCAACCCCCGCGGGTCACGGTCGGATCCTCGACCAGGCTCCAGGCACGCTCACCACTACCTGCGCCCAGGCGCTCGCGCACCGTCTTGGCGTCCTCCGGATGCAGTTGCACGCGTATCTCGCGGGCTGCCAACGGCAGCTGCGCGAGCGATTCACGCACAATTGCGATGATCTGCGCCGGCTCGGTGCGCAGCTCCCGCCGCGCCAGCTGCTTGCCGACCGCGAGGGCGAGTTCGACCAGTTCGTACTCGACCTCGGCATCGAGCGACTCGAGTGGCCGGGCGAGCTGCGCGAGGAGTGCATCGAGACGCTGCACGCGCTCATCGAGTGCCGCCAGACGCGCGCGCAGTTCAGCATCGGCGCGCTCCATGCCCGCCTGGTAGCCGCGCGCTTCGGCTTGCTGCTGCGCATGACGCAGCTCATTGTCATCGCGTCGCCGTGCATCGGCGAGTTCGATGACCGGCCCGCTGACCTCGGGCAACTGCCAGCGCTCGACCGCCGCGGTACCGGTGAATCGTTCCCGCCGCTCAGACAAACTGCTCTCCCTTGCCGCCGAGCGCGATGGTGCCGGCTTCAGCGAGCTTGCGGGCGAGCTTGAGAATTTCCTTCTGTGCGCCTTCGACTTCCGAGACGCGTACCGGGCCCTTGGCTTCCAGATCGTCCTTGAGCATTTCCGCGGCGCGCTGCGACATGTTCTTGTACATTTTCTCCTTCAAAGGTTCATCGGTGCCCTTCAGGGCAAGCAACAGCTGATCGCTCGACACCTGGCGCAGCAGCTCCTGCATTCCACGGTCATCCAGATCGAGCAGGTTGTCGAATACGAACACCAGCTCCTCGATGCGCGCGGCCAGCGCCTCGTCGCTCTTGGCGACCTGCTCCATCAGAACGCTCTCCTGGCTCGGCTCGAGGAAATTGATGATATTGGCAGCCGCTTTGGCGCCGCCGAGCACGGACGTCTTGCCGCTTGATTTGCCTGCGAATTGCTTCTCGATGATGTCATCGAGCTCACTGAGTGCGCTCGGCTGCACCCCATCGAGCAGCGCGATGCGCGCGACCACTTCCGAGCGCATGTTGGCCGGCAACAGCGTCAGCACCTCGGCGGCCTGATCCGGATCGAGGTAGGCGAGCACGATGGCAATGGTCTGGGGGTGCTCAAGGCGAATGAGTTCCGCCACCGCGCGCGGATCCATCCATTTCAGCGCCTCGAGTCCCTTGGTGCTGCGGCCGATGCTGATGCGGTCGATGATGCTCTCGGCCTTGTCCGCTCCGAGGGCATCGACCAGCACTTTGCGCAGAAACTCATCGGCGCCGACGCCCACCGAGGTCTGCCGCTCGACGCTCGCAGTGAATTCGGTGATAACGCCCTGCACCTCATCGAGCGAGACGTTGCTGAGGCGCGCCATCGCCGCGCCGATGCGCTGGACTTCCTTCGCGCCCATGTGCTTGAGCACCTGGGCCGCCTCGCCCTCCCCGAGCGTCAGCAGCAGGATGGCCGCCCGCTCAGTGCCACTGCGCGCGGCATCTTTGGCATTGCGCTCAGTCATCGTTGCCTACCCAACCACGCACCAGCTGCGCGACGCGCTTGGGATCCTGCCCCACCATGGCCCGCGCATTGGCGAGCTGCTGCTCGTGCGAGAGCGCCTTGACCACCGCCTCTTTCTGAGCGTGCGGTGCACCGTCGGTGAGCCCGTCGGAACCGATCTGTCCTACCGCAACCGCCAGCGGCCGGGCCGGCGTGAGCAGCGAACGCACCAGGGGACGCAGCACAGCCACGACCAGTACGACGACCCCGATCAGACCGGCGGCAATCTTCAGCAGGCTCCAGAAGATCGGCCGCTCCCACAGGGGAGCTGACTGGAACGTTCCGCCCGAGGTATGCGGCAGATCAAGCGGCTCATTGACGACGCTCACGCTGTCGCCCCGTGCGGCGTTGTAGCCGACCGAATCCTTCACCAGTTGAGTGATGCGCGTCAGTTCCTGGGCCGAGAGCGGCACCTGGGTCACCTTACCGTTGGCTCCCTTGACCGTGCGGTACCCGACCAGCACCGCCACGGTGAGACGGCGGATCTGACCGGGTGGCTGACGCGAGTAGGCCAGAGTGCGGTCGATGTCGTAATTGCGGGTGACGTTGCTCGAGAGGACGCCGGCACCGCCGGGTGCGCCGGGGGCGCCCGGGACCGGCGAGACTACGCCGACCGGAGCACTTGCGGCAGGCTTGCCCGTGGCGTTCGCGGTGGCCGCTGCGCCCGTGGAGTGCGGACTTCCCTTGGCCGCTGCCGCGCTCGGCTTAGCCTGTGCCGGTGGCGCCAGGACACCCGGCGCGGGCGGCTCATTCGAGAGCGAGCCGGGTACGCCACCGGGTCCGCCGGCGCCGCCGCTCTGCTCGGAAATCTGTTCGCTGCGTACGATCTGGCTATTCGGCTTATAGAGTTCCTGGGCCTGCTCGCGGGTGCCGAGATTCAGCTCCGCGACGACATCGGCGTGGACCAGACCGGGGCCCACCAGGGGTGTGAGCAGCGCGACGATACGCCGCGAGTCCTCGTTCTCGATGCGGTGCACGAGATCGAAATTTCGCTCATCCATCGCGTACGCGCCGCTGCCCTGCGGTCCGGACAGCAGCTGACCGTTCTGATCGACCACAGTGACATGCGCCGGCGACAGATCCGGCACACTGGAGGCGACCAGGTTCACGATCGCCTGCACCTGCTCCGGCCCGAGCACGCTGCCGGCACGCAGCTGCACGAACACCGAGGCGCTGGCAGCGGTCTGGTCGCTGACAAACACCGACTGGCGCGGCACGGCGAGGTTGACGCGCGCGGCGGACACCTGTTGCATGCTGGCGATCGTATGCGCCAGTTCGGCCTCCAGCGCGTGCTGGTAGCGCACGTTTTCGATGAACTGACTGACCCCAAAGCCAGACCCCTTGTCGAGTGAGGCAAAGCTGTCGCCCTGGGTAACGCCCTGACCGGCGAGCTTCAAACGCGCCGCATCGAGTTGCTGGGCGGGGACTTCCACCCCGTTAGTGGTCGGATCGAGCTGATAGGGGATCTGCGCCCCCTGCAACGCCTGGACGACCTGTGCTTCCTGCTGCGGCGAGAGGTTCGCGTACAACAGGCTGTAAGTCGGTCCGCGTGACCACAGCACGATCCACACACCGGCGGCGACCGCCGCGGCGATGCCGAGCAGCAGCAGCAGGGGGCGGAGACTCGCCGGCAGGGCCGGCATCGCGGGCAAGGCAGTGGATTCGTCGGCCATGTCGACTCACTACATCTGCATGTTCATAATGTCGGTGTAGGCGGTGATCAGACGGTTGCGGACCTCAGTCAATGCCTGAAAGGACACGCTCGCCTTCTCCATCTGCAACACCACCTGCGGCAGCGACACACCGGGCACGCCGCGCGAGAATGCGTTCGCAAGCGCACCGGCGCGTTGCTCACTCTGATTGACCGCATTGATCCCCTGCTTGAGGATCGAGGCGAACTCGCTCGGTCCGCTTACCGGGGCAGTGGCGCTCTGGGCGCCACCGAGCGGCATCGGCTTGGGCGCATCGAGACGCACCTGCGAAGACATGGCGCGGATCTGCGCCAACACTTGATCTATGGCCATCTGGCTCATGGTGTTCCCCTCAGGCCGCCGGAACTTCGACGCCGGCCTCGCGCAGCCGGGCCAGCTTGTAGCGCAGGGTGCGCGGGCTGATGCCGAGCCGTTCAGCCGCCTCGCGCCGGCTGCCCTGACCGCTCTTCAGCGCATCGAGAATCAGGTCGCGCTCGGCCTGGATAAGCGAGCCGGCCAGCGAGCTGACGGTGCACTCGGCGGCCGGCGCCGCCTCAAGCGCCGGTACCTCATTGGCGAGTTCGAACTGGATGTGCTCGGGACCGATGACCGGACCGTTGAGCAGGATCAGCGCCCGCTGCAGCAGGTTGTCGAGCTCGCGTACGTTGCCCGGCCAGGGATAGGTGAGCAGACGGTGCGCAGCCTCGGCGCTCAATGCCGGGATCTGGTTGCCGGGGCGGCAATGCCCGGTGAGCAGTTGCATAGCGAGCGGCAATACATCGTCGCGGCGCTGGCGCAGCGGCGCGATCGCGAGCGGGAATACGTTAAGCCGATAGTAGAGGTCTTCGCGGAAGTGCCCCGCGGCAACCTCCTCGCGCAAGCGCCGATTGGTCGTGGCGATGACGCGCACGTCGAGACTGATGGTCTCCCGTCCGCCGAGTCGCTCCACTTCGCGCTCCTGCAGCACGCGTAGCAGTTTCGCCTGCAGTCCGAGCGGCATCTCGGTCACCTCATCGAGCAGCAGTGTGCCGCCCTGGGCCTGCTCAAACTTGCCCGGATGGGCCGCGTGCGCGCCGGTGAAGCTGCCACGCTCGTAGCCGAACAGCATCGCCTCGAGCATGTTCTCCGGGATCGCCGCGCAATTAACGCCGACGAACGGACCGTTGGCGCGCGGACTGCGCCGATGGATGTAGCGGGCGAGCACCTCCTTGCCGGTGCCGGACTCGCCCCAGATCAACACCGTGCAACCGCTGGCTGCTACACGGCGCGCCAGCTCGAGCAGATGCTGAGAACTCGCGGCGCAGGCGACCGGCTCCGGTACGCTCTGGGTGTTGATATTGGCGGCAGGTTGTAGTGCGTAGGCTTCGGACATCGATTCCCCCAATTGCAGGGATGCTGCAGGGAGGAATGCAATTGCCGTGCCTGGCGTTGATGTGCTCCTAAAGCGTGACGTGGGTCACGCACGCGGCAGCCGGCCGCGGCCGGGCCGTCAAACTTCCGTCGCCGGCTCAGTGAATCCCAGCTTGCGAAGACGCTCCACGAGTGTCGTGCGGCGCAGATTCAGCAGACGCGCCGCCTGCGCCACGGTGCCATTGGCGCGCGCGAGCGCCTGCTGCACCAGCGCCCGTTCAATCACGAGCAGATGCTCGCGCAGATCGATGCCCTGCTCCGGCAGCGCGCAAGGATCAATGGCATTGCGGGCCACGGGCACGGACTCGAGCAGTTCCAGCGCGTCGCGGTCGCTGAGGGCCGGCTCGGCACACTCGAGCACGGGCTCAACGACGATTTCAGCGAGCGCCGCCTCACAGGTCCATTCCTTCGGCGGCTGATACTTCGGCGGCAGATCGGCCAGATCGACACTCTGGCCCGCGCGCACGATCGAGAGGCGCTCGATCAGGTTGGACAGCTCGCGCACGTTGCCGCTCCAGGCGTACACGCCGAGCGCCGCGAGCGCGCGCGGGCTGAAGCGGACCAGGCCACGACCTTCGGCCGCATTGCGCGCGGCGAACTCATTCACCAGCGCTGGCAGGTCCTCGCGCCGCTCGCGCAGCGCGGGCATTTCGATCGGAAAGACGTTCAGGCGATGGAACAGATCCTCGCGGAAGGTGCCCTGGGCAATCGAGGCCTCGAGGTTGCGGTGCGTGGCGGCAATGATGCGCACATTGCAGCGGATCGGCGCGTGGTTGCCGACGCGCTCGAACACCCTCTCCTGCAGCACCCGCAGCAGCTTCACCTGCATCGAAGGGCTCATGTCACCGATCTCATCGAGGAACAGCGTGCCGCCCTCGGCGATCTCGAAACGGCCTTTGCGTGCGGCGATCGCGCCGGTGAAGGCCCCCTTCTCGT
This sequence comes from Pseudomonadota bacterium, assembly GCA_021838635.1. Taxonomy (GTDB): domain Bacteria; phylum Pseudomonadota; class Gammaproteobacteria; order Steroidobacterales; family Steroidobacteraceae; genus 13-2-20CM-66-19. The sequence goes on from JAKCDC010000005.1 coordinate 74,324, forward strand.
GGCCGAACAGCTCCGATTCCAGCAAATCGGCCGGAATGGCGCCGCAATTGACCGCGACGAAGGGACGGTTGCGCCGCGGGCTGAGTTCATGAATGGCGCGGGCGGCGACTTCCTTGCCGGTACCGGACTCCCCGAGCACCAGCACGGTGGAATCAAACCCGGCGACCTGGCGAATCAGTCCGATGACCGCACGTATGGCTGGAGAATCCCCACTCGGCAGGCGGGCGCCGTCATCAACACTGGCACTCCCTGCGCCGGCGACACCTTCGATGCCATCGTCGCGGTCGAAGGCGATATCCGAGACACATTCGCTGGCGGCCATCAGGGTACCCATTCTTGCTTGCTGTTTTTAACCGGAGCGGTGCCTGGATCAGACCCGACACGCGTTTCCCGTGGGGACGTACTGTCGCCGATCGGCGATGCAGGTTTCTGTGACCGGTCTCCAGAATGTTTACTTTTGGCGACACGTCCGAGCACAGCGTCTTGGCATTACGGTTCCACACGCAGCAGCGTCGGAAGTTCGACGCCGCAGCCCTCATGTGATCCGCCTCACATTCTGCTCGCGACTGAAACTCGTTTTAATTCATGGCGTTAAACGCCATCCAGGATCCGTGGCACAGCCATTGCACTGATCGCTCGCACCCGTATTTCACGGATTGGAGTCGCACTGCTCATGGCCACTGCACCCGAAGCCACTGTCCCGACGGACGTCCCCGCGAGCCCTGAAAAGAAAAAGCGCGTCCTACCGCTGTGGCTGACGATCACCCTGGCCGCGGTGCTGATCTGCATCGCCGCCGGCGGCGGCTTTTGGCTGATGCACTCTCGAGCCGCCGGTAAGGCAAAGAGTTCGGTGGTCCACCACCCCTCCGGCCCGCCGCACTATCTGCCACTGAAGCCCTTCGTGGTCAATTTCCAAGGCAGTCAGGGCGCCCGTTACCTGCAGGTCGCCCTGCAGGTAATGTCGCGCGACCCGAAGACCCTCACGCTCATTCAGCAGAACAATCCGGTGGTGCGCAACAACCTGCTGCTGCTGCTCGGTTCGCAACAAGCGAGCCTGCTCGCCACCGAAGCCGGTAAGGAGCAGCTGCGCGCCAATGTACTCGCTGCGATTCGCAAGATCGTCGCCGATGCCGGCGGTCATCCGCACCGCGTTGCCGCCATCTACTTCACCAGCTTCGTAATGCAGTAATCGAGTCCAGACCCCGCCCCATGAGCAACGAGAAGATACTCGATCAAGCCGAAATCGACGCGCTGCTGCACGGCGTCGACACCGGAGCCGTCAGCACCGAGCCGCAGACCGCTCCGGGCGAAGCGCGCAACTACGACTTCGCCAATCAGGTGCGCATCGTACGTGGGCGCATGCCCACGTTGGAGATGATCAATGAGCGCTTCGCGCGACTGCACCGCGTGAGCCTCTACAACCTGCTGCGCCGCGCCCCTGAAGTGGCCGTCGGCCCGGTGCAGATCAAGAAATTCAGCGAATTCGTCCACACGCTGCACGTGCCGACCAGCCTGAACCTGGTGCGGTTCAACCCGCTGCGCGGCACCGCACTGATCGTGCTTGACCCAAAACTGGTGTTTGCCGTCGTCGATAACTTTTTCGGCGGCAGTGGTCGGCACGCCAAGATCGAAGGCCGCGAGTTCACCGCCACCGAGCAGCGCATCATCCACCTGGTGTTGCGCAGCGTATTCAGCGACCTGCACGAGGCCTGGTCACACGTGGCGGACCTGCAGCTGGAGTACCTGCAGTCGGAGATCAATCCGCACTTCGCCAACATTGTCTCGCCATCGGAGATCGTGGTCGTCACCTCCTTTCACATCGAACTTGACGGCAGCGGCGGCAATCTGCACGTCACCATGCCGTACGCGATGATCGAACCGCTGCGCGAAGTGCTCGACGCCGGCGTCGCCAGCGACCGGATGGAGAAAGACGAGCGCTGGATGCAGTCGCTGCGCGAGGAGATGGAGGATGCCGAGTTGGCACTGACCACGCAGGTCGGACACACCCAGGTGTCACTTGCCGATCTGCTGAACCTTAAAGCAGGCGACATTCTGCCGTGCGACTTCACTGGCCAGGTCACCATGATCGCCGAGGACGTACCGGTCTTCCGCGGCTCGCTCGGCACCTCCCGCGGCCACCAGGCGGTGAAGATCGAGGAGCGCCTGCGGCGCGCCCGCACCGCCTCCGAGCCTATTCAACTCAACCGCAAGTGAGCATCCCGATGAATGCCAATGCCCAGGCCCAACCGGCCGAATTCCAGGATCTGACCGACGAGGGTAACAAACAGGACGCCCGTGACGTCAACCTCGAGGTGATTCTCGACGTCCCTGTGACACTCTCCATGGAAGTAGGCCGCACCCGCATTCCGATCCGCAACTTCCTGCAGCTGAACCAGGGTTCGGTCGTCGAACTGGACCGCACCGCTGGTGAGCCGCTCGACGTCTACGTCAACGGCACTCTGGTCGCACACGGCGAGGTGGTCGTGGTCAACGAGCGCTTCGGTATCCGCCTCACCGACGTCATCAGCCCTGCAGAGCGGCTGCGCAAGCTCAAATGAACCATTTGTTCGCCGCCCCTGCCGCCGGCAGCGCCGCGCCAGCCGTCAGCGCCGGCGGGCTGATGTCCGTCACGTTTGCGCTGCTCCTCGTCCTCGCCGCCGTGTTCGCCCTCGCCTGGCTGGCGCGACGGATGCGCATGGTCGGCGGCCGCGCCGGGCACGCGCTTGAGATCCTCGCCAGCGCACCGCTCGGACCGAAAGAGCGTGCGGTGCTGCTGAAAGTCGGCGAGACGCAGGTTCTCCTCGGCGTTGCACCCGGGCAGGTGTCGGCCCTGTACGTGCTCGCCGAACCGATTGAGATCGGCAAGTCCACGCCGGACTCCCTCGCCGCGGCGCGCCCCACGTTCGCTGCACTGCTGAAACGGAGCCTCGGCAAATGAGTGGACTGCGCAAGAGCTGGCCGCTGCTGTTGCTCGCGCTCGCGCCGGTCGCGGCGCTCGCAGCGCCGGGCATTCCGGCATTCAGCGTCCAGACCCACGGTGGAACGCAGACCTATACGTTGACGCTGCAGGTGCTGGCGCTGATGACGGCGCTGTCGCTCCTGCCGGCGATCCTGCTGATGATGACCGCGTTCACACGCATCGTGATCGTGCTCGGCATCTTGCGCCAGGCGCTCGGCGTCGGGCAGACCCCCCCGAATCAGGTCCTGCTCGGACTGGCGCTGTTTCTCACCTTCTTCGTGATGTCGCCGGTGATTCGCCAGATCGATCAGAACGCCTATCAGCCGTATGCAGCCGGTACGATCAGCATGAGCGCGGCGCTCACCCGTGCCGAGGTGCCGCTGAAGGAATTCATGCTGCACCAGACCCGCGAGAGTGACATCGCCGTATTCACCCACATCGCCGGCGGCAAGGGGTATGCCGCACCGAGCGATGTACCGTTGTCGGTGCTCGTGCCGGCCTTCGTCACCAGCGAGCTGAAGACCGCGTTCCTGATCGGCTTCCTGCTGTACATCCCGTTCGTGATCATCGATCTGGTGGTGGCGAGCGTGCTGATGTCGATGGGCATGATGATGGTCTCCCCGGTGACGATCTCACTGCCATTCAAACTGATGCTGTTCGTGCTGGTGAACGGCTGGACATTGGTCATGGGCTCGCTCGCCGCGAGCTTCTATCACTGACGGAGAGCGCCCGAGTGACCCCCAATACCGTGATGAACCTCGGCACCACCGCCCTGGAAGTCACCTTGATGCTGTCTCTGCCGCTGCTGCTCGCTGCGCTGATCACCGGGGTGATCGTCGGGGCATTCCAGGCCGCGACGCAGATCAACGAGATGACCCTGTCGTTCATCCCAAAGCTGCTGGTGCTCGCGATGGTGATGGCGCTGAGCGGACCGTGGATGCTGCACACCATGCTCGAGTACACGCGTGAGCTCATCGTGAGCATCCCGCAGCTGGTCAACTGAAGCCGACCCTGCGCATGATCGCTATCACCGCCGCCCAGCTCGAGCACGGCATTGCCGCGATCCTCTGGCCGTTCGTGCGCATCGGCTCTTGCTTCATGGTCGCCCCGGTATTCGGCGCCGTGACGGTCCCGGCGCAGATTCGCATCGTGCTCGCCGGCGCGATCGCGCTGCTGATTGCGCCGCTGGTGCCGCTTCCGACCAACATCGCGCTCCTCTCCGGAGCGGGCATACTGATCACGATTCAGCAAATCATTATCGGTATCGCGCTCGGATTCTCGCTGCGACTGGTATTCGAAGCGCTGGCGCTCGGTGGACAGATGGTCGCCAATAGCATGGGACTATCATTGTCGTTCAACATCGATCCGCTGAACGGTACCAGCACTCCGGCGCTCGGACAGCTGTACACGGTACTGGTGACGCTGATCTTCCTGCTGCTGAATGGCCATACCGCCTTGATTCGCGTCCTGGTCGGTGGTTTTCACACTCTGCCGATCGGTACGAGCGGATTCGGATCCAGAGGTCTGTGGACCATTGTCAACTGGGGTTCGATCCTGTTCTCCGGGGCGCTCGCCGTGGCGCTGCCCGGTCTTACGGCAATGCTGATCACCAACCTCGCCTTCGGCATCGTCAGCCGCGCCGCCCCGACGCTGAACCTGTTTGCCACCGGCCTGCCGATCTCGATCTTGTTCGGCCTGCTGGTGATCATCGTCACACTGCCCGTGGTCGAATCGGGTTTCATCCGACTGCTAGGTCAGGCCTTCATGCTCCTGCGCCGACTGAGCGGAGGCTGAGCGATGGCTGAGAACGACCAAGAAAAAACCGAACAACCTACCGGGAAACGCCTCGACGATGCGCGCCAGGACGGGCAGATCCCGCGCTCGCCGGATTTCAATACCGCCGCCGTGCTGTTGCTCGCAGGCGCTGGACTGCGCATGTTCGGCGCCAGCATCGGCGCGGCGCTCGGGCGGCTGATGCAAAGCGGTCTGCAGCTCTCCACCGCTCAGGAGTTCGATTCGAAGATCGCGCTGGCCACCGCCGGCAGCGAACTGGAACATGCGCTGCTCGCCTGCGCACCGCTGTTCGGGCTGACGGTGATTGCGGCGCTCGCCGCACCCATGGCGCTCGGTGGGTGGAACTTCAGCTTCCAGTCCCTGGCACCGGACTTCACGCGCCTCGATCCGATCGCCGGCTTCGGCCGACTGTTTTCGCTGCGCGCCGTGGTCGATCTGACCAAAGCGTTCGCCAAATTTTTGCTCGTGGCTGGCACCGCGTTCCTCGTGCTGCGCAGCCAATCCACGCACATGCTCGCGCTCGGCAACGAGCCGCTCGCAGCCGGGGTGGCCGATTCGGTGCGATTGGTGGCAAACGCATTGCTCATCATGTCCGGAACCCTCGGCCTCATCGCCGCGATCGACGTGCCATGGCAGCTGTGGCAGCACCACAAGAAGCTGCGCATGTCACGCGAGGAAATCCGTGACGAGACGAAGGAGTCGGAAGGCTCGGCGGAGACCAAGGGACGCGTTCGACGCATGCAGCGCGATCTGGTACGTCGGCGGATGATGCATGAGGTCCCGACGGCGGATGTCGTCGTGACCAACCCGACGCACTTTGCGGTGGCCTTACGCTACGACGAAAGCCGCATGCGCGCACCGCGTGTCGTCGCCAAGGGTGCGGATTTGATCGCCGCTCGCATCCGCGAGATCGCCAGCGAGCACGCCGTGCCGGTCTTCGAGGCGCCGCCGCTGGCACGCGCGCTGTTCCACAATGTGGAGATTGGCGGGGAAATCCCGACCGCACTGTACGTCGCGGTCGCGCAGGTCCTGACCTACATCTATCGCCTCAAGACAGCACGCGCGGCCGGACAGCTGCCGCCCGAACCACCCGTCATCGACCCAGCGGTTGAAACCATTCGGCATTGATCCATGAGCACAGCCGCCGCCACCTCCGCCACCTCACCTCAGCTTCCCTCGCTGCGCAAAATCCTGCGTGTCGGCATAGGCGTGCCGATCGGTGTGCTCGGCGTGCTGGCCATGGTCATCCTGCCGCTGCCGCCGATCGCGCTCGATATCCTCTTCACGTTCAACATCGCACTGTCGATTGTCATCGTGATGAGCGTGTTCTACGTTTCCCGACCGATCGAGTTTGGAGTGTTTCCGACGGCGCTGCTGCTGGCGACGCTGCTGCGTCTGGCGTTGAACGTCGCCTCGGCCCGCGTGGTTCTGATGCACGGCTATGCCGGACCCGACGCCGCCGGTCATGTCATTGAATCGTTTGGAGAGTTCGTGGTCGGCGGCAATTTCGCCGTCGGCGTGGTGGTGTTCATCATCCTGACCATCATCAACTTCGTGGTCATCACCAAGGGTGCCGGGCGCGTCTCGGAAGTCAGTGCCCGGTTCACCCTCGACGCCATGCCCGGTAAGCAGATGGCGATCGATGCGGACCTTGGCGCCGGACTGATCACCCAGGATGAGGCCCGAGTGCGCCGCGCCGAAGTGCGCGCCGAGGCGGATTTCTATGGCGCGATGGACGGCGCCAGCAAATTCGTGCGCGGCGATGCGATCGCTGGCATCCTTATTCTGCTGATCAATATCATCGGCGGGCTGGCGATGGGCACGTTGGAGCACGGCATGGCGCTCTCGGCCGCGCTGCACACCTACACATTGCTCACCATCGGTGACGGCTTGGTGGCGCAGATCCCGGCGCTGCTGCTGTCGACTTCCGTGGCGATCATCGTCACGCGCATGTCGCGGCCGCAGGACATGGGTGGGGAACTGAGCAAGCAGCTGTTCGGCAATCCCCGCACACTCGGCGTCGCCGGGGGGCTGCTCGGAGCGCTCGGCCTGATCCCGGGCATGCCCAACGTGGCTTTCCTCCTGATGGCGAGCGTCTGCGCCGGGGGGGCCTACCTGATTCACCGGCGCAATGCGCGGGTCGCCGCCGCGCCGCCCGCCCCGAAACCGCCCGCCCCGCCGCCGGAATCGCGCGATCTGACCTGGGAGGATGTGCGTCCGGTCGACCCTGTGGGCCTGGAAGTCGGCTACCGCCTGGTCGCGCTGGTCGACAGCAAGGGTCAGGGAGCCGACCTGCTCGGACGCGTACGCGGTGTGCGCCGCAAGCTCTCGCAGGAGCTCGGGTTTCTGCTACCCGCGGTGCACATCCGCGACAATCTCGATCTGAGTCCGAACGTGTACCGCATCAACCTGCACGGCGTGCCGGTGGGCGAGAGCACCGTATATGCGGATCGGGAACTGGCCATCAACGCAGGCCGGGTATTCGGGCCGCTGCAGGGCATCGCCACGCAGGATCCAGCCTTCGGCATGGAGGCGGTGTGGATCGAGCCGGCGAACCGCGACCACGCCCAGGCCCTCGGCTACACCGTAGTCGACCCCAGCACTGTGATCGCGACCCATCTGTCATTCATCCTGCAGTCGCATGCACACGAGATCCTCGGCCACGAGGAGGTGCAGCAACTCCTGAACACCCTCGCCAAAGCCGCCCCGAAGCTGGTCGAGGATCTGGTGCCACGGGTCCTGCCACTGGCTGTACTGGTACGGGTCTTGCAGGGTCTTCTCGCAGAACGTATCCCGATCCGCAACATGCGCACCATCATGGAAACATTGGCCGAACACGCCCCCCGCTCCCAGGACCCGACTGTCCTGCTGCCGCTGGTGCGCGCCGCCCTCGGCCGCCAGATCGTGCAGGACATCGCGGGCGTAAGCGGCGAGCTGCCGGTCATCACCTTCGAGCCGGAACTGGAGCGGCTGCTGCAGGGCTCGCTCGCGGCGAGCGCCACCAGCGCTGGACTCGAGCCGGGCCTGGCCGAGCGGCTGCAGCAGCGCGTCGGTGAAGCGGCGCAGCAGCAGGAAGCGGCCGGGACTGCACCGGTCTTGCTCGTGCCGCCACAGCTGCGGATGCCGATGACGAAGTTCCTGCGCGCGGGCCTGCCGAGCCTGCACGTGCTGGCATGGAACGAGATTCCCGATAACCGCAAGGTCCGCGTGGTTACCGCGGTCGGCAGGTAGTTCATGAAGATCGTACGACACACCGCACCGGATATGCGCCAGGCGTTGCGCGCGATCCGCGAGCAGCTGGGCGAGGATGCCGTCATCCTGTCCTCGCGACGCGGTAGGCAGGGCGTGGAAGTCACTGCGGCGGTGGATTTCGATGCCGGCCGACTCGATACCGCCGTCGAATCCTCAGACCCACGCATCACTTCGACGCCCGCCTTCAACGCCGCTCCGGCGCTTTCCGTCCCCGCTGGCGAGCTGTCCGCCGAAACCATGGGCCATGAGCTGAAGACACTGCGGCGGATGCTGGAGACGCAGCTCTCGCAGCTGGCCTGGAACGAGCGTACGCGGCGCAATCCCGTGCATGTCGAGCTGCTGCGCGAACTGTCTGAGATCGGCATCGCGCAGGACCTGGCCGACCACCTCGTCGGACAATTGCCGGGAGACGTGGATTTGACGCAGGGGCGTCGGTTTACCGTCGCCGGCCTGTCCCAGTACCTGCAGGTGAGCGGCGAGCGCTGGCTCGACAGCGGCGGCTGCGTCGCCTTCGTCGGCGCCACCGGCGTCGGCAAAACCACCGTGCTCGCTAAGCTCGCGGTGCGTTGGATTCTGCGCCACGGTCCGAGCGAGCTGGCGCTGGTCGCTTCCGATACGGTGCGCATCGGGGCTCAGGACCAGATGCATGCCCTCGGCCAGCTCTTGGGCGTCCCCGTGCACGTCCCGGAGCGCTTCGAGGCATTACCGCAGCTGCTCGGGCGGCTGCAGCGCCACCGGCTGGTACTGATCGATACCCCCGGAACCAGCGTGCGCGACAGCCAATTCGAGGCCCGCCTGGCCGTGCTCGGCGCCTGCGTGCCGCAAGTGGAAACCGCACTCGTGCTGGCCGGGAGTACCCAGGCCGGTGCCCTCGAGCAAACCATCCAGCGCTGTACGCCGCTGAATCCGGCCTCCTGCGTGCTCACCAAGGTCGACGAGGCCGCCAGCCTCGGCGGTGCGCTCTCGGCCCTGATCCGCGCTCGGCTGCCGGTCTCCTACGTGAGCGACGGGCAGCGGGTGCCGGAGGACCTGCGCCCGGCGCGTGCCCTTGAGCTGGTCAGCCAAGCGGTGCGGCTCGCCAAGGCGAGCGGCGCCGCCGCCGACGAAGATCTTCTGCGACGACGTTTTGGAAAACTTGCCCATGCCAACTCCTGAGCTCAGCTTGATCAATAACGCGAAACTCAAGGCGCTCGCGCAGCCCGTGCAGGTCATCGCCGTGACCGGCGGCAAGGGCGGCGTCGGTAAAACCAGCGTCTCGGTCAACCTCGCCACCGCACTCGCGGCCCGTAAGCGGGTCGTGCTGCTCGACGGGGACTTGGGGCTGGCCAATGCAGACGTGTTCCTCGGACTCTCGCCGCGTTACACCCTGGCGCATGTGATCAGCGGCGAGCGCACGCTCGATGAGGTGCTGATCGAAGCGCCGCAGGGCTTTCAAGTCGTACCGGCAGCCTCCGGGGCTGCCGATCTGGCCTGCATGGGCGCCGCGGAGCACCTGGGTTTGGTGCGCGCCTTCAGCTCCCTCGCCGCACAGGTCGAGGTCCTCATCATTGATACCGCCGCCGGTATCGCCCACGCCGTACTGCAGTTCGCGCAGGCCGCCCAGCAGGTGTTGGTGGTGATCTGCGACGAGCCGGCCTCGCTCACCGATGGCTACGCGCTCATCAAGGTGCTCAGCCGCAATCACGGCGTGAACCGCTTCCGGGTTCTCGCCAATCGGGTACGCAGCCCCGGGGCAGGCCGCGAGCTGTTCGAGCGCTTCGAGCGGGTCACTACCCGCTTCCTCGATGTAGTCCTCGAATTCGCCGGTGAGATTCCTGACGACGAATACGTGCATCGCTCGGTGCGCGAGCAACGTCCAGTTTGTGACGCATATCCCGCAAGCAGTGCGGCCCGGGCATTCAAGAAACTGGCCGAGGCGGCCGATACATGGCCAGTACCTCCCGGTCCGCGCGGGAATATCGAGTTTTTCGTGGAACGACTGGTGCAGCGCGGGCCGGCCAAACTCGCGGTGGTGCCGTGAACGCCGCAAGCGCTTATGGGGGGCCGCGTCAGCTCGGGGTCACCGGCGATGCGGCCGACCTGGTGACCCGGCACGCGGAACTGGTCAAGCGCATCGCCTATCACCTGGCGGGGCGCCTGCCGCCTTCGGTGGAGATCGACGACTTGATGCAGGCCGGAATGCTGGGGTTGCTGGAGGCGGCCTCGAACTACGCCGCCAACCGCGGCGCGAGCTTCGAGACTTACGCCGGCATACGCATCCGCGGCGCCATGATCGACGCGTTGCGCAAGCTCGACTGGGCGCCGCGTTCGGTACATCGCAAGGCGCGCGCCGTGGCGGCGGCGGTGCAGGAGATCGAACGGCTGACCGGCCGGGACGCCCGCGACACCGAGATCGCCGAGCGCCTCGGCGTGCCGCTCGAGGAATACCACTCGATCGTGCAGGACGCGGCGAGCTGCCGGCTGGCGGCGCTCGATGATGCGGCAGTGACGGTCGAGGGCGAGGCGGATCCGTTTCTCGAGACCGCCGATGACGAATTCCGCGGCGCGCTTGCCGAGGCCATTGAGGGTCTGCCAGAGCGCGAACGGCTGGTGATGTCGCTGTACTACAGCGAAGGGTTGAATTTGAAGGAAATCGGCGCGGTACTGAGGGTGACCGAATCGCGCGCCTGCCAATTGCACGGGCAGGCGTTGGTTCGGTTGAAGGCGCGTTTGAACGAATGGCGCGACGGCCCGCAGGCGGCCAAGACAGCAAGACGAGGCAGGCAGTGAGCAAAGATCTGAAATTTCTGGTGGTCGACGACTTCTCGACCATGCGGCGCATCATCAAGAATCTCCTCCACGATCTCGGCTACTCGAACGTGACCGAAGCCGATGACGGCAAAACCGCTCTGCCGATGCTGCAGGCGGGCAATTTCGACTTCCTGATCACCGACTGGAACATGCCGGGCATGCCCGGACTCGACCTGATCAAGGCGGTGCGCGCCGATGCTCGCCTTGCCAAGATGCCGGTACTGATGCTCACCGCGGAAGCCAAGCGGGAACAGATCATCGAGGCCGCCCAGGCCGGAGTGAACGGCTATGTCATCAAACCGTTCACCGCCGAGACACTCAAAGAGAAACTCGACAAGATCCTCGGCACGGCCGGGAAGTGAGCCGGCCATGTCGAATTTTTTAATTATGCAGCGCGAATACGGAGCATGCCTCGAGTCGATGACCGAGGCGTTTCAGCGCGGTGACGAGGCGGCGTTTTTTACAGCCGTCGATCACATCGTGCACATGCGCGAGCCGAAGATGCTCGGGGAGATCCGCAAGCTCACCGGAGATCTGCAAAAGGCGCTCGAGCGCTTCAGCATCGAATCGCGGCTCGCGGACATCGCCGAACGCGAGATTCCGAACGCGCGCGCACGCTTGACACACGTGATCAACATGACCGATGAGGCTGCGCACCGTACGCTGGACCTAGTCGAGCGCTCCGGCCCGCTCGCCGAGCGAACCGCGCGCGAGGCGAACGTGCTGCTGGAGTCGCTCGAGGCGTTCCGGGCACGGCCGGCGCAGACCGCCGGTTTCGAGGGCGTGGCGCGCGCAGTCGAGGCGTTCCTGCCCGTCTTCCGTTCACTCGAGGCCTTCCTGCCCTCGGCAAGATCCGACTGCGAACAGATCCGGCGCAACCTGGCGGACGTGCTGCTCGCGCAGGGCTACCAGGACCTGACCGGGCAGATCATCCGCAGTGTCATCAAACTGGTCGAGGAACTCGAGCGCACGCTCAGCGATTTGACCGCCCTTTCCGGCGGGACAGTCGAACACACAACCCTCGGTGAGTCGCACAGCAGCGGCTTCGGTCCGGTGGTCCCCGGCGTGACCCAAGGAGAAGTCGCATCTGCGCAAACCGACGTGGACGCTCTGCTGTCGGGTCTCGGTATGTAAGGTGGGACGATGGACATCCTGAGCATCATCGGACTGGTGCTCGCCGTCAACGCTGTGCTCGTCGGCGCGTTGTTGCGCGGCGCGGGCGTCATGGCATTGGTATCGCTGGAGGCGCTGGTGGTGGTCGGCGGCGGGACGATCGCCGCAATCTGCGTTCAGACGCCCCTGCCGGTGATGCGCCGCGCACTGAATATTTTTCACTGGGTGATGCGCCCGCCGCCGCGCGATGGGCATCATCTGATCGATAAGATCGTGCAGTGGAGTCTAACGGCCCGCAAGCAGGGGCTGCTCGGACTCGAACCGCTGATTGAGGAGGAACCGGACGAGTTCACCCGCAAAGCGCTGCAGATGGTCGTCGACGGCAACGAGCCGGAGAACATCAGCAACACGCTGTACGTCGACGTAAACATGCGCGAGCATGCCGACATCACGGCCGCCAAGGTATTTGAGAGCGCCGGAACCTACGCCCCGACGCTCGGAATCATCGGTGCGGTGCTCGGCCTGATGGCCGTGCTGCAGAACCTGACCGATCCGGCCCGTCTCGGTCACGGCATCGCCGCGGCGTTCACCGCCACCGTGTACGGCATCAGTTTCGCCAATCTGTTTTTTCTGCCGGTCTCCGCCAAGCTCAAAGGCATCATCCACCGCCAGACCCAGTTCCGCGAAATGATCATCGACGGCATGCTGGCGATCGCGCAGGGGGAGAATCCGCGGGCCATTGAAATGAAGCTGCAGGGCTACCTGCATTAGGGAGCGCCTGATGCGCAGAATCCGCCGTCACGAGGAACATACCAATCACGAGCGCTGGGCGATCCCGTACGGTGATCTGCTGACGCTGCTGCTCGCATTTTTCGTGGTGATGTACTCGATCTCCTCGGTAAACGCCGGGAAGTACCGGGTCCTGTCGAACTCGCTGTACGCGGCGTTCCGCGGTCAGCCGCGCTCACTGACCCCAATTCAGGTCGGTCGGACGCAGATCGGCCCGGGCATCATGGCGGGCGCGGTGCCGGGCATTCGCCTGGTGCCGACGCAGATCCCGAAGCATCCCCCACTGGCGCGACCACGGTCGGCACCTGCACCGACTCGTGTGCACGATCCGCTCCTTGGCCGTATCGCCGCAGGGGTCGATAGCGCAATGGGTACGCTGATGCGCCGTCACCTGGTGATGATGCATCGTGAAGCGGGGATGATCGAGGTGCAGTTCAGCACCGACCTGCTGTTTCCAAGCGGCAGTGCGCACCTCTCGGCAAGCGCCGTGGCAGCGATCAAGCACCTGGCCGAGGTACTGCAGGGGTATCCGAACCCAGTCCGTGTCGAGGGGTTCACCGATAACGTGCCGATCCGCACGGTACAATTCGCCTCCAACTGGGAATTATCAGCGGCCCGTGCGGGCAGCGTGGTACATATTCTCTCAGCGCACGGGGTCACGCCGAACCGCTTGGCCGTGATCGGTTTCGGCGCGCAGCGACCCATTGCCAGCAATCAGACGGCCGCGGGTCGCAAAGCGAACCGTCGCGTTGTCGTCGTCATTCTCGCCAATCACCTGCGCCGCCACAGCGACCCGGCTTGGCTGCCGCACGCGGCTCGCGGCCGCACTGGCACGGAAGCTGCAGTCACGAAGTGAGTGCCCACACCGCGGCGGCGGCTTTCCGTCGCTGTTGGTTCCGCCGGCATGGGTTTTGTGACCGACTTCACAGGAGTTGCGGCCATGGCCGTCATGAATCTGCCGAACATTGAATTTTTCCTGATCCTCGGGCGGGCGGTATTCCTGGTGTTCTCCTTTGCGCTGGCGGCCGTGACCTTCACCGCCTGGCGGCGCTCGGCGCGCGAACAGACCGAGACAATTCTCGCTCAGAACCGCGCGCTCACCGAGCAGCTGGCCGCGCTTGCGGCGCGACTCGATGCGGCCGATCAGCACCTCGCGCAGATGACCGAACGGCTCGAGCAACCGCAAGCCCGTGGCGCGAACGCACCAGCGGGCCAGCAGGGGTACCAGATTGCAATCCGACTGGCACGCAGCGGGGCCGCAGTCGACGAACTGGTCTCTGGATGCGGCTTAACTAGAGCTGAAGCGGAACTCGTCAAGCGGCTCCACGGACCGCCAATACCGGAACTGCGTCAAGTTTCCTAGCTCCGGGTTCAAGCATGCCATCGGTACGCCGATAGCTACGCTGAATATGAACCTCCGTCCCCGCACGAAACCGGCCCGCTCACCTAAGCGAGGTCGACAGGCCGCCGTTGCTGCTGCCCCGCGAGGCAAGAGCAAGCGGCATAACCACTTGGTTTTGAAGGCCGATTGTACGTTGGCCGATGCCGGCGCACTGAAGAGCGCCCTGTGTGCGCTGCTGTCGGAGGACGGCACCGTGACACTGGAGGGCGCTGCCGTGGAGCGCATCGACACCGCAGCGCTTCAGCTGCTGGCAGCATTCGTACGCGATCGACGCCTCGCCGGCGCCGCGCTGCGGTGGCAGTCCGTCTCCCCGGCTATGCACTCGGCGGCTCGCACGCTCGGCATGGACACGATGCTCGCGCTCAACGAGGCAGGCTCATGACGGTCGATCTGACGCAATTCCACGATGCGTTCTTCGAAGAGAGTTTTGAAGCGTTGGACGCCATGGAAGCGGCGTTGCTGAAACTCGACATCGGGGCGCCGGATCCGGAACTCATCAATACGATCTTCCGCGTGGCGCATTCGATCAAGGGCGGCAGCGCGACATTCGGGTTCACGGAAATCGCCTCATTCACGCACAGCCTCGAGACCCTGCTCGATGAGCTGCGCAGCGGCACCATGCCGGTGACTGATCAGGTCTCCGATACCCTGCTCAAATCGGTCGATGTCATGCGCGCGATGCTGCGCGCGGTTCAGGCCAAGCAGCCAATCGACGCACAGCGCGTATCGGATCTGCAATTTGACCTCGAAGTCATCATCGCCACCAAGAACGCCGCGCCGGCAGCCGCAACGCCCCCCGCCGCGGCGCCAGCAGCGGTGCCGGCGGCCGCCAGTCCCGCGCCCCCCCCACGCTGGCAGGTACGCTTCCGGCCGTTTCGGGAACTGATGGCGCGGGGTAATGACCCCCTGCGCATGCTGCGCGAACTGCATGAACTCGGCGAGGTTCGCACACAAATCGATGCGCAGAACCTGCCCCCCCTTGCCGACATCGAGCCGCAGGACTGCCACCTCGCCTGGACGCTGGAGCTGCCGGGGGAGATCGCCGAGGAGGCCATCCGGCAGGTCTTCGACTGGGCCGAGGGCGACTGCGACCTGACGATCGAGCGGCTGGGCGATGTCCCCGCCGTCCCGCCGGCCCACAAACCGGCAGAACCGACCGTCGAGGGCATCGTCGCCGAAACATTGGCGGCACCATCCGCCCCGCCGGAATCGGCGCCCGCAGCCAGCGCACCGGCACCGGCTGCCACGCCCCGCAGCGACACACCGGCTAAAACGGAATCCGGCCCAGGCGCACCGGGTGATTCGGGTTCGATCCGCGTCAGCGTCGACAAGATCGACGAGTTGATGAATACGGTCGGGGAGCTGGTGATCACGCAGGCGATGCTCAGCCAGCTCGGCGGACAGTTCGAGGGGCCGCAGGCCGAACAACTGCGCGCCGGACTCGGACAGCTCGAGCGCAACATGCGCGAGCTGCAGGAAAGCGTCATGCGCGTGCGCATGTTGCCAATCAGCTTCGTCTTCAGCCGCTTCCCGCGCATGGTGCGCGACCTTGCGCACCGCCTCGGCAAGCAGATTGAGCTGAAGCTCACCGGCGAGCAGACCGAACTTGACAAGACGGTACTGGAGAAAATTGGCGACCCGCTTGTACACCTAGTCCGCAACTGCATCGATCACGGCATCGAGCCGCCCGAGAAGCGCATCGCGGCCGGCAAACCTGCCGCCGGTACAGTGCACCTCGATGCCGCCCACCGTGGTGGCAACATCGCGGTGGAGGTGAGCGACGACGGCGGAGGTCTCGACAAGGAGCGCATCCTTGCCAAGGCGCGCTCGCGCGGTCTCATCGGCGCCAACGACACGCTCTCCGACGCCGAGATCTACGAGTTGATCTTCCTCCCCGGATTCTCCACCGCCGAGAAGACTACCGATCTCTCCGGTCGCGGCGTCGGCATGGACGTCGTACGCCGCAACGTGAAGTCCCTGGGTGGCAAGATCGAGGTGAACAGCGAATCCGGCCGCGGCTCGCGCTTCACGATCACGCTGCCACTGACCCTCGCGATCGTCGACGGCCAATCAGTCGCCGTCGGCAGCGAAACATACATCGTACCGCTCATCTCCATCGTCGAATCGATGCAACTGAAGAACGGCAACGTCAGCCGCCTGAGCGGCAAGGGCGAGGTATTCTCATTCCGCGGCGATTACCTGCCGATCATCCGCCTGCATGAACTGTTCGGTGTCGAGCCGCGCACCCACGAGCTGCACGAAGGACTTGTGGTCGTCGCCGAAGGCGACGGCTGCCGGGCCGGTCTGTTCGTCGACGATCTGCTCGGTCAGCAGCAAGTGGTAATCAAGTCGCTGGAAACCAATTATGGGCACATCGAGGGAATCTCCGGCGCGACCATCCTCGGGGATGGTTCGGTGTCGCTCATTCTCGATGTCCCCGGTCTGATTCGCGTCGCATCGATGCGCGCCGCGGCGTGAGCCCTGTTTGCGTGAGGAGTCATGGCAATGTCGACAAATTCCACCGGTGAGCAGCAGCACGGCGTCGAATCGCGCCAAGTACTGACCTTTGTCCTCGGCAATGAAACCTATGGGGTCGACATCCTGCGCGTGCAGGAGATCCGCGGTTGGACCGCGGTCACCAAGATCCCACACGCTCCCCCGCACGTTCTCGGCGTGTTGAATCTGCGCGGCTCAATCGTGCCCATCGTTGACCTGCGCATGCGCTTCGCGCTCGAACGGGCCGAATACACCGCGATCACGGTCATCATCGTGATGTCCGTCGTCACGGCGAGCGGACGCCGCGATTTCGGTGTGGTCGTCGACGGCGTGTCCGACGTGGTCGACGTCAACGCGGCTGAGGTCAAGCCGGCCCCCGAACTCGGCGAGCGCGGCGCTACGGAATACCTGCTTGGATTGGTTACGGTTGCCGAGCGCATGGTGGTTCTGCTCGACATCGACCGCCTCATTGGGCGGGAATTGACCGCCATCGTAAGTGCCGAAGACGCCGAACCGCTTGCCGCGGACGCGGCCTGAGGGAGCCTTAATTCATGCAACGTCTGAGCGAAATTCCCCTCACCCTGCGTCTGCCGTTGTACAGCGCCGCGGTACCGCTGATCATCCTCGGCGGGGCGCTGCTGTTTGGCGCGGGCGGCACACTGGCATTGTGGCTCTCCTCGGCCGCACTGGTCGGCGGCGGCGTACTCACGTACTTCAGTGCGCGCGCGACCGATGCCGCGCTTGCGGACGCCGTGCTCAGTGCCGAGGCGCTTGCCGAAGGCCGCCTGGAGGCGCCCGCCACCACCACAGGCGGGCCCACACCCGTCGCGCACGCGCTCGACGGATTGCGCACCAAGCTGCGCAGCGACAGCGAGCTCGTAAACGCCCTGCGCACACAACAGCAGGCGGCACTGGAGAGGCAGCGGCGGGAAGAGGAGACCTTGAATGTCCTCAAGGGTCAGCTGCATGAGACCACCCTCTCGGTCCGCGATACGGTGAATGCCGCGATCGGCGGCGACTTGGCGCGTCGCGCTGCGTTGCAGCTCGAAAACGCCGAGCTCTCTACAGTGGCAGAGACGGTCAACACGCTCATTCAGAACATGGGTGCGATCGTCCAGGGCATCCAGTCCACTGCCGGAGATGTCAAGCGCGCCGCTGATGAAATCTCCGCCGGCAACGAGAATCTTTCCCAGCGGACCGAAGAGCAGGCTTCTTCGCTCGAGGAAACCGCCTCCTCGATGGAACAGATGACCACGACGGTGAAGCAGAACGCGGACAATGCCGCCCAAGCCAACCAGCTTGCACTCGCCGCACGCGATCAAGCCGAACGCGGCGGTGTGATCGTCAATCAAGCGATCGCGGCGATGTCCGACATCAACCAGTCGTCCAAAAAGATCGCCGACATCATCGGGGTCATCGACGAAATCGCCTTTCAGACCAATTTGCTCGCGCTGAACGCCGCTGTCGAAGCGGCCCGCGCTGGGGAACAGGGCCGCGGCTTCGCGGTGGTCGCCAGCGAGGTGCGCAGCCTTGCCGGACGCTCAGCGACAGCCGCCAAGGAAATCAAGGGCCTGATCCAGGACAGCGTCCGCAAGGTCGCCGATGGCTCGACACGAGTCACGCAGTCCGGGCAGACACTCGAGGAAATCGTCTCCTCGGTGAAGAAGGTTTCCGACATTGTCGCGGAAATCGCCGCGGCCTCGCGCGAACAGTCGGCGGGAATCGAGCAGGTGAACCGGGCTGTGATGCAGATGGACGAGTTGACGCAGCAGAACGCGAGTCTCGTGGAACAGGCGACGACCGCCGCACGCAACATGTCCGCCCTCGCCGACTCTCTCGATGAAAACATGGCGCGCTACCGACTGGCCGCTTCGGCGAGCACCATCGCCAGCGCGCGTTCGGCTGCTGCGCCAATGCGCCGTGCCGTTGGAGGTTGATCGCATGCGCTTCACTACGCTCAATCACATGAAGCTCTGGCAGAAGCTCACCGTGCTGGTACTGGCGATGAGTCTGCCCGCCACGGTCGTGGGATTTTTCTATTTGCGCAGCACCAGCGGGGGGCTCGATCAGTCGCGCGCCGAACTTGCCGGCAGCGCCTATCTTCGTGCCATTGATTCTCTCCAGGCAGCCGTGCTCACACATGAGAGCCGGGCGTTCGCGCTCGCGAGCGGCGATGGTTCGCGCGCGGCCGCAACGCAGGTAGCCGCGGAGGCAGCGGATGCTGCGTTGAACCGGCTGCAGAAGATCAACTCTCGCCTCGGACTACGATATGGCGTGCGCAAGGACCTCAGTGCCATTGCAACGCAATGGCATACTCTGGAGAGTGACTCCGGTCATCTCAATGCCCAGCAACTCACCGCGGCGCACCAAGCCTTGCTCATTCGGCTCGGCCGCCTGACCGATGCTGTGGCCGCCGGCTCCCTCGCAAACTCTGATCCCGTTCAATCGAGCCGCAGTCTTGTCCAGATCGCCACCGAGTATGCCCCGGCGGCACTCGCGGCCGAGACCGCGCTACGGCGCTATGCGGTCGATGCAGCCGCCAAAGGCTACCTCGGCGGCGATGACCGCATGGGCATTCAGATCTCGCTCGGCCGGCTGAACACCGCACTCGGGTCAATCAGCGCAGCGCTCGGGCAGGTGCCGACCGGCGCGCGCGCCTCGCTGAAACGAGCGCTTGCGCAAGCGCGCGCCGAAACGGGTGCGTTCTACCAGACTATTGCGACGCGCATTGTCAATGCCAGCAACGTAAAGATCCCAGCCGGGACGCTCTACGACGCCGGGTCGGCCCTGAACGGAACGCTGACTCGCCTTGTGGGCGCCAGCGGCGCGGCAACCGCCCGCACGCTCGCTTCGCGCGTTTCCGCGCGGCGCGACGAATTGATCTTCGACATCGCCCTGGTGTTGCTCGCGATCGGGCTGATCCACGCCCTCACCTGGTCAACGGAGAAGGCCGTGCGCAGTCCTCTGCGCCATGTGGTGAAGGTGTTCGACCGCATTGCCGAGGGACGTTACGACAGTGCCATCGACAGCGGACGGCGCGACGAGCTTGGGCAAGTTCTTAACGCCCTCGCCTCCATGCAGAACAAACTGCAGACGCAGCTCGCCACTGAGCGCCAGCTCGCCACTGAGAACGCGCGGATCCGTCAGGCGCTCGACAAGACCTCCACCGGCGTCGTACTTGCCGATGCCGCGCACCGGATTATTTACCTAAATGAATCGGCCCGTACCGGGTTCTCGGGTCACGCCAGCGAGTTTAGAGCACTGCGCGATTTCTCTGCCGAGCACCTGCTCGGCGCAAGCCTGGAGTCACTCTCCCCGTCGCCGAACGAGGAACGACGGGCGTTGGATAACCTGACCGGACAGCGCATCGAGGACCGCAGCTACGGCAGCCTCGTATTTCGCATCACCACCAATCCGGTCCGCGACTCACAGGGCGCACGCCTTGGCACCGTCATGGAGTGGAAGCTGCGCACTCAGGAAGTTCTGGTCGAGCAGGAAATGCAGGGCGTGATCGGTGCCGTGACCACCGATGACCTCACTCGACGCATCAATCTTGGTGACAAGAGCGGGTTCTTCGCAACCCTCGGGGAAGGGGTCAACCGCTTGGCGGACAATCTTGCCGAGATCGTCGCTCGGGTAAAGGAGTCTGCCCGGGAGATCTCCCTGGGCGCCGACGAGATCACCAGCGGCAATACCAATCTCTCCACCCGCACCGAGGAGCAGGCATCCTCGCTCGAGGAGACCGCTTCCTCGATGGAGGAGATGACTACCACCGTCAAACAGAATGCCGACAACGCCGCCCAGGCCAATCAGCTCGCCCTCGCCGCCCGTGACCAGGCCGAACAAGGCGTTGCAGTGGTCGACAAGGCGGTCAGCGCGATGAGCGGCATCGATGAATCGGCGCAGAAAATCGCCGACATCATCGGGGTGATCGACGAAATCGCCTTCCAGACGAACCTTCTGGCGCTGAACGCGGCGGTTGAAGCGGCTCGCGCGGGCGAGCAGGGCCGAGGCTTTGCCGTGGTGGCAAGCGAGGTGCGCAATCTTGCCGGCCGCTCGGCGACCGCCGCGAAGGAGATCAAGAGCCTGATCCAAGATAGCGTCGCAAAGGTCGCCGACGGCGCGCAGCTTGTGACTCGTTCCGGCGAAACTTTGACGGAAATCGTCACCGCGGTGAAGAAAGTTTCGGACATCGTGGCCGAGATTGCCGCGGCGTCGCGCGAGCAGTCCGCGGGCATCGAGCAAGTCAATCGGGCCGTGATGCAGATGGACCAGATCACACAGCAAAACGCCGCACTCGTGGAAGAGACGATCGGCGCCTCGCAGATCATGAGCGGGCAGGTTCGCGATCTGAACGACACTCTCGGCCGCTTCCGACTCGCAGGATCCGCGACCGCACTCCCTGCCGCTGCCGGCAGCCCATCGGCCGCGATGAGCTCGGCCGCCGAGGGAGCGCCCCGGCTCGCCATGGGCGAGAGCCGCTGATGCTGGCGCCGCATCGGCAATCACTCCGTTTTCAGCTTCAGGATCTCGGAACATGAAATTTCTAAACCATCTGAAACTCTGGCAGAAACTCCTGCTGCTGGTGGTCGCGATGGCGGTCCCGACCGCGCTGCTCGGGGCTTTCTATCTGAGCTCTGCGAACCACGAGGTGAGCCAGGCCCGCAATGAACTCCAGGGGGCGCTTTATGCACACAGCCTCGGGGCTGTGCTGGCCGAGACGGAGAATCACCGCAGCCAGCTGTTCGCGCTGCTGACCGGCGACCAGGGCCGTGCGACCCAGGTGGCCTCCTCCGAGGCGCGCATGCGCACGCTCATGAGCCGTGTTGACAAGATTAACGCCACCGACGGCCGGACTCTCGGGGTGCGCCGTCAGTGGCAATCGATAGAGCAAGACTGGAACACGCTCACGGCCGGCGAATCAAAGCTCACCGCCGATCAGGCCGTCAGGGCGCACGACGCGATCATTGCGAAGCTCGTGAGCCTCGGACACATCGTCGCGACGCGATCAGCGCTGAACGTAGACCCGTCACCGCAGACCGCAGCGCTCATCCAGGTTGCGACCCGCGACGTGCCCGGCGCTCTGATTGCCGCCGGCGAGGTGCAATGGTATTCCACCAGCGCCGCGATCAAGGGCTACCTCGGAGGGGGCGATCAGCGCGCCATCCAAATTTACCACCGCCAGGTGCTCACCGACTTCGCCCAGGCCGAACGGGATCTCAACGGCGCCTCGGCGGCCGAACGTGCCAAGATCCGGCCGCAGCTGAACGCCGCCCTGTCGGCGTTCAATGCGTCGTTCGACGTCATCCGTTCGCGTATTTTGAACGCGAAAAAAATGACCATCACTACCAGTGATCTCTTCCACGACGCCAGCGGGGTCAACAGCAGCCTGCAGCGGCTGCTCAATTCCAGCTATGCCGCCATGGGCGCCGCGGTGCAGGATCGATTGAGCCAGGTCACTGCCGCGCGCAGCGTAACGGTGGGCATCACTCTGGTCGCGCTACTGATCGCCCTCGCCCTCTCCTGGATCATCGCGCGTACCCTCGCCGGTGTCATTGGCCGCGCCATCACGGTCTTTGACAGCATCGCCGTCGGCCGCTACGACAACAGCATAGAGATCGACGGCAACGATGAAGGCAATCAGGTTCTGCGTGCCCTGGATCAGATGCAGCGCAAGCTGCGCAGTCAGATCGAGACCGAGCGCACCGCCGCGGCGGAGAACGCTCGGATCCGCGAGGCGCTCGACAGCGTTTCCTCTGGCGTGATGGTCGCCGACGGCGACTACCACATCCAATATCTGAATCCGGCGCTCGAGAAATCATTGCGTGAGGCCGAGAGTGATATCCGTCGCGAGATGCCGGGGTTCGATGTCGGCCGACTGCAGGGTGCGAACATCGACACGTTCCACAAGAACCCGAGTCACCAGCGTGCGATGCTCGCCAAGCTCACGCAGCCACATCGGGCTTCGCTGACCGTCGGTGGCCACACATATGCTGTGACGATGAACCCGGTGACCAATGAGCATCAGGAGCGTCTCGGCGTAGTGCTGGAGTGGTTCGATCGCACCCAGGAGGTCGCGGTCGAGCGGGAAATGCAAGATATGCTCACCGCGGTGGTCGCCGGACAGCTGAGCAAGCGCATTGACCTGACTGGCAAGAGCGGCTTTTTCGAGCTGATGGGACGCGGCGTCAACCGTCTCGCCGACACCATGTCCGATGTCATTTCCAGAGTGAAGCAAGTCGCTGGCGAAGTGCACCGCGGAGCCGATGAGATTTCCTCCGGCAACGCGAACCTGTCGCAGCGCACCGAGGAGCAGTCTTCCTCTCTGGAGGAAACCGCCTCCTCCATGGAGGAGATGACCACCACGGTCAAGCAAAACGCCGACAACGCCTCCCAGGCTAACCAGCTGGCACTCGCTGCCCGTGATCAGGCCGAGAAAGGCGGTACGGTTGTCAGCCAAGCGGTTGCCGCCATGAGCGGAATCAATGACGCATCCAAACGTATTGCCGACATCATCGGGGTGATCGACGAGATCGCGTTCCAGACTAACCTGCTCGCACTGAATGCAGCCGTCGAAGCGGCCCGTGCCGGCGAACAGGGACGAGGGTTTGCCGTGGTTGCGAGCGAAGTGCGCAATCTCGCCGGGCGCTCCGCGACCGCCGCGAAGGAAATCAAGGAATTGATCCAGGACTCGGTGCGCAAGGTCGAGGACGGCTCGGTGCTCGTGACTCAGTCCGGTCAGACGCTTGAGAAGATCGTCTCGGCGGTCAAGAAGGTATCGGACATCGTGGCGGAAATCGCCGCCGCTTCGCGCGAGCAGGCGGCCGGAATCGAGCAGGTCAATCGGGCCGTCATGCAGATGGACGAACTCACCCAGCAGAATGCCGCGCTGGTCGAGCAGGCCACCGCAGCATCGCAGTCCATGGTGGAACAGGCCAGTGGGCTGAATGAGATGTTGACGCGCTTTGACGTAGGGGAGACGCAGGCGGCATTGGCAGGGGCCGCCCGACTGATGGCCACCGAACGTCCCGCAGCCGCTGCGCTATCACTGAAGAACAAGGGCGCCGGCGCTACGCGCGTGGAGCGACGTAGCACCAGCCGACCCTGGTCGACGCGCAAACCCGCCGTGGCCCGTCCCGCGGCCGCAGCCGCGACACCGCCGGCCAACCGGACACCCAAACTCGCCGCCGTGGCCACACGTTCCGCCGCTCCTGCGGCGGGCGATGACGCCGAGTGGCAGGAATTCTGAGTCATGCAACCAATTGAAAAGAACAGCGGAGCATAACGATGGCACGGATACTCGCGGTAGACGACTCGGCCGCCATGCGCCAGATGGTCGGAATTACACTCACTGGCGCCGGCCATCAAGTCGAGCAGGCCTCCGATGGCGTCCAGGCGCTGCAAATCGCCGAACGGCACAAATTTGATCTCGTCATCACCGACGTGAACATGCCGAATATGGATGGCATCACACTGGTTCGCGAACTGCGCGCCCGCGCTGGTTACCGCTTTGTGCCGCTGCTGGTGCTCACCACCGAGGCGACGGTCGAGCGCAAGCAGCAGGGTAAGGCCGCTGGTGCGACCGGCTGGCTTGTCAAGCCGTTTAATCCGGACCGATTGCTTGCCACCGTCAGCAAAGTGCTCAGCTGATGCGCAAACCCAGTTTTTGGTCGTGTTCTCTGTCCACACTACGCTTGCAACGAGGTTGAAATGAAATCCGCGAAGAAAGCCCTGGCCACCCTGGCAGTCTCCTGCGCCATCGGTTTGCCTGCCGCATTTGCCAACTGTCACCTGCCGCCAGCGCCGAGCAAGATCCCCGACGGCGCCACCGCGAGCCAGCAGCAGATGGTCACTGCCATGCAGACGGTGCAGGAATACAACCATGACGTCGAGACTTATCTGCAGTGTCTTAAGTTCGAGGTACGCCAGAACCAGATGAGTCCCGATGACCAGGTCAGTCTGCACAATGCGGCGGTGGATCAGCTGAAGCAAATCGCTTCGCAGTTCAACCAGCAGGTGCAGATCTTCAAGTCCAAGCACAGCTAAGCTGCGCTTCGGTACCGGCGAGGGGTTACGCCCCGCTCCGTCTCCGGTCGCACGCGCCGGAGACGGAGCGCCGCGGCACCGCCGCGTGCACCCTTCGCGTTTATGCACACATTGACGCTGGTCAGACATGACGCGACAGACAAATTCTCCCGCGCCGTGCGCACATGGCGCCGATGACGTTCGGCAGGCTGCGACCACCGCGGCGGCGCTGATCGAACTGGCGGTGCACGAGTCGCTGAACCCGGTCGATACGCTGGGTCGGGCACTTGCCGGCCTTTCGGCCATGCTGCCGCTCGCCTCGAACGAAGTGCGTGCCGCCCTGGCCACCTGCATTGAAAGCCTGCAATTTCACGACCGCATGGTGCAACAGCTGACGCAGGTGCGAGATCTGCTCGCCGGCGCAACGTCGGACCAACCGGTCGCGGCTAGTGCGCCGGGCTGGCCTGCGCTGCGCGAGCGGCTGCGCACGCACTTCACCTCGGAGTCGCACCGGATGTTGTTCAACCTGCTGATGCCCGGAGCAGAGGTTCCGATGCCGGTGCATCTACATGCCGAAGAAGGCAACGTGGAGCTGTTTTGAACATGCATGCCGCGCCCCTGCCCGACGGCAGCAGTACGCGGACACGAGAGTTCGCGTTCGGGGAAGAAGATTTCCAGGCGCTGCGCACGCTGGTGAAGTCCCTCACCGGCATTCATCTGACCGAACAGAAGCGCGAACTGGTCTACGGCCGCCTGACAAGGCGTCTACGTGCGCTTCGCCTGCACACGTTTGCCGAATACCGGGAATTGCTCACGCGGGACGGCCACGAGGTGACCGAACTGTGCAACGCGATCACCACCAATCTGACCTCGTTTTTCCGCGAACCCCATCATTTCCAATACTTGCGTGAGAAGTGGCTCGGCCCGCTTATTGCCGATCCACGCGCCGCGCGACGACTGCGAATCTGGTCGGCCGCCTGCTCGAGCGGCGAAGAGCCTTATTCCATAGCGATGACGCTGCTTGAGACGCTGTCGCACCCGGAACGCTGGGACGTGCGGGTTTTGGCTACGGACCTTGACTCCGAGGTTCTCGAGCGCGCCCGGCGCGGGATCTATCCGGTCGAGCGTCTGAACGGCGTCTGCGCGGAGCGGCAGGCACGCTTCTTTCGTGAACCGCACGACGGCCGGTCCGGCACTCGCCAGATCGCGCCCGAGCCAGCTGCCATGATCACGTTCAAGCAACTCAATCTTATGCAATCCCTGCCGATGAAGGGACCATTGGATGTGGTGTTTTGCCGAAATGTGGTGATCTACTTCGACAAGGAGACGCAGCGCGACTTGTTCGCGCGCATCAGCCGGCTGCAACGTCCCGGCGATCTGCTGTTTCTCGGCCATTCCGAGAGTCTGTTCAAGGTCTGCGAGAGCTATGCCCTCATCGGCAAGTCCATTTACCGGCGTATCTGAGCCCCGCGCTTCGGCCCTCGAGACGCGCAGCGTCGCCGCGAGCGCTGGGCGACCGCCCGCCACCGTTCCTGGCTTCGAGCACTTCGAGCGTCACTGGGACCGCGAGAACGGCTGGATGGTGAAAATCCTGCCTGGGGAGTACTACGTGTCGCGCGGCGAGGAATCGATCAGCACGGTGCTCGGATCGTGCGTGTCAGCCTGCGTGCGCGATCCGCAGCGCGGGGTCGGCGGAATGAATCATTTCATGCTCCCAGAGGATACCGCTGTGGGCCCTAATGATTGGCTCGATCCGGCGGTGGGTCTGGCGACGCGCTACGGCTCATATGCAATGGAAAGCCTCATCAACGACCTGCTGAAGCTTGGCGCTTCGCGCGAGCGGCTGGAGATCAAGCTGTTCGGTGGAGGGCAAATTCTCGCCGCAATGACCGATGTGGGCGGACGAAATATCCGCTTTATCCGCAACTACATGACGCTCGAAGGCTATCGGGTTGCAGCCGAGGACCTCGGCGGCACCCAGCCCCGCAAGGTCGTTTATTTCCCGGACACCGGGCGTGCGCGCTTGCGCAAACTTCGTCCGATCGAGAATCGCATCATCAGCCGGCACGAGCAGCTGTACCTGGAGAGCCTCGGACGTCAGTCCGCTGGGGGCGATGTGGAGCTGTTCGAATGATGATGCAAGGTGGGAGCGTGACGGGCGAGCGCGCCCCAGGGGCACGCGAGCGCATCCGTGTGCTGATCGTCGACGATTCGGCACTGGTCAGAACGCTCCTGACCGAAATGCTCAGTGCGGCGTCTGATATCGAGGTAGTCGGAGCGGCCGCCGATGCCCATGCCGCGCGCGAGAAAATCAAGCGCCTCAATCCCGACGTCATCACCCTGGATGTGGAAATGCCGCGCATGGACGGCATCACGTTCTTGCGCAATCTGATGCGCTTGCGCCCAATGCCGGTGGTCATGGTGTCCTCACTGACCGAGCGTGGTGCCGATGTGACGCTGGATGCGCTTTCGCTCGGAGCAGTCGATTACCTGCCGAAGCCAAAAATCGACCTGGCGGCGACATTTGCCGACTACGGGGATGAACTGGCGGATAAGATCCGCACCGCGGCACGCGCCAGCGTGCGTGCCCTCGACCCGCGACGTGCCACGCTGCGTCCGCCCGGCCCAGCGCACAGCGTCGATGCGGTATTGCCGCGCGGAGGAACCTCTAGACCATTACGGACGACCGACCGGATCATTGCCATCGGGGCGTCCACGGGTGGCACCGAGGCGATCAAGGAGGTGCTCACCCACCTCCCCCCCGACAGCCCCGGCATCGTGATCACGCAGCACATTCCAAAGGCTTTCAGCGGGCCATTTGCACGGCGGATGAACGACTGCTGCGCGGTATCGGTCATGGAAGCGCAGGACGGCCAACAGATTCTCGCCGGACACGTGTACATTGCACCCGGCGATCAGCATCTGATGGTGATCCGTGATGGCGCCCGGTACATCTGCCGCCTCGATGATGGTGTCCCTGTCAACCGGCACAAGCCCTCGGTGGACGTACTGTTCCGCTCCGTGGCTCAAAACGTCGGCCGCAACGCGATTGGCGTAATTCTCACCGGCATGGGCAAGGACGGCGCCCGGGGTCTGAAGGAGATGCTCGACAACGGCAGCCACACCATCGCCCAGGACGAGGCCTCGAGCGTCGTTTGGGGCATGCCAGGCGAGGCGGTTGCGGTAGGCGCTGCCGAACATGTCGTACCCTTGGAGAACGTGGCCACGAAAATCCGCTCACTGGCCGACACAATGGATATCACGCGCGAGTCCAGAGCGACACAGGACGCGAGCGTCAGCTGAACAGTGAAAGGGATGGGCACGACGCTATCAAGTTCAATCGCTTCCCGCCGATAAACAGACTGTAAGACGAGGCCGCCGCTTTGAGTACTCCCGCCGAAGAGATTTCCCCCGCCACCGCCGCCGTCGGCAATTCGGATGTCTTTGCCTTCGTTCAGGCCCTGGCGGCCGAACTATCCAAGGGTAAGGTAGAGCTGCCGAGCTTCCCGGATATCGCTATGCGGGTCCGCCAAGTGCTCGCCGACGACGAGGTGACCCAGGAGAAGGTCACTCGCATCGTAGGGTCAGAGCCGATGCTCGCCGCGAGGCTGCTGCAGATCGCGAACTCCGCGGCGATCAATTTCAGCGGCCGCCCGATCACCGAACTGCGCAGCGCCATTGCTCGGCTGGGGTTCAACATGGTGCGCAGCGCGGCGATCGCGTTCGCGATGTCGCAGCTGAAGAAAAGTGATCATTTAAAAGGCCTGGAACAGCCTCTCGATGATCTTTGGCGCACAAGCGCCGCAGTCGCCGCGATGTCTTACGTTGTCGCCAAGCGATTCAGCCGTGTCAATCCGGACACCGCGATGCTCGGCGGCCTTCTCCACGGCATCGGCAAGCTGTATATCCTAACCCGCGTCACGAGCTATCCCAATCTTCTGTCTGATCAGGCAACTTACGCCGCTATCGTGCGCGATTGGCATGCTTCGATCGCCAAGGCATTGCTCGAAAACTGGGAGATGGCCGAGGAGATTATCGAAGCCGTGAGCGAATACGAGGATCTTGAGCGCAAGCATGCGGGGCCTCCTGATTTGACGGACGTGCTGACCGTGAGCCAGTTGCTGAGTTCATTCAAGGATCATCCCGAGACGCTGGAACTGAACATGCACGATGTGGCCGCCTGCCGTCGGCTCGGCATAGACTCGGCGAGCTATGCGAATCTCATAGAAGAATCTGACCACGAAATTACCGCCCTGCGCGATGCGCTCGGGGTCTGATTTCGAACGTGCACGATGATTCGCCCATGCAGCCGCAATTGAACACCGATACCGGCAGGGTCGCGGCGATGGTCCCGAGCGCAGATCAGGATATTGCCTTCTCTTTTGTGCGCGAACTGGCCTCGGAACTCTCCGGCGGAAAAGTGGAGCTGCCGGGCTTCCCGCATATCGTGATGCGCGTGCAGCGCGTGCTGAGTGACCCTAATGCGGATCTCAGCCGCATTGTGCGCGTCATCGGCGGCGAACCGGTCCTCGCTACGCAATTGATGCGCTTGGCCAACTCTGCGGCACTGAATCCCGGCGCTCTGCCGGTCTCGGATCTTCGCTCCGCGGTAGCCCGCGTCGGTTTGGACGTTGTTCGCTCGGCGACCATTGCGTTCGCAGTACGGCAACTTCGCGGCGCAACCGCGCTGCGCGGTCTGGAAGCGCAGCTCGGAGATCTCTGGAAGCGAAGCGTACAGGTCGCGAGCCTCAGTTTCGTAATTGCCCGGCGCCAGACGGGTGTCGCGGCCGATACCGCACTCCTCTGCGGTCTCCTGCAGGGCGTCGGTCGGCTGTATATTCTCACCCGCGCCAGCGGTCACCGCTCCCTGTTTCACGACGCCACCGCATATCGGGCGATCGAGCAGGCGTGGCACCTGAGCATCGCTGCAGCCCTGCTTGAAAACTGGAGCATGGCCGACGAGATCGTCCAGGCTGTCCAGGAGTCTGAGAATTACGAACGCGATGTGCGTGGCCCCGTGACGCTGGTCGACGTACTGGTCGCCGGCACGCTGCTCGCCGACCTCGACGAAGGAGAAGACCTGCGGCAGCGACTGGGCAAGGCGCGCCCCCTGCAGCGCCTGCAGATCGCCCCGCTGGCATGCGAAGCTCTCCTCGAGGAGTCTGCCCAGGAAATTGCCGCGCTCCGGGAGGCTCTCGGCTGAAAGAGCTTCGAGAAGAAAGAACTAGCAACGCCGTGCGGAATTCAGCACGGCTTGAGTCTTTCTCCGATCCGAACGCCTGATCTGCAGGTCACTGGACAAACAGCGCCTCTTAGACAGACACCGTATCGCGAACGGTCATCGTCTCCATATCGGCCGATCTTTGCAGCGCACCTCAACCACCCGGTTCCAGAAGCAACATATTCCGGTTGGCGCGCAAGATACGGTGCCATAGAATCGGCCGCACCGCAGCAAATCCGGCACCGCTGTGCAATCCGGGACGGTCGGCACACGAGTTCCGAGGATTCGCGCTTAAGCAGTCCCCACACACGAGTGACACTGTCGCGGGCGACGCCGGCAGTTGACGCGATATGCGATGCCTCAGCCCGCCGATTTAGCGCTGGATGTACCGTCTGCAGAAGCCACGGTCCAAAACCCGAGTGCGTTCGCAGCGCCGGCGATCTGGGTCCGACCGGTCGAGACGCTGCCAACAGACCGGCGTGGGTCGGCGCGATCAACCTGCGCCGCCGACTGAGCAACCCCGGCCCTGTGTAGCACCTGCAGTCCGTGCCACGGGCGTGCGAGAGTCCTCTTGAAGAAGTAAGCCCAGGTGAGCGTTGCGCGCGGCGCTCGGCCAAATTCACCGGCCCGTTACCGGCGAGGCGGACTTACCGTCCGATCCGTTGGGCCAGCGCATCGGGCGCGATCAAGCTCCACTCGAGCAGGCCAACGTAGCCGTCGCTCGCTGCCACCACAAGCCGCATTGCGGAATTATGGGCCACCGTCCCAGGCGCCAGAGTGTGCTTGGCGGGCCAGGCCACGGCCCTGCGCACGTAAATCTGCGCTTCCGCGACTTTGGCGATGCATTCGTACTCGCCGAAGGCGCGCACCGTACGCATAATGCGCTCGACGGGCTGATGAAAATCGAGGGTGCGATCCGCATCGGTAAACAGCTTCCAGTAGCTCCCCTCGCCCTGCGTCGCGGCATCACGCCACAGCGTCTCGAAATCCGCCGCGACCCTGCCCGCCAGGATTCCCGACGCCAACTGCGTCTTCAGATCGAGCGTCTCGTGGCACTCGTCCGCTGCGATCGGGAAGCTCTCCTGTGCGAGGATATCCCCGCTATCGAATCGCTTCGCGACCTTGTGGCAGGTGATTCCCCATTGGGCATGACCGTCGAGAATCGCCCGCACCACTGGATAGGCTCCGCGGCCGATCGGTAGTGGTGACGGATGAAAATTGACCGCATAGCGCAGATGCGGCTGCCACTCGCCGATCCGCCACCGATAGCTCGCCACCACGAGTGCATCGCAGCCGCGTGCTTTCAGGTCGAGTAGATCCGCATCGAGCATGCGCGAGATCTGCACCGGGATATCGAGCTGCTGCGCGCGCTCGAGCGAGAGTTTGTTGTGGAAGATGCGATCGTCGACCGGTGATGTAAATAGCTTCACCGGCTGCCAGCCCGCCGCCAGAAGCGCCTCGAGTACAGGCAGGTAGCGGTCGGTCAGCGTGATCGCAAAGCGCATGGCGGCTCCGAGGGGTCATGAGCGCGGAATCTTAATCCACGCACCCAAGGTTCGCGAGCGGCCATGGCGGGGGATGCATCGGCGAATACCGCGCGAAATCTGAAGCCGCAGCAACCGCGGGAAGGGCGGGAAGGGGCGCGTAATCGCGCCGAGCGCTCAGGCCGCCCCGAGCACGCGCCCGGAACGGATCGATGCGACTCCGTAGCCGCGTGGCCCATAGGTATCCAAGCGCGTCGGTCGGCCGGTCAACGTGCCGAGCAGGCTCTCCACCCTCTTTAAACGCGCCGTCACGAGTACACCATTGTGGTCATTGAGCTCGCGGCAGCGCACCGCGCGAATGGCACAATCACGCAATGACTCGGTCAGCATGCCGCTCGGATCGCACCACGCCATCACCGCTTCAAGCCCTGCCCGGTCCGCGGCGAAGCCGTGCATGGCGCACAGCGAGCGGCGCTGTTCTTCGAGTCGGGCGAGCGCGCCCATGCGCTCCTGGCGCGCTCGCGTCGTCTGTTCGATTTCCCGGATGTCCGAACCTTCGAGAATTCCAGCTTCGCGGCTGAGCAGCTGTTCGAGCTCTGCCAGCAGCGTCGACTCTTCCCGGAACAGCTCGGTCAAGTGTTCGCGGCAGACGAGCGGGTCCATCGATCAGCCTCCGTGGATCTGCGCCAGTGCCTGCTCGGATTGCATCAGCTGACCGGCCACGACATGCGACTGAATGGTATAGGTGCCGCTGTCGATCGCCGACTGTAGCTGGGCAACGCGGCCCGCATTCACCGCCGGTAGCGAGTTCAGGTGCTGCGCAAGACCCGAGAGGAAGCTGGCAGAGTCTGTAATGTGGACGTTCGAGCCGCCCGATTGGACGGCCGCGGCTGATCCCGAGGCTTGGCCAGTGGCCATCTCAGCCGCACGCCGTGCGCCCCCGCCGGTTTCAACTGCCGGCGAAGTGCCATTCAAGCCATTGATTTTGCTCGACATCACTGCTCTCCCCGAGCAACCTTGTTCAGGTATCGGCGTCCTGTGAGGAAACTTTAGGGCGAGACATAAACCACGTGGCCACTCCCCACGGTGCCCTGCACGACCTTCTTGGACGCCGGATTCTGGACGCGGATGAGTTCACCATACCGTCCATCCTGCAGCGCAAGCCCATGGGCACGCACCTCGATCCCATCCATGGAGGCGATCAGCGTCACCTGCTGTCCCTGGCGCACCATGAAATCCGCCAGCAAATCGCTGGCGTGCAGCACCGCACCGGCTGGCATCGGGTGGCGCAACGTGCTGCGTGAGAGAAGCGCCAAATTCGTGACGTACCCCGCCGCGACGCCCGACACGAGCCGCGTTTCCGGTGCCAGATCCGCCTTGGTGAGCCGCGTTCCGGCATTCTCCGGCTGACGTAACGCCCACACATTGATGCGTGACTTCACGTTGACTGGAACATAGATCGTCCAGTCGGCACCCGAACGGCATCCCACCGAGATCGACATGCTGGGCTGCAGACGTGCACCGGCAAGCATCCCTGCCTGCAGCGGTCCCTGGCAGCGCGCCAGCCGCAGCCGCGAATCCAGCGCTCCGGCACGAACCACGATGCCCCGTACCCCCGGGGGCATTTGGGCACGCACGAACTGCTCGGCCGCATGGCGGATGCTCGCCACCGGCTCGATTGCCCCGAACGCATGTCCTGCACCGCCGAGCGCCAGCAGACAGAACGACGCAACGACCGCTGTGCGCGGCGAACGACGACAAAATGACGCATACGCTTTCATGGGCCCTACCATTGCAAATGCCGGGCCAGCCGCGACTCCTCATAATCATGCGGCACGGATGACGGTTCGGTGCCGCCCGCCTCTGCCGCGCAACGGCAAGCGCCCGCCGCCCCGCCGTGAAGCACATCACATTCCTCGGCAGTTCACGGCCCCCCAACCGCGCCGAACGGCTGTTTTGCCTCCCTGGCACGCCTCTTGCTGCATATCGGGCAGGTTTCCTTAGCGCCGGTTTTCCGACATGCCGTTCAACCTCAACACCTACCTTGGCGTCCAGCCCGACGCACTGCAGGTGTTTTCCAAGCGAGCCGAGGTCCTCGCGGCGAATCTCGCCAACGCGGATACGCCCGGATACAAAGCGCGTGACATCGACTTCCGCTCCGCCCTTGCGGCGGCCGACCCGCAAAACGGTACCAGCGGCGGCGGTACGCTGCAAATGACCACCGACAACCCGCTCGACCTCACCGCAGGGACACCCCCAGGTGGGTTGTCGACGGCTCAGTTTCTGAAATATCGCGTACCACTCGCGCCCTCGCTCGACGGCAACACGGTCAGCTCCCAGATGGAGGAAGCCAAGTTCGCGCAGAACACCGTGCGCTACCAAGCAGCACTCACGTTCCTCGAGGCGCGCTTCACCCAGCTGAAAACCGCAATCACCGGACAATAACTCCCACTACCGAACCTCGCAGGCTTGTCATGGCACTCTTCAATATCTTCAACATCGCCGGCTCGGGTATGTCCGCCGAATCGGTTCGATTGAATACCGTCGCCAGTAACCTCGCCAACGCCGACAGCGTCAGCAGCAGCGCGAACACCGCCTACAAGGCGCGCTTCCCGGTCTTCCAGGCCGTGCAGGCAGCGCTCACCCCCGGGGCCCCCGCAGCCCTACAGGGCGCTGACGCGTCCGTCGCAGTCGACGGCATCGTCCAAAGCAACGCACCGGTCACCGCCCGGTACGAACCCGGCAACCCCATGGCAGATGCCAAGGGCTACGTCTATTCCTCGAACGTCAACGTCGTCGAACAGATGGTCGACATGATTTCCGCTTCTCGTTCGTACCAGAACGACGCCCAAATCCTCAGTACTTCCAAGACCCTGGCCATAGATACCTTGAAACTTGCACAGATCTAACCCCTCACGCCGCACCTGGAACCCAAGCAATGTCATACAACACCATCAGCGCCTACGCGTCCCAGACTGCCGCCAATGCGGCCGCCGCGGCGAACAGTTCTAGCAATAGCTCCTCCGCGGGCGGCGCAAACAGTTCGCTCGCGCTCACGCAAAACGACTTCCTGCAGCTACTGGTGACGCAGATGCAAAACCAGGATCCGACGCAGCCAACCAATCCAAGCCAGTTCGTCAACGAATTCTCCGCGTTGAGCGAGGTCAGCGGAATTAACAGCATGTCGAATTCGATGAGCGCGCTATCGAACTCAATGTCCTCCGCCCAGATCCTGAGCGGCACGAACCTGATCGGGCACACTGTGATCGCCTCCGGCAATTCCGGCTCACTCACCGCCGGCGGAAGCATCACCGGAGCAGTCAACGTTCCTGCGGGAACCAGCGCTCTAACCGTGCAGGTGACGGACGCCAGCGGCCAGCTAGTCCGCACATTCTCGGTCGCTCCACAGAACGGCGTTACCCCGTTTACCTGGGACGGCACAACGAATTCCGGCGGTCCCGCTCCAGCCGGCACGTACAACTTCAGCATTTCCGCGGATACCAACGGCACGCAGTCCTCGCTCACACCAGAGCTCGCCTACCAGGTCAACAGCGTGACACTCGATCCATCGACGAACAGCCTGACACTGAACACCAACGGCGGATCGCTGCCATTGAGCGCCGTCAGTCAGGTCATGTAAGGAGCAACACCCATGCCTTTTGCACTCGCCCTCTCCGGCATCAACGCCGCGAACTCTGACCTGAATACGACCGCTAACAATATTGCCAATGTGGACACCATTGGCTTTAAGCAGTCACGCGCGGAGTTCTCCAGCCTGTTCGCCCAGACCCAGCAAGGGGTCTCGCAGACCGCCATCGGAAACGGCGTGACGACGTCCGAAATCGCCCAGCAGTTCACTCAGGGCAACATCAATTCGACCTCGAATAACCTGGATCTGGCCCTGAGTGGCAACGGCTTTTTTGTCGTGAGCAATAACGGCGCACTCTCCTACACCCGCAACGGCGCATTTCAGGTCGACGCCAATGGATACCTGGTCACCGCCTCCGGAGATCGCGTGCAGGGCTTCGCCCCGCTCAGCACCGGCGGCTTCAACACCGGCGGCCTCTCCGACCTGCAGCTCACGACCTCGCAGGTCGCGCCGCAGGCGACCAGCACCGCGAACATAACTCTGAATTTGCCATCGAATGCTACGGCGCCGACTACCACCACGTTCAATCCCAGTGATCCGACGAGCTACAACAACACTACGTCACTCACGGTCTACGACTCGCTCGGCGCCGCGCACACCGCGCAGATGTACTTCATCAAGGGCAGCGCCGCGAACACTTGGAACGCACAGCTATACGTCGACGGAAATCCGGTCGGAACTGCGCAGACTCTGACTTATTCCAGCTCCGGAACTCTGACGACGCCGGCGAACGGAGTGGTGAATTTCGGCTCTTACACGCCGTCGACTGGTGCCAATCCGATGAACATCGCGTTCAATTTCAGCACCTCGACTCAATACGGCGACACTTTCGGCGTGAACGCGATGTCGCAGAACGGCTATACCACCGGCAGTCTCACCGGAATTAACATCAGCCAAACAGGCGTCGTGCAAGCGAATTTCACCAATGGTCAGTCCAAGACTTTGGGTGAAGTCGCGCTCGCAAATTTTGCCAACCCACAAGGACTCGCGCAGACAGGCAACACCCAATGGCAGGAGACGTTCGCCTCCGGCGCCGCGGTACACGGCGTCGCCGGCGGGTCCGGGTTCGGCACCATCCAGTCCGGCGCACTCGAGCAATCCAACGTAAACGTGACTGCGCAGCTTGTGCATATGATCACCGCACAGCGCGATTTCCAGGCGAATGCGCAGATGATCAACACCGCCAACCAGGTTACGCAAGCCATTCTGCGTATCTAATCACGCACCGAGAGACGCACGTGAACAAGGCGCTGTATGTTGCGATGACCGGGGCGAAAGAGATCCTCAACGCCCAGGCCGTCAACAACTTCAATCTGGCCAACGTAAACACCATCGGTTTCAAGGCCGAGTTGTCCGCGTTTCAAAGTCAGGCAGTCCAAGGTAGCGGCTACGCCTCGCGCGTCTATGCCACGAATAATTCCAGCGGATGGAACGACGCCTCCGGTTCTATGATCACCACTAGCCGGCCACTGGATGTGGCCGTGCAAGGTCACGGCTTCATCGCTGTGCAGGGACCGAACGGCACGGAGGCTTACACGCGCAACGGCGATCTGCATGTGGAAGCGAGCGGGATGCTCGTGACCAGTACCGGCCAGCTGGTGCTCGGCACCAGCGGACCGATCAGCGTGCCACCGAGTGCTTCGATCAAGATTGGCTCCGATGGCACGGTTTCGGCCGTGCCGCTCGGTCAGACCCCGGACACTCTGGTCACGCTGGGTCGCATCAAGCTGGTCAATCCTGCCCCGACCAGCTTGGTGCGCGGCGGTGACGGTCTGTTCGTCACCAGCAACGGCAAGCCGGCGCCGGCCGATGCCACTGTGCGCCTCGCCTCCGGGGTGCTTGAGTCGAGCAATGTCGATGTGGCCGATGCGATGGTGAACATGATCGACCTCGCCCGCAGCTGGGATCTGCAGGTCAAGGTCATGAAAAGCGTCAAGAGCAATTCGAGCGCAGCGAGCCAGCTGCTGCAGCCCGGTTGATCACGCGATAGCACGAGGGTACTTCTATGGACGCAGCACTGTGGGCCGCTAAAACCGGTCTCGACGCCCAAAACACCGAGATGTCGATCATCGCCAATAACTTGGCGAACGTGAACACCACGGGGTTCAAACGCGACCGGGCAGTTTTCGAAGATCTGCTCTACCAGAACAAGGGGCAGGTCGGCGCAAATACGACCCAATCGACGCAATCACCTTCGGGACTGTCGATCGGGACCGGAGTGCGGCTGGTAGCGACCGAGAAAAACTACAGCCAGGGCAGTCTCACCCAGACGGGCAATCCTCTCGACATGGCGGTCCAGGGGCAGGGCTTCTTCCAGATCCAGATGCCGGACGGCACCCTGGCATATACCCGCGACGGCAGCTTCCAGGTGAACGCGCAAGGGCAGCTGGTGACCGCCAGCGGCTACGTGGTGCAGCCGGGGATCACCATTCCGCAGGGCGCGCAGAGCGTCACCGTGGGCACGGATGGGACCGTGAGCGTCCTGCTGCCCGGACAGAGCGCGCCGACTCAAGTCGGGCAGCTTCAGCTCGCGAACTTCATCAATCCGACTGGCCTGCAGCCAATCGGCAACAACTTGCTATTGCAGTCGGCCTCAAGCGGCTCGCCCCAGACCGGCAATCCCGGTTCCAGCGGACTTGGCACTATCGGTCAGGGCGAACTAGAAGCCTCGAACGTAAACGTGGTGGAGTCGCTGGTGAACATGATCGAGACGCAGCGCGCCTACGAAATGAACTCCAAGGCGATTTCGACAGTTTCGCAAATGCTGCAGTACGCGACCCAGAACATGTGAGGAAGACCGTGACAGTTCATCGACCCATCCTGCATCTGTTGCCGGCCGTGCTCGCCGCATGCCTGCTGTGTGCCTGCGCCACGCAGAAGGCGCTGCATTACGATCAGGCTTTCGACATGCCGCAGATGCCACCGCCGCCGGCGGACGGGGCTATTTTCCATCCCGGCTACGACTCAGGACTATTCGAGAATGCCACGGCGCACAGCGTCGGGGACATCGTCACAATCCTGCTGCAGGAATCGACCAGCGCGCAAAAGAGTTCCCAGACTGCCACCTCGAAGACCACGAAGGACTCGCTCTCAGCCCCTTCGCTGCTTGGGATACCGATGACGTTTCACGGCTCGTCATTCCTCAGCGGGAGTATCAACAACGCCAATGCCTTCAGCGGCGCCGGCAATAGCAAGCAAAGTGACAGCTTGGTCGGCGCGATCACAGTCACCGTGGTGAAGCGTCTGCCAAATGGCAACCTGGTCGTGCGCGGGCAGAAGCTTGTGCAGATCAATCAGGGCGAGGAGTACGTACGCCTGCAGGGCATCATTCGCCCGATCGACATTGCCCCGGACAATACGATTTCGTCACAGCAAGTCGCCGACGCACGAATCGCCTACGGACAGACCGGTGCGCTCGCTGATGCCAATCAGCCCGGCCTGCTGTCACGCTTCTTCAATAGCCCCTGGCTGCCTTTCTAAGAGACGACCAACGTGACCAAGACGGAACGCAGCTGGCAACCGAGCTACACGGCGCTGATCAGGACGTATTTCGCGCTGACACTGATCGCGCTACTGGTGGCCTGCGGGACGGCTCATGCCGAACGCGTGCGCGATCTGGCCTCGGTGGCCGGGGTACGCGGCAACCAGCTGGTCGGGTACGGCCTGGTCGTGGGCCTCGACGGAACGGGCGATCAGACCACCCAGACGCCCTTCACCGTTCTGAGCATCGAGAACATGCTGGAGAAGTTCGGCGTACGCATCCCGGCCAATACCAATCCGCAGCTGAAGAACGTGGCGGCGGTCACGGTTCATGCCACGCTGCCGCCGTTCGCCCAGCCCGGTCAGACGATCGATGTCACGGTCTCCTCGATCGGCAACGCGACCAGCCTGCGCGGCGGGAGTCTCATCATGACGCCACTGCACGGAGCGGACGGCGAAGTTTATGCCATGGCTCAGGGCAGCGTACTGGTCAACGGCTTCGCCGCACAGGGCGCAGACGGTTCAAGCATTACCGTCAATATTCCTAGCAGCGGGTCGATCCCCAACGGTGCCACGGTAGAGCGTTCGGTCCCGACCGACTTCGACGCGCAGCCATTCGTGACTCTGAATCTTGACACGCCGAGCTTCACGACCGCGACTCGCCTGACGCAGGTCATCAACAAGACGTTCGGGACCGGTACCGCCGAAGCACTCGATTCTGTCTCGATCCGAGTGCGCGCGCCGATGAATCCAAACCAGCGCACGGCTTATGTCGCAGCACTGCAAGATCTCAACGTCAAACCGGGCACCCCCCCGGCGCGCGTGATCATCAATTCGCGCACCGGCACTGTGGTGATCAGCGCACAGGTCAAGGTCATGCCGGCCGCGGTTTCAAGCGGCTCACTCTCGGTCACCATCACCGAGAACTACGGTGTGAGCCAGCCGAACCCGTTTGCCGCCGGCAGCACGGCGGTGATACCTCACAGCTCGATTCAAGTTCACCAGCAGCGTGCCCACATGTTCGAGTTCCCGGCTGGCGTGAACCTGGATCAGATCGTGCGCGCGGTGAACTCCGTAGGCGCGACCCCGAGCGATTTGGTCGCCATCCTCGAAGCACTACGGCAGGCAGGAGCGCTGCACGCGCAGCTGATCGTGATATGACACTGTCGGCCGTAGATCCGAGCCTGTTTGCGGATGCTCAGTCGCTGGCGACACTGAAGAGCGAGGCTGCGGCGCACAACCCGAAAGCGCTGCGCGCAGCCGCTCAGCAGTTCGAGAGCCTATTCATCGGCATGGTGCTGAAAAGCGCCCAGGACGCAAATTTCAAGGACCCGCTGTTCGGCTCCTCGCAGCAGCGGATGTACCAGGATCTCTACGACCAGCAGCTCTCGATCCAGCTCAGCAAGACCCACACGTTCGGTTTAGCCGAAATGCTCGTTCAGCAGCTGCGCCGCCAATGGTCGGCCTCGGGCACCCCTGCGGCCGGCAGCCACGCGGTTTCCTCGGCCTCGGGCGTCGCAGTGCCCGCCAGGACGCCGTCCCCGTCCGCCACGGCAGAAGGGATGCGCCTCGGACCGGTGAGCGCGGCCCAGCAGACCGCATTCGCCCACTCGCTCTGGCCGGATGCGCAGCGCGCCGCGCGACAGCTCGGCGTGAGCCCCGTGGGCCTCATTGCCCAGGCCGCGCTAGAGACTGACTGGGGGCGCAGTTTCCCGCGCACCGCGAATGGCACCACCAGCAACAACCTCTTTGGCATCAAGGCGAGCAGCGGCTGGAGCGGTACGAGCGTCACCAGCGGCACCCATGAGTACCGCAACGGGATCGATACCGCGACCCAGGCGCAGTTTCGCGCCTATGGCAGCTGCAGCCAGTGCTTCCAGGACTACACCTCACTGCTCAGCAGCAACCCGCGCTACGCCAGCGCCCTGGGAACCGGCAACGACGTCGGCGCCTTCGCCACAGCCCTGCAGCAGGCCGGCTACGCTACTGATCCGAATTATGCCCGTAAGCTCACCGAGGTCGCCGCGACACTGACGCATACCCTTTCGGCTCAAGCGGACACCGGCCCTCTAAAGCTTGCCGCCGCTCAGCCGATAACCACTGGCAGTCGATCGCTCTGAGGGCCGTAAAGTATGGCTGACCTGCTTTCCACCAGCGTCTCTGGCCTGCTCGCCTTCCAGCAGGCTCTCGACGTCACAAGCAACAATATTTCCAACTCGGCGACGCCGGGCTACAGCGTCGAGACGGCCAATCTTGTCGAGCAACCCGGTCAGTTCACCGGCTCGGGCTTCAGCGGCGGTGGCGTCGCTGTGCAAAGCACGACGCGAGCCTACAACGCGCAATTGACGCAGCAGGTGCGCACATCGCAGTCGAGCTACTCCAGCTTCAATACGCTCGCCACCCAAGCGCAGCAGATCGACAATATGCTGAGCGACTCGACAACGGGCCTCTCGGCAAGCCTGCAAAACTTCGTCAACGCTTTACAGACGGTTTCCACCTCACCCACCTCGACCGCAGCCCGTCAGGCGCTGCTCAATCAAGGTCAGTCGCTCACCCAGCAGCTGCAGAACTACAATTCACAGATCGGACAATACAGCTCGCAGCTCGAGTCCCAGATCACGAGCGATGTGTCGCAGATCAATACGCTGTCGACCAACATCGCAAACCTGAACCAGCAGATCGCCGCCGCATCGGCGAGCGGACAGACCCCAAATCAGCTGCTCGATCAGCGCGGCACCCTGATCGACCAGCTGAGTAAGTACATCTCCGTGCAAACTGTCGCTCAGTCGAACGGCATGACGGACGTGTACATCGGCAATGGGCAGGCGCTAGTTTCGGGCGGCAACGCTCAGCAGCTCACGACAATTCCCGGCACGTACAATCCGACCCAGCTCGGTATCGGCATTCAGAACTCCACGAGCGTCACGAATCTCACCACTGAGATGAGCGGCGGGGAGCTCGGTGGCCTGCTGAGCGCGCGCAGTCAGGTGCTGAACCCGACCCAGAACGCGATCGGACGCATCAGCGTTGCTGTCGCGACGCTGATCAACCAGCAGCAGACCAGCGGCATGACCCTCAACGGCACGACCGGGCAGCCGATGTTCACGGTCGGCGGCGTGCAGGTACTCCCCGCAAGTGGAAATACCGGTAGTGCGACGATCACCGCCAGCCTCACTTCCCTTAGCCAGCTGACCACAGACAACTACCAGCTGCAATACGCCGGCGGCAGCTGGCAGCTGAAGGACACCACCACCGGACAATCCA
This sequence comes from Pseudomonadota bacterium, assembly GCA_021838635.1. Lineage (GTDB taxonomy): Bacteria > Pseudomonadota > Gammaproteobacteria > Steroidobacterales > Steroidobacteraceae > 13-2-20CM-66-19. The sequence goes on from JAKCDC010000005.1 coordinate 116,042, forward strand.
TTGCCATGACCGGCAACGGCACCGCGGCAAGTCCGTTCACTGCCGCAGGCATGTCGTTCGTCATCAGTGGGACCCCCGCCGCAAACGACAGCTACCAGATTTCACCGACGGCCGGAGCCACCGCCGGACTCACCATGCAGCTCACGGCTCCATCCCAGATCGCTGCAGCCTCCCTGGTGCAGGCGAGCGCTGGCGCGGCAAACACTGGCACCGGCGTCGTCGGCTCAGCAGCCGTCACCAGTCCGGCGAATTATGTCGCGGGCACCTACACGGTGACCTTCAGCAGCCCGACACAGTACACGGTCACGAACGGGACCTCCACAGTAGCGTCCGGAACCTATACCAGCGGAACCCCTATCAGCTTTAACGGGCAGCAGGTCACATTGACCGGCACACCGGCTGCAAACGATACCTTCACCGTCAGCCCAAACAGCACCGCGAACACCGGTGACAACAGCAACGTTCTTGCCATGATCAGCGGGCTGTCCTCCAAGGTGCTCTCCGGTGGAACGGCCTCGGTGAACGACGTAGCCACGAATCTCATCAGCCAGGTCGGCGTCCTCACCCAGCAGGCCCAAAACAACGCCTCAGCGCAGCAGGCGGTAAACCAGGAAGCGACCACGTCACGTAGCAATGCGACCGGCGTAAATCTCGACCAGCAAGCGGCCGACATGCTGCGCTACCAGCAAGCATACCAGGCCATGGCCCAGGTCATTTCCATGTCGAATCAGATGTTTACCTCCCTCATCCAAGCCGTCGGGTAGTACCGTGACCATTTCGACATTGTCCTTCCAGACCAATGCAGCGAACCAGATGGAAGCGCTGCAGACGGCGATGGCCAAAACCCAAACCCAGCTGTCGACCGGGAAGCAAATCCAGAATGCGGCGGACAATCCGGTTGGCATGTCCGAGGTCGTACAGCTGAACACGCAGCTATCGGCTTCTCAGCAATACGTCTCAAATGGCACTCTAGCGAATACGAGCCTCAATCTGGAAACGCAAGCACTGAGCGACGCCACGAACACACTGCAGAGCGCTCGCAGCCTTATAGTAGAGGCCAACAATGCGTCGATCAGCGCCAGCCAGCGCCAGGACATCGCCACGCAACTGCAGCAGCTCCAGCAGCAGCTGGTGGGAATCGCCAATCGCCAAGATGCCCAGGGAAATTACCTCTTCAGCGGCTACGCGGCGGGCACGCAACCGTTTGCGCAGAACGGGACTTCTGTGTCTTACGCCGGCGCGAACCAAGTGAGCCAGGTGCAACTTAGCGCCGATCAAAGTATTTCCACCGGCGATGCCGGCAATGCGGTCTTCATGAACATTCCGGCCGGTAACGGAACGTTCACCACCGCCGCTGCCGCCACCAATACAGGCACCGCGTCCATCGGGCCCGGCACCGTGACCAATCCATCCGCCTGGACCCCGGGGTCGTACACGATCTCTTTCGCCACCGCGACCCAGCAGTACACGGTCACGAACGGCAGTGGCGCCACTGTGGCTACTGGATCCTATTCCGCAAGTACCGGCGGAACGTTCTCCATTGCGTTCAACGGAGCTCAGGTGTCCTTCAGCGGAGTTCCGGCCAACGGCGACACCTTCACGGTGGCGTCTGCCGGTACCGCGAGTGCCTTCTCGACGCTCGCGAGCGCGATCACTTCGCTGCAATCCTCGAGCCTCAGTTCCTCCCAGCTCGCCACTCAGCTGAATGGCGTTCTTGAGCAGATCGACGGTGCCGTAAGCCATCTGAGCCAAGTCCAGGCCTCCGTCGGCGCACGCATCAATGCGATATCCACCGCCGGTTCCGCCGCCCAGAGCCAGCAGACCGACTATCAGACCTCAATTTCGCAGATTTCCGATACGAACTACGCGGCCGCCACCACGCAGCTGTCCACCGAGGAACTCGCGCTGCAGGCCGCACAGTCCTCGTACGCCTCTATGATGACTCTCACCCTGTTCAAGTACATCTAGCTGCACCTCTCGTGACCATACCCCGACTGTGACGCAGCACGCATTTTGATCACGCGAGCTCAAGCGCATTCAAGTTCCCCCGGGCGGGTCCGATAACTGTGCTGAACGGGATCCGCGCACAGCAACCGCCTCCCGCAGCGCGACGGACGGGTGTCCGGAGCCTGACCTAGACTTCAGGAGCACTGAACCATGTCACTCGTCCTCAATACGAATATCGACTCACTCATTGCGCAGAACAGCCTCACGACTTCCGGCAACCAATTGACGACAGCACTGCAGCAGCTGTCGTCCGGCCTGCGCATCAATACTGCCGCCAACGACGCGGCCGGCTACGCCATCGCGCAAGGCATGACCTCGCAGATCAACGGCCTGAACCAGGCGATCCACAACGCCAACGACGGCGTATCACTCGCTCAGACCGCCTCCGGCGCAATGAGCCAGATCGCCAACGACCTGCAATCCATGCGCAGCCTCGCGGTGGAGTCGCTGAACGCCACGAACAGCTCGCAGGATCGCGTCGACCTGAACGCGCAGTTTCAGCAGCTGATGAACGACATCAACAGCGTTGCGTCCCAGACTCAGTTCAACGGAGTGAATCTTCTGGACGGGACCTTCCAGGGCGCCACGTTCCAGGTCGGTGCCAACGCCGGCCAGACGATCACCGTCGGCTCAATTTCGAACGCGAGCACGTCCGCGATCGGAAATTATTACAACGGCATGACGACCCAAACCGGTGAGACGGTCAAGACCGGCAGCAGCACGCCCATCACCACCACCACCGCGGGCGTAGCGGGTACCTACAGCGCGACCAATCTTGCCACGTCCACCGATCTCGGCACGACTGTGAACGGCTCGTCCGTCACCCTCGCCGTGACCGTCGATGGCACCACGTATAATACGAACGCCATCTCGCTGACGGGCAACGCCAGCACCGACCTTAAAAGCGTTGCCGCCGGCATCAACCAGGCACTGAGTTCCACAGGTGGCCTAGTCGCAACGGTCAATAGTGCGGGCACGGGGATCCAGATCAGCGGCACAGCGCAGGCTGGTTACGGGCACGTCGTCAGTGTCTCGACAGCCAGCGCCACCGACTCTGGCGGAAACGCCATTACTCTGTCCACGTCGCAGCAGGCGGCGATCACCACGGATCTTGGGGTCACCAGCTCGTACACCATTGGCAGTTACACGTCCGGCGGCACGGTGTCGACAAGCTCATCGGTCAGTAATCTGAATGGCCTGAACGTCAACTCGGTCGATAACTCTAACCTGACGCTGATTTCGATCGACTTCGCGCTGCAGCAGATCGCCACCAGCAGCGCCGATCTTGGTGCATACCAGAATCGGTTCCAGGCTGCAGTGACCGGCCTGCAGACGGACTCGACCAACCTCAGCGCCGCCAAGAGCACGATCGTGGATGCGAACTACGCACAGGCGACCTCGAACCTGTCCAAGGCGCAGATTCTGCAGCAGGCGAGCACGGCGATGGTGGCGCAGGCGAACACCATTCCGCAGAACGTCCTCACGTTGCTGCAGAAGTTGCCGTAATGGCGCGGCTCCGGATGGAATGACATCTAGAGCTGAAATAAATGCTCCCGAGGGTGGTTGCCGCAAGGCACCGCCCTCGGGGCGCTTGTACCGGGCCACACTCAGCTCATATCCGGGGAGTATCTGATATGTCCGGGTCGATCGTTTCGGTTGCGAGCAACTCGAGTGCCGGCGCCGCAGGCGGCTCGGTAATAGACGTCGCGAGCCTGGTTTCGCAGCTGGTGCAGGCCACCGAAGCGCCGCAACAGGCGATCATCAGTCAGAACACACAATCGGTCAGCAGCGAGATTTCCGCAATCGGCTCGCTGAAGAGCGCTTTGTCGCAATTCCAGTCTACGCTTTCCGCGATCGACACTCCCAGTGCGTTCAACAGTTTGAGCGCCACGAGCAGCAACACCGCGGCGTTCAACGCGACCGCGACTTCCAGTGCAACTTTAGGTTCCTACAGCATCAGCATCAGCCAGCTCGCACAGGCGCAGCAGCTGGTGTCGAATGCATTCTCCGGTGGCAGCTCGGCGACCGTCGGAACGGGAACACTGCAGCTCACGCTGGGCGCTAGCAGCTTCAGCGTAACCATCGGCAGCAGCAACGACACTCTATCTGGGATCGCCGCAGCCATTAATACTGCCAGCGGCAACCCCGGCATCCAGGCGAGCATCGTCACCGGCACGACCGGAGCGCACCTGGTACTGACCTCATCGATCACGGGCGCATCGAACACTATCCAGGCCACCGAAACGGATCCTGGAACAGGTCTGTCCTCGCTGACATATGGAAGTAGTAATACCACTAATTACACGCAGGCCACAGCCGCTCAAAATGCGTCTCTCAGCATTGCCGGGGTCACTTACAGTAGCGCCAGCAATACCGTCACCAGCGCACTGAGTGGCGTGACCTTGAATCTCCTTGCGCCGACCACTACCGCCGCGACTCTGTCCGTGTCCGATAATACCAGCGCAGTCGAGAGCAATCTTCAGGCCTTTGTTTCTGGCTACAATTCTCTGGTGCAGACGTTCAATCAGCTTGGTGGTTACGACGCCACTACAAACACTGCGGGACCGCTCATGGGTAACGCCGCGCTGTCTGGCGTGCAAAGCCAGATCAGCTCGATCCTGGACAGCTTCGTCAATACCGGATCGTCGACCTACAATTCTCTCGCGAGTGTCGGCATTACAGCCAATAGCGATGGCACGCTAAGCCTCAATAACACGACATTGGCGGCAGCGCTGAGCACGAATTTCAGTGCCGTGAGCGAACTTTTCAGTGGCAGCGGCGGAATTGCCGCCTCGTTGAATTCGCAGCTCACCGGTCAACTGGCAAGCGGCGGACCAATTGACTCCCTAAGTCAAAGCCTTGTTCAACAGGAGAATGCGCTGTCGCAGCAGAGTTCTCAGCTTGCACAGCAAATGAGCTCTCTGTCCGCAAGCCTCACCGAGCAATATTCGGCGTTGAATACGTTGCTCTCTTCGCTACAGAGCACTTCGTCCTATCTGACTCAGGCTTTTGCGACTCTTCCGCAAGTGCAATCCAGCTCGTCCGCTTAATAACTGAGCTCAAGTTAGGCACTGCCGGGCCGTTATAGTGAGTATGGAGACTTGGAGTCAGCACCGGTGAGTGTTTTTTCACAGCAGTCCAAACTTGCTGCCTACCGGAGCGTCAGTGCGCATGGCGTGGTCGCCAACGCGGACCCCCACACACTTGTGCTGACGTTGTTTGATGCCGTACTTGGCAGACTGACCGCGGCTCGGGCGTGTATCGAAAAAGACGACATCGTTCGCAAAGCAGGTCTTCTGCACAGCTCCGTGGTTTTGCTTGCCGAGCTGCGTGGCAGCCTGGACTTGCACAAGGGCGGAACGCTTGCGCAAAACCTAAGCGACCTCTATGAGTATATGACGCGACGGCTGGTGCACGCCAACGCGAACAATGACGCCGCGGCAGTCACCGAGGTGCTCGGTCTGCTCGGTGAGATATGCTCGGCGTGGGCCGCAATCGGTCCGGAGGTACGCTCCGAGGCGATCACCGCAGCGGTCGGCGGTGCCCCCTGAGCTGCTCAGGATCTGCGTCACCGCGGGGAAATGCGACATAATTCACGGCGGACTCCGGGGCACTCTCTTTAAGGTAGTGCCATGGGTAAGGTACGCCGAAAAGCCACGCCACGGGTGCCTGCGCCGCCCGCGCGCATGGAAGTACAGTTCGAGACGCTGCGCAGGGCAATGATCCTGCTTCAGGAGGGAGACTGGGCCGGCGCCGAACCGCTGTGCCGTTCGTTCCTGCGGCGCCAGCCTGAGCATCAGGGAGCGCTCACGCTCCTTGGAATCATCTTAGCCCAATCCGGTCGGCCCGCCGAGGCAGGCGAAAGCTTCCGCCGCGCTGTCGCTTGCACGCCACAAGATCCGCAGGCACATAGTAATTACGGCAACGCGCTACGCGATTGCGGACGATACCAAGACGCGCTGGCGTGCTATGAACGCGCGCTTCAATTGGAACCGCGGCGAGCGGAGACGCACTATTGCCGAGCCGTAACGCTTCAGGCGATTGGGGAGAGCGCCCGCGCGGTCGAGAGCTACGACGAGGCACTTCGCCTGCAGCCCAACCACGCTGCAGCGTGGAACAACCGGGGCACTGTCCTGAGGCATCTCGGACGCCTCGAATCGGCACTGCTTAGCTACGATCGGGCCATCGAAGCAAGGCCAGACCACGCCGACGCGCACAACAACCGCGGCGCGACCCTGCACGAATTGCAGCGCCTCGATGAGGCTCTGAGCTCGTATGAGCGCGCACTACAGCTGCAACCCGGACATCTGGAAACTCTCAACAATCTTGGCGTTACGCTTTATCAGCTTGGACGCCACGAAGAGGCGCTAGCGCATATCGATCGGGTGCTCGCGCTGCGCCCCGAATATGCCGGAGCGCTCAACAATCGCGGACTGGTATTGCACAAATTGGAGCGCTACGACGAGGCGATCGAGTGCTTTAGACGCGCGCATGCACTTGCCCCAAACGACCCTGCACCACTCAGCAACCTTGGCGTCACGCTGAAAACCCTAGGGCGACATGAGGATGCTCTGGCGAGCTACGCACGAGCACTGGAAAAGGAGCCGGCGTTCGCCGACGCCCATTTCAACCTCGCAGTGGCACTGCGAGACTTGCGGCGGTTCCCAGAGGCGCTTGCGAGTATCGAGCAAGCGCTAGCATGTGGCCGAACCGATGCCGAGGCCTATCGAAATCACGGTGCAACGCTGATGACTCTTCGCTGCCCGGAGGAGGCGATCGGGAGTTACGAATGCGCGTTGCAGCGAGACCCGAAGGCGAAATTTCTGCGTGGCGAACAGCGCCATGCCCGAATGAAAATTTGCGACTGGCGTAACTTCGACGTTGACGTTAATGAAATCAGTGCCGGGGTCCCGCGTGGGGAAGCGCTCGTCACCCCGTTTGCGCTGCTCGCACTAGTAGATTCTCCGGGATTGCAGCGCAGAGCCGCCGAGATTCTAGTCCGAGAGGATTATCAGCCGCTTCGGCACCTGCCTATCGTGAAGCCATATCCGAAGCATGACAAGATCCGCGTTGGCTATTTCTCTGCCGATCTGCGCAATCATGCAGTCGCGGCACTTAGTGCAGAGCTGTTCGAGTTACATGATCGCTCGAAATTTGAGCTAACGGCATTCTCACTCGATTCCGATCCAGGCGACGAATTGCGGGTGCGCATCGAGGGCGCTTTCGACCGCTTTCTATCCCTGGGGGGGCGCACCGATGAGGACATCGCTCGTCTGGCACGTGACCTTGAAATCGACATTGCCGTAGATCTCGGCGGTTACACACAAGGCGCCCGGCCTCGAATCATGGCGCTACGCCCGGCACCCGTGCAGGTGAGTTATCTGGGCTATCTGGGCACAATGGGAGCAGACTTCATCGATTATCTGATCGCTGATCCGATATTGATACCAAAAGAATGCCGCGAACATTACATCGAGAAGATTGCCTACCTCCCGAGCTACCAGGTCAATGATTCGAAGCGGCCCGCTCCCGAGGGTCCCGCCACACGTGCGGCATTCGGCCTCCCGGAGCGCGGCTTTGTATTTTGCTGCTTCAACGCCAGCTTTAAGATCGTACCGCGGATGTTCGACAGCTGGATGCGAATCCTCGCCGCGGTGCCGGACAGCGTACTGTTTCTACTCGCTGCTACCGCCGCCACCGCGAGAAATCTTCGCTTACAGGCACAGCGACGCGGCATAGATCCACGACGACTGTTCTTTGGCGAACCACTGCCATACGGTCAGTATCTGGGCCGCTTCCAGGCCGCCGATCTGTTCCTCGATACCCTACCCTACAGTGCCGGCACCACCGCGAGCGACGCACTATGGGCAAATCTACCGGTTCTAACTTGTAGGGGCACTGCGTTCGCCGCTCGCATGGCCGCCAGTGTACTCACCTCGGCAGGACTTCCCGAGCTGATCGCTAACGACCCAGAGGAATACGAACGTCGTGCCGTCGAGCTCGCAACTGATGTGCACCAGATTGCAATGATCCGCCGGCGCCTCGCTGAAGGTCTTGCCCACTCTGCACTGTTTGATACCGCCGCATTTACGCGCAACCTCGAGACGCTCTACACCGCAATGCATCAGCGCTGCTGTGCCGGCTGGCTGCCTGAGGATCTCTCAGTCCATGAAGTGCAAGAACTGCAGCCCTCCCGTGTCTATGCGCAACCGCAATCGTAACCGTGGACTGCTTGCCGGCTGAACATCAACATTCTGCGGGCTTTCCCCCGTTGCTCGGTCGTTGGCGCTTGCGCTCGGCCGCCGTGGCGCTGGGGACCACCGTGTGCGTAGCCGTTGCCTCTGACGCTCCCCTGCCGTCCATGGCGGGCACGTTACACAGGACGGAAGGACTGGCAGCGCGGACGGTTGCCGTGCGTCCACACATCACCTGGCCGGTTCCGGCCTTCGTTGGAGAGAACTCCCCCATTCTGCGTGCCTGCCTCGTGGCGCAGGGGCATCAGGAGCGCAATCCAGACATTACGGCGGCGAACGTAGATGCACATGAGCACTGGATGAATCCGGTGCGTCGGAAAGTCGGCTGCCGTGCGCAGATCCACTTGCATTGCTCGAGCGACTCATGCGGTCGGGGATGAGCATCCCGTCGCAAGAGAGTGGAGGCCGAGACGATCATGGCGAAAATCGAAATCTATCAGATCTACTACTCTGAATCGACGCGTACTGGACTCGATCCGGGCTTCATTCCGCTCGATAACCTGGCAAACGATCGGCCGGATTGGCGCGAATACTGGGTATTTCGCCGCCTCTTGGGCGGACGGCCGCTCGACGCAGAGACGTACTACGGCGTTTTCTCGCCGAAATTTCTTGCCAAAACAGGTCTGCCATCGTCCGCCGTGCATGCGCTCATCGAGGCGCAGGGCGAGAATGCGGACGTCATCGGATTTTCTCCATATTTCGAGCACATGGCGTTCGCGCTGAACATCATCGAACATGCGGTGATGAAGCACGGCAATACCGAAACATTCATTCAGAGCGCCAAACTCATTGCACCTGAGTTTCGCATTGATCAGGCTGTCATGACTTCGCTCAATACCATTTTCTGTAATTTTTTTGTGGCCAAGGGCCGATTCTGGGAGGAGTGGCTGCGCAACGGCGAGCGGCTCTTCGCCATCGCGGAAGACGGGCTGACTGCGCTCGGCCAGGGGCTGAACGATGTAGTGAGCTATGGCGCAAAAATTGCGCCGGCTAAGGTATTCGTCATGGAGCGGCTGGTTTCGCTGCTGCTGTGGTCACAACCACAGTGGACCGTTAAGTCGTTCAATCCGGTGGCCTTGGCGACCGCGCCTGCCACAAGCCCGGATTTCATGGTGCTCGATGCTCTGAAAATCGCCTATACGCAGACCGGCGCGGCGCGATACCTCGATGTCTTCCGATTGCTGCGCGAACAAATGGGGACGCGCGCACAAATGCGCACCAGCGTCAGCCACACCGCAAGTTGAGTCGGTGGAGAGAATATTCCAGCAGCCATCTCAGATCCTGCCGGATGCGTTTGCTCGCTGGGGTGAGAGAGCAGCATCTGCCGGCACGCTTTGAGGGTCATGACGGAACAAGCACAAGGCTTCGAACTGCGTGAACAGATCTGAATCCGAAGTTTCTTACATGCCCACGATGATCTGGCTCATGCCCTCGCATTGCGTCACTCAAAATGTTACCGGCTGGGATCGTTGCCTCACCTGAAATGCTACCAGCGGCCGGAGCTGCATCATGTCGCCCCGTCACCTGCGGAGGTGTCCATGGGCATGAATGTGA
>JAKCDC010000024.1 GCA_021838635.1 Pseudomonadota bacterium
TCGACCCGCAGCAGCAGCTGGCGGCCGAGCGTGCCACCGGGGTGCGAGCGGGCAAAGTCCTGCTGGGTGAAGCCGCGGGCGTCCAAAACCGCCACCGCCAGCGCATCGCCCATGGCCAGCGCCGCGGTTGTGCTCGCGGTCGGCGCGAGGTTCAGCGGGCACGCCTCCTCCGGCACGCTCACGTCCAGCACCACCGCGGCGGCGCGGCCGAGCGTCGAGTCGGACTTGCCGACCATGGCGATCAGCGGCACCCCGAGTCGAGCCAGGTGCGGCAGCAGCAGCAGCACCTCCGGGGTTTCCCCCGAATTCGACAGCGCCAGCACCACGTCGGTGCGCGTGATCACGCCCAGGTCGCCGTGGCTGGCCTCGGCCGGATGCAGGAAGAAGGCCGGGCTTCCGGTGCTGGCGAGGGTGGCGGCGACCTTGCGCGCCACGTGGCCGGATTTGCCGATTCCGGTGACCACCACCCGGCCCTGGCAGTTCAGGCACAGGCGGCAGGCGGCCGCGAAGCGCCCATCGAGCCGCGTCAGGAGCGCCTGGACGGCCTGAGCCTCGATCGCCAGTGCGCGCTGCGCGGCGGCCAGCAGGCTCTGGTCGGTGGCGTCGGCGGATTCGGCAGCGGCAGTCATGGCCCGGAATTGTAGCAAGTCCGCCTACTGCCTCCGGCCCGTTCCGTACCCTGGAGCGAACCGGGTTTGGGCCAGCGCAGTGCGGCCTCGTCGATTAATATGGGTGCATGAACCCAGAGGAAGTCGCGCGGCTGATCCGCGCCGGCCTGCCCGGAGCCGATGTCCGGGTGCAATCGGAAGACCAGACGCATTTCGCGGCTCGCATCGTGGCCGAGCAGTTCAGCGGCCTGCGCAGCGTTGCCCGCCATCAACTCGTCTACCGCACCCTCGGGGAGCGGATGGGCGGGCAGATCCATGCGCTGTCGATCGAGGCGTTGACCCCAGCCGAGGCCGCAGGCTGAGATGGACAAACTGCAGATCCAGGGCGGGGTGCCGCTCGAGGGCGAGGTGCGGATCTCCGGGGCGAAGAACGCGACGCTGCCCATTCTGGCCGGTGCGCTGCTCGCCGATGGTCCGGTGGTCGTCGGCAACGTGCCGCACCTGAAGGACGTGACCACCACGGTGGAGCTTCTCGGGGGCATGGGCGCGACGGTCACGATCGATGAGCGCATGCGCATCGAGGTCGATCCGACCACCGTGTCCGATTACTCCGCGCCGTACGAGCTCGTCAAGACGATGCGCGCCTCGATTCTGGTGCTCGGTCCGCTGGTCGCGCGGTACGGGCGCGCCGACGTGTCGCTGCCCGGCGGCTGCGCCATTGGCGCCCGGCCGGTCAACATTCACGTCGCCGGCCTGCAGGCACTCGGCGCCGACATCACCATCGATGGCGGCTACATCCGGGCGCGCGCCAGCCGGCTGCGCGGGGCGCGTCTGGTGCTCGACACCGTGACGGTGACCGGCACGGAAAACCTGATGATGGCCGCGACGCTCGCCGAAGGGGAGACGGTCATCGAGAACGCCGCCCGCGAACCCGAGGTGGTCGATCTGGCGAATTTCCTGATCAGCATGGGGGCGAAGATCCGTGGCGCTGGCAGCGACAAGATCCTCGTCGAGGGTGTCGAGCGACTGAGCGGTACGAGCTACGAGGTGCTCCCCGATCGAATCGAGAGCGGTACTTACCTGGTGGCCGGTGCGATCACCGGTGGGCACGTGCGCATCAAGAACGCCCGGCCGGACCATCTGGATGCCGTTCTGGTGAAGCTGCAAGAGGCCGGCGCGAAGGTCGACGTCGGGGACAACTGGGTCGAGGTCGACATGCGCGGCCGCCGGCCACGCGCCATAGACGTGCGCACCGCGCCGTATCCGGCATTTCCGACCGACATGCAGGCGCAATTCGCGGCGCTGAACACCGTAGCGGACGGCGTCGGGACTATCATCGAGACGATTTTCGAGAACCGGTTCATGCACATGCTGGAGATGCGTCGGCTGGGTGCGGAGATCCGTCTGGAAGGCAATACGGCAATCATCCACGGGGTTTCGCGTCTGAAGGCCGCGCCGGTGATGGCGACGGATCTGCGCGCCTCGGCGAGTCTGGTACTGGCCGGGTTGATCGCCGAGGGACGCACCGAAATCGAGCGCATTTATCACATCGATCGTGGTTATGAGGCCATCGAGGAAAAACTGTCGCAACTGGGTGCGCAGATCAAACGAGTGCCGAACTGACGGCTCGGGCGCTGCGCAAGCTGACCGCGGAGTAATGATCGGGGGGGGACTATGCGGATAGGCATGATTGGGCTCGGCCGGATGGGCGCGTACATGGTGCGCCGGCTGATCGAGGACGGTCACGAGTGCGTGGCCTACGACCAGTCCACGCAGGCGGTGCAGGCCGCAGCAGCGGTCGGTGCGATCGGAGTGAGTTCGGCGGCCGACCTCATTGCGCAGCTGCCGGCGCCGCGCGCAGTGTGGATCATGGTGCCGGCGGCGGCGGTGGACGCGGTGATCGCAAGGCTCAGTCCGCTGCTCGCACCGGGGGATACGCTGGTCGACGGTGGTAACTCGCATTATTCCGACGACATCCGCCGCGCTGACGAGCTGCGCAGTTGCGGGATTCACTACCTCGACGTCGGCACCAGCGGAGGAGTGCTCGGCCTGGAGCAGGGGTACTGTCTGATGGTCGGAGGGGAGAAGAGCACGTTCGAGAAGCTCGAGCCGATCTTCGCTACGCTGTCTCCTGGGGGCCGCATCCCGCCGACCACCGGTCGGGCGCGCACTGCAGCGGACACCGCTCCGATGGGCTACGTGTACTGCGGTCCGAGCGGCGCGGGCCATTTCGTGAAAATGGTGCACAACGGCATCGAGTATGGGGTCATGGCGGCCTATGCCGAGGGACTGAGCGTCCTGCAGAACGCCGATGCCGGCCTGCGTGCGGCACACTCGGCGGATGCCGAGACCGCGCCGCTTGAGCATCCGCGGCGCTTTCAGTACCGGTTCGACATCGCCGCCATCACGGAGGTGTGGCGCCACGGCAGCATCATCTCCTCGCGCCTGCTCGACCTCACTGCACGCACCCTCGCTTCAGATCCGACCCTCTCGAACTTCAGTGGGCGGGTGTCGGACTCAGGCGAGGGGCGGTGGACGGTGCAGGCCGCAATCGACCTAGGCGTGCCGGCGAACGTGCTGAGCGCGGCTCTCTACGCTCGCTTCGCGTCGCGCGGTACGGGCGAGTTCGCCGCCAAAGTGCTCTCGGCGATGCGATTGGGGTTCGGCGGCCACGAGGAGCGCAAGGGCTGAGGCCGATCGCGCTCCAGGTGCCGGCGGAGTCTTCCGCCGGCACCTGGAGCGCACGTCAGTGGGCCACCCCTGGCGCAGTGATATTGCCGATCATCGGCAGCACGCCTCGGCCGCCGACTACCTGCGGCAGATGCCCGTTCCACTTGTTGACCGCTTCCTGTTGAATCAACTCGGGCGTGAGCGTGCTCTGCAACAGCTTCTGCGCCTGTGATTGCGCGGTCGCCTCGACGACCTTCTGCTGCGCCACGACCCGCGCCTTCTGCAGTTCGTATTCGGCCTGCAGCGCGCGCTGCTGTGCCACCTGCTTCTCCTCGATGGCCGCGGCGAACTGCCGGCTGAAATGAAAGTCGGTGATGTTCACCGCATCGACCACCACCCGAAACGGCGAGAGCGCGGTGCGAATCTGACTTTCGATCTGGTTGCGTACCTGGTCGCGCTCGACGATCAGGTCCTGGGCATTGAAATGCGCGGTGACCGCCTTGACGGCGTTGCTGATCGCCGGGTGGATCACCTTGCGGATCAGCTGCGGCTCGCTGCCGATGTGCTGGTAGACCCACTCGGCATCCCCGGGCAGGATATGCCAGTTGGTCGCGACGGTCGTCGAGACGTTCTGCAGATCGAGGCTCGCGGCCGTCTCGGTATCTTGGGCGTTCTGCACCTGCACGTTCATGTGCGCAACGCTTTGCATGAATGGCACTTTCAGATGCAGACCCGGATCGAGCACCCCAGGCTGCACCGCACCGAAGGTCATGAGCACGCCGCGCTCGCCGGGGCCAATTTGAACGAACGCGCCGCCGGCGATGATCAGTACGACGAGCACGGCGATGCCGAGGCCGATCAGCCGGCTGTTCGGCGGGGGCAGATGGGGTCGTTGGGCACTCATCGGGAGGTCTCCATGTTCATTGCAGCACCGAGAGAATCTGTTCGCGCCGGTTCCAGAGCGCCTGGATGTCCTGTGCGCCGAGCAGCGACTGGAGCTGCGTTGCCGCGTTCGCGCTGTCGGTGAGCGCGAGTACGCCGTCGTGCAGGTTCACTACGGCGAGTACTAAGTCGCTGTCGGCGGCGACCAGCTGTTCGAGCGTGGTTCGCTCATTGCGATGCCGCTGGTGGATGCGGTCCATCTCGGGCACCGGCGCGGTGCGGATGGCCGTCTCCAGCGTGTCGATCTTGCGTGCAGCCCGTTCGAGCGCCTGTACGGCGCTCACCGCGGCGGCGTCGGGAAAGGGATGTTCTCGGGTCGGCGGCGGCAGGTGCTCGCGGCGGAAGTCCGACTCCAGTTCCGCGGCGTGCGCGCGGCACTGCCCGAGCAAGTCACTCAGCTTGCCGCGGATCAACAGATCATCGGCGCGTAGCTGGTTCTCGCGGCGGTAGAAGTTGTAACCCCAGCCGTAGAACAGGTTGGCGAGGACCTGCTTGACGGGGCCGGCCGCATCGATCGGGTTGGCGGTGCTTTTCAGTTCCATGCTCGAGGCTCCGCGGCCCGGCCGGCTGCCACGGCAGCCAGTCGGGTCGCTCAGGATCAAATGCCGGGTTTCGGGCCTGCTCCGGTCGGCTGCAACGCGTTGCCGACGGGGAAGGTGCCCATGGTGGCTCCGCCGATGAAGAACGGCTGACCGACCGCGGCGTTCGGCGCCGAGACCAGTCCCTTCTCGGCCATCTTCAGCGCGACGTAGTATCGCACCGCCTCGAGTTCGGACAGACCAAACGCGCGCAGCGAGATCAGCTCGCGCATGCGCTCGTCCTTCGGCAGGATCAACACCTTGGCATCGTTCAGCGTGATGCCATACACGCCGAGGAAGTCCGCCAGGTGCTGCTTGACGAGCTCGACGATCTCATGGATGTGCTCGTTGATCTTCTCCATCGGGGTGACCTGCACCACCTGGTTGATCGCCTGCTCGACCACGGGTCCTGCGTAGCTCGCCACCTCGTCGGTCGAGATGAAGTGCTTGGCGAACGGCATGTGCGTCACGAGCTTCAGCGCGCCCTCCTTGGTGTCGACATGCACGTAGTACTCCACCTGATACTGCATCTCGGCCATCTCAGCCGAAGTCGCCAGGCCCGCGCTGCGCACCAGCAGCTTGGCGCGGTTGACGTAGAGCACCTCGTACTGCCAGGGCGACTGACCACCGAAGAATCCGGTCACGAAGCTGCCAATCAGCGGCTTGTCCGGCGTTTGAATGGGGAACTGGCCGGTGTCGTACACGCCGAGCACCGCGCCGCGCGATTTGAGCACCGCGAAGTGGTTGGCTTCCACGGTGAGGAGGCTGCCGGAAACCAGATTCTGGTCCGGGTAATGAAACGCGAGGACGTTCGGTCCCATGACGTCCGTGCCGTCCGGGTTGAGGGTCGAGACTACCTGTCGGGTCAATGCCATCGTCCGTCTCCTGTTAAGAGGGGGGTGTCGGTCGGGCGCCTGCTGCAGAGAACCGCTGCGCACCGCGCGGTGTTCTTGTGTTGGGCCGCCTGTCCGGTAGCGACCCGAATCCTATCGGCAGCGCCGCCGCGATTGTAATCCAATCGTCGGCCGGCGTACGGGTCACGGACCCGCAACATCGTCGCGGTACGCTTGAGCGACGGGAATTGCTCCCGGTCTTGTGTATTGGTATATTAATACACATGGATGCATCGATGCTGAACATCCAGCCGAGCGCGCCGGAGCCGATCTACCGCCAGATCCTCGAGCAGCTGCGCCGGCTGATTGCCGCTGGCCAGTTTGCTGAGGGTGAGCGGCTGCCCTCGGTGCGCGAGGTGGCTGTGACGCACGCCGTGAATCCCATGACGGTCTCGCGGGCCTACAGCCTCGCGGAAGCCGAGGGGTTGCTCGAGCGGCTGCGCGGCAAGGGCATGGTGGTGGCCGCACAGAGCGCACGCACTCGCTCGCAGAGCGAACGGCTCGCGCTGCTCGAGCTGCCGCTGCAGGCGCTCTCGCGCCAGGTGCAGGAACTGGAATTACCCGCCGAGTTGGTGCTGCGGCGGCTGGGGAAGCTGTTGGGGGAGTGAGTCATGTCCGAGTCGAACTGCGCGCCGCTGGTGGCGCAAGGTCTGTGGCACACGTATGAGGAGCACAGTGCACTGCGTGGCGTCGACTTCACAGTCGAGGCCGGCAGCGTGCTCGGACTGATCGGGCGCAATGGGGCCGGCAAATCCACATTGATCCGCGCGCTCCTTGGCCTGCTGGTGCCGAGCAGTGGCTGTGCTCTGGTGCTTGGTGAGCCCGCCCTGCGGTTGACCGATCGGATCAAGGAGCGCATCGCCTACGTGCCGCAACAACCGGAGGCATTCCCGTGGCTCACCGCCACGCAGATGTTCGCGTTCGTCGGACGATTCTTTCCGCGCTGGGATGATGCGTTCGTGCGCGCGACGCTCTCGCGGTGGGACGTCCCGACCGGCCGGCCGCTCGCCAAGCTCTCCCCGGGGGAGCGTCAGCGCGTGGAGCTGATCCGCGCGCTCGCCTGTCGCCCGGATGTGCTGGTGCTCGATGAGCCGGCCGCAGCGCTCGACCCCGTTGCGCGTCGTGACTTGCTGCGTGAAGTGGCGCTGCGGGCCGGGGAGGATGGGTGCACGGTGCTGTTCTCGACGCACATCGTGTCTGACCTGGAGCGGGTGGCTTCCCAAATTGCGCTGCTGCACGCGGGACGACTACTGCTGCACTGCGCGCTTGATGACACCAAGGAGCGGTACGCGCGATTGTGGCTGCCGCCCCGGCACGCCGCCGCGGCACCCGATGCAGCCCTCAGCCGGCGAGCACACAGCGACGGCAGTCTCACGCTGGTCGTGGGGCGCGGCGCGCGCGGGGACTGGCCACCGGCGGTGCAGCTCGATGGCGCGCGGCTCGACGCGCTGGGTCTTGAGGACCTGTTCGTGGAGATCGCGGCGTGAAGATGCGCCTCGTGTTCGGTCTGGCGTGGCGCGGGCCCAATCTGCACAAGCCGTGGGTCGTGGCGTTCGCCGCGCTCGCGATGTGCTCAGCTGCGGCCCTGGTGTTGCACACGACCCGACCGCTCTGGCCCGCCGGGTGGCTCGGTGCCGGGGTGGTGTTGGCCCTCTGGCTTGCGGCCATGGGAGTGCTGTTGGGGTCGATGGTACGGCTGGCGGTCGAGGCGCGCCGTCTGTGCCTGCCTGGCCTCGAGCGCGCCACGGCGTTGAGTGTGTGCCTCAATGCGCTCGCGCTGTGGGTGCTGACGGCTATTCCCCTTGCCGTGCTGAGTGCTCATCCGGCGCCGCTCACCGAACTGCTCGCGATCGGCCTCGCCGCAGGGATCGCGTACGCATTGCTGCCGTTTTGGGTCGTCGCGCTGGCGCTGCTTCTGATGCCGCTGCTGCAGACGCTGACCGAGAGTCTGCGCTGGCGGGGGATTGCGCCGCAGGATCCGCGGTTCATAGCGGTGTGCGTGGCATTCGTCGCACCTGCCGTGTTGTTCAGTGCGTGGAACTGGCGGCGCGTGCTACAGCACGCCAACCGTCCGATCGGCTGGTTCAGCCGGCCCATCATGCTCTCTGCCACCTGGACCGGGGGCTCACCCACCCCGCGAGCAAATCCGGCAGACGGCGTAGCGGGGGTGTCCGGCTTGCAGATCCCGCGGTGGCTGCAGCCGCAGGTGGCGTTGCATGAGGCCGGACCGGCCGATCCGTTGCGTGCGCTGCGAATCGCGCTCGGGGGGCCTTATTCGCCACTGACGCCTGCGAGTACGCTGCGCCGCATCTCCCCGCCGCTTGGCGCGGTCGGCCTATTGGCACTGCTCTTTCTGCCGGTGTTCGTGCATCCCGGCGTGTCGTCCAAAGGGCTCAGGGCGCTGATCCTCGGGCTGCCGGTCTTCGGGCTGGGCATCGTGTTGTTGATTGGAGGCCTCACGCGCGCGACTCACTTGGTCCGACGCTGGCACCTGTCGGGAGGCGAACTTGCAGTGCTGGCGCTGCTGCCCGGGTCCGGCGCCGCGCGCGAGCAGGCCGCACGACTGCGGCGGGTGTTGTTCAGCCGTATCCGTCTGCGCCAGCTGCCGCTGATCGCTGCGACGGTGCTGATCGAGGCGCTGCTCACCCCGGACGTGAATCGCACGCTGCTGCTCGCCCTGGTGCTCGGACTGGTACCGGCCGCCGAGGCGGCCGTCGTGTATGCCACGCTCGGTCGGGTCGCCGTCCCGCGTTGGGGCTACGGGGTAATGACTGCGATCGGTCAGCTGGTCTTCGTCGGTGGATTGAATGTGGCAACGTTCTCCGTCGAGTTTGCGTCGGACGGGCTGCGCCATGCTGCGTTCGCCGCCACGCTGCTGTGCTACTTCGGGTTTGCGACACTTTCAGGACTTGGCCGTCGCGCCGCACAGCGTCTGCCGCATCCCTATCTGGGACTCGACTGACGCCGGCGGCGGCCGCGCCGAGCGGGAACGAGTGCGGGGGCGTGCGGTCCATCTGAAGTGTGCGCCGCAGGGGCTGATCGTGGGCCGAAGTTCGGCGTCGGCGGCGTCCACGACCGGTCTGGTGGGCGGGCGGGGATCGACATTCACGCCACGGCTGCGTTGCCGCCGCGACGTCGAGCGTATGATGTGACGGAAGTCCGCGGCGGATTGCCGCTGCGGTCGCTGATGGTTTTTTTTAGGAGGATCGAGGTGACGCGAATGACGTTCGGATCAATGTTGCGTTGGGCGCTGCTCGCGGCGGTGCTCGCCGCCGGACCGGCAGTGGCGGCCGGAGGCGCTGCGGTGACCCGCGCGACGCTCGGCAACGGGCTTCGCGTCGTGATCGTGCGCGATCCGCTCGCGCCGGTGGTCTCCGTGCAGACGAACTACCTGGTCGGCTCGGACGAGGCGCCACCGGGGTTCCCGGGTATGGCGCACGCGACCGAGCACATGATGTTCCGCGGCAGCCCGGGGCTCAGCGCCAACCAGCTGGCCGCGGTGACAGCCAATATGGGTGGGGCGTTTGACGCCGAGACCACCAACAGCGTCACCAAGTACTTCTTTCTGGTGCCCGCTGCGGACCTCGATGTTGCACTACACATCGCCTCGATCCGCATGCGGGCGGTGGACATGGCGCCGAAGCAATGGGCACTCGAGCGCGGAGCGATCGAACAGGAAGTTGCGCGGGATTTGTCCAGCCCGAGCTTCAAGTTCTACACCGAGATGGTCGCGCACCTGTTCGCCGGTACGCCCTACGCGCACACCCCGCTCGGTACCCGGCCGTCGTTCAATGCCACCACGGCTGCGATGCTCAAGCGCTTCCACGACCGCTGGTATGCGCCGAACAACGCCATCCTGGTGATCGCCGGGGACGTCGATCCGGCGGCGACACTGGCAGAAGTGAAGCACCTGTTCGGGGGCATTGCCCGCCGCACCCTTCCGCCCCGTCCCACCTACCACTTCCGCCCGGTAAGCGCGAAGACGCTGCGCCTGCCGACCGACAGTCCTTACGGCTCGGTATACGTTGTCTATCGCATGCCGGGCATCCGGAGCAAGGAGTACGCTGCGTCCCTGGTGCTCTCCACGGCGCTCGCGTCCAAGCGAGCAGCGCTATTCGGCATGGGCATGGACGGTACCGCGCTCTACGGGACGTTCTTCGACCAGAGTCTGCCGCGGGCCGGCGTCGGCGCGGCCGTCGGCATCTTTCCCCGCGGCGGAAAGTCCGGCCCGGTGCTGGCGCGGGTCGAGTCGATCCTGGCCCGTGCCGCGCGGCACGGGGTGAACCCGGCACTGGTGCAGGCGGCCAAGCGCAAAGCCATCGCCGATCTGGAGTTCGCCAAGAATTCCGTCAACGGACTCGCGAGCGCGTGGTCCTCAGCGCTCGCGGTCGATGGACTGTCCTCGCCCGAGGCGATCAAAGCCATGCTCGAGGCGGTCACGCCCGCCGAAGTCAATGCGCTGGCGCGCCGGATCTTCAACCCCGCGCACGCGTTCACGGCCGTCCTCACCCCGCAAAGCTCGGGTAAGCCGGTGACCCACAAGGGCTTCGGCGGACCGGAGAGCTTCGCGGCCAATCCCAGCAAGCCGGTGAAACTGCCGGTGTGGGCGGCGCGGGCATTCGCCCACCTGCCCGTGCCGCACACGCAGCTGCATCCGTGGAGCGGCACGCTGCCGAACGGACTGACGCTCGTGGTGCAGCCGGAGTCGGTGAGCAATACCGTGCAGGTCGTGGGTCTGGTGCGTACCAATTCCGATCTGCAGTCCCCGCGTGGTCAGGACGGCGTGAGCGACGTGCTCGACGCGATGTTCCAGTTTGGCTCTGCGCACCTGAACCGGCTGCAGTTTCAGGCGGCGCTTGATGCCATTACCGCGCACGAGAGCGGTGGGCCGGAGTTCTCCCTCGATGTGCCCGCGAAATACTTCGCGCGTGGCATGGCGCTGCTCGCCGACAACGAATTGCATCCAGCGCTCAGCCCGCAGGCGTTCGCTTACATGCAGCGCGAGCAGGCCGGTGAATGGCACGGGGAGATCCACTCCCCCGGATTCCTCAACGACATCGGTCTGCAGCGCCTGCTGGTGCCGGCGAGCGATCCGTCGCTGCGCTATCCGACGCCGCGTAGCCTGCTCGCGCTCACGCTCGCGAAGGTGAAGGCGTACTACGCACGCGTCTACCGGCCGGACATGACCACGATCGTCGTGGTGGGCAAGATCACGCCTGCCGAGGCGCTCTGGGTGGTCAGCAAGACCTTCGGCGGCTGGCTTGCCCACGGGCCGAAGCCCGCGGTCCACTACCCGCCGGTACCGCTGAATGCGCCTGGCAGCCTGCAGACTCCGGACCGCAGCGCGGTGCAGGACAGCGTGCAGCTCGCCGAGATGGTCCCCGTGACGCGCCAGAGCCCTGAGCGCTACGCGCTCAGGCTCGGCAACCAGATCCTCGGCGGCGGCTTCTACGCCTCGTGGCTCTACCACGATCTGCGTGAGCAGTCGGGTCTGGTGTACTACGTCAGCACGGGTTTCTCCCTCGATAAGCACCGTGGGGAGTACACGGTGAGCTACGGCTGCGACCCCGACCACGTGTTTGCCGCGCGCACGCTGATTCTGAAGGACCTCAAGCGCATGCAGCACGGCGTGATTGCGCGCACCGATCTCGATCGCGCCAAGGGGATTCTGCTGCGCGGCCTGCCGCTGAGTGAGTCGAGCTTCGATGCCATCGGTGAGCAGCTGCTCGGCTACGCCTCGCGCGGCGAGCCGCTCGATGAAAGCGTGATTGCCGCTCGGCGCTACCGCGCACTCACCGCCGCGCAGGTGCAGCGGGCGTTCCGCCGGGCGGTCCGGCTGAATGACTTCGTGATGGCGGTGAAGGGTCCGGTGCCGACTCGCTAGCGCGCCGTTCGTGCTGCACCGGGGCGCATGCCGCATGCGCCCCGGTGCAGCACGGGCTGCCTCAACTGCCCTGTTCGGCCGCGCTCTCCACCCACAGCTCGATCTGCGGGCAGGCGGCGACCGCCTGTACCGCCACGACCTGCGCGTCACGCTGCTCAAGTCCGGCGATCGCGTGTTCCTTGCCCGTGCCGGCCACGACGAACAGCGGCTGGGCGATGCCGGCGATGAACTGCGGTGTCACACTGATGCCCGAGAGGCCGTCGGGGCGGCTCACCGCCAGTGCCAGCCGGCCGCTCGCGCGCTCGAGGTCCGAGCTGCGAAACAGCGACGCGGTGTGTCCATCGGCACCGAGGCCGAGCATGCCGAGCGTTACGCGCACGCCCTGATCCGTCAGCGCGCGCAGGCGCTGCTCGTAGTCGAGCGCGGCTTGCTCGAGGGGCAACTCGGTGCGCACGCGCAGGACCTGCTCGGCCGGGAGGGCGAGCGCATCGATCAGCGGCCGGGAGGCGTGATAGTTGCTTTGCTCGGAGTCGGCCGGCACGTAGCGCTCATCGGAGAACAGCAAGTGCAGCTTACCGCGCAGGGCCTCGCCGCGGTGCGCCAGGCGCGCTGCGAGCAGTCGGTACGCCGGCAGGGGCGTATGTCCCCCGGAGAGCATGATGGCCGCGCCGCCGGCGGTCGCGGCGGCCGTGATGACGCTCTCGAGCCGCGCGGCAAGCGCCGCATCGAGCTCGGAGCGGGTCGGGAATCTGCGGATCTGGACGTTCTGCATGGGCCATCCTGTGTGCTTGGGGGGGGGGGCGGGGATGGTAGCGCAAGCCGCGCTGCGCTCAGGTGGGTCCCTGCTTGACCGCCAGCGTCAGGCTCAGGGTCTGCTTCCCGCGCAGCACCTGCACCTTCAGCGTCGAGCCGGGTTTGCGCCGGGCGATTTCAACGCGCGCCTGCTCGGCCGAGCGCACCGCATGACCGCCGAGTTTCAGCAGCAGGTCCCCCGGCTTCAAGCCGACTTTCTGCGCAGGGCTGCCCTCGTAGACATACGCGATCACCACGCCGCCGCGCGGCAGTCCGACCTGATGGGCCTGGGTGTTGGAGATGTCCTCCGGTACGATGCCAATCCAGCCACGGATGACCTTGCCGTACTTGATGATGTCGTGCAGGACGCCGCGCACCATGTCGACCGGGATCGCGAAGCCGATGCCCTCCACGCCGAGGTTCTTCGCCACGATGGCCGTGTTGATGCCGATCAGCTGGCCATTGGAATTCACCAGCGCGCCGCCGGAATTGCCGAAATTGATCGGTGCGTCCGTCTGGATGAAGTCATCGAACGCCGAAATGCCCAAGTCCTCCCGCCCCGTGGCGCTGACGATTCCGTGGGTCACCGTCTGGGAGAGTCCGAGGGGATTGCCGATCGCGAGCACGATATCCCCGACGCGCACCTGGCTTGACTGTCCGAAGGCGATCACGGGCAGGTGCGGCAGGCTGATCTGCAGCACCGCGAGGTCGGTGTCCGGATCCACCCCGACGATGTGCGGCACGGCGATGCGTCCGTCGGCCAGCTGCACGCGGATCGAGGCGGCGTTGGCAATGACGTGGTAGTTCGTGACGATGTGGCCCTGCCGGTCAACGATCACGCCCGAGCCGAGGGTGCGCTCGATGCGCTGGCGGTACAGCGGCAGTACGTTGCCGAACAGCTCGCCGAAATTGCCGAATGGGAAAGGATTGACCTGCTCAGTCACCAGACGCGCGGTGTAAATATTCACCACCGCCGGTGCGGCGCGTTCGACCGCGCTGGCATAGCTCAGCACCGGCGGTTCGCGCCGCCCGGCCGTCCCGCCGGGTGCGGCGGGGGCCGTCGCCGGAGCACGCGAGGCGGGCGGCTCGGTGCGGATCAGGCTCGGGTGCAGCGCGACGATCACGAATGCGAGCGCCAGTCCGCCCACCACGGATCCTGCGATGAACGTCAGGCCCCGACCCAGTCGCTGCAGCATGTGTGTACTCTCCGGCTCGATAGTGCGCGGTCGGCCCCGAGCGCCGGCGGCGCCCCTCCCGGTTGCGGGACGGGGTTTGTGTATAATGCACGGACCTCTGGCGGTGCGGGAAGTGCATCGACCGCCCCGCAGAGGTGCAAGAACAATGCGGGCGCAACGCAGCGCCAGGTGAAGCCGAGCGGAAATTGGGAGGTTCTTCCGATGACCGAATGCGTGAGGGCAGCCAGCGGGGCGGCCGGCCCGCCTGGGGGTGATCAGTGAGTGCCGAGCATCCCGAACCGACGCGATCTTCCGCTCCGCCCGCCAAGCGTGGGCTGTGGGCCTGGATCAATGAGCGCCTGCCGGTCGATTCGTTCATCTCGCATGAACTGACGGGCTATTTCGCGCCGAAGAATTTCAATTTCTGGTACTTCTTCGGCTCACTCGCCATGCTAGTGCTGGTGATGCAGATCGGCACCGGCATCTTCCTCACGATGTACTACAAGCCGGGCGCAGCGTTCAGCTCGGTGCAGTTCATCATGCGCGAAGTCCCCTGGGGCTGGCTGATCCGCTACATGCACTCCACGGGCGCGTCGTTTTTCTTTATCGTCGTCTACCTGCACATGTTCCGTGGTCTGCTGTACGGCTCGTACCGCCAACCGCGCGAGTTGCTGTGGCTGATCGGCATGCTGGTGTACCTGGCGCTGATGGCCGAGGCGTTCATGGGCTACGTGCTGCCCTGGGGCAACATGTCGTTCTGGGGCGCGCAGGTGATCATCAACCTGTTCGGCACCATTCCGGGCATCGGGCCGGCACTGACGCAATGGATCCGGGGCGATTACGGCATCTCCGGAGCGACGCTGAACCGGCTGTTCGCGCTGCATGTGGCCGCGGTGCCGATCGTGCTGCTGCTGCTGGTGGTGCTGCATCTGGTGGCGCTGCATCAGGTCGGTTCGAACAATCCCGACGGCATCGAGATCCGCGATCGGCTCGGACCCGACGGCAAACCGCTCGACGGTATCCCGTTCCACCCGTATTACACGGTCAAGGACATCTTCGGCGTAGGCGTGTTTTTTATTCTGTTCGCGCTGGTGGTGTTCTTCGTGCCCACCTTCCATGGACTGTTCCTGGAGAAGGCGAATTTTACCCCGCACAACCCGCTCTCGACGCCGGCGGACATCCACCCGGTGTGGTACTTCACGCCGTACTACGCGATCCTGCGGGCGGTGCCGAATAAGAGTCTCGGCGCGCTGTTCCTGGTGCTGGCGCTCGTCTCCCTGATCCTGGTGCCGTGGCTGGATCGCTCGCCGGTGAAGTCGATCCGTTACAAGGGCTGGATGTCGCGCGTGGCGCTGGCGGTGTTCGTGGTGAGCTTCGTCGGGCTCGGTTATCTGGGCATGCAGCCGGTGGAGCCGATCTACGTCATCCTCGCCCGGGTGTGCGCCGTCGGCTACTTCGCGTTCTTCTGGCTCATGCCGTTCTACACGCGCTGGGAGCGAGTCAAGCCCGTGCCCGACAGGGTGGTCTACCATGCGCACTAATCGTCGTGGCTGGGCGAGCATGCTGCTCGCCGCGGCGCTCGCGGTCACGATGGCCGGCGGAGCGCGGGCGGCCGAGGGCGGCGCCACCTTCGGGTCACACTGGAAAGACTGGCAGGCGCATGCCGACGTGGCCGATCTCGCCTCGCTGCAGCGCGGGGCGCGGGACTTCGTCGGGTACTGCCTGGGTTGCCACTCGCTGCGCTACGAGCGCTGGTCACGGCTCGGCAAGGATCTGAAGATCCCACCGGCGCTACTGAAGCAGGACCTGATCCCGCCCGGCCAGAACGCGCGCGATTACATCATGTCGCCGATGACCGCCGATGCGGCCAAATGGTTCGGCAAACAGCCTCCGGACCTGTCGCTGATTGCGCGCTACCGGGGCACGAACTACCTGTACCGGTATCTGGAGACGTTTTACGTCGATTCGGGCCGTCCGACCGGGGCGAACAATCTTGTCTATCCGTCGGTGGCCATGCCCGATGTGCTCTCCTCCCTCGAGGGCCTGAAGGTCGCGGTGTACCGCACGGTGGAGGTGCCGGGGCCGAAGGGCGCGATGTTCAAGCGGCGGGTGTTCGAGCATTTTCGCCAGATTGCTCCGGGCAGCATGACGCGCCAGCAGTTCAATCAGTTCGTGCACGATACGGTGAATTTTCTCGACTACGTGAGCGATCCGCCACGCCTGGAGCGTCATCGGCTCGGGGTCTGGGTCGTGCTGTTCCTGATAGTGTTCACCACGCTCGCCTGGCTGTTGTACCGAGAGTACTGGAAGGACGTGCGGTAGGCGGCGGCGAACGGATTCGCGGCGCGCCTGGCGGCCCGGGTGCAGTGGGGGGGCTGCGGGTACGCAGGCCCGCCCGGTACGGTAAAATCGCCGGGGTGCCGGCGGGCCGGCAGGAGCGCTATTGTGTCGAGCAGACGATCCATCATGACGCTGTTCTGCGCTCCGGCCGACCTCTGGAGCCATCGCACGCGGATCGTGCTGGCCGAGAAGAGCATCGATCTGGAAATCGTCAGCGTCGCCCCGGGCAGCCTCCCGGAGGACCTGCTGGAGCTGAATCCGTATCATTCGCTGCCGACGCTGGTGGATCGGGATTTGGTCCTGTACGACTCGCGGGTGATCATCGAGTACCTGGATGAGCGCTTTCCGCATCCGCCCCTGATGCCGGTCGATCCGGTGACCCGAGCGCAGTTCCGTCTGGCGCTTTATCGCATTGAGCGCGACTGGTACAGTCTCGTCGAACAGATCGAACGAGGGGAGGATCGTCGGCAGCTGCCGAGACTGCGCAGAATCCTCCTCGACACGATCGTGCAGGGGGTTGAGCTGTTCCAGTTGAAGCCTTTCTTTCTCGCCGACGAATTCTCGCTGGTTGATGCGACGCTCGCGCCGGTGCTGTGGCGGTTGCCGCACTATCAGATCGAGCTGCCGCCGAAGGCCCAACCCATCGTCCAGTATGCGCACCGCATCTTCGCGCGGCCGGCCTTCGCGCGCGCCCTGTCGGATGTGGAGCGGGCGATGCGGCGCTAGGGGGCCGGGCAGATGATCAAGCCTCCCCCGAAGCGGCCCTATCTGCTGCGTGCCATGCACCAGTGGATCACCGACAGTGGCTACACGCCACACGTGATCGTCGATGCGGCGCGTGCCGGGGAGGACGTTCCTCATGCTTACGTCCAGGACGGCAAACTGGTTCTGAACCTCAGCTACACGGCTACCCAGCGCCTGAAGATCGACAATGACAGCGTCGAGTTCGATGCGCGCTTCGCCGGAGTGATCCATCACGTGCGCTTCCCGGTGTATGCAGTCATGGGGGTGTACGCGCGCGAGACCGGCGAGGGCATGATGTTCCCGGATCAGGACACCAGTCCCGCGCCGCCGGAGCCCACGACGCCGGCGCCCGGACCCGGATCGGGGCCGAAGCCCGGGTCAAAGCCCGGGCCGGGAGAAGAGGGCGGCGGCCCGAAGCGTCCGCAACTGCGCGTGGTCAAATAGCCGGACGTCGGTCCATTTGAAATCGGCCGCTCAGGGCACGTACGTCCCCGGCTGACGCGTGTCCCACGAGCCGCGGTCCGCCGCGGCCTCCATGCAGCGCCTGATCCGTCTGCGAAGGGACTTAGGCCCATGACCCGCACGACCCTCGCCTGCCGCGGGTTCAATCAGGACACCAGTCGCGCCAAGAAAGCCGCCGCAGAGGGGCCGGTGTTCATCACCGAGCGGGGCAAGCCTGCCCCTGTCCTGCTCTGCATCGAGGATTATCAGCGCATCACGGGCAAGCGCCGGAGCATCGCCGATGCTCGGGGTGGGCCGGCGGGTGTCGAGGACATTGCACTGAAGTTTCCGCGCTTCCGTGAACCCGCCCGTCCGCCCGATCTTTCCTGATGGTTCTGCTCGACACCAACGTCGTCTGGGAGCTGCGAAAGGCGAGGACCGGCACCGCTCGTCCCAATGTCGCCGCCTGGGTTCAAACGCTCCGGGACAGTCGCTTTTCTCTCGGCCATCACCGTGCAGGAGCTGGAGACTGTCGGTTTGCAGCTCGAGCGAAAAGACCTTGCCCAGGGCGCAATCATGCGCGGCGGGCTCGATGAACAGGTCTTACCGACCTTCGCCGATCGCCTGCTGCCGGTGGATACTGCCGTTGTCCGACGCAGCGCACGCCCGCAGGGACCAGAACCCCAGCCCGAGCGGGACGGGCTGATCGCGGCCACGGCGCTGACATTCGCGCGACCGGCGTGTCCACTTTTGAATCCGTGGGATGCGCCCGACTCCACAGGCTGGATGCTCAAGAGATCCCCTGGAGTGCCCCTGATACGGCGTCGGGCGCGGCCCGTATCGATCTGGCGCGTGGCCCGCCGGGCGGATCGATCGAGCACCGCCCCGTCCGGATCATTGCAGGCTACGGCGCATTCTGCTATTCGGTGGGGTCGGGGAGCCGGCCGGGCAATCGCTGCCCCAGTCCTTTACGGGACCGGGGGGGAGGAAAGTCCGGGCTCCGGCGGATCAGGGTGCCAGGTAACGCCTGGGGGGCCGCATCGTCAGCGGGGCGCAAGCCTCGCCCGGTACGTGCTCACGGAAAGTGCAACAGAAAGTAAACCGCCCAAGACCACGCTCAGGCCGCTCGTCGGTCCGGGCGGCGGGACGGCAAGGGTGAAACGGTGCGGTAAGAGCGCACCGCGGCCTTGGCAACAAGGCTGGCACGGCAAACCCCACCTGGAGCAAGGCCAAATAGGGAAGCAGCGGGTTGCGGCAACGCAATGCGCAGCGCTGATCCGCGCGCGCTTCCGGGTAGGCTGCTGGAGGTCCACGGCGACGTGGATCGTAGAGGAATGATTGCCCGCGCGGCGGCGTCGCAGTTTCTGCGGCGGTGTTGCGCGACAGAACCCGGCTTATAGGCCGGCTCCCCGATTCTTCGCGCGTCGTGCTCAGTCCGGCTTGCGCGGCGCGTGCTGCAGGGCGAGGGCGTAGGCCGCACTGCGGCTTGCGCCGGTGAGCTGCGCGGCGAGCGCCGCGGCGCGGCCTGGTGGCAGTTCCTTCACCAGCAGTTCCACAGCGCGGCGTAGCAACGCCTGATCGACGTCGTGAGCCTCTTGCGGGGCACCCTGGACCACCACTGTCAGTTCGCCACGGCGGAAATTTTCCTCCGCGGCCGCGCGCCGCGCCAACTCCCCAAGCGTGTCGCGGTAGAGCGTCTCATGCGCCTTGGTCAGTTCCCGCGCCACCGCGGCGCGCCGCTCGGGACCGAATACAGCGGCCAGATCCGCCAACATGTCCGCGATCCGGTGCGGTGCCTCGAAAAACACCAGCGTGCGCGGCTCGGCGGCGAGACTCGCCAAGGTTGCGCGCCGCTCGCGCTCGCGCGCTGGCAGGAAGCCTTCGAAGCAAAAACGGCTCACCGGCAGGCCGGCACAGGCAAGTGCCGTCGTGATCGCCGAGGGGCCGGGTATGGCCTCGACCGTGATGCCGGCCGCCGCCGCGGCGCAGACCAGCTCGTAGCCTGGATCGGACAGCAGCGGCGTGCCGGCGTCGCTGACCAGCGCCAGGTGCTCACCGGCGGCGAGCCGCGCCAGCACCTGCGGCACACGCTGAGTCTCGTTGTGCGAGTGCAGCGACAGCAGCGGGCGAGAGATTCCGAGCGCCCCGAGCAGCGCGAGGGTGTGGCGCGTGTCCTCGGCCACGATTGCATCGGCTTGCTCGAGCGCGGCGCGGGTGCGCGCGCTGAGATCACCGAGGTTGCCGATCGGCGTTGCCACGACCTGCAACCGCCCGTGCACCTTGGCCACTATAATCACTCCTGCGCGCCGGATCGGCGGGCGTAATCTTGGCCCGAAAAGGACCGACAGTGAAAGGGTTCTCCATGCAGCGATCGATCCTGCTGGCCGCATTTGGCGCGGCCACCGCACTGCTGGGCGGTTGCGCCACGACGCCCCCGATGGCCGCCCCGCCGCCCCGCGCGGCACGGGCCCCGGCACCTCGTCGCGGTGGTCCGCGCCATGCGCAGCAGTTCGCCCCGCCGGTGCGCGCACTGGCGCAGACGCGCATCGCGCTGCTGCTGCCGCAAACCGGGCCGCTGAGCGCTGCGGCGCGCAGCGTACGCGACGGCTTCCTCAGCGCGTACTACCAGCTGCCCCCGCAGCGGCGGCCGCAGGTGCGCATCTATGACACGGCCAGTGGCACGCCGATCGCCACGCTCATCGCGCGCGCGGCGCACGCCGGGGCCAATGTGATCGTTGGGCCGCTGCTGCGCTCGAACGTCGCGGCGGCCACGGCCGCCACCGAGCCTCGCCCGCCGATCCTGGCGCTGAATTTCCTGCCGAGCGGCATGCGTGCGCCGCCGCAGTTCATCCAGTTCGCGCTCTCCCCGACCGCCGAGGCGCGCCTGGTGGCCAAGCGCGTGCTCGCGGATGGACACCATATCGGGATCGCGATCGTGCCGGACAATACCTGGGGGACGCGCGTGCTGGCCGCCTTCTCGCACCGCTTTGCCGCCGGCGGCGGACAGCTGCTCGCCACGACACGCATCGACCTGGCGGCGACCGATTACACCGGCCCGATCGAACGGGTGCTGCTGATCCGCCAGAGCCGTGAGCGTCTGCAGCGGCTCGAGCAGCTGCTGGGCGTGCCGCTCGCCTTCGTGCCGCGGCGCCGCGCGGACCTGCAGTTCATCTTCGCGCCGGCGCCAGCGGCCACCGAGCGGATGCTCGAGCCTCAGTTGCGTTTTTACTATGCCAACGGCGTACCGACCTATTCGACGTCCGACGCGTTCACACCGAACCCGATCGCGAACCAGGATCTCGACGGGCTGCGCTTCCTCGACATGCCGTGGATGTTGGGCGATCCGCTCGCCAACGCGGTGCGCGCGGTGAGCGCGCGCGCCTGGCCGGCCGGCGGGCCGGATCTCGGGCGCCTGTTCGCCTTCGGCTTCGACGCCTACCATCTCGCGGTGGCGCTGTTCGTGCACGATGTGCCGCCGAGTGAACTGAGGCTGAACGGACTAACCGGTCGGCTGCGGATTGATCGTGACGGGCGGGTGCACCGCACGCTCATCTGGGCGCGGCTGCAGGGCGGGCAGATTAAAATCTTGCCGTCGAAGTGAGGGCGCACGGCAGGGACCCGGCGACGCCGTTGCACGGCAGCGGCCGGCCCCTGCCGGTGGATCAAACATCGCGAACGCGTGCCGCAGAGCGTATGGCGCATAGCTAATCCACTAGGTAAGCTTCTAATCACAACCTTCTGATTAAAAAGACGAATGATAAAAAATGGCGTGTTGGCGCACGCCGGCATTTCGACATAACTCAACGCGGATGTGACGTTTTCTCGCTAATTCAATTGACATAGCGCACCCGCGATTCCTATAGTGGTACGAAGTGGGACAAAGTGGGAGAGGATGGGTTAAGTCCTCGCTCGGAGTCCATGTTTCGCGGCGCCACAAAAATCACCCTGGACGACAAAGGCCGGATGGTCATGCCCACCCGTTATCGGGAGCAGATCACCGAACGCGCCCAGGGAAAACTGGTGGTCACCGTGGACCGGGACCGCTGCCTGTTGATTTATCCACTGCCTGAATGGGATCTCATCGAGTCCAAGTTGATGAGCCTGCCGACGCTGCACGCGCAGGCGCGACGCCTGCAGCGGCTGATGGTGGGCCACGCGACCGATCTGGAGCTCGACGGGCATGGACGCATCCTGCTGCCGCCGGAGCTGCGCCAGTTCGCCGGCCTCGAGCGCATCGGGATGCTGATCGGTCAGGGCAACCGGTTCGAGTTGTGGAACGAGTCGCGCTGGGGCGAGCGGCTCGATGAGTGGTTGAAGACGGAAGAGGCCGCCACAGACCTGCCCTCGGAGCTCGACTCGTTGTCGCTGTGAGGCGCCGCGTACGGGGTGCCGGCCGACGCAACGGGGGCGAAGGGATGCGCACGATGGTGTGGTGGAGCGGAATCGGGTCGGCGCGGCATGCGGCAGCGGCGCAGACCCTGGGGTCGGAACGGCCGGGGGCGCGGACCGCGCTGTGGAGCGGGCGCGTGGGTTATTCGAGGTTCAAGAGCTGGGCACGGCCCATGAGTAGAGCACTGCGGGGGGTCGTTCGCGGCCGCTTCGAGCGTGGTTGAGCACATTGCGGTGCTGGCCACCGAGGCGATCACGGCGTTGGCTCCCGAGGCGGACGGCTACTATGTCGATGCGACGTTCGGGCGAGGCGGTCATACAGCACTCTTACTCCAGGCCCTGGGTCGAGAAGGCCGCGTGCTCGCGATCGATCGGGATCCGGCGGCCATCGCCGCAGGCCGGGCGGCCTTCGCGTCCGAGGACCGCCTCACGCTGGTGCACGCATCGTTCGCCGAACTCGCGGCACTCGTGTCGGCCCATGCGCACGGCCGCTCATGCCGCGGCATCCTGTTCGATCTCGGGGTGTCCTCGCCGCAGCTTGACGAAGCGGCGCGCGGATTCAGCTTTCGCGCCGACGGCCCTCTCGATATGCGTATGGATCCGACGCGCGGGGAAGCGGTGTCCGCATGGCTCGCGCGAGCGGGCGTTGACGAGATACTGGAAGTGATCGCGACCCTCGGTGAAGAGCGGTTTGCGCGCCGGGTCGCACAGGCGATCGTCGTGGCGCGTGAGCACGAGCCGATTGAGCGCACCGCGCAGCTGGCCGAGATCGTCGCTCGCGCCGTGCGTACCCGCGAGCCCGGCAAACATCCGGCGACGCGCACGTTCCAGGCCCTGCGCATGTACATCAATGATGAGCTCGGCCAGATCGCCCGCGGCCTCGACGCGGCGCTGGAAGTGCTCGCTCCGGGTGGGCGTTTGGCAGTGATCAGCTTCCATTCCCTCGAAGATCGTCTGGTCAAACGATTCATCGAGCGCCACTCGCGTCCGGACCCTGCGCTCGCCGATCTGCCCGCTCTGCCGCCAGAGTTCACGCCGCGGTTGCGCCGCATCGGGCGCAAGGTCCGTGCGCAGCCGGCGGAAATCGAGCGCAACCCGCGTGCTCGCAGCGCTCTGCTGCGCGTCGCGGAGAAACTCGCATGACCGTGCGGCGCACCACGTTCGCGCTTACGCTGGCCGCGCTGTGGGTCGCGGTGCTCGCCTCCGGGGTCGGCGCCGTGTATTGCCGCTACCGGGCGCGCGCGCTGTTCATCCACCTCGAGCAGCTCAGCCGTCAGCGCGACAACCTCGACATCCAGTGGGGCCAGTTGCAGCTGGAGGAGAGCGCCTGGTCGACGCACGCACTGGTCGAGAGCGTGGCGCAGACCAAGTTGCACATGAAGATGCCCGCCCCTCAGAACATCGTGGTGGTGCGTCCGTGAAGGCCCGGCGGACCCGTCCGCAGACACCGCTGTACCGCTGGCGGGGCCTGTTCCTGCTCGGCGTGCTGGGCGCGCTCGGCATCGTGCTGGTGGCCCGTGCGGTCGACCTGCAGCTCGTCGAGTACACCTTTCTCTCCGGCCAGGGCAATGCGCGCTTCACGCGCATCGTGACCATCCCGGCCCATCGCGGGGTGATTACCGATCGCTACGGCGAGCCGCTCGCGGTGAGCACCCCGGTGGACTCGGTCTGGGTCAACCCGAAGCAGATCATGCAGAACCCGGCCCGCGTGACGCGGCTCGCGCAAGCGCTCGGCTTGAACCCGGCGACCGTGCTGCACGACATCAGCAGTAATCTCAGTCTCGATTTTCTCTACGTCGCACGTCAGTTGCCGCCGCCGCGCGCACTTGCGATCAAAGCCCTCGGCATCCCCGGGGTCTATCTGGCGCGCGAATACCGCCGCTACTACCCGGCGGGCGAGGTGACCGGGCAGCTGATCGGTTTTACCAACATCAACGATCAGGGCCAGGACGGTCTGGAGCTTGAATACAACTCCTGGCTGACCGGCATTGATGGCGAGAAGCGCGTCATCGAGGATCGCTACGGGCGCATCGTGCAGGACGTCGACAGCATCCGACCGGCCCGCCCCGGGCACAACCTGGTGCTCTCGATCGACATGCGCATCCAATACCTCGCCTATCGTGCGCTGAAGCAGCAGGTCGAGGCGCAGCGGGCGAGCTCGGGCAGCATGGTCGTGATCGACGTGGACACCGGCGAAGTGCTCGCCATGGTCAATCAGCCCGCGTTCAACCCCAACGACCGCTCGCAGCTGCTGCCGCAGCGCTACCGCAACCGCGCCATCACCGATACCCTTGAACCGGGCTCCTCGATCAAGCCGTTCTTCATCGCGGCGGCCCTGATGAGTGGTCAATACAACAGCCACAGCATCATCAATACCTCCCCGGGGTATATCAAGGTCGAAGGCCACATCTTTCGCGACGAAACCGACCTCGGGCCGATTGGCATCTACACGGTGCTCGCCAAGAGTTCCAACGTCGGCATGGCGCACATCTCTCTGTCGCTGCCGCCCGCGCTCATCTGGCGGACCCTGCATCACTTCGGTATCGGTCAGAACGTCGCCGGGGGCTACCCGGGGGAATCCCCCGGCGTGCTGCTGCCGTACAAGGACTGGCACCCGATCCGCATCGTGACCATGTCGCACGGCTACGGGTTGTCGGTCACGGCGCTGCAGTTGGCGCACGCCTACGCCACGCTCGGGGCACTCGGCGTCGAGCGGCCGATCTCCTTCCTGCGGGTCAACTCCCCGCCGCCGGGCCGGCGCATCGTGCCGGCGAAGCTCTGCCGCGAACTGCTGCAACTGATGCGCGGCGTGGTCCGTCCGGGCGGCACGGCGCCCTCGGGGAACATCCCCGGCTACACCGTGGCGGGCAAGACCGGCACGTCCTGGGAGGCTGCCGATGGGGGCTACCGGGAGCACCACTTCAATGCCGTGTTTGCCGGCGTCGCGCCGTCCACCGCGCCGCGCCTTGCCGCCGTCGTGGTGCTGCGCGACCCGCGCGCCGGTCTGTATTACGGCGGTGATGTGTCCGCGCCGGTGTTCGCCAAGGTGATCGGTCAGGCGCTGCGCCTGATGGGTGTGGCGCCCGACAAGCCGCTGCCGGCCTCCCAGACTCTGCAGGTGGCCTCACTGCAATGAGCGTCGCACCGCATCACAATACTCCGGGGCACGAGCTCGCCGAACTGCTCGATGGCCTTGCCGCGGTGCCTGCGGGCCTGCGCGTCACCGACGTGACGCTCGACAGCCGCGCGGTCATGCCGGGGGCGCTGTTTCTCGCTTGCCGCGGCCGCACGCAGCACGGACTCGCCTTCGCCGCCGAGGCGCTCGCGCGCGGCGCAGCGGCCGTGCTCTACGAACCGCCGGCCGAGGTGCCAGATGTGCTGCGCGCGCAGGCGTTCTTCGCTGCCGTACCGCAGCTCTCGGCGCGCGCCGGCCTCATCGCCGACCGGTTCTTCGGCGAGCCCTCGCGCGCACTCGGCATCGGCGCGATCACCGGCACCAACGGCAAGACCACCTGTGCATGGCTGCTGGCGCAGGCGTTCGAGCACAGTGGCCGCAGCGCCGCCTACCTCGGCACCCTCGGCTACGGCAGGACCGTTGCGCTGCGGCACTCGGCGCACACGACGGCCGACGCCGTCACGGTGCATCGGCAGCTCGCCGAGGTGCGCGCGCTCGGGGCGCACTGGGTCGGAATGGAGGTCTCCTCGCACGCCCTCGATCAGCAGCGCATCGCCGGGGTGCGTGTGCACACGGCGGCCTTCACCAATCTTACCCGTGACCATCTGGACTACCACGGCACCCTGGAGGCCTACGGACACGCCAAGGCGCGGCTGTTTGAACTCGACACGCTGGTCAACCGGGTCATCAACCTGGACGATCCGTTCGGCGCCACACTCGCCGCGCGCGACGATCCGGGCGCGCTCATCGTCACGGCGCGCAGCGCGCAGGTTCTTCCCAACACGCGCTTTGTGCGTGCCGCGGCGGCCGACGCACACGGCATCGGTCTGCGCATCGCGGTGGACTCGAGCTGGGGGCGCGGGACGCTCGAGGTGCCACTGATCGGGGATTTCAACGTCGACAACGTGCTGACGGTGCTCGCGGTGCTGCTGGGCACCGAGGTGCCCTTCGCCGCCGCGCTCGCAGCGCTGCGGCGCTGCGCGGCGGCCCCGGGGCGGATGGAGACCTTTGGCGGTCACGCCGGCCGACCGCTCGTCATTGTCGATTACGCCCACACGCCCGATGCACTTGCCAAGGCGCTCGCGAATGCCCGTCGGCACTGCCGCGGGCGGTTGCGGTTGGTGTTCGGCTGCGGCGGGGATCGCGACCGCGGCAAGCGACCGATGATGGGCCGCATCGCCGCCGAATTTGCCGACGAGATCATCCTGACCGACGACAATCCGCGTACCGAAGCGCCGCAGCACATCACGGCGCAGATCCTCCAGGGTATTGCGCAGCGCCCGGCACGGATCGAGCACGACCGCGCCAGCGCGATCCGCGCTGCGCTGCAGGCGAGCGCCGCGCAGGATGTCGTGCTGATTGCCGGGAAGGGGCACGAGGCATATCAGATCTATGGGGCCGAGCAGCGGCCCTTCAGCGACCAGGCCGTGGTGCGCGCGGCGCTGGGGCTGACTGCGGAGAACACATGACGCTTCAGCGCACTCTGAGTGAGTTTGCACGGGCCTGCGGCGCGACGTTGCGCGGCCCCGACCGCCCGTTCGGCGAGGTGTCGATCGACACGCGCACGCTCAAGGCTGGCGATCTGTTCGTGGCGTTGCGCGGTCCGCGCTTCGATGGCACGGAGTTCGTCGGTGCCGCGCTCGAACGTGGCGCCGCCGGCGCGGTGCTCGAGCGCCCGCAGCCGCTTGAGATCGCGCAGATCGTGGTCGACGATGCGCTGCTCGCCCTGCAGCGCGCCGGGCGTGCCTGGCGCGAGGCGTGCGTGATCCCGGTGGTCGGCGTCGCCGGCAGCAACGGCAAGACCACCACCAAGGAGATGACTGCGGCCATCCTGGGGTGCCTCGGGCAGTGCCTGGCGACCCGCGGCAATCTGAACAATCACATTGGCGTGCCCCTGACGCTGCTGCGCCTGGAGCGCTCGCACCACTCGGCGGTGATCGAGATGGGCGCAAACCGTGCCGGCGAGGTGGCCGAGCTGGTGCGCCTCGCGCGGCCGACCGTTGGGCTCATCACCAATGCGGGCGCGGAGCATCTGGAGGGATTCGGCAGCCTCGAAGGCGTGGCGCACGCCGAGGGTGAGATGGTTGCCGGCCTTGCGCCCGAGGCCACCGCGGTGCTCCATGCCGACGATCCGTTCTTCGCCCTCTGGCGTGATATGACCCGCGCCCGGGTCGTGACGTTCGGCTTTGCCGCCGCCGCCGACTACCGTGCCACGGATCTCGAGGCAACGTTGAGTGCAGCGGGGTTCCTGACCCGGTTCACGCTCGAGTGTCCGCTGGGGCGCGCATCGATCGAGCTGCACGTCGGCGGCCGGCACAACGTGGCGAACGCGCTGGCGGCCGCCGCCGCGGCCGCCAGCGCTGGCGCTTCGCTTCAGGACATTGCGGCCGGTCTTGGCGCTGTGCGGCCCGTGCCCGGGCGATTGCAGCTGAAGCAGACCCCGGGTGGCGCCTGGCTCATCGATGACTCCTACAACGCCAACCCCAGCTCGGTCCGCTCCGGTATCGAGGTGCTCACGTCGCTCGCCGGACGGCGCTGGCTGGTGCTTGGGGACATGGCGGAGCTCGGGACGTACGCCCAGAGCGCGCACCAGCAGATCGGCGAGTTTGCGCGTGAACAGGGTATTGAGCGGCTCTACGCGACCGGCCCGCTCGCGGCGCTCGCCGTGGAGCGCTTCGGTGCCGGAGCGCGCTGGTTCCCCGAAGGCGAGGGTCTCGCCGAGGCGCTGCGTGCGGCGCTCGCCGAGACCGGCGCCGGGGTATCGGTGCTGGTGAAGGGCTCGCGGATCAACAGACTGGAGCGGGTGGTCGCGGCGTTGACCGCCGACGCACCGCGGGAGGCGCACTGAATGCTGTACTGGCTCGCCAACCGGCTGGTCTCCTGGTACTCGGGATTCAACGTCTTCTCGTACCTGACCTTCAGGGCCATCCTGGCGATGGGCTCCTCGCTGGTGATCTCGCTGCTGGTCGGCCCCGGCATGATCAAGCGTCTCTCGCGGTATCAGATCGGTCAGGTGGTGCGCGACGACGGACCGCAGAGCCATCTGCCCAAGGCCGGCACCCCGACCATGGGCGGCACGCTCATTCTGGTCACGACGCTGGTGAGCACGCTGCTGTGGGCACAGTTGGACAGCCGGCAGGTCTGGCTGGTGCTCGCCGTGACCTTCGCGTTCGGCCTGATCGGCTTCCTCGACGACTACCTGAAGCTCGTCGTGCGCAATGCCCGCGGTCTTCCGGCCCGTTGGAAGTACCTCTTCCAGTCGATCTTCGGGCTGGCGAGCGCCGCGGTCCTCTACTACACGGCGAGCGTGCCGGCGGAGCGGACGCTGTATCTACCGTTCGTAAAATCGTTCGCCGAGCCTCTGCCTGCGGCGGTGTTCATCACGATTGCCTATTTCATGACCGTCGGCATGAGCAATGCGGTCAACCTGACCGACGGACTCGATGGCCTTGCCATCATGCCCGCGGCGCTGGTGTCCGCCGCGCTCGGCATCTTCGCCTACGCGAGCGGCAACGCCGTGTTCGCCCATTACCTCGAGATTCCGATGATCCCGGGCGCCGGCGAGCTGCTCATCTTCTGCTCGGCGCTCTCCGGGGCGGGCCTCGGGTTTCTCTGGTTCAACGCCTACCCGGCCCAGGTCTTCATGGGCGATGTCGGGGCGCTGGCGATCGGCGCGGCGCTCGGGATGATCGCCGTCATGGTGCGCCAGGAACTGGTGGCCCTCGTGATGGGCGGGGTGTTCGTGCTCGAGACCGCCTCGGTGATCCTGCAGGTCGCCTCCTTCAAGCTCACCGGGCGGCGCATCTTCCGCATGGCCCCGCTGCACCATCACTTCGAACTGAAGGGCTGGGCCGAGCCGAAGGTCATCGTGCGCTTCTGGATCATCTCGTTGATCCTCGTGCTGGCCGGACTGGCGACGCTGAAACTGCGATGAGTGAGAGCAGCCAAAAACCTGCGACCGCCGTCATCGCTGGCCTGGGGCGAACCGGGCTGTCGTGTGCCCGTTACCTGCGCACGCATGGGTGGCGCATCGCGGTGACGGATACGCGCGCCGCCCCGCCCGGGCTGGCGGAGCTGCGTGCGCTCGATCCGCGCATCGAGGTGCGCACCGGCGGACTCGACACGGCCCTGCTCGATGAGGCGGTCTGTGTAGTGGCTTCCCCGGGACTCGCGCTCGACCAGCCGTTCTTTGCCGAAGCCCGCCGCCGCGGCCTTGAGGTCTTCGGCGACGTGGAACTGTTCGCACGCGCCGCGGCGGCTCCCGTGGCCGGCATTACCGGGACGAACGGCAAGAGCACCGTGACGACGTTGCTCGGGCGTATGGCTCAGCGCGCCGGCGTGCAGGTGCGCGTCGGCGGCAACCTCGGA
This sequence comes from Pseudomonadota bacterium, assembly GCA_021838635.1. Classification (GTDB taxonomy): domain Bacteria; phylum Pseudomonadota; class Gammaproteobacteria; order Steroidobacterales; family Steroidobacteraceae; genus 13-2-20CM-66-19. Next base: position 29,000 of record JAKCDC010000024.1, read on the forward strand.
GAGCCGGCCCTCGATCTGCTCGGTGCAGCCGAGCGGGCCGACCGACCCACCGAGCTGTACGTGCTCGAGCTCTCGAGCTTTCAGCTCGACACGACGCAGTCACTGCATCTGAAAGCTGCTGCGGTGTTGAACGTGAGCGCGGACCACCTCGATCGCTATCCCTCGATCGAGGTGTATGCGCTCTCCAAGGCCCGCATCTTCGAGCGCTGCGACACCGCGGTGGTCAACCTCGATGATCCGCTCGTGACGCGTATGACGCGGACCGGCCAGCGTACGCTCGGCTTTTCAGTGAGCGGCGCGGCGCAGGCGACCTACGGCCTGCTCGATCTGGGCGGCCGCTGGCTCGCACGCCGCGGCGAGCCGCTGCTGCCGCTCGCCTCGATGCGTCTGCGCGGACTGCACAACGCCGCCAACGCACTCGCCGCGCTCGCGCTCGGGGAGGCGTTGGAGCTGCCGATGGCGGCGATGGTGGAGGAGGTGCGCGAGTTTCCGGGACTCGCGCACCGTTCGCAGTGGGTGGGCGAGGTCGAGGGCGTGACCTATATCAACGACTCTAAGGGCACCAACGTGGGGGCGACGCTGGCGGCGGTGGGTGGTCTGGACGGGCCGCTCGTGCTGATCGCCGGCGGCGAGGGGAAAAATCAGGACTTCACGCCGCTTGCCGCGGCGCTGCGCGGCAAGACGCGCCATGTGGTGCTGATCGGCCGGGATGCCCCGCAGCTGGCGAGCGCGCTCGAGGGCGTGTGTGCGCTCGAGCGCTGCGAGTCGATGGACGCGGCGGTGCGTGCCGCGGCGCGCGCAGCGCAGGCGGGCGACACGGTCCTGCTATCCCCGGCGTGCGCCAGCCTGGACATGTTTCGGGATTACGCGCACCGCGGCGAGGCATTCGCCGCGGCCGTGCAAGGACTCGGCTCATGAGTGCCGTGGAACGCAGCGCGATGTCCTTCGCACGCTCGAGCGGACGTGGTCGGGTCATTTACATCGACACGGTCACCCTGGCGCTGGTGCTCGCCATCGTGCTGTTCGGGCTGATCATGATGACCTCGGCGTCGATTTCGATCGGCGCGCAGTACACCGGCCAGCCGTTCTACTTTCTCGAGCGTCAGCTGATCGCCGTGGCGATCGGTGTGGCCGGCGGGGTGTTCGTCTTCAGCTTCAAGTGCGAGCGGCTCGAGCGGCTCTCGCCCTGGTTGATGATCGCCGCCATCGTGCTGCTGCTGGCGGTGTTGGTGCCGGGACTCGGGCTGCGCGTCAACGGCGGGCGGCGCTGGCTGCACCTCGCCGGGTTAAGCTTCCAGATCTCCGAGCTCGCCCGGGTGCTGGTGCTGGTGTACATCGCCAGCTACGCCTCGCGCCGCCAGGACGAGCTGCGTGAGAGCTTCGCCGGTCTCGTCAAGCCGCTCGCGCTGCTTGCGGTGATCGCCGCGCTGCTGCTTGGGGAGCCGGACTTCGGCGCCGCGACGGTCATGTTTGCGGCGGGTTTCGGCATGTTGTTCCTCGCCGGGGCGCGGTTGCGCTATGTGGTGATCCTGACGCTGGTCGCGACGCTCGCCTTCGGCGTGCTTGCGGTCACTTCCGCCTATCGGCTGCGGCGCATCACGGGATTCATCAACCCCTGGGCCGCACCCTACGGCAGCGGCTTTCAGCTCACCCAGTCGCTGATCGCGATCGGCCGCGGCAAGTGGTTCGGTGTCGGGCTCGGCAACAGCGTGCAGAAGCTGTTCTATCTGCCTGAGGCGCATACCGATTTCCTGTTCGCCGTGCTCGCCGAGGAGCTCGGCCTTGCCGGGGTGCTGTTCACCATCGGTCTGTTCGTCGGACTGGTCTGGCGTGCCTTCCACATCGCCTCGCTGGCTGCACGCGCCGGTCTGACGTTCCAGCGGCTGCTTGCCGCAGGCTTCGGACTCTGGCTCGGCATGCAGACCTTCATCAATATCGGCGTGAACATGGGCGTCCTGCCGACCAAGGGACTGACCCTGCCGATGATGAGCTATGGACGCTCCAGCATGATCATGACCCTGGTGTGGGTCGGGCTGTTGCTGCGCATCTATCACGAGACGCTGATCGAGAGCCGTGGGGCGGCCCGGCGGCGCGCCGAGGAGGCCGCATGAAGGGACCCATCCTCATTATGGCCGGCGGCACCGGTGGGCACGTGTTTCCGGCGCTCGCGCTGGCCCGCGCGCTGCGCGCCGGCTCGGTCGAGGTCGTGTGGCTCGGCACGCGGCGCGGCATCGAGGCGCGTCTGGTGCCGGCTGAGGGGATCGACATCGAGTGGCTCTCGGTCGGTGGGTTGCGCGGCAAGGGTTGGAAGACGCGCCTCGCGGCGCCATGGCGCCTGACGGTCGCGCTGTGGCAGGCGCTCGGAGTGATGCGTCGCCGCCGCCCGCAGGTGGTGGTGGGGCTTGGCGGATTTGTCACCGGCCCCGGCGGCATCGCCGCGTGGCTAACACGCCGGCCGCTGATCATCCATGAGCAGAACGCCGTGGTGGGATTGACCAACCGGGCGCTGGCGCCGCTCGCGTGCGAGGTGCTCGAGGCCTTCCCCGGCAGCTTCGCGCCGCGGGTGCGGGCGCGGGCCATCGGCAATCCGGTGCGGCGCGAGATCGCCTCACTCTCCCCGCCGCGCGAGCGGCTGGCCGGCCGCGACTCGACCGTGCGGGTGTTGGTCATTGGCGGCAGTCAGGGCGCGGTGCGGTTGAATACCGTCGTGCCCGAGGCGCTTGCGCTCGCTGCGGCGGCCGGCGCGCTGCGGGTGCGTCACCAGGCGGGTGAGCGCTGGCTCGATGCGTGCCGGGACAGTTATGCCGCGGCCGGCGTGGCCGCCGACGTTCAGCCGTTCATCGCCGACATGGCCGACGCCTATGCGTGGGCGGACCTGGTGATCTGCCGCTCCGGGGCACTCACCATCTCGGAACTGGCCGCGGCCGGACTCGCCGCAGTGCTGGTGCCGTTCCCGGCCGCCGTCGATGACCATCAGACCCGCAACGCCGAGCTGCTGGTGCGCCAGGGCGCCGCAGTGCTGCTACCGGAGCGTGAACTGACGGCCGAGCGGCTCGCTGCCGAGCTGAGGCGGCTGTGTGCCGAGCGCGGCCGCCTCATCGAGATGGCCGAGCGGGCCCGCGCACTCGCCCGTCCCGATGCCACCGAGGCGCTCGCCGCGAGCTGCCTGGGACATCTCGGGAGGGCCGCATGAACGGGCCCGCAGACACGGCACGCGAGCGCGGCGGGCGCGGCATGGACCGCATGCGGCGCATCGATACGATTCATTTCGTGGGTATCGGTGGCAGCGGCATGAGCGGGATCGCCGAGGTGCTGCTGAATCTCGGTTACCGGGTACAGGGGTCGGATCTGCGCGGCGGCGCGGTGACCGAGCGGCTGAGTGCCCTTGGGGCGCGCATCGCCATCGGCCATGCGGCGGTCCATATCGCCGGTGCCGACGTACTGGTGGTCTCCGGCGCCGTGCCGCGTGAGAACCCGGAAGTGGCCGCGGCGCTGGCGCAGCGCATTCCGGTGGTCTCGCGCGCCGAGATGCTCGGGGAGCTGATGCGCTTCCGCTATGCGGTCGCGGTTGCCGGCACCCACGGCAAGACCACCACCACGAGTCTGATCGCCAGCATCCTTGCCGAGGGGGGTGAGGATCCGACGTTCGTGATCGGCGGGCGCTTGAAGAGCGCCGGCAGTCACGCGCGGCTCGGTTCGGGCCGCTACCTGGTCGCCGAGGCGGACGAGAGCGACGCCTCCTTCATGCATCTGCAGCCGGTGCTCGCGGTCGTGACCAACATCGACAACGACCATCTGGCCACGCACGGCGGGGACTTCTCGCGGCTGGCGCAGAGCTTCGTCGACTTCCTGCACAACCTGCCGTTCTACGGACTGGCGGTGCTGTGTCTCGATTGCGAGCACGTGCGCGCCATCCTGCCACGCGTCGGCCGGCATGTGCTGACCTACGGGCTGAGTCCGGATGCGGACGTCCGGGGTAGCGAACTGCGCCGGCAGGGATTGAGCACACGCTTCACGGTGACGCGCCCGACGGGCGGTGCGCTCGATGTCACCGTCAATCTGCCCGGCACGCACAACGTGCTCAACGCGCTGGCGGCGATCGCGGTGGCGACCGATCTTGGCCTCGAGGATGCGCCGATCAGCCGCGCGCTTGCGCAGTTCCAGGGCATCGACCGGCGGCTGCAGCACATCGCCGATATCCGCACCGAGGCCGGCACGGTCACGCTCGTCGATGATTACGGTCATCACCCCACGGAGGTGGCCGCGACGCTCGAGGCGCTGCGCCAGGGCTACCCGGGGCGGCGGATCGTGCTCGCGTTCCAGCCGCACCGCTACAGCCGCACCCACGATCTGATCGACGATTTCGGCCGGGTGCTCGCTGGAGTCGATGTGCTGCTGGTCACCGAGGTCTACGCTGCCGGTGAGGCGCCGATCGGCGGTGCCGACGGCCGGGCGATCTGTCGCGCGGTGCGCAGCCGCGGCCAAGTTGAGCCGCTGTTCGTGGCGCGCGTGGAGGAGCTGGCCGAATCGCTGCGCGACGTGATTCGTAACGGCGATCTGATCGTGACCATGGGCGCGGGCAACATCAGCGCGGTGGCGCACGGATTACCGGCGCAGCTGGCCGTGCCGCCGATGGGGCAGTCATGACCTTCACGCTCGCTCCGCAGTTTCGCGCGCGCGTACGCCTCGAGGAGCCGATGAGTCGGCATACCTCCTGGCACGTCGGCGGCCCGGTGCAGATGTTCTTCACCCCGGAGAGTCGCACGGAGCTCGCCGCCTTCCTGCGCGCGCTGCCGCAGGAAGTGCCGGTGTACTGGGTGGGGCTCGGCAGTAACCTGCTGGTGCGCGACGGCGGATTGCGCGGTGTCGTGGTGTGCACCCACGGGACGCTCGATCGGCTCGAGCGCACCGATGAGACCACGGTGTACGGCGAGGCCGGCGTGGCGTGCGCGCGCATCGCGCGTCAGTGCGTGCGCTGGGGACTGGGGCCGGCGGAGTTCTTCGCCGGCATTCCGGGGACGTTCGGCGGCGCGCTCGCCATGAATGCCGGGGCGTTCGGCGGGGAGACGTGGCGCCAGGTGCTCGAGGTCGAGACCATCGACCGCCACGGGCATGAGCGCCGGCGCGAAGCCGGCGAATATCACGTGAGCTACCGGCATGTGGAGCCGCCGGAGGAGGACGAGTGGTTCCTGGCCGCGCGCTTGAGCTTCCAGAAGCGACCTGCCGAGCAAGACGACGAGGTGCGTGAGTTGCTTGAGCGGCGCCGCGCCACGCAGCCGATCGGCGCCTGGAGCTGTGGATCGGTATTCGTCAACCCGCCGGGCGATCACGCTGCGCGCCTGATCGAGGCGAGCGGCCTGAAGGGTCGCGCGGTCGGTGGCGCCTCGGTGTCGAGCAAGCACGCCAACTTCATTCTCAACGACGGCAATGCCAGCGCGAGTGACATCGAGTCGCTGATTCAGATAGTGCGCGACACGGTCGCGCGCGAGCACGGCGTGACGCTGCATACCGAAGTGCGCATCGTGGGGGAGGCGCGCTGATGCCGTTGGCGCACGATCCGGCTGGACTGCACCGCGTGGACACGAGCGCCGCGTTCGGGCGCGTTGCAGTGCTCGCCGGCGGGGACTCGAGCGAACGGGAGATCTCCCTGCTCTCCGGTGCGGCCGTGCTCGAGGCGCTGAAGCGCCGCGGCATCGCTGCCGAGGCGTTCGATCCGCGCGAGCGTGCGCTCGCGGAACTCACCGCGGGACGCGTCGATCGGGTGTGGATTGCGCTGCACGGTCCGGGCGGAGAGGACGGCACGCTGCAGGGCGCGCTGGAGTATCTCGGGGTCCCCTACACCGGCAGCGGTGTGCTCGGCTCGGCGATCGCGATGGACAAGCTGCGGACCAAGCGGCTCGCGCACGCTATCGGCGTGGCGACGCCGATGGCACTTGAGCTGACCGGGCCGGCGGACTTCGAACTGGCGGTCGAGCAGCTCGGCTTGCCGCTCATCGTCAAGCCGGCAAGTCAGGGTTCGAGCGTCGGGATGAGCAAGGTCGAGCACGCCGAGGAGTTGCCCTTGGCGTATGCGGCGGCGCACGCCGTCGAGGCGAGCGTGTTTGCCGAGGCCTGGGTCACCGGAGAGGAGTACACCGTTGCGCTGCTGCAGGGCGCGGCGCTGCCTTCGATCCGCATCGAGACCCCACGGGCGTTCTATGACTATGAGGCCAAATACGAGCGCGACGACACGTGTTACCGGTGCCCGTCCGGTCTTTCCGAGCCCGCCGAGCGGCACCTCGGAAGCTTGGCACTCGCGGCGTTCGCGGCCATCGGCGGTGAGGGCTGGGGCCGGGTGGACTTTATGATGGATGCCGCCGGGCGCGCGCAGTTGCTTGAGATCAACACTGTGCCCGGTATGACCGGACATTCGCTGGTGCCGATGGCCGCTCAGGCTCACGGACTCGACTTCGATGAGCTGGTCTGGCGGGTGCTCGAGACGAGCTTCGTGCGCCGACCGCGCGGTGAGGCGGGCTGAGCATGATCAAACGCAAACGCCGCGACTCACGACGAACGACCGAGAAGGGCGCGCGCCCGCGGCGGCTGATCCGCCGTGTGCTCGGCGGCGTTGGCCTGTGCGCGGTGTTGGCAATCGTGCTGTGGGGGCTGAACCGCCCGATCCGCGCCGTGACCGTGAGCGGCGAATTTCATCATGTCGCGCCGCTCGCGGTCGAGCGAGCCGTGGCGTCCGCCAGCGCCGGCTCCGGCATTCTCACCGTGAATCTCGCTGCGGTGCGCGCCGCGGTCGATGCGCTGCCCTGGGTGGCGCATGCGAGCGTGCGCCGCCTCTGGCCGCACACGCTCGCGGTGCGGGTGCACGAACAGACGGCGTTTGCGCGTTGGGACGGCGACGGGCTGGTCAATCGGGCCGGGGATCTGTTCCTCGTACACACCGCTGCAGCGCCGCCCGGACTGCCGAGCCTCTCCGGTCCCGACGGGACGGCCGCCGAGGTGACGCGCCGCTACCTGCGCATGAGCGGGGAGCTCGCCCCGGAGGGCTTCGCGATCACCTCACTTGCGTTGAGTGCGCGTGGCACCTGGGAGTTCACGCTCGACAACGGCATCGCCGTGCGGCTCGGCCGTTCGCAGTTCGACTCGCGATTCGAAAAATTCGTCAATGTGGCGCTCGTGATCGTCAAACGGCGCGCCGGGGACATTTCCTACATCGATATGCGTTACATGAACGGCTTTGCGATTGGTTGGCGCACGAACGCGCCGCAGGATAACTCATCGGCGCGGCGCGCCGGAGGAGGCCGCGATGCGTAAGCGATCTGACCGGGACCTCATCGTCGGGCTCGATATCGGCACCTCGAAGGTGCTCGCCCTCGTCGGGGAGGTGGGAGCCGACGGGGCCATCGAGGTGCTCGGAATCGGCACCCAGCCGTCACGTGGCCTGAAGAAGGGCGTGGTGGTCAACATCGAGTCGACCGTGCAGTCGATTCAGCGCGCGGTCGAGGAGGCCGAGCTCATGGCCGGCTGCGAGATCCACTCGGTGTTTGCCGGCATCGCCGGCAGCCATGTGCGCAGCCTGAATTCGCACGGTGTAGTCGCGATCCGTGACCGCGAGGTCACCCCCGGGGACGTCGAGCACGTGATCGACGCGGCCCGGGCACTCGCCATTCCCGCCGACCAGAAAATCCTGCACGTGCTGCCGCAGGAGTTCGTCGTCGATGGTCAGGAAGGTATCCACGACCCGATTGGTATGTCGGGCGTGCGGCTTGAAGCCAAGGTGCACATCGTCACCGGCGCCGACAGCGCCGCGCAGAACATCGAGAAGTGCATCAAGCGTTGTGGACTCGAAGTCGAAGACGTCGTGCTCGAACAGCTCGCCTCGAGCTTCGCGGTACTCACCGACGATGAGAAGGAACTCGGTGTGTGCATGGTCGATATCGGTGGCGGCACCACCGACATCGCGGTGTTCGCCCAGGGCGCGATCCGGCACACCGCAGTGATCCCGATCGCCGGCGATCAGGTCACCAACGACATCGCCGTGTCGATGCGTACCCCGACGCAGCACGCCGAGGATATCAAGATCCGCTACGCCTGCGCGCTCTCGCAGTTGGCCAATCCCGACGAGAGCATCGAGGTGCCGAGCGTCGGGGACCGCCCGGCGCGCCGCCTGGCCCGCCAGACGCTCGCCGAGATCGTCGAGCCGCGCTACGAGGAGCTGTTCGGCCTGGTGCGCGATGAGCTGCGCCGGAGCGGCTTCGAGGAAATCATCGTCGCCGGCGTGGTGCTCACCGGCGGCAGTGCCCGCATGGAAGGGGCGATCGAGCTCGCCGAGGAGGTGTTCCATGTGCCGGTGCGCCTCGGACTGCCGCAGCAGGTGCAGGGCCTCACCGATGTGGTGCGCAATCCGGTGTTCTCCACCGGTGTCGGCCTGCTGCTCTATGCCCGCGACAATATTTTGCCCGTGCGGCGCGGCCGTTCAATCGGCAGCAACGCCAAGACCACGATCGATCGCATGCGAGCGTGGTTCCACGGAAATTTCTGACCGTGACAGATTTCATTTCACTCAGCCATCATCGAGGAGCGCGCAATGTTTGAATTAATGGATGCCTACACCCAAAGCGCCGTGATCAAGGTCATCGGCGTCGGCGGCGGGGGCGGCAACGCCGTCGCCCACATGATCAACAGCGGGATCGAGGGCGTGGAGTTCATGTGCGTCAACACTGACTCACAGGCACTGAAGCACGCCAAGGTGAAGACCGCGCTGCAGATCGGCAGCAACATCACCAAGGGCCTCGGCGCCGGGGCCGATCCGGAAGTCGGCCGGCAGGCGGCCATGGAGGACCGTGACCGCATCGTCGAGCTCATCAAGGGCTGCGACATGCTGTTCATCACCGCGGGCATGGGCGGGGGCACCGGGACCGGCGGTGCGCCCGTGGTGGCCCAGGTCGCCAAGGAGCTCGGCATCCTCACCGTCGCGGTCGTCACCCGTCCGTTCGAGATGGAAGGCGGCAAGCGCTCCCACGTCGCCGACCACGGCATCTCCGAGCTCGGCAAGTACTGCGACTCGCTGATCACCATTCCGAACCAGAAGCTGCTGACCGTGCTCGGCTCACAGACGACGCTCCTCGATGCGTTCAAGGCCGCCAACCAGGTGCTGCAGGGCGCGGTGCAGGGCATCGCCGAACTGATCACCCGTCCGGGCCTGATCAACGTCGACTTCGCCGACGTGCGCACGGTGATGTCCGAGACCGGCATGGCGATGATGGGCACCGGCACGGCGAGCGGTGAGGGTCGGGCGCGCTCGGCGGCCGAGGCGGCCGTGTCCTCGCCTCTGCTCGAGGACATCAACCTCTCCGGTGCGCACGGCATCCTGGTCAACGTCACCGCCGGCATGGACCTGTCGATCGGTGAGTTCCAGGAGGTCGGTCAGATCGTCAAGGAGTTTGCCTCCGAGGATGCGACCGTGGTGGTCGGCACCGTGATCGATCCGGAGCTCTCGAACCTGGTGCGTGTGACCGTGGTTGCCACCGGACTCGGTCGTCCGGCGGCCGCGACCGGCGCCCGCCCGGTGATCGGTGCAGTGCGTGAAGCGGCTGTCCCGCGCGAGACGCGCGCCGAGCCGCCGATGCGCGTGGTGCGCCGCGGCGCGCCGTCGAGCAGCGATTACGCCAAGCTCGATCGGCCGACCGTGCAGCGCCAGCGTGCCGTGGGTGACGGACTGCGCCAGGACGTCCCCTCGGATGATCTGCTCGACATCCCGGCGTTCCTGCGCCGTCAGGCCGACTGAGCCGGTGCGGCTCCATCCCCTGGTGCTTGATGGCCGCCAGGGGATGGAGCGGCGGACGCCGCGTGCGGGGAGCTGCGCCGGCAGATCCGCGACAAGGCGCAGTGGGCCGGGTGGCAGGTGATCGAGATCGATCGATTTTATCCGAGCAGCCAACGCTGCTTCGAGTGCGGGACGGTGAACGGCACACGGGGTTGCGCCAAACGCTGGGGGTGTTCTGTCTGTGGGGCATCCCATGACCGCGATGAGAACGCGGCAAAGAATATCCGGGCCGAGGGGATGCGCCAGCGCGCAGCGACCTGCTCGGTCCCTACCGGCCAGGGGCCGGGAAGTCACGCACGGGGAGTGGCCTGCGCGGCGGAGCGCGCTCGGCGGGTGACCGCCGGAGGCGCTCAGCGCCGCCCCCTGCAGAACCGTGAACTCGCTCAACGGCCCGTCAGGGCCAAGACCGCTCGAGTGCTGTCAGGAACAGCGCGATGAGCGGTCGGGGCGGGACTAAATCCAGGTGCGGCGGGTACGGCCCGAGGAGAGCGGGCGTTTCCAAGAGCTGATGCAGGCGCACCATGACCTCGGGGCGCTGGGAAAGATGGGCGAGACGCTGTGGTCCGTGGCGATTGGGGCGGCGGAGGGTCCCGGCGACGCGGCCGGGCCTGGTGTGCGTGGAGCCATGGTCAAGGGGGCCATTGAAAAATCAAGAAATTTACCTGAAGTGCACCGGTAGGCCCTCGCATTGCGTCACTCAAAATGTTACCGGCTGGGATCGTTGCCTCACCTGAAATGCTACCAGCGGCCGGAGCTGCATCATGTCGCCCCGTCACCTGCGGAGGTGTCCATGGGCATGAATGTAAT
>JAKCDC010000077.1 GCA_021838635.1 Pseudomonadota bacterium
CCCTCTCAGAAGGCACGGTGCGCAACTATCTCTCCGAGGCCATCAGCAAGCTCGGCGCGGCCAACCGCATCGAGGCGGCGCGCATCGCGCGTCAGAAGGGCTGGCTGTAGCGGCGGAACGTATACGGGCGCGCGCGAACCCGTCGGCTATGAGCCATTTGCGCAGCGTCCGTGCAACACATCTAACATGACATAGTGCGCGGACGCGCAGCAGGGCATACGACGGCTTTCGACAATCCGTCTAACCATTGCGTTGGTTCGCGAACATGACCAGACTTACGGTGAGCATCAAGGCTTCTACCGTCGGGAGGACGGGACGTTAAGCGCGTGGAGCGACTGTAAGACCGGCGGCGCAGTGGGTCGGAAAAACCGTAAAGCGCCACGAGGCCCGTCGCGAGGAAGCGCAAACCGAAAATCATAAGCTTGCGGGTCACCGACCCGGCAACCCACGGCGAAAATGTGCTCCATTGCGTGGCGTTGGCAGGCAAAGTCTGCGTCGTCAGTCGCACGATCTGCGCCGCGTCAACCTTCACCGGTCGCCGGCCGCGCGGCAAATCCTGCTCAATCGCCGCCAAGCCGCCCTCGATATAGCGATTGCGCCAGCATCCGACTTGAACACGATCAACGCCCACCTGGGCGGCAATCGTATGGTTGTCCAACCCGTCCGCCGCACCCAGTACGATCTGCGCGCGGCGCGCCAATCGAACACTGACCGTCTTGGATCGAGCCAGCTGCAGCAACTTCGCTCGCTCCTCGTTCAACAACACAATCTCCGCCGCTTTGCGCATCGCTCGTTCCCGATTGATCGCCTCAATGGTAAGACAGGAATTGCGCTCATCGGTTCCGTTAATTATGAAGCACTACACTAGCGGCAGCCGGAGAGAATGACTCGGCAGGGCATCGCACCTGGCGACTCAATAGACCCGCCGCGATGTTCGCAGAACGTCCGCCCGGGGTTGTCGGCGCACGTCCCGGCCGCAGGACCTGTGCCGAGACCCCCCGGAACCACTCAGTGTCCGAGCACCTTCTTGCGCAGTGCCGGCTCGCGCTGCATCAGGAGCATGACATTGTTGTATTGCGGTATGGTCAGGCCGGCGGACTTCACCGCGCTCACCATCTTCATCTGCGCCAACTGACGCAATTTCAATGCGTCCTGCTTGTTGTGCACTTGGCGCATCTCGGTGGAGTATTTTTGCGCGATGGCCTTCACGGAGTAATAGGCACGCTTAAACTTTGCCAGAGTTCCAGCACTCACACGTGTCTGCGGCTGCGTGCTCGAGCGCATCGGCGGTTGCTGCGGCGGCGCGTACCGCTGAGCGAACGCCGCAGCGCTGATCAGCAGGGCAGATGCACCCAGGGCAAGCGCTAGAACTCTTATGTTGCTCTGCATCAGAATCTCCTTTCACGGCACCCTTGCGGGAAAACTGAGCAGATCTATGCAAATCACGTGCCATGCGCGCCGTCGTCGCAAGTCGCGCTCATGTTGCAGCCAGAGCCCCTTATCGCGCCGTGGATTCACCGGCGAGTGCTGCACGACTGTGTTCCAGCGGCGCATGTGCCATATTGACACGCCGCCCGCGGCTCACTCGCCAAGGTACCGATACAGGGTTCGCCGGCCGATTCCGAGCACCTCGGCCGCACGGCGCTTGTTGCCGCCGAGCTGATCGAGCACATAGCGCACATAGCGCAACTGCACTTGTCGTAACGTCGGCATTGAGGTTGCCCGCGCCGGTCGCGCGCGCACACTACTGACGGGGATCCCTGCACCGCAGGCATGCAGCGTCTCCGGCAGATCACTCGGCACGATCTGCTCACCACAGCAGAAAGTGACCGCCCGTTCGATCAGGTTGGCCAGCTCCCGGACGTTCCCGGGAAACGGATATCCGCTCAAGAGACTCAACGCCGCATCGCTCAGATCGAGCGGCTCGCGCCCGATCTCAACGCTGAAGCGGCGTATAAAGTGCAGCGCTAGCCGCTGCACATCCTCGCCCCGCTCGCGCAGCGGCGGAACCCGTACCTTGAAAGTCGCCAGACGGAAGAACAAATCCTCGCGGAACCGGCCCCGCGCCACTTCCCGCTCCAGATCGCGGTTGGTGGCCGCGGCCACACGTACATCCACCCGCCGCTCGAGGTTCGCGCCGAGCGGTCGGACCTGCCCGCCCTGCAGAACCCGCAGCAGTTTCGCTTGCATTTCGGGCGCCAGTTCCGCGATCTCATCGAGCAGCAGCGTTCCGCCATGCGCTTCGGCGAACAGCCCCCGCCGCGCATGCTGCGCCCCCGTAAATGCACCGCTTACGTGCCCGAAAAGCTCGCTCTCGAGCAGCTCGGAGGGAATTCCGGCGCAATTGACCGGGATCAGCGGACCGCCGCAGCGATCACTCTCGGCGTGCAGCGCCTGCGTGACGAGCTCCTTGCCCACACCGCTCTCCCCGCAGATCAGTACCGCGCCGCCGGCACGCGCGATTCGGCGGACCTGCTCGTAGAGCGCTACCATGACCGTGCTGCGGCCGATCATGCCGTGAAAATCTTCCGTGACCTCCTGCACCACAAGGTCGAGGTCACTCACCGCTTGCTCCCACCGCAATCGAACGATCCGCTGTTGCGCAGCCACTCCAGAAAGTTCACGCCTTTCGACACCGCGGCCGGACACGCATGCGTCGACGCACTTCCGCTCGCGCTCCGAGCCGATGGGCTCAGGCGCATACCCGCGGTCCGCTCACGCGCCAGTATCATCCGAACGACTTTCAAATCAGCTCCCGCCACCTCCGCTGGCCTACGGCGGCCGCAAGTCCGATGATAACGAATGACTCGCGCAGCGCAACCCGTCGGAGCCTGGGGTGCAGGATGAATCAGCCCTGCGGCCAAGGGCCTGATCGATAAAGGCGGCTCTGCCCGGGCTGAACATCCCCGCCGCGACGCCGTATAAGGGGCACCCAGTGATGGAGGTTTGTGCTCAAGGATATCCAGGTGCGGCGGGTACGGCCCGAGGAGAGCGGACGCTTCCAGGAGTTGATGCAGGCGCACCACTACCTCGGGGCGCTGGGGAAGATTGGCGAGACGCTGTGGTATGTGGCGAGCTGGCGCCAGGAGGGATGGGGCTGCTGGCTAATAACACCCGATATTGCGTTTTGCCCGCCTGGCACCGTCCGAATGTCGCCTCGCGCGTCCTCGCGCTGTGCGAGCGGCGCCTGTGCGCCGATTGGCTCGAGACGTTCGGGCATCCGATTCTTTTGCTCGAGACCTTCGTCGACCCGCGGTGCCATCGTGGCACGCTCTACCGCGCCACCAACTGGATCGAGATCGGCTGCACCCGCGGATATCGCCGCCGTCAAGGCGGATATACCGGTACGCCCGACTCGCCCAAGCTGGTCTTCTTGCGCCCCCTGCAGCCGCAGGCGCGCGCGCTGCCGATCGCCGTCCGCGTCCGCGCCAGCCCAGCGGGCATCGCGCGCGTTGTCTTCCCCGAGGAGCGCTGCGGCGTGCGCGGCGAATTGCTCCGATAACTCGCTGCGCACCTTGACCTCCCCATCCACGACACCGTTTACCCGCGCCCAATGGTTCCACGCGAACGATCGTCCGAGCCCGACCGTCGTGTTCGAGCTCGGGAAGCGCTCGGCGTTTCGCACCAGATCTTCCCAATCCGCCCCGAACTCCACAGCATCGAAGCGGCTGTGCCGCCCGGTGAGCGCGGTACGCTCGATGTGCAGCGCCCGTTCGAACAGATCCGGGTGATACGCTGCGAGCCAGAAGAGCTCCCAGTGCTTGCTCGCCGGGCAGAAGAAACAGGCCGATTTGATCGGCACGTACTCTGCCCCGAGCGCGGTGGCGATCGCCCTCACGCAGTCCGGTCGCTTGAACCCGATCGTCTGCAACGGATACGCGTAGTCGAAGTGCTCATCCGCTCGAGAGAGGTTCTTCGAGCGGCGCACGTCGGCCTTTCCCGCGTCATACCCGATCAGCTTCAGGATCCGCTCACCCGAGGCCTGCGCAGCCACCCAGACGGGGTGAGGATCGCAGGCGTTTGGGCCGCTCTTGGCCCCCATGAGGAACTGGTCCTGCGGGCCTTGTTTCCATTTGAGACTGCAGCTTTTCATCCCGAACGCGAGCGACGGCAGTGTCTCATTCGAGAGGCAGTTGCCCTCGAGATCGCTGTAGCCGGTGTTTTCCTTCGTCCGCTTGCGGCAAACACTCACCGGCGGCCAGCCCCAGGTGACGGGCAGCTCGCTCATGCGCGTGACATGCTCGATCGTCTCGGGCTTCTCACCCCCCGTGTCGGCGAACGTCACCGCCTCCGGCCGGATCCCCGCGGCGCGCAGCACCACGATGAGAGCTGTGGAATCGACCCCGCCGCCGAAACAGAGCACGATCTTGCGCCCGCCGAGTTCCTCGCGCAGCGCCATCACCTGCGCGGCGCTAAGCCCAGCATCCAGCACGCCGGTCAGGCTCAGAAGCGCAGCCCGATCTGCACCGGAATGACCGTGACCGGTACGAACGCGTTGAAGCGCAAGTAGCGGGCCTCGATGAACATCACCGGGCCCCCATCGATGCGAAAGTCCACCCCGGCCCCGACGTTCCAGGAGAAGGCGGTCGTCGAGCTCTCACCCATCAGCAAGGGCGTCGCGGCCACCGTGCGGCTGCACACCTTGAACGGACTCTGCGCGCACGTGTAGGTCTGAATGCCGCCCGGCTGCACCAGCGAGACACTGAGGTGCGCCACGCCGACGCCGGCGAGCAGATACCCGCTGGCGCTCTTGCCGAAGGGCACCTTGAACTCACCGTCGACGTTCGCCTGGGTGAGCCCGCCGGAGCCCGTATCGGGGCCGAACGTGCCCCCCTTGGTCGCCGCGACGAGCTTATCGGAGATGTCGAAGTGATCGTAGGAGAAGTCGGTGCGCACCGCAAACCAGCGCTCATCGCGCGGCCGCCAGGTGAACCCGCCGCCGGCGGCCCAGCCGCTGCGCAGGTATGAGGTGATCGAGCCGCCTAGGAAGCTCCCCCCGACGCTCGCGTGCCAGTGAAACGAGGTGTGCTTGACCGGCTTCGCATCCGCGGCATGCGCCACGGCACTCACGCTGACCAATGCCGCCGCGAGCAGCGCGACGATGAACGAATTCCCTTTGATGCGATTCAGACCCATGATTCTCCCCGCTTTGTGTTTAGTGACCTGTGGGCGATTCAACCGGGCCTGTCTGCGGCGCGTGTTCTGATCGTCCATATTTTTATTTTATCCGCGCACCTCGATCGCCGCCGGGGAGAAACTCGAACGCGCTTCGGAATTCAACGCGGTAACACGAAAGCCCAAATCGCGTCTTGCGGTTCCCTCGGTAATTCGCACAAGGGGCGCCGAAAAGAACCCCGAGGGTTTCGGAGTCGGGAGCGGCGGTCACCTCGAGGCGCGGTCACCGGGCCTGAACGCCTCCCAAATGGACAGAACCGCGCGAACATCCCAAGCTATGCAGTATGTCCGATGCGATCGGGTACCAAATCGTGCACGTGCAGTGCCGTCGCTGCGGCCACCAAGGCCAGGTTCCCGGGGAACGCTGGGCCCGCGCGCGCCACAAGTATTGCCGCCAGTGCGGCAGCCGCAATTTCGACATCCGCTGGGTGTGGAAGGAGGGCAAGCCGCCGGACAACGTCATCCCGTTCGACGCCGGGAAGCGGCTGCGGCGCTCACGCGGGTGATATGTTTCCGCCGCCGGGATCATGGTCGTAGCCGCACTCGCCCGGCTATTCTGGGGCGCTTGAGTCGGTATCGGGCTCTTTCATCCGCCTCGGATGCGCCCGAGCGAACGCTTTGAACTCCTCGATGCGCGCGGCCACAGCCTTGGCGTGCCCCTGGTCGGTGATCGCCGCGTAATAGGCGGTGAGGGCCGTGAGCGCACGGCTGTCTTTGCCACGGAAGATAAAAACCGGCTCGTCGTCAGGGATGGGGTCGCCAGTCTGGCGTTCGACGATCCGTCCGTCGCGGACGTCGTACTTGGGTTCTTGTGAGACTCTCATGCATTTCCTCCCGGATCGCGCGCCGTTCTTCTTCTCTATGCACCAGGCACCGCGACAATCGTTCCCTCGAGTGCCTCAACCACGGCCCGGTGCACATCCCAGCCCTGCGGTGCATCATTTTGGTAGGCGCCTGGATAGACCGGTACGGCCGGGGGTACCCCCTCAAGCAATTCCCGATCGCTTCGGCGCCCGACCACGATGCACGCATGCCGGTGCCGCGTGCACATCACGCATAGCCGTCCGGCCTCGAGGTGAAACTCATCGGGGCGGGCAAGCCCGGCGAGCGGATGCCAGCTGATCGTCAGGTCGAACTCGAGTCCCTGGAGCTGATTGGCGGTGTTCACAATAACCCCGGGCAGACCCGCCGCATCGCAGAGCGCGCGCATGAGCAACTTCTGATCGGTGTGGGCCACGGCAATCGCGATCCGCTCGGCCGTGAGCGACTCGCCCCCGGGGCGCCGTTCGCACTCGAGCATGCAACCCCGCTCACGCAGCCGCACGATGATCTCGACGATCGTGCGGGCGATCTCGGGGTCGGCCGAGCGGGTCTGAGCCCCCGGCAGCTCGGCGAGCGCCCAACCGGCCTTGGCCGCGGTATCGAGCACCCCATCGAGCGCCGCGGTTCTCGAGGAAACGGCATGGGCCGCCCCGAGGAGCATCCGCCGCACGCCCTCAGGCACTGCCGCGCCGAACCGGTGTGATGCGGGATAAAAATGCCGCATGACCGGGACCGCCCGCGCGTCGCAGCGGCGCGTGATCGGAAAACGATGCACTGTTGTGCGGGGATGATGCGCAAGCAGCACCCCGACTGCGGTCTCGAGCGGGTCCTGAGGGAGCCCGCGCCACTGCAGGCCCTCGGCCACGGTGCTGAACGGCTGGATCTGCCCGCCGTCACCGACCAGCAGGTGCCGCGGCGCGAGATCGGCCACAGCGAAGTACTGCGTGGAGTCGACCTGGAAACTCTCGTCTATGATAAGGGCATCGCGCTTGCCCAGTGCCCGCACGGCGCTCGAGCGCGGATGGTGCGCATCAGCGAGCTTCCGTGCGGTGCCGACCACCACTTCGGCCGCATCGGCTTCGTGCGGCTCACTCACGACCTCGACGTTCGGGAGCAAGAGGGATGCGGGCACCTCGATGCTGCGGGCCGGCACGTATGCGACCGTGCGGCCGGGGTCACTCTCTGCGATCGCCCGCACCAGGCCGAACACCTGCTCGTTGGTCGGGGCGCACACCGCTACCCGGCCGCCGCGCCGGCGACTCTCGGCGACGGTGTCGACGACGAGCCGGCTCTTGCCGGCGCCGGCCACCGCACTCACCACGACAGCCCGCTCCGGGGCGAGCGCGAAGAACTCCTCCTGGGCGGCCCTGGCGACCGCCTGGGCCTGCTCCACGACCGCCGTATCGAGTCCGTCCGCCATCGCTCAGCCCGCCCCAGGAGCTCCGGCCCCGTTCGAGGTGAACGTCGGCTTCCGCGCCTGCTTCGCGCGAATCTCCTCGATCCGGGTCAGTACGCGCGCGAGCTCCTGTTCGCCACAGACATCCATGCTGCAGGAATTCGCAGCGCACAGCGCCGCCAGGGTGACCATCGCCCCGCCGATCTCCTGAGCGACCTCTCCGCGCGGGCGACTGTAGACGTACCGCACCATTCTCATCACTTCAGACTCGGTGCACCCGAGTGCCTGTGCGAGCTCGAGCGATTCCTCCAGATATCGGTGGACCCGCTCGGTCCGATCCTGCGCGCTGTGCTCGCCGAAGCACTCTGCCACCCACGCGTGCACGCGCTCCTGGAATGACGGGCGGGCCCGCTCGCAGATCGCAGGCAGCCCGAGGAACCCGGCCAGATGCCTGATAGCCCAGAGCACGTGGGCCTCGTTCTCGGGCGTCATCGGCGCACCGCTGAGAGGGTGCGTCTCAATATCGAGGATCCTCTCCCCCGCCACCGTGACCGTCACACCGCGGCTCACCGGTGGCCTGAAATCGGGTCTCGCGTTCATGATCGGCACCTCCCGTGCAGCTCTGGGACCTCGTACTTCGGGTCGATCGCCGCACGCCGCCCGTCCTCGTTCAGCGTGTAGCGCTCGATGCCTTTGCCTCTCTCGCCGCAGTCCCGAATCAGTGCCCGGCGCAGCAGCTCGCTGACGATCGTTCTGGAGGTCCGCTCGAGGCCGACCCAGCACTGCGCTCCATCGCACACGAGCTCCGCCTCCTCGAACTGCTCGGCGAGCTCGGCCTCGAGCATGAGCCGCAGCACCCGGCGTGCGCCGGTGCCGAGCGGGCCTTCAGGCAAGCCGTGCTTCGCTGCGCACACCATCGGGTAACTCCGCCGGAGGCTCGAACCACAGCGACATCAGGTACGCGATCCCCGCCGCCTTGTGGGCGTGCATCGGCTGCGGCCGCGTAGGGTCCCAGCACGCCATGACCGCCCTCAGATGCCGCCACGCCGCCTTGCCATCGATGTCGCGCCGCGGGCGCAGGTAATCAGTGCGAATACCGCGGAAATACCACTGCCACACCACGGCAGAATAGGCGTCCTGCTCGTCGCGAAACTCCGCGGGGAGCGCCTCGTACGGCGGCAGCAGTGTCTCGAGCCGCCCGCCGAACATGACATTCTCGTCCGTGACAGACATCGGGAGCGCAAAACCCCCAAGCACCTCTGGTCCCGGCGGCGCGAGTCCTGCGCCGCAGCCGCTCGTCTGCCGCGCCACGCGCACCGTCAGGGCACGCGGGCGAGCAGCGCCACGCCGACCTCGGTCTCGAGGTTGCGCAGCGCCGTGACAGTCGCGCGCGGCACGGCGCGAGCAACCACCTCGCGGATGCCTTCCCGCCGTTTTTCGTAACCCGCCTCGCCCTTGTGGCGCATCTCGACGTAGTCGTAGATTGTCGCCGGAGCGACGTTGTACTTGGCCGCAAGGGCCTTCGGGGAAAATCGCTGCGCCTCGGTGACCAGTGCCTGGCCGTAGAG
>JAKCDC010000078.1 GCA_021838635.1 Pseudomonadota bacterium
CGATCTCGAACGAGCGCAGCGTCCCGCCGTGCTCGGCCTGCACGCGCACGCTGTCGGCCTCGAACTGCACCTCGCGCGCGCGGCACTCCTCGATCACCGTCGCGCCCAGCGCCGCGGCGCGTCGGATCAGGATGGCGTCAAACTCCGAGCGGCGCACCTGGTAGGCCAGCGGCAGCGCCTTGTTCCAGCCGTCGGCGAACGCAAAGCGCTGCGCGCGGGTGGGCGCCTCGGCGTGAAACTCCGCGCCGAATTTCGGCAGACCGATGGCACGGATCTGCTCGGCGACGCCGAGTTGCTCCAGCAGCGGCAGGTTGGCCGGCAGGAGCGACTCCCCGATGTGAAAGCGCGGATGGTGCGCCTTCTCGAGCAGCACCACGTGCTGGCCCCGCGCCGCGAGGCTGGCCGCGGCGCTGGAGCCGCCGGGGCCGCCGCCGACGATCAGCACATCGCAGCGTTCAGGCGCCGCCGCGCTCATGCGTGCGAGCCTGCTCCGTGCTTGCGGTGCAGCGCCTGCTTCAGCCGCTGCGCGGCGTGCTCGACCGCGTGGCCGAAGGACTTCGCGCCGTGTGCGATCGCATGTCCGGCACGGCGCGCATCGTGCTTGATGCGGCTGCGGACCGGGCCGGTACGGTGCGCAACGGTGTGCCCGACACGCTGGGCGGTGTGCGCCACGGTATGCCCGAAGCGCTTCGCGTCGGTCTTGACGCGCTCACGGACCGGGCGAGTACGGTGCGCAACGGTGTGCCCGACGCGCTGGGCGGTGTGCGCCACGGTATGCCCGAAGCGCTGCGCGTCGATCTTGATGCGCTCGCGGGCCGGGCGCGTGTCGCGCGCCACGGCGTGTCCGAATTTCTTCGCCACGTGGGCGATGCGTTCGCCGGCGTGACGCACCGCTTGCGTGAAGGAGCCGGGCGCGGCCTGCGCGGCGGGCGCGGCCGGCAAGCCGACCGAGGCCAGCGCGAGCAGCGCGGCACAGGTGAACCGTGTGGCTGTTTTCATACAGACACCCCGAAGGTAAAGGTGCTGCGGATGGTACCGTAGGTTGACCCGGACGGTGCCAATTGTCACTGCGATCGGGCACACTTCAGCGAATGAGCACCGAACGGCTGCCGATCTCCGTTCTCAGGCGCCGCTTCGTGCCGGGCCGCTGGGATGTGCTCGCCTTCGTGCTGGTGTTCGCAGCTCTGGCCTACCTGGCGCATGCCGCCTACGGACTGACCCGTCCACTCTCGCACCTGGAGTCGGTGCGGATCTCGCTCAGCCCCTGGGCGCTGCCGGGCTATGCCGCCCAGACGGCGCTGCGCATGCTGGTGGCGATGCTCGCCTCGCTGGTCTTTACGTTCACGTATGCGACGCTCGCGGCCAAGAGTCGCCGCGCCGCGACGGTGCTGGTGCCGCTGCTGGACATTCTGCAGTCGGTACCCATCCTCGGCTTCTCGTTCCTGATCGTGTTCTTCCTCTCGCTCACCCCGGGACGGGTGGCCGGGGCGGAGATGGCCGCGGTCTTCCTGGTCTTCACCAGCCAGGCGTGGAACATGGCCTTCAGCTTCTATCACTCCCTGCGCAGCATCCCGCAGGAGCTCGACGAGGCCGCGCGCGCCTTTCATCTGGGGCCGTGGATGCGCTTCTGGCGGCTCGAAGTCCCCTTCGCCATGCCCGCGCTCATCTGGAACATGATGATGTCGATGTCCGGCGGCTGGTTCTTCGTGGTGGCCGCCGAGGCGATCAGCGTCGGGCACACCACCGTGACGCTGCCGGGGATCGGCTCGTACATCGCCCGCGCCATCGCCGAGCGCAACCTCGACGCCATCGGTTGGGCGATCGGTGCGATGAGCGTCGTGATCCTGATCTACGATCAGATCATCTTCCGCCCGCTGATCGCGAGCGCCGACTGGTTTCGTCTGGAACAGGAAGCGGGGCTGACCCCGAGCCGCTCCTGGGCGCTCACCATGATGCGCCGCTCGCGTCTGCTCAGTGTCGCGGCCGGCGGCTTCGCCGGCGTGGTGCGCCTGGGCTTCAGCCGCGCTCCGGCGCCGCGGCGCGCGCGGCGCGAAGGGGCGCCCGTCCGCTGGGGCGAGTGGCTCTGGTATGCCACGGTGGCGGTGGCGGTGGCCGCGATCGGTTGGGCGACTGCCCGCTACGTGCTCGCGCGTGTGCCGCCACATGAGGTGCTGCACGTGGCGGAACTTGGCCTCGTGACGCTGCTGCGCGTGGTGGTGTTGATCGCGCTGGCGAGTGCGATCTGGGTGCCGATCGGGGTGTACGTCGGCATCCGTCCGCGGCTCGCCGCGGCGGTGCAGCCGGTGGCGCAGTTCCTGGCCGCCTTTCCGGTGAACCTGCTGTTCCCCGTGGTGGTCTCCGGGATCGTCGCCTTCCGGCTGAACCCGAACATCTGGTTGAGCCCGCTGATGATTCTCGGCACCCAGTGGTACATTCTCTTCAACGTGATCGCCGGGGCGTCCTCGCTGCCCAATGAGTTGAAGCAGGTGGGCAGCAATCTGAAGGTCCGCGGCTGGCTGTGGTGGCGGCGTATCGCGCTGCCGGCGGTGTTCCCCTTCTATGTCACCGGGGCGATCACCGCCGCTGGCGGCTCGTGGAATGCGAGCATCGTCTCGGAGGTTGCCGACTGGGGCAACAAACACCTGGCGGCGGTCGGACTCGGGGCCTACATCGCCAATGCAACCCGCGCCGGCAACTTCGCCCGCACCGTACTCGGGATCATGGTGATGAGTCTGTTCGTCGTGATCATCAATCGGCTGTTCTGGCGTCCACTCTATGCGCGCGCCGAGCGCAAATTTCGCATGAGCTGAGGGCGAGTCATGAACGACGCCGCGCGACCTGCCACCCCGCCCGAGTCGCTGCTCGAAGTCGAGCACATCGGGCGCAGTTTCTTCAAACCCGATGGCGATGAGCTGCTGGTGCTGGAGGATGTGAACCTCACGCTCAAGCGCGGGGAGATCGTCGGACTGCTCGGGCGCTCCGGCTCCGGCAAGTCGACGCTGCTGCGCCTGATCGCCGGACTCGATGCCCCCTCGCGCGGCACGGTGCGCTACCTCGGTGCGCCCGTGGCCGGCCCCGCCGAGGGCATCTCGATGGTGTTCCAGGGGTTTGCGCTCTTCCCGTGGCTCACCGTGCTCGGCAACGTGCAGCTCGGCCTGGAGGCGATGCGCCTGCCGGAGGCCGAGATCCGCAAGCGCTCGCTGGCGGCCATCGACCTGATCGGACTCGATGGCTACGAGTCGGCCTATCCGCGCGAGCTCTCCGGCGGCATGCGCCAGCGGGTCGGTTTCGCGCGCGCGCTGGTCGTGCACCCGAACATTCTGTTGATGGATGAGCCGTTCTCGGCGCTCGATGTGCTCACCGCCGAGACGTTGCGCAATGATTTTCTCGACCTGTGGGGGCGTGGGGAGCTGCCGATCGGCGCGGTGCTGCTGGTGACGCACAACATCGAGGAGGCGGTGCAGATGTGCGATCGCCTGCTCATCTTCTCGACCCATCCGGGGCGGGTGGTGAGTGAGATCCGGATCGATCTGGCGCAGCCGCGCGAGCCGCTCGATTCCGGCTTTCGCGAGCTGGTCGACCGGGTGTACGTGGAGATGACCGCCCGTCCCCGGCACGGCCGCGACGGCGTGCGCGCCGAGCGGCCGCTCGGCGCCAGCATCGGCACCCCGCTCGATCACGTCTCGACGAATCTGCTCGCCGGCCTGATCGAGGCGGTGAGCGAGCCACCGTACGGCGGACACGCCGATCTGCCGGCCATCGCCCAGGCGCTGCACATGGAGGGCGATGATCTGTTCCCGGTGGCCGAGACGCTGCAGATGTTGCACCTGGCGGAAGTCGGCGGTGGCGACATCCGCCTCACCGAGGCGGGGCTCGCATTCGCCCGGTCCGACACCGATGAGCGCAAGAGCCTCTTCGCCCACCATCTGCTCGCCTACGTGCCGCTCGCGGCCCACGTGCGCCGCGTGCTCGATGAGCGCAGTGCGCACCGCGCCCCGAAGAGCCGCTTCCTCGATGAGCTGGAGGACAACATGGCCGAGGAGGCGGCCGAGCAGACCTTGCGCGCGGTGATCAGTTGGGGGCGCTACGCGGAGATCTTCGCCTACGACGATCAACGTCAGGTGTTCACGTTGGAGAATCCTGCGTGAGCACGACCGAGACGCGTGCCCAGCTGCTGCTCATCGATGACGACGCCGAGCTCTGCGCGATGCTGCGCGAGTACCTTGAGCCCGAGGGGTTCGGCGCCGAGACGGCCGAGAACGGCCAGAGCGCGCTGGAGCGGCTCGCGCGCGGCGGGATCGACCTGGTCGTGCTCGATGTGATGCTGCCGGGACTGAGCGGCTTCGAGGTGCTGCGCCGGTTGCGCGCCACGAGTCGCGTGCCGGTGCTGATGCTCACCGCGCGTGGGGAGGAGATCGACCGGGTCGTGGGCCTGGAGATGGGCGCGGATGATTATCTCGCCAAGCCCTTCAGCCCCCGGGAGCTCGTGGCCCGGATCCGCGCGGTGTTGCGCCGCATGGCCGACACGCCCGCCGGCGGTATCCTCGCGTTCGGCACCCTCATGCTCGATGTGCGCGCACACCGTGCTCAGATCGAGGGCGCGGACCTGGAGCTCACCAGCGCGGAGCTGCGCATCCTGGAGTTGCTGATGCAGGCCGACACCCGCACCGTCGGGCGCGAGGAGCTGATGCAGCAGGCGCTTGGGCGGCGGCTGCTGCCCACCGACCGCAGTCTCGACACCCATATCAGCAACCTACGGCGCAAGCTCGCCCGCTTCACCGATCGCATCCGCATCCAGGGTGTGCGGGGCGCTGGCTACGCGTTGATGCAGCGCTGAGGCCATGCACTCGCTCTTCTGGCGGATCTTCTGGTCGTTCTGGCTCGCGATTGCGCTGATTCTCGTCGGCACGGTGACCGCGGCGGTGGACCAGGTGCTCATGCACCGCGAACAGATGCCCTGGGCGCAGCGCGGGGCGCTGTTCCAGCAGGCCGCGGTCGCCTTCGAGCACGGCGGTCCGCCGGCGCTGAAGCACTGGGCCGAGGGGTTGCGCGGTGGGCCGTATTACTGGCGGACTTTCGTGATCGGCCCGAACGAGCACGACATCCTCGGCCGCGCCGTGCCGCCGCTGCTGCGCGTGTTTCTGGTGCCCGGCCCGGGCGATCGCGCCGGCCGCCCGCCGCCGATCGGCGGGGCGTTGGTGCTCACCGAACCGGACGGGCGGATGTATCAGGTGGTGGTGACCGGACTGCACCGCCATCCGCTGCTGTTCTTCGGTGCGCTGGGGCTGCCCGGGGTGGGCGGCACCACCCTCGCCGTGGCGCTCATCGTGAGCACCGTCATCTGCTTCCTGCTGGCGCGCTATCTGGTCGGACCCATCGACCGTCTGCGCCGTGCGGCCCGAACCGTGGCGGCGGGCCACCTCGAGGTGCGCGTCGCTCCGGACATGCGCGGCCGGCATGACGATCTGGCGCGTCTGGCGGCCGACTTCGATGCCATGACGGGGCGGCTGCAGGGGCTGCTGGAGTCCAAGCAGCAGCTGCTGCGCGACGTGTCGCACGAGTTGCGCTCCCCGCTCACCCGGTTGCAGCTTGCGCTCTCGCTGGCGCAGCGCGAGGAGGAGGTGCCGCGCCAGCTGGCGCGCATCGGCCGGGAGGCCGACCGGCTGGAGCAGCTGATCGCGCGCATTCTCGGGCTGGCACGGCTGGAGCGCGCCCCGGGGGACCTCGGCGGGGAGCCGCTCGACACCGGCGCACTGCTCGAGCAGATCGTGGCCGACGTGGCCATCGAGGCTGAGGCGCGCGGCTGTCAGGTGGTGCTTGAGCATGACACCGGGTTGCGAACGCTGGCCGATCCGGAGCTGCTGCGCAGCGCCTTTGAGAACGTCATCCGCAATGCCGTGCGCTACGGTGCCGCCGGCACCGCCGTCGAGGTTCGGGCGCGGCGGATTGCGCCGCCGAGTGGCGGGGCCGGGGACATCGAGGTCACCGTGCACGATCATGGTCCGGGCGTGCCGGAGAAGGATTTGGAGGCGATTTTCGAGCCGTTTTACAGAGTCGACGCGGCGCGGCACCGCGCCGTGGGCGGAGATGGACTCGGGCTGGCCATCGCGGCGCGCGCCATCGCGGTGCACGGGGGGCGGATCAGCGCGTGCAACGGCGCGGCCGGCGGCCTCCAGGTGCACATGATTTTCCCGGTGCGCAGCCCCGCGCGGTGAAGCGGTTGTGGCGGGCGAGGGGCGCTTTCCGCTACAATTTCGGCCATGAAAATGATCGTTCTGATCGGTGCCACGGTGGCGTTGTGCGTAGGGGTCGCGGCCTTCGCACTGCACTTCGAACTCAGTGCGCGCACGCATGCGTTGGCGGAATTGCGTCGGCTCAGCGGGCAGACCCAGACCGACCTGGCGCGCCACCGCATCACGCAGACGCGGGCCAGTGCCGTCGATGGCCGGCTGGATCAGGCGCGCCTGGAGCTGAAGGAAGACGACGTCCGCGGCGCGCAGCGATTGCTCGATCACGTCAAAGCGACCCTCGATACGCGCGCGCGCGCCGCCTGAGCGCGGGGTGCCGGCGGGTAGGGAAGCGCATCGGCTGACATTAGGCGCTCGTGCGTGCGCACGCACTGCGCGGCAACCCCGGGCCTGGAGCTAGTGTCCGAACGACCTCAATCCGAGCCTGAGCAGCAACCGCTGCCGCTCGCCGCGCCCGTGGAGTCCGCGCCGCCACCGCCTCCGGAGACCGCCGGCGAGGCGCCGTCCCGGCACAGCAGTCCGTCCGACGATGAGCCATTGCCGCCGCTCGATGCGCCGGCGGTGCATCTGTCGGTGAGTTCCTGGAGCCGGCGCGTGGAGCGCCTGCTCAGTACCCGCTCCCGGCGGTTGTTCCTGCAGGTGGGCCTGCCGTGGATGGCGGCACTGCTCGTCGGTTTAGTCTCGGTGCTCTATGCGCGCTGGAGCACCGACGCGTATGACGTGTTCCGGGACTGGATCGCCGGGCGGTCCTGGCTCGCCTTCGTGCTGACTCCGGGACTGACGGTGCTGGCGGTTTATCTGACGCGACGTTGGTTTTACGGCGCCGAAGGGAGCGGTATCCCGCAGGTCATCGCCGCCATCCATGCTCCGCGCGACGCCGACGACACGCTGATGCGGCGGCTGTTCGGGCTGCGCATCATCTTCGGCAAGCTCGCCGTCTCGTTGCTCGGATTTCTCGGCGGCCTGACGATCGGGCGCGAGGGTCCGACGGTACACATCGGCGCGGCCATCATGGCCGAGACACGCCGCTTCTACCCGCGCCGCAGCGAGCGCCTGGAGCGCCGGCTGCTGCTTGCCGGTGCCGCGGCTGGATTGTCCGGTGCGTTCAATACGCCGCTCGCCGGGGTGGTGTTCGCCATCGAGGAGCTGGCGCGCAATTTCGAGACACGCACCAACGGCACGATGATCACTGCGGTGGTGTTCGCCGGACTGACCTCGCTTGCGCTCGCCGGCAATTATCTGTACTTCGGTCAGCTGAACGTCACGGTCTCCCTCGGCATGGCCTTCGTTCTGCCGGTGGTGCTCGCCGCCGTGTTGTGCGGACTGCTCGGCGCGGCGTTCAATTACTCGCTGCTGCACTGGCGAAGTTGGATGCCGGAGCGCGTGCGCAATTTCCGCGGCGGCCGGCCGCTCTGGTATGCGTTCGCGAGCGGCCTGCTGATCGCCACAGTGGGTGTCGCCACCCATGGGCAGACCTGGGGCAGCGGCTACGATCAGGCGCGTGAGCTGCTGCACGGCACCGCGCCGCTCAGTCAGGCGTTCGCAGTGACCAAGTGGGTGACCATGGTGGCGAGTTACCTCGCCGGGGTGCCCGGCGGCCTGTTCTCCCCGTCGCTGTCGATCGGGGCGGGGATCGCGCAGTGGGTGCATGCGGCGTTCGCCTGGACACCCATGGCGGCGGTGATTGCGCTGTGCATGACCGGCTATCTGGCGGCGGTGACCCAGTCGCCGATCACCTCGTTCGTGATCGTGATGGAGATGACCAACGGCTCGGCCATGGTCATTCCCATGATGGCGGTCGCATTGGTCTCCTCGCGCATCTCCGCGCTGTTTACCCCGCCGCTGTACGAAGCGCTCGCCAAGGATAAGTACTTCCATTACGAGCCGCCGCCGGAGAGCGGTGTGGGCCGGATCGAACCAACCATCGCCACCTGAGGCGGGGTGATTCGGCGATGGCGCCGTGCCCGGCTCTGCCTGAGCGCCACTCCGAGGCGTCGATTTTCTCACGACCTACTCCAGACCGCTGCGCTGCAACTTTTGCTGCGGCGCCGTGTTCTCGTGGCGTCACAGGCATCCACACTCACTCAGGAGCACCGCCATGAGCGCCGCATCCAAACTTCTCTTCGCCACTCTGGCCCTGGTGGTCACGTTCGCGAGCGCCGCGGTCGTCGTTTCCCCTTACACGCACGCGCCGCAGTCGCAGGTCGCCCGCACGCGCTGATCGATTCGCGTCGTGCGGTCCCCGGGGCACGTGTGGGAAATCCAACGACCCGGAGCGCAAGTCGCACGCAGATCGGAGGTTCGGGGAGCGCGTGGCGCCGCCAGCGGATCGGGCGGGAGCCCGATGGGACGTGCCGATCCGATCGAGAGCGCCGCGCAGTCCGCGGGGCGCTCGTGCGGACCCGAAGGGATCAGGAGCAGGGACGCATCGTGACCAGGAGGGTCCGGCAGGCGCGCCACACGCCGCCTGCCCCTTGCGCCCCGAGCGGGCGGAACCAACGCCGCCCGGCGCAGGGGCGCCAGGCGGCGAGTGACTCACAAGCGGTTCTGTCTCAGTGGTCGCAGCGCGAGACGTTGCCGCTTAGCGATCCGATCCGCACACGGCCTTCACCGGGGCCGCGAGTGCCGTCCATGCGACTGCCCGGTCCATAATGGTTGTGGATGACCGGC
>JAKCDC010000079.1 GCA_021838635.1 Pseudomonadota bacterium
GATCTATCCGTACGACGTCAACGCCGCGCTCGTGCCGGCGGCGCTTGATGCGATTGCACGGCTGTACGCGAGCGGACTGCTCAATCCGTATCTCGCCGCCGCCGAGCGGCTCCAATTCGCGCAGGCGGCCCGCATGGCACGGGTCTGGAGCGAGCGTGCCTCGCAGCTGTTCACGGTGACGGTGGCGCATGCCGCTGCGGTGCGGGACGTCAGGGAGTATGCCGCCGCTGACGGCGTTCCGGCACGCGCCGCACTCGCCTCGCTCGGACACGGTCCGGTGTCCTTCCCGGGGCTCTCGCTGCTGCGCTCGGGTCGACCGGTGCCGGTGATGCAGTCGGATGTCGGTTACGTGTTGCTCTTTGGCAAGCCCGCTCCGCAGACGCTGCAGCGTCTGGTGGCCGCCGTGATGCGGCCGTTCCCGGCAGGGCTGATGACGGGTGCCGGTCTGGTGGTGGCCAATCCCGCGTTCGCGCCGCACGCGCTGGCGGCCGAATTTACCCGCAATGCCTATCACGGCACGGTGGTCTGGTCCTGGCAGCAGGCGCTGCTTGCGGCCGGGCTCTCGCGCCAGCTGCGCCGTACGGATCTGCCGCCGGCGGTGCGCGTGCAGCTGCAGAATGCGCAGCGCACGCTGTGGCGGGTGATCGCGGTGACGCATTCCATGGCCAACAGCGAACTGTGGTCGTGGACGTACAGTGGCGGCCACTACCACATCCGTCCGTTCGGCTCGGCCAGCGCCGATGCCTCTGAAGCCGACGCAGCGCAACTCTGGAGTACCGTGTATCTGGCCGTGCGGCCGCCGGCCGACCTGATGCGCTCAGTGCCGCGTACTACGGCCGGGACGCACTGAGCGTGCCGCGCGCCGGCCGCGGGTACGCACCGGTTCGCGCGGTAGCGGCACTCGGGGCGGCGTTGTGCGCGGCGGCCGGCGCGCCGGCGCACGCCGCCGGCGAGTTTCACCTGCGCGTGGACGCCGCGGGACTGGCGGATTATTTCCCCGGCATGCTGGGTAACGGCATGCTCGCGACGCTCACGGCCCGGCGCGGCACCCGCGCCACGCAGACCTACATGGTCGGGCTGATGGACCGCACCCCCGGTGACGTGGCCCGCCCGGCCCTGTTGCCGGGGTGGAACGGCATCGACTACAACCCGGACCCGGCCACGGGTGCGGCCGGCTGGATGAATCGCGGGGCCCTGACCACGGCGCGTTTCCCCGGCTATCACCAGACGCTCGATCTGCACGATGCGGTCCTGACCACGCGCTACCGTTATGTCGCCGGGGCCCGGGTCACATCGATCACGGCGGTGAGTTTTCTCAGCCAGACGCACACGCACCTGGGCGTGATCCGGCTGACCATCACGCCCCAGTTCAGCGGGCGGATCACAGTCGCCTTCCCGCTCACCCTCTGGCGGCCACACACGCCGCGCTTTGCGCTCGGACGTCTCACCGGGACGCAGGTCAACCAAGCGCTCGCCGCCCATGGGTTGACACTGACCCCACGGGCGCCGGCCATACCCGACCGCGCCGCGCTGTGGTACCCGGGCACAGTGATCGTGAGCCGCCGCGGCGGCTCGAGCGCCGATCGCACGCTGTGGCTCGCAGGTCGGGCAGCTCACAGTCTGCCGATCGCCCTCGCCGTGGCGATTTCATTGCCACGGCACGCGCCGGTGCGCTCGATCCGCGTGCAGCGTGGTCCGCAACGCCTGGCGCTGGTGGTGCGCATGCCGGTTGAAGCCGGGCAGCGCTACACGTTCAGCACCTTCGCCAGCCTCTCGCGCAGCGGCTGGGGCGGTGGAGCGCGCGCGGACCTTACCCGGGTCCGCGCGGCGCGGCGCACCGGCTTCGCGGTGCTGCTGGCGCAGCAACGCACCGCCTGGCGCACGCTGTGGCGCGCGGACATCCGCATCGAGGGCGACCGGCAAGCCCAGCAGGTGGCGCACTCGGCGCTGTATTACCTGCTCGCAAACACCAGTCCGGACACCGGCTGGGCGGTCGGGCCCTGCGGGCTGACGCTCTGCTATGCCGGGCACGTATTCTGGGACAGCGATACCTGGGTGTACCCGGCGCTGCTGCTGCTGCATCCGCGGCGTGCCCGCTCACTGCTGAACTTCCGCGAGCGCACCCTGAGGGCTGCGCGTGCGCGTGCCCGGGCGCTCGGCTACGCCGGGGCGATGTATCCCTGGGAGTCCGACCCGTACAACGGCACCGACCAGACACCGGCCTCCGC
This sequence comes from Pseudomonadota bacterium, assembly GCA_021838635.1. Lineage (GTDB taxonomy): Bacteria > Pseudomonadota > Gammaproteobacteria > Steroidobacterales > Steroidobacteraceae > 13-2-20CM-66-19. Next base: position 2,229 of record JAKCDC010000079.1, read on the forward strand.
CCGCTCGCTTTCCCTGAGCGAGATCCACGTCAACGCCGAGATCGCTATCGCGCAGTGGCAGTACTATCTGACCACCCTCGATCGCTCCTGGCTGCGCGCGCGCGGCTGGCCGGTGATCCGCGCGGTGGCGCGCTTCTTTGCCAGTCGCGCGGTGTATGACGCAAAAACCCGCCGCTACGAGATTCTGCATGTGACCTCGGTGTCCGAGTCGCATGGGGACATCCCCAACGACACGTACACGAACCTCGTCGCCGTCCGCGCGCTGCGCATCGCAATTGCGGCCGCACGCGCGCTCGGCGTACCGGCCGATCCCCGGTGGGGCCGCATTGCCGCGCGGATGACCATCCCGCTCGCCCCGGGCGGGGGGCATCACCTGCCCTACCAGGAGAGCGGCGCGGCCGCCGCGGGTGCGGCGTTCGGCGGCGGCCCGCTGGCGCTGTTGTTCCTGCCGGCGCTCGATCTGCGTCTGCCGCCGGCGTTGTGGAGGGGGGATTACGCAGTCGCGGTGCGACCCGTGCCGCTGGCGCATTTTGCCAACGTCAGCATGGGCATCCTGCCGTGCGTGGCTGCCGCGGATATGGTCGGTCGGGCCGCGGCTGCGGCCCGCTGTCTGGGGCTGTACCTGACGGGCGGCACGCTGAAGCCGCCCTTCAACGTGCGCACCGAGACGGCCAGCAACAACGTCGGACCGTTTCTCACCGGTTCCGGCGCCTATCTGCAGAGTCTGATCTTCGCGTTGACGGGGCTGCGGATCCGCCACAGCGGCCTCGTGGACGCGTACACTGCGGTTTTGCCGCGCGGCTGGCGCTCGCTGACGCTGCGCGGGGTGCAGTTTCGGGGCCAGCGCCTCGAGATCACGGTCGTGCGCGGCACGCACGGCCGCGTGCGTCTGAAACGGAGAGTGTTATGAGCGCAACGGCGCAACGATCGACTGTGAGTGTTCTGCGGCGTGGCGGCGCCGGGGTCGCAGTGCTCGCGACGCTGCTGCTGGCGGCATGTTCGCGCGGCCCGGTCCAGCACGGTTCAGTGGTCGTCGCCGGCAAGGCGCGTTTCGAGTTTCTCACCCCCACGCTGGTGCGGATGGAGTACGCGCCGCACGGGCACTTCGTCAACGCGCCCTCGGTCGTGGTGCACAAGCGGAACTGGCCCGCCGTCGCCGTGACGCTCGAGCAGAGCGGCGGTTGGATGATCGCCTCTTCAGGCGCGCTCAGGGTGCGCTACCGGATGCACTCCGGACCCTTCACGCCGAAGAATCTTCGGGTCTCTTGGACGAGTGCCGGCACGCCGGTGCACCGCTGGATTCCCGGACAGCATGACCCGCTGAACCTCGGCGGACTCACCTACTCACTCGACAATGTGAGCCGCCACAACCTGCCGGCGGGACAACAGGATCGGAAGAGTCCGGTCAATGACATCATTCCGGGGATCGACGTGCCGCTTGCGCCCGCTCAGCCGGGGCTGCTCAGCCGGGCCGGTTACGCGCTGATCAATGACAGCGGCACGCCGGTGTGGAATGCCGCGCACACCTGGATCCGGCCGCGCCCGAGCGCCCATGACCAGGACTGGTATCTGTTCGCCTACGGGCGGCACTATCGGCGCGCGCTGCGTGAATACGCCGAGCTCTGCGGGCCGGTGCCCATGATCCCGCGCTACGTGCTCGGGCCGATGGTGACGGACCTGAACTTCGAGTATTTCCCCGGTTCGCCCGCGGTACGCAACCCGGCGTTCGCCCGCTACGGGGTGCAGCACATCGAGCGCGAACTGACGCGCCTGCGCAGCGCACACATCCCGGTCGATACGCTGGTGCTCGACTTCGGCTGGCACAACTACGGCTGGCAGGGCGGTTACGACTGGAGTCCGCTCATTCCGCATCCGCGCCAGTTCATGGGCTGGCTGCACCAGCGTGGCTTCAAGCTGGCGCTGAACGATCATCCCGGCTACGCCAATACTCGCGAGAGCGACCTGTCGTATCACGACAGCCACGCCGGGGAAGTATTGCGCGACCTCGGCTGGCGGATGCCGCCGAAGCCGACCTTCCGCGTCGATTTGGCCGGCTTGTGGCAGTTCAGCACCGGACCCTATACGCCGGGCAAGCATGGTGCGGAGCGCTGGCGGCCGGTGCGGGTCGGCTTCACGTGGCGCTCGCAGCTGCTGCGCGGTGAACATGGCACCGGCTGGTACCGTGCGACCCTGCAGCTGCCCGCGCAGCTGCCGCCGCATCTGTATCTGTACCTCGGCGGGGTGTCGCATGCGTACCAGCTGTTCGTCAATGGCCAGCGCGTGTCGCACAGCCACGAGCGGTGGCCGCGGCGTATGACCTACGCCGATATCACCTCGGCAATCGAACCCGGAAAAGTGAACCAGATCGCTCTGCGCGTCAGCGCCGGGGTACACGGTGGCGGGCTGATGTTCTCCCCGACCGTGATCCAGGATGTTCCGCCGCCGCCGGCGATTCGCTTCAATCTCGCCAATCGCGACCAGGCCCGAGTGTTCATGCACGACCTGCATGCGCCTCTGCTGCGCCGCGGCGTGAATTTCTGGTGGGTCGATGGGGGCAGCGGTGCGGCCCGCATGCCGGGACTGAACCCGCAGCTGTGGACCAACGAGGTGTACTACAGGGCTACGCAGCGCGAGACGGGTCGGCGCGCCTTCATCCTGTCGCGCTACGGCGGCTGGGGCAGCGAGCGTTATCCGGGCTTCTTCACCGGCGACACGTATTCACAATGGCCGGTTCTCGCCTACGAGGTCGCCTTCTCCGCGCGTGGCGGCAATGAGTTGATCGATTACATTAGTCACGACATCGGCGGTTTCCACGGCGCGAAGATACCCTTCGCGCTGTATGCACGCTGGATCGAGTTCGGCGCCTTCGGCCCGATTCTGCGCATGCACAGCGCGCACGAAAATCCGTTCGAGGGGAACCTGCGCATGCCCTGGACCTACGGGGCGCGCGGAGTGGCGCTGATGCGCCGCTACTTCACGTTGCACACCGAGCTGATCCCGTACCTGTACACCTATGCCTGGCTGGCGCACCGGCAGGCGCTGCCGATCCTGCGGCCGCTGTACCTCCAGGGCGTGCACGGGGCGCAGGCCTACCGGCATCCGCATGAGTATTTCCTTGGCGCCGATCTGCTCGTCGCACCGGTGTTGAGCGCAAGCGGGACGCGCTCGGTGTACCTGCCGCCCGGACAGTGGATCGATTTCTTCACTGGCCGGCACTATGCCGGCGGCAAGACGTACACCGCGCACTACGGCGTGGCAGACACGCCCGTGTTCGTACGCGCCGGTGCGGTGATTCCCGAGCAGCAGCCGAGCGCGTATTCCAACGCCAAGCCGCTCAATCCTCTTGTGCTGCAGGTGTACGGGTCTGGCGTCGGGCGCTTCGATCTGTACCAGGACCAGGGCAGCTCGTTCGGCTATCGATCGGGGCGGTATGCCTTGACACCCATCGACTACCACACCCACAACGGCCGTCACCGCCTGGTGATCGGTCCGACGCGCGGCACGTACCGCGGACAGCTCTCGAGCCGCGGGTACGCGCTGCGCCTGCACACGCGCCGGCGTCCGACGGCGCTCACCGTCAACGGTACTCCTGTGCAGACGCTGCGCTGGAATGCGGCGCACCGGGTTGCGCATGTGCAGATTCCGGTGCAGAGCATCCGTCAGGTGGTGGTGGTCACATGGCGGTGAATGCGGGCGCAGCGTTGGCGCAGCGCGGCGGCGCACCGATGTTGCAGTCCTTCGATCTGTTTCCGACCCGCCTCTGGCAGGGGCAGCTCGCGGCCCTGCAGCCGCACTTCGCGCAATGGGTCACCTGGGTGTTGGCGCTGCGCGCCGAGCAGCCCACCCCGGCGGGGCGCACCAACCGCAGCGGCTGGAACAGCACGGACATGACGGTGCTGGAGCGGCCGATTCTCGCCCCGCTGCGCGAGGCGGTGACGCTCGCCTGCGCGCAGGCGCTGAAGGAGATGGGGCTCGACACGCAGCCCTTCACGCTGCAGTCCTGGATCAACCTGCACGAGCGTGGCGGTTTCAACTTCCTGCACATGCACGAGGGCTCGATGCTGTCGGGCTCGTTCTATCTCAAGGTGCCGCCGGGTTCAGGACCTCTGGTGTTCCGCGATCCGCGTGCCGGCGTGCTGCACGGTGCGGTCAAGGGTCCGGTGCCGAACGGGCACTGCGACATCGAACTGGCCCCGAGCGAGGGGTTGCTCGTGCTATTTCCCTGCTGGATGGAGCATTATGTCGAGCCGCACGAGGGCCGCGAGCCGCGCATCTGCATCGCCTTCAATGCCAACGCTCCCAAGGCCGCCTGAGCGTCTCGCGGAGGACTCCGGTGCTGGCGGCTCTCGAGCTCCATTATCGTTGAGCGATCGAGTGCGGAGGTCGGGCCGTGGCTAATGATCCGCGCGGCGCCGCTCAGGCGCCGCTGCGGTCGGGGACCGCGTCGAAAGCCACGGTGAGCCGTGACTGCGGACTCTCGAATGGCACCGTACCGTGCCAGAAGTACGACGGGAACAGCACCAGCATGCCCGGTTCCGGGCGGACCGTATGCTGCGCTGCGAGGACCGGGGAGGTGAGGACGCCGGGTGCGCCGAAGGAGAGCGTGCCGGCCTCGCCGCGGCCGGCCTGCATGCACTCGGGCAGCTCGATGTAGCAGGCCGAGGAGATCCAACCGCGCGGATGAACATGGCTGAGGTGAAAGCCCCGATTGCGCAAGCGGACCGACCAGCTGCCGTTGAACCGCCAACCGGCCCCATTGCGCCGGCGCAGCGGATCCTCCCCGCGGCCGATGTGTTCCAGATAGCGCGCGATCGGCGCGTGGAACGCGCTGAACAGCGCCGCGATCGCCGGGTCGCGACTGCGGGTCAGATCCTGGGTGGTCTCCGTCCCGCGGCGCAGGGACTGGAACAGCAGCGCGTGTCCGTCCGGAGCGTGCAGTCGCGCGAGCGCCGTGCCCAGATCGTGTAGAAATGACCGCAGATCGCTCCACGGCGGTGGCGGCTCGAGCATCAGCGGCAGCACCAGTCGGCTGTAATCGCACAGCACGCCGTAGCGTGCATCCCCGAGCAGACGCAGCGCGGTACTGTGCAGCGCCAGCAGATACTGATCATCCGGCGTCGCTCTTAGCAGCAGCTCGCACAGCTCGAGCGCCGCGCCGGCCGCACCCACGCCAAGTTGCGCCGCGGCCAGCAGTGTGCGCGCCGGTGCGCTCGCTGGTGCGAGGCTCAGCGCCCGCTGCGCCAGGGTGAGCGCAACGCCGGGATCGAACTCAAGTGCCGCGAGACCTGCGCGCACCAGCAGCGCGGGCGCCGCGCGGGCGCGCGCGGTCCGCGGAGCCAGACACTCATATGCGGCGCGCGCCTCACCCGCGCCCTGCAGGATGGCTGCCTTCGCGCCCCAGAGCGCATCATCTTCGGTGAATCTGCCGAGCGCCGCATCGAGCGAGGCGGTGGCCTGGTGAACATCCCCGCTGCGCACCCACAGGAGCTGCGCCAGACTGTTGTGGGCCTCCAGCTGGCGAGGGTCGAGCTTGAGGCACTCGCGCAGTGCTGTTTCTGCGCCGGACTCCTCGCCCGCCGCCAGACAGGTGCGCGCCTGCGCCAACCACAGCTCGGCGCTGCGCGCGCCGCGGCCGAGCAGGTCAGCGGCGATCCGGCCCGCATCGGCGGTGCGGCCCGCGGCACCTAGCGCGATCACGAGTGCCTGCGCCGCGCCTGCATCCGACTCCGTGCGCTGCAATCGGGTCTGGTAGAACTCAATCGCCTCCTCGGCGCGCCCGAGGGCCGCGAGTGCGCCGGAGTGCTGTGCCGCCAGCGTCGCATCGAGCCGCGGCGCAGCACAGAACGGCCCCAGGAGTTGCGCAGCCTCGGCCGCCCGCCCCGAATCGGTGTACAGCTGGGCCAACACCCAGGCGGCACGTGGATCGGCGGGCGAACCGGTGGCCGCCCGCTGAAGCAGCGGCTCGGCCTCCGCTGACCGGCCGCTTGCGAGCAGTAGCTCGGCAAGCGTCGTGAGCGTTGGCGGCCAGTTCGGATCGAGTTCGAGCGCGTGCCGCAATAGCGTCTCTGCTGCGTCGCTCTCCCCGAGCGCGAGGCGTGTGCCGGCGAGCAGGCGCAGCCCTTCAACGTAATCCGGGCGGAGGGCGAGGATCTGTTGAAGCCGGATGCGCGCCGCGTCGTACTCACCGCCTTGCAGCAGTGCGCTGATCGCGTGCATCTCCTGGAGCAGCTCGGGCGGGGTATTCACGGTCGGCTCGATGCGTTCAGCACGGACATGGTGCCGGATTTTCGCACGGAACCGGCGCGCCTCGCAGCCGGCGCAGGGCACGGGTGCGGATGAACAAAAAAAGGTTCTTCACCCAATTCCGGGGAACGCTGCGCGGATTTTGAGGAAGAAGTACTGGTCATCACGGAACCCGTAAGCCATGCGCTTGATCACCTTGATCTTGTTGTTGATTCCCTCGAGCACGCTGGTG
>JAKCDC010000006.1 GCA_021838635.1 Pseudomonadota bacterium
GGGGCTGTCAGGTACCGCTCGGCGCGCTCGCAACGCTCGAGGGCGCACACCTCAGCCTGCGGGCCGTGGTGTGCGCGCTCGACGGCCGCAGCAGCCTCACTGCGCAGGGCGCTGCGGGCGCCGGAGCCGCCGAAGCGCGCGCCCTCGGAGAGCGCCTCGCCGAGACACTGATCGCCCAAGGCGCGAGCCGGCTGATCGCCGCCCAGCGCGCCGCGCAGCAGGACGCCAACGCGTGAGCGACGCCGCCCGACCCGTCGTCGTGACGCGCGCCGAGGCGCCCGGCAGTGGCTTGAACGGCGAGCTGGCCCGCATCGGTCTGGCGGCGCTGCACTGGCCGGTGATCGGCATCGAGCCGACCGCGCCCGACACCTGGCGCGAGGCGCGCGAGGCGATCGACACCTTCGACTGGATCGTGTTCACCAGTGCACATGCCGTGGACGCGCTCACCGAGGCGCTGCCGGCGCCACCGCGTGCGCGCATCGGCGCCGTCGGCCCCTCGACCGCCGAGACGCTGCGCGAGCGGGGCTGGCGGGTCGATCTGACCGGTTGCGGCGGGGCTCAGGGGCTGCTCGGTGCGCTCGCCGAAGCCGGCGTGCGCGGCCAACGTGTGCTGCATCCGGCCGGCTCGCGCGCGCTGCCCACGCTTGCGGCGGGACTGCAGCAGCTCGGCGCCGAGGGGGTGAGCTGCATCGTGTACCGTACCGTCGCAAACGCGCTCGACGTCAGCGAGTGCCGCCGCTGGATTGCCCGTCGGGGCGTGAGCGCCGTGACGTTCGCCAGCCCCTCGGCCGTCACCGAGTTGGCGCACGCGATTGGGGAGTACGACTTCTCGCAACTGCTCACCGATGCACCCGCGCTCGCCATCGGACCGACCACCGCGCGCCAGCTTGCCGCGCGCGGCGTGGCCGCCGTGACCGCATCTGCCCCCACGCTGCGCGCCCTTGCGCTCGCCTGCCGCGGGGTGTCTCCGGGTTCGCCAGGCGCGGACCTGGAATCTGCACCGGCGCTGCGCGCCGAATCGAGGCCTTCGTCATGAATTTCCCTGCTGTCAGAGCGCGCCGCACCCGCCAGTCGGACCTGTGGCGACGCATGGTGCGCGAGACGCGTCTCACGCCCGATCAGCTGATCTATCCGTTGTTCGTCGTGCCCGGCCGCGGCGTGCGCCATCCGGTGCAGAGCATGCCCGGGGTCTGCCAGCTGTCGGTGGACGAGGCCGTGCAGGAGGCGCGCGCAATCGAGCAGGCGGGTCTGCCGGCGGTGCTGCTGTTCGCCGCGCCGGACCACAAGGACGCCGCAGCGAGTGCCGCGCTCGACCCGCACGGGCTCGCCGCCGAGGCGATCGCCGCGATCAAGGCGGCCTGCCCGCATCTGCAGGTCTGGGCCGACGTGTGCCTGTGCGGCGCGACCGACCACGGCCACTGCGGTCACGTGCTCCCTGGGGGGGTGATCGACAACGACTCCTCGGTACAGACGCTTGCGCAGGTGGCGCTGAACTACGCTCGGGCCGGTGCCGATGCGGTCGCGCCGAGCGACATGATGGATGGGCGCGTCCGGGCGATCCGCGCGCTGCTCGATCGCGAGGGGTTTTCGATGACGCCCATCGTGTCGTATGCGGCGAAGTACGCCTCGGCGTTCTACGGCCCGTTCCGCGAAGCCGCCGAATCCGCCCCGGCCTTCGGCGACCGACGCAGCTACCAGATGGACCCGGCCAACGCTCGTGAAGCGCTGCACGAGGTCTTGCTCGATGTCGCCGAGGGCGCCGACCTGGTGATGGTCAAGCCCGCCGGCCCCTACCTCGACATCCTCCGCCAGGTGCGCGATGCGGTACGCCTGCCGGTGGTCGCCTACCAGGTGAGCGGGGAGTACAGCCTGATCAAGGCCGCCGCCGAGCGCGGCTGGATTGATGAGCGCGCCGCGGTGCTCGAGACGCTGACCGGCATCCGCCGCGCCGGCGCTGACCTGATCATCACCTACTTCGCGCCCCAGGTGGCGCGCTGGCTGCGCGCATGAGGGCCGACACGCCGGTGTTCCTCGCCGCCTGCCGCCGCGAGCCGGTGGCGTACACGCCCATCTGGATCATGCGCCAGGCGGGCCGCTACCTGCCGGAGTACCGCGAAGTGCGCGCCAAGGTGTCCTTCGAGACCCTCACGCGCACCCCGGAACTCGCCGCAGAAGTGACCCTGCAGCCGCTGCGACGCTTTGCGCTCGATGCGGCCATCCTCTTCAGCGACATCATGACGCCGCTGCAGGGCATGGGCATCGACCTGACGTTCGAGCCCGGTCCGGTGGTCCGCGAGCCGATCCGCACGCGCGCGGCCGTCGAGGCACTGCGTACGCTCGAGCCTGAGCGCGACGTGCCGTTCGTGCTCGAGAGCATCCGCCTGATCCGCGCCGCCGCACCGCGCGACGTGCCGCTCATCGGCTTCGCGGGCGGTCCGTTCACGCTCTTCTGTTATCTCGTCGGCGGACGACCGTCGAAGGAGTTCGAGGCGGCGCGCGCCTTCCTCTACGCCGAGCCGGAAGCCGCCGGCGCGCTGCTTGATCGACTGGCCGATGCCATGGCCGCCTACCTCGCCGCCCAGGCTGCCGCCGGCGCCCAGGCGCTGATGCTGTTCGAGTCCTGGGGCGGTCTGCTCGCCCCGCCGCAATTCGAGCGCTTCGCGCTGCGGGCCGCGCGCCGCACGCTCGCGGCGCTGCGCGGCTGCGGCGTGCCGCTCATCTACTACCTCAACCAGGGCAGCGCGTTGCTTCAGCAGCTCGCGCCAATCGAGGCCGACGTCATCGGCCTCGATTGGCGCACGCCGCTCGGCACGGCGCGAGGGATTCTCGGCGCCGACAAAGCGGTGCAGGGCAATCTCGACCCCGCGGCGCTGTTCGCCCCGCCCGAGGTGCTGGCCGCGCAAGCCGAGCGGGTGCTGCGCGAGGCCGGAAACACGCCCGGACACATCTTCAACCTCGGGCACGGCATCTGGCCGCACGCCAATCCGGAGGCAGTCGCACGGCTCGTCGACGTGGTGCACGAACGCTCGGCCCGCAGCGCAGGCGACGCATGACTGCCGTTCAGGCGCCACTCGCCGATCAGGCCGCGCAGTATTTTCGCGACCTGCAGGGACGGATCTGTGCGGCCTTCGAGGCGTTCGAGCCCGCGGCGCGCTTCGAACCACGCCGCTGGAGTCGCCCGAGCGGCCACCGCCTGGAGGGGGGCGGGGAGTCGCGCCTGATGCGCGGGGCGGTGTTCGAGAAGGTCGGCGTCAACTTCAGCCACGTCTGGGGCACGTTCTCCGAGCAGGCACGCGCGCAGATGCCCGGTGCGGCCGAGTCCGATGGCCGCTTCCTCGCCTGCGGCCTCTCGCTGGTCGCGCACATGCGCAATCCCTACGTGCCCACGGTGCACCTGAACCTGCGCTACCTGCACACCAGCCGCGGCTGGTTCGGCGGCGGGTCAGACCTGACACCGACATTCCCGTTCGAGGAGGACACCGCGGCGTTTCACGCGGCGCTGCGCAGTGCCTGCGACACCTACTGGCCGGATGCGTACGAGACATACAAGGCCTGGTGCGACCGGTACTTCTATCTACCGCATCGGCACGAGCCGCGCGGGGTGGGTGGCATCTTCTTCGATGAACTCGCCGGAGCGGATCCGCAGTGCGATTTCGCGTTCGTGCAGCAGGTGGGCGAGGCCTTCCTCGGGATCTACCCCGCCCTGGTGTCGCGCCGCAAAGACACCCCCTACGACGAGGCCGCGCGCGAGCGGCTGCTGTACAAGCGGGGGCGGTACGTGGAGTTCAACCTGGTCTATGATCGCGGCACACGGTTCGGGTTTCAGACGGACGCAGACCCTGAGGCCTACCTGATGAGTCTGCCCCCGCTGGTCAGATGGTGAGACGAGTGGCTCGGATGAAGAGGATATGGGTGCCGGCACTGTGCGCGCTGTCGGCCGTGGCGCTTGGCGCATGCAGTCAGCAGAACGCGCAATTCCTGCCCGGCGGCTCGACGGAGTCGACGGCGAGCGCCGCGGCCCCGACGCGTGCGCCCGCGCCGCCCCTGCCCGTGGTGGCTCAGCGGGCCTCCACGCTGATCGGGCTGGCCGTGCAGGCCCGTGACGGCCAGCCGCTCGGCACCGTGCAGGACATTGTCTTCGGCCGCGACGGCCGGGCGACGCATCTGGTCGTGGCCCCGGCCGCCGGCAGCGGCGTCTCGACTCTCATCCCCGTACCCTGGTCCGTGGCCCTGAGGCATCTGCACAACGGAACGCTCGTGTTCAAGTCGCAGCGCTTCATCGGGGCACCGGGGTTTGCGCCCGGCCGCTGGCCTGCACTCGGCAGCACGGGCTGGAGCGCCGCAGCTGATGCCTACTGGTCCCGGACCGCCGGAGAACCGTTCACGCCGGTCGACCCGACGGGCCGCTCACGCGCCCGTCCGACCATGCACCTGTAGATGAAAGCGCTGCGCTGGAGCCTCGGCATCCTCGGCGCCGTGGTGCTGCTGATCGCGCTCGCACTCTTCGTCGTCACGCGGGTCATCAACCCGGATGACTACCGCGGCGAGCTCGAACGCCTAGTGGCGCGCGACACCGGCCGGCCGTTGCAGATCGAGGGGCACCTGCGGCTCGAGTGGTATCCGTGGCTGGAGCTGCGCATCGGGGCGGCCCGGCTCGGCAACTTCGCGCCGGTTCATGGGCCGGACCTGGTGCGCTGGCGCTCGATGCACCTGCCGGTGCGGCTGCTGCCGCTCCTGCTGCACCAGAGACTGCAGATCGGCACGATCCGCATCGACGGGGCGCACATCCACCTGTGGCGCACCGCCGCCGGTACCGGCAACTGGCAGCCGCTGCTCGCCGCTCCCCCGGGCGGCGCCTCGCACGCCCCGCCCACCCTGGGCGGCCTCGTGCTGCGCGATGCCACGCTGCAGTACACCGCGGCAAGCGGCGTGATCCGCTTGACGCACTGGCAGTTGCGCCTCGGAGCGTGGCAGCCCGGCCAGCCGTTCGCCCTCGCCACCCGCTTGCGGCTGCGCGCCCCGAAGCTGCCGAAGAAGGGCATCCGCATCGCCTTCCGGGCCCGGCGCCTGGACGTGCGCGCCACACCGCTCTCGCTCACCGCACCGCACTGGGAACTCACGGCCGCGCATGCAACGCTGTCAGGGTCCGTGCACTTTTCCGACCCGAACGCGAGACCCCGTGCAACGGGCCATCTGACCGTGCAGGTCCCCTCGGTGCGCGCACTGATCGCCGACCTGGGGGTGAAGATGCGTCTTCCGCAAGACCCCCGCGCGCTCGGCCGGCTCTCGCTGGCGGGCCACTGGACCCTGCAGAGCGGCACGCTGCGGATCGACCCACTCACCGCACGGCTCGACCAGACGACGCTCAACGGGTGGGTTGCACACTCCGGGGGAGCAACGGCGCGCTGGACGTTCAACCTCAACGCCGACCGCATCGACTTCAGCCACTATCTGCCGCCGGCCCGCAAACATCCTCGGCCGCTGAAGCTGCCGCTCGCCCTGCTGCGTAAGCTGCATGCACGCGGCGTTCTCACCGTACGCCGCGCACGACTCGGCACCACCACGCTGCGCCACGCGCGCCTGCAAGTTCAGTGAGCCGCACTCGATCAGACGCGCCAGCCGTCTGCGGTACGGCGCAGGCTGGCGCGCCCGTGGCCCGTGCGCTCATCGCCTGGCACGAGCGCTGCGGCCGGCACGATCTGCCCTGGCAACACGAGCGCACCCCGTACCGGGTCTGGGTGTCGGAGATCATGCTGCAGCAGACCCAGGTGAGCACGGTCATCCCGTATTACGAGCGGTTCATGCAGCGCTTCCCCGACATCACGGCGCTTGCCGCCGCACCGCTCGATGAGGTGCTGCACCTGTGGTCGGGCCTTGGGTACTACGCGCGGGCCCGCAACCTGCAGCGCGCCGCGCAGCAGGTGTGCGAGGCGCACGACGGCCGCTTCCCGCAGACCTTCGAGTCCATCGCGGCGCTGCCGGGGGTCGGCCGCTCGACCGCCGGTGCGATCCTGGCGCTCGCGCGCGGCGAGCGATTTCCCATCCTCGATGGCAACGTCCGCCGGGTGTTGGCCCGGGTCTTCGAGGTGCAAGGCGATCCGTCGCAACCGGCCACCCTGGCGCGGCTGTGGGCATTGTCCGAAGCCTGCACGCCCGAGACGCACGTCGACGTCTACACGCAAGCCATCATGGATCTGGGCGCCACGCTCTGCACGCGCCGCAACCCGGCCTGCGAACGCTGTCCGCTCGCGCCGCACTGCGGTGCACGCCGCACCGGCCGCCAGCACGAGCTGCCCGCGCCGAAGCGCCGCCGGGTCCGGGCGCTGCGCCGAACGTGGCTCCTCGTGCTGCGACGCCCCGACGGGGCCGTGCTGCTCGAGCGCCGGCCCGAACGCGGCATCTGGGGCGGGTTGTGGAGTCCACCGCAGTTCGAGGATGCGCCGGCCGCCGAGGCCTGGCTCGCCGCGCGACTCACCGCGGTGCCCGCGCTGCAGCCGCTCGCAGCGATCGAACATGCCTTTACGCATTTTGATCTTGTCATGACGCCGCTTCTGGGCCATTGTTCGGGGTATGACGGCGCGCCGGATCCGGCGCAGTTCGCGTGGTACTCCCTCGCAGCGCCTGATGCGCGCGGCCTACCCGCTCCGATCCTGCGGTTCCTGCAAGGCCTGGCGGCAGCGGCGACGCAGTCACAACTTTTTGATTGATATAACGTTTCCGGTCCGGAGGACGATGTGTCCCGAATGGTGCAGTGTGTCATGCTCAAGCGCGAGGCCCCCGGTCTCGACCGCCCGCCGTATCCCGGTCCGCTCGGGCAGCGGATTTTCGAGCACGTCTCGCGCGAGGCCTGGGGCCGCTGGGTGCAGCACCAGGTCATGCTCATCAACGAGTACCGCTTAAGCCCGATGGAGCCGAAGGCGCGCCAGTTCCTCACCGCGGAAATGGAGAAGTTCTTCTTCGGCAGCGGCGCCGAGCGGCCCGAAGGCTATCGTCCCCCGGCACAGGACTGACGCACCGATGCCGCACACGCCCTTCGCCCTCGACCCCCGGATCCGCGACGTCACCGAACGGATCCGCGAGCGCAGCCGCGAAACGCGTGCCGCCTACCTCGAGCGCCTGCGCGAGCAGGGCCGCGGGCCGGCCCGCACGCGTCTCTCCTGCACCAATCTGGCGCACGGCTTCGCCGCCGCCGGCCCCGACAAGGAATCGCTGAAGACGCTGCGCTGGCCGAACCTCGGCATCGTCACCGCGTACAACGAGATGCTCTCTGCGCACCAGCCCTACGAGCGCTTTCCGGGCCTGATCCGCCAGGCGGCACGCGAGGCGCACGCCACCGCGCAGGTGGCCGGCGGTGTGCCGGCCATGTGCGACGGCGTGACCCAGGGGCAGCCGGGCATGGAGCTGTCGCTGTTCAGCCGCGACGTGATCGCGATGGCCACCGGCATCGCGCTCTCGCACGGCATGTTCGATGCGGCGCTGTGCCTCGGCGTGTGCGACAAGATCGTGCCGGGCCTGTTGATCGGCGCCCTCGCCTTCGGCCAGCTGCCGACGGTGTTCGTCCCCGCCGGTCCGATGCCCTCGGGTTTGCCCAACAAGGAAAAGGCGCGCATCCGCCAGCTGTTCGCCGAGGGCAAGGTCGGCCGCGACGCGCTGCTGCAGTCCGAGGCCGACAGCTATCACTCGGCCGGCACCTGCACGTTCTACGGCACCGCCAACAGCAACCAGATGCTGATGGAGGTGATGGGACTGCATCTGCCGGGCAGCGCATTTGTGCCGCCGAACACACCGCTGCGCGATGCGTTGACCGCCGCCGCCGCGCAGCGTGCGGCGCGCATCACCGCGCTCAGCCAGGAGTATCTGCCGCTCGCGCAGATCATCGACGAGCGCAGCATCGTCAATGCCGTGGTCGGACTGCTCGCCACGGGCGGCTCGACCAACCATACGTTGCACATCGTCGCCATCGCTAGGGCCGCCGGCATCCTCATCGACTGGAATGACTTCAGCGATCTGTCGGCGGCCGTGCCGCTGCTGGCGCGCATCTATCCGAACGGCAGCGCCGACGTGAACCACTTTCACGCCGCCGGCGGCATGGGCCTGCTGGTCAGAGAGCTGCTGAACGCCGGCCTGATGCACGGCGATGTGTTGACCGTGTCCGGTGCGGGCCTCGCGCGCTACGCCCAGGAGCCCTGGCTCTCGGAGCAGGGTCTCGCCTGGCGCGATGCGCCCGAGCGCAGCGGCGATACGGAAGTGCTGCGCAGCGCAACCGATCCGTTCAGCGCCGACGGCGGCCTGAAACTGGTCCAGGGCAACCTCGGACGCGCGGTGGTCAAGGTCTCGGCGGTCAAGCCCGAACACCGCTCGATCGAGGCACCGGCTCGGGTCTTTCACAGTCAGGAAGACGTCGAGCATGCGTTCAAACGGGGCGAGCTCCATCACGATGTGGTCGTGGTCGTACGCTACCAGGGGCCGCGCGCCAACGGCATGCCCGAGCTGCACGGCCTGACGCCGGCGCTGACGTCGCTGCAGAGCAAGGGGCACCGGGTCGCACTCCTCACCGACGGGCGCATGTCGGGCGCCTCGGGCGTCGTGCTCGCCGCGATCCACCTGACGCCCGATGCGGTCGGCGGTGGCCCGATCGCCAAACTGCGCGACGGTGACGTGATCCGCCTCGACAGCCGCACCGGTGTGCTCGAAGCGCGGGTGAACGCGGAAGAATGGACGCGGCGCGAGATCGCGACCGCCGACCTGTCGGCAAATGCGTTCGGCATGGGCCGGGAGTTGTTCAGTCTGTTCCGCGCGAACGCCGCGCCCGCGGAACAGGGCGGCGGGGTGTGCTACTGAGGGCGCGCGGCGCTGAGACGCCCGCCGCTCACGGCACGAGGCGGCGGGGACCGGGGAACGCCCGTCATTCACCCCCCCGGCACCTGCGACGCACGATGGCGCCCTCACTGGCGTGCAGTGCCCTGGAGACTCGCCATGGGAATCCCCCACCGGTGAAGGTCTCGCCAGCGCCACGCCACGCCGGGGCGCAACGCGCGCGAGCGCGGCGATGGCTCGGCGCCTGCGCCGCGCAGCAGTCCCCGCCTCAGGAAAAGAACGTCACCTCGCCCGCCAACGGGCCACAAGGGTCATCCCCATCGCCCAGTGGCGCGTTTCAGACGGCCAATGCTCTGCGGGAGGCAAGGCCCCGGCCGCACTCAGGCGCCGGGTTTCTCCGGCAGCGCGATGCTGAACTCGAGCACCTCGTGCCCGGCTTCGCGCTCGAGATTGATCTGCACCGCTTCCGGGTCCACGTTGACGTATTTGTGGATCACCTGCAGCAGCTCGCGCCGCAACAGAGGCAGGTAGTCCGGCCCTCCGCGGCTGCCGCGCTCCTGCGCCACGATGATGCGCAAGCGCTCCTTGGCGATGTTCGCCGTGGCGGGCTTGCTGCGGAACATTGCCAACAGACCCATGGTCAGCCTCCGAACATGCGCGCAAAGAAGCCGCGCTTGGGTTCTTCGAGGAACCTCAGCGGCAGCTCCTCGCCGAGCAGACGCGCCACGGCATCGGAGTAGGCTTCCGCCGCAGTGCTGTCGTCGTTGAGGATCACGGGCACGCCGGCATTGGAAGCGGCGAGGACGTCGGGGGATTCCGGGACCACGCCGATCACATCAAGTCCCAGGATCTCCTTGATGTCCCCGACGCTCATCATCTCGCCGTTGGCCACGCGCCGCGGGTTGTAGCGGGTGAGCAGCAGGTGCTCCTTCACACCGCCATTGCCGTTGGCGGAACGGTGGGTCTTGCTGGAGAGCAGACCGAGGATGCGGTCGGAATCGCGCACCGAGGAGACTTCCGGATTCACGACGACCACGGCGCGGTCGGCGAAATACATCGCCAGATGCGCCCCTTTCTCGATGCCGGCCGGGGAGTCGCACAGAATGTAGTCGAACCCATCGGCGATGAGCTCATCGAGCACCTTGCGCACACCCTCTTCGGTCAATGCATCCTTGTCCCGCGTCTGGGAAGCCGCCAGTACGTACAGCGTCTCGATGCGCTTGTCCTTGATCAGCGCCTGCTTGAGCGTGCAGTCGCCGTTGATGACGTTGACGAAGTCGTACACCACGCGCCGCTCGCACCCCATGATCAGGTCGAGGTTGCGCAGGCCGATATCGAAGTCGATGACGGCCACGCGCTTGCCGCGCCGCGCCAGTCCGCAGGCCATGCTGGCCGAGGTGGTGGTCTTGCCGACCCCGCCCTTGCCAGAGGTCACCACGATGATTTCAGTCAAAGGTCGCTCCTAGAATGAGGTTCAGTGCCCCAGGCATACTCAAACGCCCAGGCGCTCGAAACGCAAGACGTCGCCATCCAGCCACGCCTGCACGGGTTTGCCCGCGAGCTCCGGCGGCAACGTCTCGAAGACGCGGAAGACACCGGCGATCGACACCAGCTCCGCGTGAAATTCCTGGCAAAACACTCGCGCCGATGTGTCACCGCGCGCACCGGCCACTGCGCGTCCGCGCAGCGCGCCATACACGTGCACGCAGCCGTCGGCAATCACTTCCGCACCGGCGCCGACCATGGCCGTGACGACCAAGTCGCGCCCGCGCGCATAGGTGCGCTGGCCCGATCGCACCGGGTGCGTGTGCACCTGGGCTGCGGCACCTTCGGGTTCAAGTTCCACCGCTACCGGCTCGACGCGCCGCGCGCCCGTGCGCCCGTGCGCCTCGGCCGGCGGATGGAACTCGCGGAACGGCGGCAGCAGCGGCAGATCGAGCGGCTGGCTCAAGGCCTGCGCCGTCGCCGGGCCGCTGGCGAGTCCAATCGGACACATCCCAGCCCGGCGTACCGCCTCCATCACCCCACGCATCTCCTCGACCGACGGCTCGCGGCCGAGCGGCCCGACGTCCAACGCCACCGCGGTGCGCTGGAAGAACTTCGGCGCCGTGGCCACCCGCCCCGTGAGCTCATCGAGGATGGCTCCCGGATCGGTCGTCCAGATGAGCACCTGAATCAGACCCACCTGTCCGAAACGGATGTCGATGGCTGGCGCAACGGCCGCCTCGGCTCTCTGTGTCGTCATGTCTGCCTGCTGAGCGGTGCGCGGCTGGGTGATGTTGGGCGTGAAGTGTACCGGCTCAGGGCCGCCGCCGCACGCCCCGCACCGCTTCGGCCGTCAGCGGATCCTCCGGCCAGTGATGCTTCGGGTAGCGTCCGCGCAGATCCTTGCGCACCTCGGCGTACCCGCGGCGCCAAAAACTGCCCAAGTCGCGCGTCACCTGCACCGGCCGGTGCGCCGGGGAGAGCAGTTTGAAGGTCACCGGCACGCGTCCGCCAGCGAGGCAAGGCGTCTCGGCCAGCCCGAACACCTCCTGCAGGCGCACGGCCACGACCGGCGCGCTCTCGTCGAGATAATCGATGCGGATCTGCGAGCCGCTCGGCACCGTGAGGTGCGTCGGAGTGAGCACATCGAGCTCGCGCAGGCGCTGCCAACCCAACCGGGCGCGCAGCGCCTCGGCAATCGGCAGGCGCGCCAGGTGCTCGCGGCGGGTCACGCCCTCCAGCCAGGGGGCGAGCCAGTCCTGGAGCGATTCGGCGAGCGCCGCGTCCGCGAGATCGGGCCACTCGGTGCGCGGCCCGCCCAAGCCGCGCACCAGCGCGACCCGCGCCTGCAGCTCACGACTCTCGCGTTCCCAGGGCAACGCGCCGATGCCCAGATCGCGCACGCCCGCGAGCAGCGCCTCGCGGGCCCGCTCGGCCGGCACCGCGGCGAGCGGGTGCGCCTCGAGCAGCACCTGATCGAGGCGCAGTTCGCGTCGCGCCACCACGGCCTGTTCGCGCCGGTTCCACTCGACCGTCTCGCGCCACTGCAGCGCCCCCGGGATCACCGCCTCCAGCGCCTCGCGCTCCAGGGGCGCGGCGAGCAGGATACGCGCATCGCGCTCGCGGTCATCCAGATGCACCGCGACGATGAGCGGCTGGCGGGCGAGACTCTGCGCCTCGGCAAAGTGTGCGCCACGTCCGTTAGCGAGCGCAAATCGCCCCTCCCCGCCGGCGCGCTGCGCACCGATGCGATCCGGAAAGGCCAGCGCAAGCAGCGCCCCGGCAGACGTCGCATACGGGCCGGCGCGGGCCGCACCGCCGAGCTGTCGGGTGAACTCGCGCGCCTGCGCCCGGACCGCCATCAGCGCATCCCGGTCCGTCTCCCCGAGCGGCGCCTCGCCGCGCAGAATTTCCAGACGCGTGCGGATATCGGCATCCCGGCCGCCGCTGCGCACCAGATCGCGTTCGGCCAGCAGCGCCGCAAGATCCGCCGCGAGCGCCACGGCGCCCAGTTCGCGGGCGCAGAGCAGCATGTGCGCGAGCCGCGGATGCACGGCGAGGCGCGCCATCGCACGGCCGTGCTCGGTGATGCGCCCCTGTGCATCGAGCGCGCCGAGTCGTGCGAGCAGGTCGCGGGCGCTCTGCAGCAGCCCCGCCGGCGGTGGATCGAGCCACGACAGGGCGGTCGCATCACGCGCCCCCCACTGCGCCAGCTCAAGCGCAAACGAAGCAAGATCCGCCTCCAGGATCTCCGCCGGCGTGAACGGGGCAAGAGAGCGGTGGGCCGCCTCGCTCCAGAGCCGATAGCACACGCCGGTCTCGAGCCGTCCGGCCCGGCCCTGACGCTGCTCGGCCGACGCCCGCGAAATCCGCTCGAGCTCGAGGCGGCTCATCCCCGTGTTCGGATCGAAGCGCAGGCGGCGCACCAGCCCGGAATCCACCACCACCCGCACCCCTTCGAGCGTCAGACTGGTCTCGGCGATGTTGGTGGCGAGCACGACGCGACGCACCCCCGCGAGCGGTGTGAGGGCCGCATCCTGCGCCGCGGCGGACAGCTCCCCGTACAGCGGCAGGATGCGCGCCTCGGCACCCTCGCTCTGCAGCAGCTGCGCGACCCGGCGGATCTCACGTGCCCCGGGCAGGAACACCAGCACATCACCGTGTGTTTCCTCGAGTGCGCGCAGCACCAGGCGAGCGACGCTCTGTTCGGGACTCGCCGTGCCGCGGGCGAGCGCCTCCGGCAGCGGTGGCGCACCGGTACCCGCGTAGCGCGTCTCCACCGGGAATGAGCGGCCGGCGGCGCGCACCACGGGCGCTCCGCCGAGGAGCTGGGCGACGCTCTCGGCCTCGAGCGTGGCGGACATGATCAGGAACTTCACCGGTGCGCCGAGCGTCTCGCGCGCATCGAGCGCGAGCGCGAGGGCCAGATCGGCCTGCAGGCTGCGCTCGTGAAACTCATCGAACAGCACCGCCGCAACACCCTCAAGCGCCGGATCGCTCTGCAGCATGCGCACCAACACCCCTTCGGTGAGCACCTCCAGACGGGTGTCCTTCGAGACGCGCGTGTCGCGCCGCATGCGGTAGCCGACCGTGCGTCCGACCGACTCCCCGAGCGTACGCGCCATGCGCTCGGCGACCGCACGCGCCGCGAGGCGCCGCGGCTCGAGCATCAGGAGCCGTTTGCCCCGGGCCCAGGACTCCCCGAGCAGCACCAGCGGTACGACCGTGCTCTTACCCGCGCCGGGCGGCGCGGTGAGCACGACCGCGCCGTGCGCGGCCAGCTCGGTGCGCAACGCCGGTAGCGCCGCATCGATGGGCAGACCCGACTCGGGCACCGCGGCGGGCAATCAGCTGCGCCAGACGCCCACGGCGAACGTGCCCCAGGCGCCGATCATGAGCACGCCGCCGATCGGCGTGAGCAGACCGACCCAGCGGGGCGCATGTAGGCTGAGGGCGTACAGGCTGCCGGAGAACAACACGATGCCGGTGAGCAGCGAGTGGGGCGCGGCACGGCAGCGGCGCAGGGTCTGGCGTTGTGCCGAGGTCAGTCCGTCGTAGTTGCGCGTACCGAGCCAGACCCCCATCGCGAGCAGCCCGAGCGACTGGAAGAACTGGTAGCGCACCGCGATGTTGAAGATATGCATCCGCTGAGCGCTCCAGCCGTGCGGCAGCGCGTGCGCACCGATGGCCCCGGCGATCGTCGCGAGCGCAAGCAGTGCCGCGCCCGCCACCACCCACAGACGTCCGAGCGAGGAATCCAGCCGCATCGCGCCTCAACTCCTCGGCGGCGTGCCGCCGCGATTCAACAGCGGCCCGATCAGATCGAGCGGCAGCGGGAAGATGATCAGCTGCGACTTGTCGTGCGAGATGTCGGCGAGCGTCTGCAGGTAGCGCAGCTGCATCGCGCTTGGCTGCTGCGCCAGGGCCTGAGCGGCCTCGACCAGCGTCTGCGCCGCTTGGCGCTCGCCCTCGGCGTTGATCACCTTGGCGCGGCGGTTGCGCTCAGCCTCGGCCTGGCGCGCCATGGCGCGCACCATGCTCTCGTCCAGATCGACGTCCTTCAGCTCGACGTTGGCCACCTTGATGCCCCAGGCCTCGGTGCTCTCATCGAGAATCCGCTGAATGTCGGCATTGAGCTTGTCGCGCTGGGACAGCAGGTCGTCCATCTCATGCTGCCCGAGCACCGAGCGCAGCGTGGTCTGTGCCACCTGACTGGTGGCATCCCAGGCATTGGCCACCTGGATGATGGCTTTGCTCGGATCGACGATGCGGAAGTAGACGACCGCGTTCACCTTCACCGACACGTTGTCGTGCGTGATGATGTCCTGCTTCGGCACGTTCAGCACGATGACGCGCAGGTCCACCTTGTTCATGCGCTGAATCAACGGCCAGAGCAGAATCAGGCCGGGGCCGCGGATGCCGGTGAAACGCCCGAGCGTGAACATGACCGCCCGCTCGTATTCATTCAGCACCCGCACTGAGCTGATCAGAAGCAGTGCGACCAGCACGATCACGACGATCAGAAAATACGACATGTGAACCTCCGCGCCGGGCGCCCGTGCATCAGAGCGGCTCGACCCACACCTGCAGCCCTTCGACCTTCACGATCCGCGCCCGCTCACCGCGCTTCAGGGGCGAGAGCGCAACCGCATTCCAAATCTCCCCGCCATAGCGGACCCGGCCGTGCGCCTCAATGTCCTCTTGCGCCTCCACGATCGCGCCCACCATGGCCTGCACGCCCGCGGCCGGCGGCCGCAGCTGGGCGCGAGTGCCAAGATACACGATCCCGAGAATGACCCCGCCGCCGACGGTGGCGAGCGCGCCGATCACGGCACGGCTGATGGACATGCCCGGGACTCCTGAATCGAATAGCACGAGCGACCCAATGACAAAGGCGATCAGGCCGCCGATGCCGAGCGATCCGTAAGTAGGCAAGAAGAATTCCGCGGCCATCAGGGCCGATCCAAGCACGATCAGCGCCAAACCAGCAAAATCCGTCGGCAGCAGCTGGAAGGCGAACAGCGCCACCAGCAGCGCCACCACGCCGACCACTCCCGGCAGCACGCCGCCCGGATGGAACCCCTCGAAGATCAGCCCCCACAGCCCGATCAGCAGCAGCCCGTAGGCGATCGTCGGGTTGGTGATGGCCGCCAGCACCCGGGTGCGCCAGCCCGGCGCCAGCCACATCACCGCCACCCCGGCGCTCGCCAAATGGACCGTGCGGCCGTGCAGCTCGACAGTGCGGCCATCGAGCTGCGCGAGCAGATTCGCGAGACTGGGCGCGATGAGGTTGACCACGTGCCGGCGCAGCGCATCCTGGGCCGGCAGACTCGCCGCGCCGCGCACCGCCTGCTCGGCCCACGCGACATTGCGCCCGCGCAGCTCGGCAAGCGAGCGGATATAGGCGATGGAATCATTGAGGATCTTGCGCTGCTCGGCACTCATATGGCCCGGTGTCGGCGTTGCGCCGCCGATCGACACCGGGGTGGCGGCCCCGAGATGGGTGGCCGGCGCCATGGCCGCGATCGCGCATGCGTACAGGATGTAGGTTCCGGCGCTTGCGGCGCGGGCGCCCGCGGGTGCGACATAGCCGATCACCGGCAGGGGCGCAGCCAGGATGGCCTTGATGATCTCCCGCATCGAGGTCTCCAGTCCGCCCGGCGTGTCGATGCGCAGGATGACGAACGGGGCGTCGCGCGCGGCGGCCGTGCGCAATCCCTGCACGATGTAGTGCGCCGTGGCCGGCCCGATCGCCCCCTGCAGCTCGAGTCCGATCGCAGGCGGCCCGGACTTTGCGGGCGCGGCGCCGTGCGCCCGCGGGGCGAGCGCCCCTGCGAGCAGCGCCGTCAGCACGATCAGCCAGGCTCTCATGGGTGCATTATCCGCCCGCCCCGCCGGCCGGCAACCCGACCGCTGCCGCATCCTCAAGGCGCGTTCAGCTGGACGAAGCGCCGATCGATCTCGGCCCGCGAGGCACGCATGGCATCGGCACTGAACCCATAGCCGATCTCCGCGACGTCGCTCTCGAGGTCGGCCATGACCACGGCCGCGAACTCGGACGGCTCGAGGTCCATCTTCAGCCGCGGCCGGCGTGCGCGGCCCTGTGGGTTCAGCCCAGTGTTGATCGCTGGCGGCACGACCTCGAACACCTGGATGCCCAGCGGCATCAACTGGTGACGCAGAGCCATGCTGAAGGCGTGCAGGCCGGCCTTCGCGGCGCTGTACACGGGGGTACGAGCCGAGGGGACGAACGCCAGCCCCGAGGTGACGTTGATGATGGCGGCAGGCCGCTTCCCGGCGAGCAGCGGCACCATCAGGCCTGAGAGCAGGATGGGTGCCTCCAGGTCGACGCGCAGCTCGTTCTCCCCGGAGAGAAACTCGCTCGCGCCGCCGGAAAAATCGATGTCGCGTTGCAGGCCTGCGTTGTTGATCAGGATATTCAACCGCTCGAAGCGGTCCGCCGCCCAGAGCGACAGCTCCTGACAGCCGGCGAGGTCGGACAGATCCGCCGTCTTGGTATGCAACGCCGGATACCAACGCTTGGCGGCAGCGAGCCGATCGGCGCTGCGCCCGCAGATGATCACCTCGTTGCCGCGCTGCAGGAAAGCCGCCGCCAGCGCCAGGCCAATGCCGCTGCCGCCACCGGTGATCAGCACAGTGTTACCGTCGAGTTTCATGGAGGCCCTCCCCGGGAACGCTGCTGTGGATGTCCGACCGTCTGTGCGAACAGTACACGCTGTCCGGCTCGCAGCGCCAGACGCGCGGCCAGGCGCGCGCGGTCGCAGTTGTGGAACCACGCCCCCAGGCCCGTGGCGGCGGCGAACAGGTAGACGTTGGCTGCGATCAGCCCAATATCGACGCAGGAGTAGGCGTGCTGCATCTGCGGGTCGCGCAGGCCCGGCTCCTGCACACCGCGCGTATGCACCAAGCGCTCCAGGTCCGCGACATAGATCAACCGCACGGGCGCACCGGCACCGCCGTCGGCTTTGGATTGCCGCCGGCTCATGGCCAGCGCCCGTAAGTCCCCGGGCACGACCAGTTCGAGACGGTGCGCCGGCGCGTCGTACCGGTAGGTCCCGTCGGCCAGCGCGACGTAGACGTCGATCTCCTGGGAGTTGCTCGCCGAGGCGGCCGTTCGCCCAACGCCGCCGAACGGCCCCCGCGGGCGGTTCACGCCGAAGGCGGCCCAGAGCAGCTCCGAGAGCGTCTCGGCCGAGAGCTTTCGAGCGCTGAACGCACGGGTCGTCTGCCGCCGCTTAAGGGCACGGAGCAGCACATTACGCGCCGCGCTGCGCGGGCGCGGCAGCCGCCGCGCGGCCGCCGCGGCGCCTGCCGGCCGCGCCGCCGATCGTCTGGTGTGCATGGGTGTCCCCGGGGGGGTCAGGACCCGACTGCATCACGGTAGTCCGCCCCGCCGTACCCCCGAAAGTGTGGTTTTCCCCTAGCGCACTCGGGCGCACGGCAGGCCGCTCACGGCCTGAACACCTTGCCGTAGACCCGTTGCGTCTTCTCCAGGGTGTACTCAAGCGACGGGTAGAACGCATGCGCCTCGGGGCGCACCGCGTTCGAGCGCACCACGATCCGCTCGAATCCCGCCGCGCGGCTCCACTGTTCGGCGGCACCGATGAGCCTGCGGCCCACGCCGCCGCGACGCGCTGCCGTATCGACAACTAGTCCGAGAATCTCCGCGCACTCGCCGGACTCCAGCCACAGACCCGCCCCGACGTGGACCCAGCCGGCGAGCAGTGCGCCCGCGTCGATGCTCGCCACGAACACGGCATGATCGGCGCGCGCGGTGAGCCGCTCGAGGCGTTGACGCATCGCGGCCGGCTCGCACGGGTAACCGAGTTGCGCAGACAACCGCGCGAGCTCTGCGGCGTCGGTCACTCCTGCGGCGCGGATGTGCAACTTCGAGCGTGTCTCGTCGTGATTCATGTTCCGATGCTCATCGTGGCCGCTTGACACCCACCGGCACCGACGGCCTGTACAGGCGCGACTGTCCGAGTGCATCACGATCTGTCCCCGTTGCGACGGGTCTGGCCGTCGGCGCACCGCTGCCGGGCGCAGCGGTGCGCACCGGGACATTCTCCTGCGCACGCCCGCTCCGCTGCAAGGCCCCGTGGACCTGCGCCCCTGTGCCACAGGGGGGCGATTCAGCGCGCCTCGCACCCCCGAGGAAACGCAGTGATGTCGACTCGCGGGCGCGGGCAGCACCCGACCGACCGGATCGACCTGTGCGCCCGCGACCAACAGTGCCGGATCTGCAACTGCCTGCGGAATCGGCTCGATCGTGATCCCCCTCCTGTAGCCGGCCGCGCACTGTGGGCCGCCGCAGTCCTGCCACTCAAACCGGCGTCGCGCGGACCAATACGCAGACACTCATCTCGGCGCGAATCTCAAAACCGAGCGACTGATACAACGTGATCGCCGGCGTGTTGGTCTTCCAGGCCTGCAGGAACGCCCGTTCGCCGCGCTGATGAATAGCGGCAGTGACCGCAGCGGTAAGGCGGCGTGCGAAGCCTCTGCCGCGAAAGTCCGGATGCGTACAGACGGCGCTGACCTCGGTGTAACCGGGAAATCGGAAGCGCTCCCCGGCCATGGCCGCAAGCCGCCCGTCGATACGGATGCCGAGAAAGCGGCCAAGTGCGTGGGTACGCGACGCGAACGGCCCCGGCTCGGTGAGCCGGGCGAGCGCGAACATCTCTGGTGCATCACGTTCCGTCAACGCAACCAGCGGTTCGACCCCGTCCGGCACGTCGAGCGCCGCCGGAGCCGTCAGCTGCACACCCTGCAGGCTCTTGTGCACCGTGAGTCCCGGCGGCACCACCACCGGCATCGCCTGCGCGATGCACACCTGCTCGCCGGGACCGACCAGCGCGGCAAGCGCCGCGAGCGCCTCGGGCGACTCATCCGATTGACCGGCGAACACGTTGTACTCGGCGCGGTAACGCCGGGCGAGCGCACCGCCAGCGGCGAACGGCTCGTGGTGAGTCGTCAGACTCGCCCAGACCGGGCGATCAAGAGGATGGGGGGTGGTCATGACTACCGTTCGGTGCTCAGCGCCGCGGAGTGCGTGGCAGTCCGGTGTGTTGCGTGCGAAACGGCTGCGGACGCGGCCCGGCACGCTCGCCCGTCCGGGCGCCGCGATGTCCTTCGTGTGCCTGACCGGTCCCCGGCGGCTGATAGGCCGGCACGAGCTGGTGTTTGCCGCTGCCGATGAGCTCGGCGCGACCCATCCGGCGCAGCGCCTCGCGCAGCATCGGCCAATTGTTCGGGTCGTGATAGCGCAGAAAGGCCTTGTGCAGACGGCGCACTTTCAGCCCCTTCGGCACGTGCACTTCCCCGCCGTCGCGGCGTACGCGTTTCAGCGGATTCTTGCCCGAGTGGTACATCGCGGTTGCACTGGCCATCGGTGAGGGCAGGAACGCCTGCACCTGATCGGCCCGGAATCCATTGCGCTTCAGCCACAAGGCAAGCTCGAGCATGTCTTCGTCGCGGGTCCCGGGATGCGCGGCGATGAAATACGGGATCAGGTACTGCTCCTTGCCCACCTCGCGTGAGTAACGGTCGAACAGCTCCTTGAAGCGATCGTAGGCGCCGATCCCCGGCTTCATCATCATCGCGAGCGGCCCGTCGGAGATCGCCTCCGGGGCGATCTTCAGGTACCCGCCGGTGTGATGCTGCGCGAGCTCCTTGACGTACTCCGGAGACTCCACGGCGAGGTCGTAGCGTACGCCCGAGGCGATCAGCACCTTGCGGATGCCGGGCAGCTCGCGCACCTTGCGGTACAGCTGGATCAGCGGCGCGTGGTTGGTGTCGAGGTTGGGGCAGATGCCCGGAAAGACGCACGAGGGCCGGCGGCAGGCGCTCTCGATCTCCCGGCTGCGGCACGCCAGGCGGTACATGTTGGCGGTCGGCCCGCCGAGATCGGAAATCACGCCAGTGAAGCCCGGCACCCGATCACGGATGTCCTCGACCTCGCGCAGAATCGAGGCCTCGGAGCGGTTCTGGATGATCCGGCCTTCGTGCTCGGTGATCGAGCAGAACGAGCAACCACCGAAACAGCCGCGCTGAATGGCCACCGAGAAGCGGATCATCTTGTACGCCGGGATCGCCGCCTCGCCGTAGACCGGATGCGGCTGGCGCTGATAGGGGCGCTCGTACACCCAGTCCATCTCCGCGGTGCTGAGCGGGATCGGCGGGGGATTGAGCCACACGTCGAAGTCCCCGTGCCGCTGCGCAAGCGCACGCGCATTACCGGGGTTCGCCTCCAGGTGCAGGATGCGCGAGGCGTGCGCATACAACACCGGGTCGGCCGCGACCTGCTCGTAGGAGGGCATGCGGATCACGCTGCGCTCCCGGTCGGCGTTCTTCACGCGGCGCACAAAGCGCACGACGTTCTCGGCGGGATGTGCCGGTGCGGGCGCCGTCGCGGGTTGCGACGCCATGGCATAGGGATCCGCAGGCGGCTCGATCACCCCGGGTTCATCGAGGTGCGTGGAGTCGATCTCGATCCACCCGGCCGGCAGCGACTTGCGCACGAACGCCGTGCCGCGCACGTCGGTGAGTTCATCGATGCGCGCCCCGGCCGCCAGGCGGTGGGCAATCTCGCACACCTGGCGCTCGCCGTTGCCGTACACGAGCAGGTCGGCCTTCGAATCGAGCAGTACGGAGCGACGGACTTTCTCCGACCAGTAGTCAAAGTGCGCAATGCGCCGCAGCGAGGCCTCGATGCCACCGATCACGATCGGCACGTCCTTGAACGCCTCGCGCGCACGCTGTGCATACACGATCACCGAGCGGTCGGGACGCTTACCGCCGATGCCACCCGGGGTATACGCATCGTCGCTGCGCAACCGCCGGTCCGCGGTGTAGCGGTTGACCATGGAGTCCATGTTGCCGCCCGTGATGCCGAAGAACAGGTTCGGCCGCCCGAGCGCCGCGAACGGCTCGGCACTGTGCCAGTCGGGCTGGGCGATGATGCCGACCCGAAAGCCCTGCCCCTCGAGCACCCGGCCGATCACCGCCATGCCGAAGCTCGGCAGGTCGACGTAGGCATCGCCCGTGACCAGGATGATGTCGCAGCTGTCCCAGCCCAGCGCCTCCATTTCCGCGCGGGTCATGGGCAAGAAAGGCGCCGTACCGAAACGTTCGGCCCAGTGCTTGCGGTAGCGGGTGATGTCGAGTGCGGCGTTCATGGAACCAACCCTGCAGCGCCCAGCGCCGGCGGGATAAAGCACCGGGCTCGGCCCGGAATGGACAGGAAACAGAGCGCCGCTGCGGCTGGCGAGACGCCGCCGCAGGCCAGAGCGTGAACCTGGCCGGCAACTCTTTGATAAATCTCAGTATATCAAAAAAGGACGCCGCGCGTCCTGCCAGGCAGCCTCATCGGCACTGGCCAGTGCCTCGAGATCGCCGGCCGCGGCGGACGGGTCATCGACCCAGTGGCGCAGCGCCTCTCCGCCATTGATCACGTCGATCGCGAGTCGCTCGCGCTCGTACTCGTAGGGAAACTCCCGCCACAGGGGTGTCTCTGGCCGCAGCTGGCGCAACGCCTTGAGCGCCAGCGCCATCAGCCGCCACGGACGAAACGCCCGATGGTCGTAATGGATCGGATCCTCAACATGCACCTGCACACCCGCGCAGAGCGTGCCGGCGTGCTTGTGGAATGTCGGCTCGAACCAGCACGGCCGCAGCCGGCAACCGCGCAGCCACGCAGGCGCCAGCGCGTGCATGGTCTCCAGCAGGGCCGGTACCTCGAGGCCCGGCGCGCCGAACACCTCGAGCGGCCGTGTCGTGCCACGGCCCTCCGAAAGGGTCGTACCCTCGAGCATCACCGTGCCTGGATAGCAGCGGGCCATGAACAGGTTCGGCGCATTCGGGCTGGGATTGACCCAGGTGCGCTCCCCGAGCGGCCAGCCATAACCCGGTGCGGCATGAGGGTTCCACCCCTCAAGCGGCACCACCTGGCAGTCCACGTCGAGCCTGAGGGTGTGCACGAACCAGCGCGCAAGCTCCCCGAGCGTCATGCCGTGGCGCATCGGCATCGCGCCGGCACCGACGAAACTCTCCGCGCCCGGCTGCAGCAGCAGCCCCTCGGCCGGGCGGCCGATCGGATTGGGCCGCTCGAGCACCCAGAGACTCTTGCGGTGGCGGGCACACGCCTCGAGCACGTAGCGCAGCGTCGTGACGAACGTGTAGACGCGGCAGCCCAGATCCTGCAGATCGACCAACAGGACATCGAACGTGTCCATCATCGCATCGGTCGGCCGGCGCACCTCACCGTAGAGGCTGAACACCGCAATGCCGTGCACGGGGTCGGTGAAGTCCGAGGACTCCATCATGTTGTCCTGCTTGTCGCCGCGCAGTCCGTGCTGCGGACCGAACGCGGCCGTCAGGCGCAGATCCCCGAGCGCCGCCAGCGCATCGAGGCTGTGCGTCAGGCCGCGGGTGAGGGAGGCCGGATGCGCCAGCAGCGCCACGCGCCGGCCGGCGAGGGGCTTGCGCAGGGCCGGATCGGCCAACAGACGGTCGATGCCGAATTTCATGCCGGGTCCGTCGCCGGCGAGCGGTCCGCGCCGGTCGCATCGAGCGTGAGCGCAAACGCATCCGGATGATGAAAGTCGGGCCGTCCCGGCGCATGCCGCAACGCCCAGTACGACAGCACACCGGCCTCGTCCTCGAGCACCGCATTGAGTGCGAGCTGTAGCGCGTGGCGACCCTCGGCATACGGCGCCGGCAGACACACGAGCGCCTCGAGCACGAGTGCGTCGTCCGCGCCACGAGTGCGCCCTTGAGGCTCTCGGCACTCGCGGTGCCCGATCGTCAGGACCGGCGGCGCGGGCAGCTCCGCAGGCATCATCCCCACTCGACGGGCGCTGAAGCGGTATGCCTGCCACGCCCGTGACGGCGCGAAGTTGAATTCCAGGTACCCCGGCACGTGCTCGAGCGCCACGAAGGCCTCGAAGCACGTGTGCCGCCACAGCTCCTCGGCACGCGCCCCGGAGGTTTCTGCGGGCACGCGCACGTGCCGCAGCGGTCCGCTCAGGACGAACCGCAGCGTCAACGCGTCCGCGCGCAGCCGCTGCGCCTGTGCGACCAGAGTGAGCGCCGCAGGCGCCGGCGAGCTGGGATGGACGAGCAGGGCGTGGTAGGTCAACGCAGTGGATTTCCAGGACGGCGCCTCGTGGACAATCTGCGGCGCGCAATGCCCCGGATCATAGCGCAAGGGGGCTCCGCGGCGCTCTCTCGGGCACCGCAACGGACACCCTGTGTCGGTGCGTTGCGCTCATTCCCCCAAAGCCGCGGCGGCAGCCCGACGTGCGGCGCCGGCTTTGCGCGCACGCGCCGCGTAGCGAAACGTCCAGAGCATCGTCAGTACGGACGCCCCGCCGAGCACCAGCGGAGAGACCGCGAGCACCATCGCGGGGGAGAGGGTGTAGATGAAGACGACCCGCAGCGCGAACTCCCCGACGAACACCAGCCCCCAGACGAGTGTCATGATGCGCTGGACGCGGCGAAAGCCCGGATACTGCCAATTCTGATCGAACGCCGCGCGCTGGCGCGGATCGCTGCCGGCGGCAAAGAAGCGCCCGAAATAGAACATCACCGGAGGGCGCGAGCGCACAAGCAGCGATATCAGGCAGGCGAGACCGAATGCGCCAGTAAAGAGCGACTCACGCAGCAGCAACACTTTCACACCACCACCGAGCAACAGCGCGCCAAGTCCGAACAGCAGCCCGGCGAGAATCAGCAGACTGACCGGATCGAGATCGCGCCGCCGAGACAGCCCGTAGAGCGTCTTCACCGTCGGAAAGACACTCGCGATCAGCAACGCGACGACCTCGGAATGCGACCAGTAGGCCATCGACGCCTGGTAACAGACCCAGGGAACACCAGCATCGATGAGCATCTCGCGCAGCATCGGCAGAATGACGAGCGGACGAGCGCCTCCC
The DNA here is from genome assembly GCA_021838635.1 of Pseudomonadota bacterium. Lineage (GTDB taxonomy): Bacteria > Pseudomonadota > Gammaproteobacteria > Steroidobacterales > Steroidobacteraceae > 13-2-20CM-66-19. Next base: position 24,258 of record JAKCDC010000006.1, read on the forward strand.
TCGGAAACAGCATCGGCGTCGGGTCTCGATGCTACGCTCGACGATGCGATCGGTGATTCAGGCTCATGGGCGGTCATGGCAACACTCTCCGGTCTGGACAGCCACGGTGCGCCGTCACGACCACAAGGAGTCGGCACCGATTGCCGGACCGTACGCCGGTGAGGACGCGTCACGGCAGTGTGAAGGGTCAGGGCCGGAACGTGACACCTGTCACCTGCGCGCCGGGGTCGCGCCCACGGAGGGCGGACCCAGTCGAGCGTCACCCCGATGTCGGCGCGCGTCATCCAGCACCACGCATGCCGCGATCCTGTATGGAAAAAGGCGCGCGATGTGCGTCCCGGGACGGCCGCCAGATCCGGGCGCTTTACGGTAGAATCTTCGTGGACGTGCGCCATCCGCGCACCGACAGCACCCACACGATCCGTCGCAAGGTGAAGGAATGACCGACGCCCCTCGAGACGTCATCCGCGTACGCGGCGCACGCCAGAACAACCTGAAGAACCTCGACCTCGATATCCCGCTCAACGAGCTGGTCGTGGTGACGGGCGTGTCAGGCTCAGGCAAATCCTCCTTGGTGTTCGACACGCTGTACGCCGAGGGCCAGCGGCGTTACGTGGAGACCTTCTCGCCGTACGCACGCCAGTTCCTCGACCGCATGGACAAGCCGCAGGTCGACACCGTCGGGGGCATTCCGCCGGCCATCGCCATCGACCAGACCAACCCGGTGCGCACGTCGCGCTCCACGGTCGGCACGATGACCGAGTTGAACGATCACCTCAAGCTGCTCTTCGCCCGCACCGCGGTGCTGTACTGCCAGCACTGCGGACACCCGGTGCGCCGCGACAGTGCCGAAACCATTCATCAGCAACTGCTCGAGCGCGCGGCGGCCGCGGGGGATCCGCGGCTGCTGGTCACGTTCCCGGTTGAAGTGCCGGGAAACTTCACCACCGAAGAGGTGCGCGCCCTGCTGGAGAAGCAGGGGTACACCCGGTTCCTCGAGCCCCCGCCGCGCCCGAGCGCTCCGCCGCCGGCAGGCAAACGAGGTCGTCGCAAGGCCGCGCCGGTCCCGGCGGTGACCTTCGAGGTGATTCAGGACCGTCTGCGCGCCGGACGTGCCGAGCGCAGCCGGGTGCTCGAGGCGCTCGAAACGGCGCTGCGGGTGGGCCGCGGCAAGGTCACGATCCACGCCCTCGATGACGCCGATCCGCCCAACACCCTCGCCGTGTGGCGCTTCTCGAGTGGCCTGCACTGCGCCGAGTGCGACCTGTCGTACCAGGAGCCCTCCCCCAGTCTCTTCTCGTTCAACTCCCCGCTCGGCGCCTGCGAGACCTGCCGCGGCTTCGGCCGAGTGATCGGCGTGGACTACGGCCTGGTGGTGCCGGATGACAGCAAGACGCTGCGCGGCGGCGCCATCAAGCCGTGGCAGACGAAGTCCTACGCGGAATGTCAGCAGGACCTGGAGAAATACGCGCGCAAGCGCGCCATCCCGCTCGATACGCCCTGGCGCGATCTGTCCGCGCAGCAGCGCGACTGGGTGATCGAGGGCGAAGGCGAGTGGAGCAAGGGCGTCTGGTACGGCGCCAAGCGATTCTTCGCCTGGCTCGAGAGCCGCTCCTACAAGATGCACGTGCGCGTGTTGTTGTCACGCTATCGCGCCTACACGCCCTGTGAGACCTGCGGCGGGGCGCGCTTGAAGACGCAAGGTCTGCTGTGGCGCGTCGGCGACCATGACGTGGCCGACGCAGCCCTCGGCGCCACGCCGCGCTTCCAGCCACGCGGCACGCAATGGAGCGAGGCGACGCGCCAGAGTCTGCCGGGGCTCTCGCTGCACGATCTGATGCTGCTGCCGGTGAGCCGCGCCCGGGAATTCTTCGGCACGCTGCGGCTGCCGAAGCCGCTCGATGAGGCGGCCGACCTGCTGCTCGAGCAGATCCGCGCGCGTTTCGGCTACCTCGTCGAGGTCGGCCTCGGGTACCTGACGCTCGATCGTCAGTCGCGCACGCTCTCTGGCGGTGAGGTGCAACGCATCAACCTCACTACGGCGCTCGGCACTTCGCTGGTCAATACGCTGTTCGTGCTCGATGAGCCCTCGATCGGCCTGCACCCGCGCGACATGCAGCGGGTCATCACGGTGATGAAGCGGCTGCGCGACGCCGGTAACTCGCTGCTCGTCGTCGAGCACGATCCGCAGATCATGCTCGAGGCCGACCGCATCCTCGATCTCGGCCCCGGCGCCGGGGAGCGCGGCGGAGACATCGTGTTCTTCGGCACGCCGCGCGAAATCCGCCGCAGCGCCCACTCCGTGACCGGGGAGTACCTCAGCGGCCGCAAGCGCGTCGGCAGCGAACGGGCCGAAGGTGCGAGCCCGCGCACGGCCACGCCGGGCGAGGTCGTGGCGGAGGCACGCTCGAACCGCTGGATCGAGCTGCACGGGGTCACGCAGCACAATCTGAAGAACGCCGAGGTGCGCATCCCGCTGAAACGCCTGGTGTGCGTCACCGGGGTTTCCGGCTCCGGCAAATCCACGCTGATCGAGGATGTGCTCTACCCGGCGTTGCTGAAATATCACGGCAAGCCGACCGAAGCGCCCGGGACGTTTGCCGCGCTCGCCGGCGCGGAGCTCATCGACGATGCCGTCATGGTCGACCAGAGTCCGATCGGCCGCACGACGCGCTCGAACCCGGCCAGCTACGTCGGCGCATTCGACGCCATTCGGGCCCTGTTCGCCGCGGAGCCCGCCGCGCTCGAGCGCAAGTACACCGCCGGTACGTTCAGTTTCAACTCCGGCAACGGCCGCTGCCCGACCTGCAGCGGCAACGGCTTCGAGCACGTGGAGATGCAGTTCCTCTCCGATGTGTATCTGCGGTGCCCCGACTGCGACGGCCGCCGCTACCGCGATGAAGTGCTCGATGTCCGCCGCGAAGGCGCCGACGGCCGGCGCGCGAACATCGCCGAAGTGCTCCAGATGACCGTCACGGAGGCGCTGGAGTTCTTCCGCGATTCGCGCGAGATCTGCGCCCGGCTGGCGCCGCTCGCGGACGTCGGCCTGGAGTATGTCGCCCTCGGTCAACCGGTGCCGACGCTCTCCGGCGGCGAGGCGCAACGGCTGAAGCTCGCCGGACACCTGGCCGAGGCCGGCTCGGTGCTCTCGAGCATCACGCACAAAGGCAAGCTGTTCCTGTTCGATGAGCCCACGACGGGGTTACATTTCCAGGACGTGACGCGGCTGCTGATGGCGTTTCGCAAGCTGCTCGCAGCGGGCCACTCGCTGCTCGTGATCGAACACAACCTCGATGTGATCCGCGAGAGCGATTGGATCATCGACCTCGGCCCGGAAGGCGGCGAGGAAGGCGGCAGCATCGTCTGCACCGGTACGCCGGCTGAGGTGCGCGCGCACCCGCAGTCGCACACCGCCCGGGCGCTCGTGGAATACGAACTCTCCCTCGCCGGAGAGCCGCCGGCCGCACCGTCGGTCGCCACGGTCACCGAGCCGGTCCCGAGCCGAGCGCTGATCGACCCGGCCGCGCGCCACGACATCGTCATTCACAATGCCCGTGAGCACAATCTCAAGAGCATCGATGCGCGCATCCCGCGCAATCGATTCACGGTGATCACCGGAGTGTCGGGCTCCGGCAAATCGACACTCGCCTTCGATATTTTGTTCAACGAGGGTCAGCGCCGCTACCTGGAATCTCTGAATGCGTACGCGCGTCAGTTCGTGCAGCCGGCGGCCCGTCCGGACGTGGACGCGATCTTCGGCATTCCGCCGACGGTTGCCATCGAGCAGCGCACCAGCCGCGGCGGGCGCAAGAGCACGGTGGCGACGCTGACGGAGATCTATCACTTCCTGCGCCTGCTCTACGTGAAGCTCGGGACACAGTTCTGCCCCGACTGCGACGTGGCGATCGAACCGCAGAGCCCGGCCTCGATCGCCGCGCGGCTGCTGCGCGAGTACCGAGGCAAGCGCATCGAGCTGCTCGCACCGCTGGTCGTGGCGCGCAAGGGCTATTACACCGACCTCGCCAAGTGGGCGCACAAGAAGGGGTTCAAGACCCTGCGTGTCGACGGCACCGCGTTGCCCACCGCGAAGTGGCCACGGCTCTCGCGCTTCAAGGAGCACACGATCGAGCTGCCGGTGGCCACCATCGAGATCGGTGCGCGCACCGACACCGAAGTGCACCAGGCACTGGCGCGCGCGCTGGATTTCGGCAAGGGTCTGGTACACGTGCTCACGCCCCATGCCGCGCGCGTCACCGTGTTTTCCACCAAACGGGCGTGCCCGTCGTGCGGGCGCAGCTTCGCCGAACCCGATCCGCGTTTGTTCTCATTCAACTCCAAACACGGCTGGTGCGAGCGCTGCTACGGCACGGGTGTGGCGATGGCGGGTTTCGACGCCGCGCAAAGCGGCGAGGAACACTGGTGGAATGATTGGCTCGAGGACGAGCCGCAGCCCTGTCCGGCCTGCACGGGCCAGCGCCTGAACCCGGTGGCGCTCAGCGTGCGATTCCGCGAACGCTCCATCGCCGCGCTGGCCCTCGAGCCGGCGGGACGCGCCGCGGAATTCTTCCGCCGGCTGAAACTCACGGGGCGCGAACGGCAGATCGCGCGCGACCTGCTCGCCGAGATCCGCTCACGATTGGCGTTTCTCGAGCGCGTCGGCCTCGGTTACCTGCAGCTCGACCGCGCGGCGCCGACGCTCTCCGGAGGCGAAGCCCAGCGCATCCGGCTGGCCGCGCAGCTCGGCTCGAATCTGCAGGGCGTGTGCTACGTACTCGATGAGCCGACGATCGGCCTGCATCCGCGCGACAACGAGATTCTGCTCGATGCGCTCGGGGAGCTCGCGAGCCACCGCAATACGCTGGTGGTCGTGGAGCATGACGAGGATACGATCCGCCGCGCCGATCACGTTCTGGATCTGGGCCCCGGCGCCGGCGTTCAGGGCGGGCAGATCGTCGCGGCCGGAACGGTGAAGGAACTGATGCGCAACCCCCGCTCCATCACCGGGCGATTCCTGCGCCGACCGCTGCGTCACCCGGCCGAGCCGCGCCGTGCAACGAATGCGAAATCCCCGCACCTGACGCTGCAGGGTATTTCGCTGCACAACGTCGCGGGTGATGTGCAGATCCCGCTCGGGCGACTGGTGGTGATCACGGGGGTGAGTGGTTCGGGCAAGTCGACCGTTGCGCGGGACGTGCTCTACACCAACCTGCGCCGCCTGCTCGGCCCGGCCGACAAGGCGGCTCGAGCCAACAGCGCTGCGCGTGCGGCCAAGCGTGCGGGCCGGCCGCGCCACAGCGAACTGACCGGCTGCCGCGCGGTCCGCGGTCTGGAGCACCTCGGGCGAGTGCTGGAGGTGGATCAGACGCCGATCGGCAAGACCCCGCGCTCCTGCCCGGCGACCTACATCGGATTCTGGGACGACATCCGGCAAATCTTCGCGGCCACCAGCGAAGCACGCCTGCGCGGCTACACCGCCAGCCGTTTTTCGTTCAACACCGCCGGCGGACGCTGTGCGGCCTGCGAAGGTCAGGGCGTACAGACCATCGAGATGAACTTCCTGCCCGATGTGAAGGTGCTCTGTGATGTCTGCGGCGGCCGGCGCTTCAGCTCCGAGACCCTCTCGGTGCTCTGGCGCGGCAAGAGTATTGGCGACGTGCTGGCCATGAATGTCGACGAGGCGGTGCCGTTCTTTGCCGCGCATGCGCGTATTCACCATGCGCTGAAGCTGCTGCAGGACGTCGGCCTGGGGTATCTGACGCTCGGCCAGCAGAGTCCGACGCTCTCCGGGGGCGAAGCGCAGCGCATCAAGCTGGTCACGGAGCTGGCCAAGGTGCGTGAGTCGGGGCCACCGGAGCGCCCCCGGGTCGGCGCGCGCTCGGCACGACACACACTCTATGTGCTCGATGAGCCGACCGTTGGTCTGCACATGGCCGATGTCGAGAAGTTGATCCTCGTGCTGCACCGACTGGTCGATGCCGGCAATACCGTCGTGGTGGTGGAGCACAACCTGGACGTGATGGCCGAGGCGGACTGGATCCTGGACATGGGTCCGGAGGCCGGCGAGCACGGCGGCCGACTCGTTGCTCAAGGCACGCCGGCGGCGGTAGCCCGGCGCGCCAAGCGCTCGCATACCGGCCGGGTGCTCGCGCAGTTCCTCGCGACGCGCTGCGGCGAGGATTGAGGTACAGTGCCGCCATGGCCCACGAGCTGGTCTGTTGGAAATGCGGCGCCTCGCTGGCGGATCTGGCGCTGCCGCTGCGCCGCTTGGAGGAGTGTCCTAAGTGCCGCGCGCAGTTGCACGCGTGCCGCATGTGCCGCGAATACGACACCCGCATTGCGGGCGCCTGCCGTGAGCAAAGCGCCGAGGAAGTACGCAACAAGGAGGGGGCGAACTTCTGCGATTTCTTCCGCCCGCGCCCCGGAGCGTACGCGGCGGGACACGGCGCCGCGAGTGATCAGGCACTGAGCGAGCTGCGCAAGCTGTTCGGGCCGCGCTGAACAGCGAGGAGCACGCCGTCCGCCGGCCGTCAGTTCTTACGGACTCGCTCGCCCAACCGCTCCAGCAGCCGCGTGAACGGCGTGCTCCTCTCTGCCTTGCGGGCCCCACCGGAAGCGCGCGCGCCGGCCTCCTCGCGCCGATCGTCGATAGTCAGTTCGTGGGCACCGAGAATTTCCAGAGTTTCCTCCAGCGTCTGCGGTGCGCGGCGCTCGCGCGCGTGCACCTTGCCACCGCCCGTGGCGCGCTTGGCCATGGCCGCCGGCCGCAGCTCGTGCACCGGCGCCTTCGGCGGCGTCACGGCCGCAGTCTCCCGCCTCGCTGCGGCTCGCGCCGGCGTCTCTTCTTCGAACAGCTTGAACTCGTGATCCACGGCCTGCGGAGCTTGCGGAACGGGCCGCAGCGATAGCGCGCCGGACTCCCCGCTCACGCGCTGGCGTTCATCGCCGCTCACAGGCACCACGGCGGCCGACGGAAACTCCGAGCGCACGTAGCCTGCAACCTGCTTGGCGGAGATCGGATCGTTGAAGAAACCCAGGCGCAGCCCGTACCACTTGCGGCCCTCGCGGCTACCCTCCACGCAGTACAGCGTGTAGGCGCTGAAGATCGCCAGCGGCGGCAGCTTCTCGAACGCGATCGGCTGCACCGACCACTTCAGCTGCACGGCGAACGCAGCCGGCTTGGCGAGCGCCTCGGGCGTACGCCCTTCGAGGCACTGCAGCGCCTGGACATCCGAGAGCGCCGCCTCGGGGAGCGGCAGCGTACGCGTCGCGCCAGTCGTTTCCAGAGGCTCATCGAGCGACGCCAGGACCTCCTTGATGTTGGAATTTCCGAACACGGCCGGTGCTCGGGCTGGCACCGCAGGGGCAGCGGCCGCGGCGTGCGCCGCAGGACCGGCCGCGGCAGCGCGTGACGGCGGGACCGCCGCACGGACCGGCGCCAGCACAGGCGTCGGCGCCAGCACGGGCGTGGGTGCGGCTTTCGCCTCGGCAGGTGGATGCAGCGTCGGCACCGCCTGCGGCGCATCAGGCGCCTCGAGGAGCGAGAGCTCTGGCGGGGTCGGCGCCTCGACCTGCACTTCGACCGGTGGTTCGACCTGCGGCGCGACCGAATGCGGGCCAGCCGCATGCGCCGCCTGCGCTTCGGCAGCGGCCACGGCGCGGGCGCGCAGCTTCTTGCCGGGGGCTTCGCCGGCCCAGGCACCCGGATAAATCTCACGCACCAGGCCGAGCCAGCTCTCCGCCTCAGCCTGGGTGGTGAAGAAGCCCATGTGCAGACGGAACCGCTCACGGCCTTCCTCGAAGCGTCGGCTCACGAAAAACGTGAAGCGGCTGAGCTCAGGAAGGTCGGCGCGCGGCAGCGCCATGGGCGTGCTCGAGGAGCACAGGTTGATGACGAACGGCCCGGCCTCGGCGGCGGGACCGACCGATGATGGCGCGCCGGTCTGAGGGAGCGGCGCCAGATTTTCCGCTGGTGTCATGTCTCTTGGACGCTCGGTCGTAGTGCCCCGGCCGACGGTTCGCCCCTGGAGACGGAGGAAGCTTACGATGCGCCTGCGGCGCGATCGTGGCGGCCCCGCCGTCATGGGAATGTCCCGAAGACCGGTGGCTTTGCGTCCCCGCCTTTCGACGGGTTTGCCCTTTACACGCGATGCAGTGTCGAGGTAGGGGCCGCGTGAGTCAAGCGTTCCGATGCGGCATATTTCTCAGCTCGTATTTACCGCAGCGCTCAGCGTACATAACGCAGCGTCGCATGCCCGCGGCGGCGCCATTTATGTCGCCTGCGCGTCGTCATATGTCATGCGGGCGGCATTCAAGCCGGATCCGAGAATATTCCCGGCAGATCAAGCCCCTGTTCACGCGCACAGGCGATCGCCTGCGGATAGCCGGCATCGGCATGGCGCATCACGCCGCTCGCCGGATCGTTCCATAGCACGCGCGCAATGCGCCGCGCAGCCGCCTCCGTGCCGTCGCACACGATGACCAGACCGGCGTGTTGGGAAAATCCCATTCCAACACCGCCACCATGATGTAGCGAAACCCATGTGGCGCCCGAGGCGGTGCTGAGCAACGCGTTCAACAGCGGCCAATCTGACACCGCATCGGATCCGTCGCGCATCGCCTCAGTCTCGCGGTTCGGCGAGGCCACCGAACCGGAGTCCAGATGATCGCGACCGATCACCACCGGTGCCTTCAGCTCCCCGCGCGCCACCATGTCGTTGAAGGCGAGGCCGAGACGGTGCCGATCGCCGAGTCCAACCCAGCAGATGCGCGCCGGCAGTCCCTGGAAGTGGATTCGCTCGCGTGCCATGTCCAGCCAGTGATGCAGGTGTTTGTCCTCGGGCAGCAGCTCCTTGACCTTCGCGTCGGTTTTAAAAATGTCCTGCGGATCGCCGGACAGTGCGGCCCAGCGGAATGGCCCCACACCGCGGCAAAACAGCGGGCGGATGTATGCCGGCACAAAGCCGGGGAAGTCGAACGCGTTCTTGACGCCCTCCTCGAGGGCCATCTGCCGGATGTTGTTGCCGTAGTCCACCGTCGGCACACCGGCAGCGTGAAAATCGAGCATCGCCCGCACGTGCGCGGCCATCGACGTCCTGGCGGCGCGGATCACGGCCTGCGGATCGCGCTCGCGCATCTCGAGCCAGTGCTCGACACTCCAATCAACGGGCAGGTAGCCGTTCAGCGGATCGTGCGCAGAGGTCTGATCGGTGAGCAGGTCGGGCCGCACACCGCGCTTGAACAATTCCGGCAGCACTTCGGCGGCATTGCCGAGCAATCCGACCGACACCGCCCGGCCATCGGCACAGGCGCGCTGCATGATGTGAAGCGCCTCATCGAGACGCTCCGTGGCATGGTCGAGATATCCCGAGCGCAGACGCATCTCGATGCGCGAGCGCTGGCACTCGATCGCCAGACAGGAGGCACCGGCCATTACCGCCGCAAGCGGCTGCGCGCCGCCCATGCCACCGAGGCCGGCGGTGAGCAGCCAGCGGCCCTTGAGCGATCCCTCGTAATGCCGCCGCCCCATCTCGACGAATGTCTCGTAGGTTCCCTGGACGATGCCCTGACTGCCGATGTAGATCCAGGAACCGGCCGTCATCTGCCCATACATCATCAAGCCCTTGCGGTCGAGCTCGTTGAAGTGCTCCCAGCTCGCCCAGCGCGGCACGAGATTGGAATTTGCGATGAGCACCCGTGGTGCGTCGGCATGCGTCGTGAACACGCCGACCGGCTTGCCCGACTGAATGAGCAGCGTCTGGTCGGCCTCGAGCCGGCGCAGCGTTGCAACGATGGTGTCGTAGCTTTCCCAGTCGCGGGCGGCGCGGCCGATGCCGCCGTACACCACGAGTTCTTGCGGCCGCTCGCCCACCGCCGGGTCGAGGTTGTTCATCAACATGCGCAGCGGCGCCTCGGTGAGCCAGCTCTTGGCCGTGAGCGTCGTGCCGGTGGGGGCATGAATGACGCGGGTGGTGTCGAGGCGGGTCCGGGGCTTGCGATCTGCGCTCATCAGGCGACTCCCGTGGTAGCGTGGGCGAAATCCAGACAGGCGCTGAGCGCGCGCTGCAGCACCTGGCTGAGCGGCGCAGCCCGCGCCGGTTCGAACGGCGGCGGCCAGTTGCCATAACCGGGGACGGCCGGCTCGTTGAGGTAGCTGCGGCAGGCGAGTTCCATCTGCACGGCGTGCACATCGCGCTCGGGGCAGCCGTAATGCCGCGTGGTCCAGCCGCCGACGAAGCGGCCATCGGTGACACGCGTGAAGCTCGGACTCTCACACGCCTGCTCGAGGGCCCGCCGCAGCGCCGGGGCGCAGCTCGCGCCGCGGTTCGTGCCGAGGTTCAGGTGCGCCAGCTCCCCTTCAAACAGTCGCGGCACGCGTGAGCGGATCGAGTGCGCGTCGTACAGCACGACCCGGCCGTGCTCGGCGCGCAGCCGCTCGAGTTCGGCGCTGAGCGCGGCGTGATACGGCTCGAAGTACTGCGCGCGTCGTGCGGCAATCTCGGCCGCCTGCGGCGCCTCGCCCTCGCGGTAGAGCGGCTCACCATCAAAGGTATGGGTCGGACACAGTTCGGTGGTGTTCTGACCCGGATAGAGCGAGGCACCTGAGGGATCGCGATTGACGTCGATCACCGTGCGACTGATGTCCGTGCGCACCGTGGTAGCCCCGAGCGCGAGCGCCATCGCGTAGAGCCGATCGACGTACCAGTCCGCGTCTTTGCGGGCGAGCCAGGGCGAGACCAGCCGGTCGGCCACTGGCGCCGGCAATTGCGTGCCCGTGTGAGGAAAACTGACCACGAGCGGCGCATCGCCGCGCTCGACTTCCAGCCACTCGCTCATGTCGGCTCCAGCGCGGGCAGTGGCACGTCGGCGGCCGCCCGCGGCAGCGCCCGCTCGCGAACCAGCTCCGCGGCGGCCTCGAGATCGGTGTGCAGATAGCGGTCCTCGCCGAGCGGCGGGATTCGCGTGCGCACCGCGCTGCGCACCGCTTCAAGCACCTTGCTTGAGCGAAGCCCGCGGTGAAAGTCGCAGCCCTGTGCCGCGGTGATCAGCTCGATGCCGACGATCGCCGCGGCGTTGCGGGTCATCTGGTGCAGGCGGCGTGCCGCGTGCGCGGCCATCGAGACATGGTCTTCCTGGTTGGCCGAGGTCGGAATCGAATCGACGCTGGCCGGATGCGCGCACTGCTTGTTCTCGGACACCAGTGCCGCGGCAGTCACCTGCGGCATCATCAGCCCGGAGTTCAGGCCCGGACTTGGCGTCAGAAACGCCGGCAGTCCGGAGAGCGCCGGGTCGACCAGCATGGCAATGCGCCGCTCGCAGAGCGAGCCGATCTCGCACAGCGCCAGCGCCATGACGTCGGCGGCGAACGCCACCGGCTCGGCGTGGAAGTTGCCGCCGGAGAGCGCCTCATCGGTGTCGGGAAAGATCAGCGGGTTATCCGATACGCCATTGGCTTCGCACGCGAGCGTACCGGCGGCGTGGCGCAGCAGATCGAGCGCCGCACCCATCACCTGCGGCTGGCAGCGCAGGCAGTACGGATCCTGGACTCTCGGGTCGGCCGTGCGGTGCGAATCACGGATCGCCGATCCGGCCATGAGCGCACGCAGCGCGGCGGCTGTTTCGATCTGACCACGATGCGCGCGCAGCGCATGGATGCGCGCATCGAAGGGGGTATCGGAACCCTTGGCGGCCTCCGTCGACAGCGCGCCGGTGATCAGGGCGGATTGGAACACCGTCTCGATGTCGAACAGAGCCGCGAGCGCGTTGGCCGTCGAGAACTGCGTGCCGTTCAGGAGCGCAAGACCTTCTTTGGGCGCGAGCGTCAGCGGCACCAGTCCCGCCTCGCGCAGCGCCTGTGCCGCGGGCGCGCGCGTCCCGTCCGGGCGGCGGATCTCCCCGACGCCGATCAGCGCGGAGGCCAGGTGCGCCAGCGGCGCCAGATCGCCGGAGGCGCCCACGGAACCCTGGGCCGGAACGACCGGCAGCAGGTCGCGCTCCAGCAGCGCACACAGGTGCCGAACTGTTTCGGGACGCACTCCCGAGGCGCCCTGCGCCACGTTGGCGATCTTCAGCGCCATCATCAGCCGCGTGACGGATGCAGGCATGATCTCGCCCACCCCCGCACAGTGCGACAACACGATATTGCGCTGCAGCCGGGCCAGATCGGCCGCCTCGATGCGCACGCTGGCAAGCTTGCCGAATCCGGTGTTGATCCCGTAGACCGGCTCCCCGCGCGCCACGATGCGCGTGACGGCCTGCGCGCCACGCGCGATCCCGGCATAACAGCGCTCATCGAGCGCCACGGGGCGGCCGCGGTAAATCGCCGCCCAATCGGCCAGCGGGACTCGGCCGGGTGTCATTACGATAGCAGTCAATGGCCCCTCCAGATGCGGGCATACAGGGGATTGCGGCCGATCCAGTACACGAGCTCGGCCGCTCGGGTTGCGTTCCAGATGGCCAGATCAGCGGACTTGCCGGGTTCGAGCGTTCCGATGTCGTGCTGGCGCCCGAGGGCGTAGGCCGCCTCACGAGTCACGGCCGCCAGAGTCTCCTCGACGGTCAGCCCGAATTGAATCGCACCGAGGTTCATCGCCGTGAGCAGCGAGAGCAGCGGCGAGGTCCCGGGATTGCAGTCGGTGGCGAGCGCGATGCGCACGCCGTGGCGGCGCAGCGCCTGCAGGGGCGGACGTTGCCGCTCCCGCAGACAATGGAAGGCGCCCGGCAGCAGCACCGCGACAGTGCCGGCCTGCGCCATCGCCGCGACGCCCGCCTCGTTCGTCCACTCCAGGTGATCAGCCGAGACGGCGCGAAACTCCGCCGCGAGCGAAGCGCCGCCGCCGTCGGAGAGTTGGTCCGCGTGCAGCTTCACCGGCAAACCGTGATGGTGCGCGGTCGTGAAGACTTCGCGTAGCTCCGCTGCGCTGAAGGCGATGCCCTCGCAGAATCCGTCAACAGCGTCGGCCAAACCTTCGGCCGCCGCCCGTGGAATCATGTCCTCGCGGATGCTGCGCAGGTACGCCGCACGTTCCATCTCCGGCGGTACGGCGTGCGCGGCAAGCAGCGTCGTGACGACCCCGAGCGGCAAGTCGCGCCCGAGCGCCCGGGCCACACGCAGCATCCGCAATTCCTGCTGCGCCTCGAGGCCGTAGCCGGACTTGATCTCGACCGTCGTGACGCCCTCGCCCATCAGCACGCGCAACCGCTGCGCAGCGGTGGTGAATAACGTCTGCTCGGTGGCTGCGCGTGTGGCGCGTACGGTGGAGAGAATGCCGCCACCGGCACGGGCGATGCTCTGATAGTCGGCTCCCGCCAGGCGCATCTCGAATTCCGCGCTGCGCTCGCCGCCAAAGACGATATGGGTGTGGCAGTCGATCAAACCCGGAGTCACCAGGCGCCCGCCGAGATCGACTTCCTCACGCGCATGGGCGCCCGCGGGCAGCTCGTTGGCCGAGCCGGCGAATACGATCCGCCCATCCGTGACGCCGAGCGCGCCGCGCTCGATCAGGCCGACGCCGGGGAGCCGCGGCGAGAGTGTTGCCAGGGTCGCGCCGCGCCACAAACGATCGAATTGCACTGCCGGGGCCTTCTCATTTGCCTAGCCAAATTATAATATGCCTAGACATATTGCGGAACCCCCCGGGGACGCGGTCGGACCGAGCGCAGCATGAACCGGACATTCTTCTTCGAGACCGCACGGCTGGCCGCTGGATGGCGGCGCAACGTGCGGGTGACGGTGCGCGCCGGGCTGATCTGCGAGGTGGCCTGCGGCGCCGCAGCCGCCCCTGAGGATGTGCGCCTGTCGCTCGCCCTGCCGGGCGTTCCGAACCTGCACAGTCACGCCTTCCAGCGCGCCATGGCAGGACTTGCGGAGCGGCGCGGACCGAGCGGCACGGATGATTTCTGGTCCTGGCGCGAGGTCATGTACCGATTTCTCGAGCACATCGACCCCGACGATCTTCAGGCCATCGCCACCTATACCTATGCCGATCTGCTCGAGGCCGGTTTCACCTCGGTCGGGGAATTCCACTACCTGCACCGCGATCCGCATGGTGGTCTGTATCAAGACCCGGCAGAGCTCGGGCTGCGCCATGCGGCCGCCGCCGACGCCACCGGCATCGGACTGACGCTCCTACCCGTCTTCTATGAGTCGAGCCAGTTCGGCGGAGCCACGCCCACCGCCGGACAGCGGCGCTTCATGACCGACCTTGAGGAGTTTGGGCGCATTACCGAGCGGATACGCGCAGCGGTTCCGGCGAGCGGGGCGCGCAATGTCGGCATCGCGCCGCATTCGCTGCGAGCGGTAACTGGCCCGCACCTGGCTCGGCTACTGGAACATCACCCGCGGGGTCCGGTGCACATTCACGCGGCGGAGCAGACGAAGGAAGTCGAAGACTGCGTGGCGTTCACGGGCCTGCGCCCGGTGGAATGGCTGCTGCGGCATGCAAACGTGGATGCGCGCTGGTGCCTCGTGCACGCCACCCACCTGACGGACGCGGAGACGACCGAACTGGCGCACAGCGGCGCGGTGGCCGGCCTGTGCCCGGTGACCGAGGCCAATCTCGGCGATGGCATTTTCCCCTCGCTCGCCTATGCGCACGCGGCAGGCCGGTGGGGGATCGGCACCGACTCGCACATCCGGCTCGACGCCGCCGGCGAACTGCGTCAGCTCGAATACGCGCAGCGTCTGGCGCGCCGAGCGCGCAATGTACTGACACGCCCCGATCAGCCCTCGTGCGGCGCGAGCCTGCTCGAAGAGGCGTTGCGCGGAGGCGCCCAGGCGCTCGCACTGCCGGTGGGCACCATCGCCTCGGGTTATCGTGCGGACTTTATCGGACTGGATGCCGAGCATGCCGATCTGACCGGACGTACCACGGATTCCGCGATCGATACGTGGGTGTTTGCCGCGGGCCGCTCGCTGATCAAGGACGTCATCGCCGGCGGCGAGCGGGTAGTGGAGAACGGCAGACACCGAGACCGGGACCGGATCAACGCCGCCTATCGCCGAACGTTGAACCGACTCCTGCAGACGGCATGATCATGGAAGGCGGCGCTGCTTCCTCCCTGGCACGCACCGGTACCGTGCCCCGTTCCCGTGAAATCTATGATGCGCTGCGGCAGAAGATCGTATCGGGCGAATGGCCCGCAGGCCACCGACTGCCGTCCGAGCACGAGTTGGCGCGGCAATTTGGCTGCGCGCGCATGACCATCGGCAAAGCGCTCGGCGCGTTGGCCGAACAGCGGCTCGTCACGCGGCGGCGGCGCGCCGGCACCACCGTGAACATGCCGCGCCCACAAGAATCGGTGCTCGAGATCCACGACATCGAGGCGGAGCTGCTCGCCGCGGGCATTCCCTACGCATATGAGTCTCTGGCTCGGCATGTGCGCCGCGCCACCGCCCGGGATGCCGGAGCGCTAGGCGTGCCACCGGGCACACCGGTGTTGTCGCTGACCGGCCTGCATCGCGCCGCCGGTCGGGCGCATGCGCTGGAGGAGCGGCTCATCAACCTGCGCGCGGTGCCCGAGGCGCGGGCCGAACGATTCACCGCCATCTCACCGGGCAGGTGGCTCCTGCAGCGCATTCCGTGGACGGAAGCGGAGCATCAGATCGGGGCACTGAATGCGGATGCCGACATCGCACGATGGCTGGCCATTCGTCGTAATTGCGCCTGCCTCGCGATCGAGCGCAATACCTGGCGTGACACGCAGCGCATCACCCATGTCCGGGTCATCTACCCCGGTGACCAGCATCGACTCGTCGCGCGTTTCCGCTATCGACCCCTGTGAGGGCGGCGACGGACGGATCCAGTTGACCCGGCCCGGACCGGTGAGACGAGCCACTGCACCGGATCGTCTACGGCAAGAACCTGCACGACCCACTCACCGCCCCCTCGCGATCCAGTCTTTGCATGGGGACATCCGGCGCGCGCGGGCGAGGCCACGCACACCCTGCGGAACCGCTACTCTGGAGCGCTCGGTACTAGAAATCCAGCGTCAGCTGCGCACCGGCGCCCGGGCGCCGGAAGCGACCGACGTCGAGCAATACACTCCGTGCGCAGCTCAAGCCCTTCCGGCGGCAGGCCGCCTGGAAGCGGACCCGCAGCACGTCGGCCAGCGGACCCTCGCCGCGCATGCGGCTGCCAAAGCGCGGATCATTCTCCCGCCCATGACGCATCTGGCGGATCAGGGATAACACATGCGCGGCTCGGTCCGGGTAGTGCACATGAAGCCACTCGCTGAATAGCGAGCGCAGTTCGTAAGGCAATCGCAGCAGCACGTATCCGGCCCACCGTGCTCGCGCTGCGGCCGCCGCCTCGAGAATACCTTCCATCTGATGCTCGGTGAGCGCCGGGATCACCGGCGCGACCAACACGCCGGCCGGAATGCCGGCCGCGGTGAGTTCGCTTACCGTGCGCAGCCTCGCCGCCGGTGATGCCGCCTGCGGCTCCATGCGCCGCTTCAGCTCGGCGTCGAGCGTCGTGATGCTGATCCCGACCTGCACCAGGTTGTCCTGCGCCAGCGCGCCGAGCAGATCGAGCTCGCGCAACACGAGCGCACTCTTGGTGATGATGGTGACCGGGTGGCGGTACGCGGCCAGCACCTCGAGGATCTGGCGGGTGACGCGCAGCTGACGCTCGATGGGCTGGTACGGATCGGTGTTGGCGCCGAGCGTGATGGGCTTGCAGAGGTAACCCGGACGGTCCAGCTCGCGCCGCAACAGCGCCGCCGCATCCGCTTTGTAGGAAAGCCGGGTCTCGAAATCCAGGCCCGCCGACAGTCCCATGTAGGCATGGGTGGGTGCGGGCATAGCAGTACACGCAGGCATGAGTGCAGCCGCGGTACGGATTGATCGACTGCTCGAATGGGATGTCGGGGGAGTCGTTGCTGCTGATCAGCCCGCGGGCATGCTCGGGGGTCACGGTGAGCGGCGGCCCTTCGGTCTCGGTTTCCTGGAACCAGCCGTCGTCCACCGCCTCGGTGCTGTGCCGTTCGAATCGGCCGGCGGGATTGGAGAGCGCACCCTGTCCACGCCTCACCGGGCCGCCGCGCAAAGGGGACGTCATGCAGAATACTGCACAAATAAACAGCCACTCTGTAAAGAGGTCCGCGTGCAAGAGGATCGCCTTCACCGGTGGCGGCGCAAGTGCGGTCATGAACACTGCGCTCACCGTTCTTGCGCCAATCGCGGACCGCTGTTACGCCGAGACAGGGGGGCGCCCGCGAGGCCCCCATCGGTTCGGCGCCGGTCAGTCCGGGCATGCCCCGCCACTGCGGCGCGAGACGCCCGCCCCCACGGAGGCCGGATCGCCCCATCGTGGTGCGCACTGCGGCGCCCACCGCGCCATAATGGTGCGCGCCCCTGGCCGCCTGGCGTATGCGTATTCACAGACTCAGGCAGTTACGGGCATTCCCCCCATGGCACGAAAGCTGCAAAATCCGCCGTGGCAAGATTGACCGGCGCGCGGGAGATTCCCTGCGCGACCGCACGTTACGCTAGAGACTGCCCCTACCGGAGAGCCCGCACATGAAACTGGTCACCGCGATCATCAAACCGTTCAAGCTCGACGACGTGCGCGCCGCACTCTCGGAGATCGGGGTTTCAGGCATGACGGTGACGGAAGTGAAGGGCTTCGGGCGCCAGCGCGGGCACACCGAACTGTACCGCGGCGCCGAGTACGTGGTGGACTTCGTGCCGAAGACTCGGATCGAGGTGGCGGTACGCTCCGACCTGGTGGATGCGGTGATCGAGGCCATTCTGAAGTCGGCCAAGACTTCCAAGGTCGGCGACGGCAAGATCTTCGTCACCGACATCCAACGTGTGATCCGCATCCGCACGGGCGAGACCGACGAGGCGGCGCTGTAGTGTGCTGCGGCGGGCCCGCACAGCCGGGCCCGCCGCGATTTACGCGCGCACCATGCGCATGGGGCGCGCATTACGCTCGATACCGAGCGCGCCACTGCGGACCACCTCGAGCAGCTCGGCGCTGCGGGCGAGTTCGGCCTCGAATGCATTGACCTCCGCCTCGCTCGCCGTCAATTCCACGATGAAACCATCCGGCGCCGGGTCGAGCACCCGCCCGCCGGTGCGCACGACGTAGCCGCGCACCGCGTCAACCTGGTCGGGCTGCACCTTGACTTTGACCAGAATGAGCTCGCGCTCGAGGTGCTCACCTCGAGTCATGTCCTCGATGCTCACGACGTCGATCAGCTTGTACAACTGATTGACGATCTGCTGAATGACCGCATCGGAACCTTGCGTCACCAGCGTCAGGCGCGAGACGGTCGGATCGTGCGTGGCGGCGACCGAGAGCGATTCGATGTTGTAGCCGCGAGTGGCGAACATGCCGGCGATACGGCTGAGTGCACCGGCTTCGTTCTGCAGCAGGATGGCGATGATGTGACGCATGGGCTTCCAGGGAAAATCGGGCGGGACGGTACCAGAATAAAGGATCGCACCGGCAGCGGCCATGCGCCCGCCCCTGCGGGGCGCAACTTCCGGCCGGCGGACCGACCTGCTAGTCTCGCAGCATCTCCTTTTTTCCCGGAACCCAGCCGCCGCCACATGAGAGCGCCGCCATGATCACGACCGTCCCCGAATCCAGCCACAGCGCCCACCCGCTCGCCGGGCAGAGAATGTCCGGCGCCCGGATGATCATGCAGGTGCTGGCAGACGAGGGGGTAGAGACGATCTTCGGCTACAGCGGGGGGGCGATCCTGCCGACCTACGACGCGGTGTTCCTCTACAACGAGCAACAGCAGAGCACCGGCGGGCGACAGATTCCGCTGATCGTGCCGGCCAATGAGCAGGGCGCCGGCTTCATGGCCGCCGGCTTCGCACGCGCCACCGGCCGCGTCGGGGTGTGCCTGGTCACCTCCGGTCCGGGTGCGACGAACACGGTCACCCCGGTACGCGACTGCATGGCCGACTCGGTGCCCATCGTCGTGATCTGCGGACAGGTGTCGCGAGCGGCCATCGGAACCGATGCGTTCCAGGAGGCCCCAGTCACCGCCATCATGGGTTCGGTGGCCAAGCACGTTTTCCTGGTGACCGAGCCGGAGCGGCTCGAGGCCACCATGCGCACCGCCTTCGAGCTGGCCCGCACCGGCCGGCCGGGGCCGGTCGTGGTGGATGTCCCGAAGGATGTGCAGAACTGGGAAGGCCTGTTCCAGGGGTCGGGCACGCTGTCCATTCCCGGATACCGCCGGCGCATGCAGGCGCTCACCGAGCGGCGCCTCGACTCGCGTGCCGCGGCGCGTTTCTTCGAGATTCTCGCCGAGTCGCGCCGCCCGTTGATCTATGCCGGCGGCGGCGTCATCCACGGCAATGCCGCGGACGCGCTGCTGCAGTTCGCGAGTGCCTTCGAACTGCCGGTGGTCACGACACTGATGGGTATCGGGGCTATCGACACGACGCACCGGCTCGCGATGCGCATGCTCGGCATGCACGGCGCGGCGTTCGCCAATTATGCCGTCGAAGACTGCGACTTCCTGATCACGGTCGGTGCGCGGTTCGACGACCGGGTGGCCGGCGTGCCGGCCAAGTTCGCCCCCAGCGCCCGGCGCATCGCGCACTTGGACATCGACAGCGCCGAGATCAACAAGGTCAAACGCGCGCACTGGAGTCACGTCGGAATGCTTCCCGAGGCGCTGCATGCGCTCACCGCGCACGGCCAGCAAAGCGGATTTCACGTCGATTTGACCGCGTGGCACGCGCACCTGGATGCACTCAAGCGCGATCACGCGATGAACTACGACCACGACAGCGAACGCATCCAGCCGTACTACGTCATCGAGCAGATCAACCGGCACACCGACGGAGAAGCCATCATCACCACGGGCGTCGGCCAGCACCAGATGTGGGCGGCGCAGTACAGTGACTTCCGCCGGCCACGCCTGTGGCTGACCTCCGGCAGCATGGGCACGATGGGCTTCGGCCTGCCGGCCGCGATCGGCGCGCAGCTCGCCCATCCTGACAAGCTGGTGGTGGATATCGACGGCGACTCCAGCATCCGCATGAACATCGGGGAGCTGGAGACCGTCACCACCTACGAGCTGCCCATCAAGATCGTAGTGCTCAACAACTGCGGTGACGGCATGGTCAAGCAGTGGCAGAAACTCTTCTTCAAGGGCCGACTCTCGGCGAGCGACCGCTCACTGCACAAGAAGGACTTCATCCGCGCCGCCGAGGCCGATGGTTTTCCCTACGCCGTGCGCCTCGAGCGCAAGGCCGACGTGCCGCGCGTGATCGAGGAGTTCCTGCGTTTTCCGGGCCCGGCGTTTCTCGAGGTCGTGATCGACCCCGACGCCGGCGTGTACCCGATGGTCGGCCCCGGACAAACCTACTCGGAGATGATCACCGGTGAGTTCATTGCCTCACGGCACCCGGTGAACATCACTCCTCCGGGACCGTCGGAGATGTTCTAAGGAGAGCGCATGAAGTACCTGCACACCATGGTCCGGGTTGCGGATCTGGACGCCTCGCTGCGTTTTTACTGTGATGCACTCGGCCTGAAGGAGCTCTCACGCAAGGACTATCCGCAGGGACGCTACACGCTGGTGTTCCTCGCCGCGCCAGGCGATGAGAGCGCGCAGGTAGAACTGACCCACAATTGGGACCCCGAGACCTATACGGGCGGCCGGAACTTCGGTCACCTCGCCTACGCCGTCGATGACATCTACGCCGCCTGCGAGCGGCTGCAACGGCACGGGGTGACGATCAACCGGCCGCCGCGCGACGGACACATGGCGTTCGTGCGCTCACCGGATCAGATCTCCATCGAGCTGCTGCAGCGCGGTGGGCCGCTGCCGCCGGCCGAGCCCTGGCAATCGATGCCCAACACCGGCAACTGGTAACGGTACGCACCCCGGCGATGGAAGAGTCGGCTGGCGCCCTGGAACATTATCTGCGTGCGCGGATTCCGCTGACGGCGTCGCTCGGCGTGCGTGTCGCGGAGGCCAATCTCGACTGCGTGCAGCTCAGCGCGCCTCTTGCGGCCAACATCAATCATAGTGGCACGGTGTTCGGCGGCAGCGCCGCTGCGGTCGCGACCCTCGCGGCGTGGAGCCTGCTGCATCTGCGCCTTGCCGCTGCGGGCATCAGCGCCCGCACGATGATCCAGCGCAGCCGCATGGAATATGACCGTCCGATGACGGGGGACATTGAGGCGCACTGTCGCCTCGACGATCCGCGGGCCTGGGACCGGTTCACCGGTGTCCTGGCGCGGCGTGGACGAGCGCGCCTTGCTCTGCAGGCGACGCTCTACTGCGCCGGGCAGTCCGTCGGCCGCTTCGAAGGTGAGTTCGTTGCACTGGGTGCGGCGCAAGCGGTACCCGACCCGGCTGAGCCGTGAAGTGCCAAACACGGCATGGAACTACGGCACGCCGCGGTGCACAATGAGGCTCTCATCGACGTGCGACCACACGCCGGTGAGGCAATCGGGGTAGACCGTCAGACCGTGGGGGACCGTGGCCATGAGTCAAACCGACCTGCGGGGCAAGTTCGTTTGGCACGAGTTGATGACGCCGAACGCTCAGGCCGCCGCCGCCTTTTATTCGAACGTGCTGCCCTGGACGATCGAGGCGTCCACGGTACCGGGCTACATCCTGTGGATGAATGGACCGGCGCGACTCGCCGGACTGATGCCCCAACCGTCGGCTGTGCGCGACAACGGCACGCCGCCGAACTGGCTGGTCTATATCGCGACACCCGAAGTCGACGCCACCGTCGAGACGGCGCAGCAGCTCGGTGGAAAACTGCTCAAAGCTCCCACCGACATCCCGGGCATCGGTCGCTTTGCCGTGCTGTCCGATCCGCAGGGCGCAGCGTTCGCGCTGTTTACGCCGGCCATGAGCGGGCCGCCCGATGCCGCCGCCTCGTCCGCGGGCCGCTTTTCCTGGCATGAACTGGCCACGACTGACCCGATCCGGGCGCTCGCGTTCTATGCCCCGCTGTTCGGCTGGACCCGAGGTCCCGCTCACGACATGGGTGCCGGCGGCCTGTATCAGATCATCGAGCATGCCGGTGTGCCCGTCGGTGGCCTGCACGTGCTGCAGGATCCGTCCAAGCCACCGCGGTGGTTGAGCTTTGTGCGCGTCGCGCGCATCGAGGCGGCGCTCAAGGCGGTCGAGGCGCACGGCGGACGCGTGCTGAACGGTCCGAACGTCGTGCCGGGCGGTGACCGCGTGGCCCAAATCATGGATCCACAGGGCGGCACAATTGCGCTGCACGAGCGGGCGCAGGCCCAGGCGGCCGCGCCGAAGAAGCGCGTGCGCACCGTCCGCAGGCCACGCAAAACGGTGGCCCCGCGCACCCCGAAGCGCGCAAAGCCACTCGTGAAGCGCGCAGGCGCTAAAGCCGCTCCAAAGTCGACACACGCTCGGGTAAAGCCGGCGGCCCGAGGCAGTGCTGCGCGTAAGAGCGCTGCGCCGCGCGCGGCGAAGCGAACCCGCCCGAAGGCTGGCGCTCCTCGGCGCGCACAGCCGCCCGCGCCGCGCACCACGGTACGCACACCGCGCACACCGCGCACACCGCGCACACCGCGCACACCGCGCGCTGCGCGCGTTAGCCCCAAGAAGACCGCGGCTCGAGTCCGCCGCAAGCGTCGCTGAACGCGCCGGGCCGCCGCTGTGCGGCGGCCCGGCGCCGACTGTGCTTCATTTCGCTTAATCCCGCCTGCCGCCTGCGGCACAATGGCGCTCGATCATGCCGAACCGAAAATCATCTCCGCTGCCGCGCGCCGCGGCGCGCATCCGCCGCGGCTACTTCGAGTGCCGTTTCGGACAACTGCACGTGCATCACGCCATTCCGGGCGGCGGCGGCTTCGAGGAAGCCACGCCCGTGCTGGCGCTTCACCCCGCCGGCCACTCCGGACGCCTGTACGGCGCGCTGCTGGCCGCACTCGGCGAGGACCGCTCGGCGTTTGCGCCTGACTTGCCGGGCTTCGGCCAATCCGAGCGCCCGGGCGTCCTGTCGTTCGGCGAACTCGCCGCCGCCCTCGGCGACTTCCTCGACACCATGCGGCTGCGCCAGATCGACCTGATCGGTTGCGGCCTCGGCGCTCATGTCGTGCTCGAGCTGCTGGCCACCCACCCCGCCGTGCGGCGCCTGATCATTGCCGCGCTGCCGACCGCCGCGACTCCCCCGCCACCGCGCAATCCAGAGGCCGCCGATGAGTTTCTGCGCGCCGTCTGCAACAGTGCGCGCACCGATTGCGGCCCCGACGCGCCACCGGAGGCCGTCTTCTCGGCTTGCGGAGAGCGGCTGCAGCACGCCGCGGTGGCCGCTCAGGCCGCAGCGCTGGAGCAGACCCGGGCGCTGCGCGAGCGGCTGCGCGCCGTGACCCAGCCGCTGCTGATCCTGCATGCGCCGGAGCATCCACACGGATTTGCGCTCACCGCCGCCGACCTGCCGCCGCAGACTCAGCGCGCCACGTGCAGCGGCGTCGCGGCTCTTGAGGCCGGTACCGCGCCGCTCGTCACCGCGATTCACTCCTTCCTCACGACCTGAGCGCTCATGGTCAGCCCCTATATCGAACAGATCCTCAAGGCACGCGTCTACGACGTCGCGATCGAATCACCCCTCGAACCGGCGCCACGGCTCTCGGGGCGCATCGGCAACGACGTGCTGCTGAAGCGCGAGGACCTGCAGCCGGTGTTCTCGTTCAAGCTACGCGGCGCCTACAACCGCATCGCGAAGCTGTCAGACTCCGCCGCGCAGCGCGGCGTGGTGTGCGCCTCGGCCGGTAACCATGCCCAGGGTGTCGCGCTCGCGGCTCGCCGACGCGGGATCCGCGCGGTCATCGTGATGCCGCAGACCACCCCGCAGATCAAGGTCCAGGCAGTCAGCGCACTCGGCGGGGAAGTCACGCTGCACGGCGATGACTACGACTCGGCCTTCGAACACGCACTCACCCTCGCTCGCGAACACAACCTGGTGTTCGTCCATCCGTTTGACGACCCGGACGTCATTGCCGGCCAGGGAACCATCGCCGTGGAACTGGCGCGCCAGACCGGCGGTCACCTGGATGCGCTGTTCGTCCCGGTCGGCGGCGGTGGCCTCATCGCCGGGGTGTCCGTGTATTTGAAGTACCTCTATCCGGGCATCCGGATCATTGGCGTGGAGCCGCAGGATGCGGCCGGCATGTACGAGTCGCTCAAGGCCGGCCGACGCGTCACGCTCGAGCGGGTTGGCCTGTTCGCCGACGGTGTCGCCGTGAAGCGGATCGGTGAGGAGACCTTCGAGCTGTGCCGTAAGCACGTCGATGAGGTCATCCTGCTCGACAACGACGAAATCTGCGCCGCGATCCAGGACGTCTTCGAAGACACCCGCTCGATCGTCGAACCGGCCGGCGCGCTCGCCGTGGCGGGACTGAAGAAGCTGGCCGCACGCGAGCACTGGCAGGGCAAACGCCTGGCGGCAATCACGAGCGGGGCCAACATCAACTTCGACCGCTTGCGCCACGTGGCCGAGCGAGCCGATCTCGGCGCAGAGCGCGAGGCACTGCTCGCGGTGTGCATCCCCGAGCGGCCGGGCAGCTTCCGGCAGTTCTGCGAGATTCTCGGCCGGCGCAGCATCACCGAATTCAATTATCGCTACGAGAGCGAAGCGGCTGCGCACGTGTTCGTCAGCTTCTCCCTGGCGCGCGGGCGCACGGAGAAGGACGGCGTGGTACAGGCGCTGCGCGCAGGCGGTTACACCGTCACCGACATGAGCGAAAACGAGATGGCCAAGCTGCATGTGCGCTACATGATCGGCGGCCGGGCACGCGGCATTCGCGATGAGCTGCTGTATCGGTTCGAGTTCCCGGAGCGCCCGGGGGCGCTGCTGAAGTTCCTCGACGCGATTGGTTCACGCTGGAACATCAGTCTCTTTCACTATCGCAACCAGGGCACCGATTATGGGCGGGTGCTCGCCGGCATCCAGGTCCCCGCACCGGAGCGCGAGGAATTCCTGCAGCATCTGAACGATCTGCACTATGAGTACGCCGACGAGACGGGCAATCCAGCGTACCGGATGTTCCTCGGCGCCTGAGCGGGCCGCTCCACCCGCGCGGCCCGCTGCGCGGGTCAACCGTGGATGTAGCTTTCCAGCTGCTCGATCGTGCGCTGCTGGTCCTCGATCACCGATTTGACCAGATCGCCGATCGACACCACGCCGAGCACGCGGCCGGCGTGGACCACCGGCAGGTGGCGGATGCGCCGCTCAGTCATCAAGACCATGCAGTGCTGGACCGTGGCGTCCGGGGTCACCGTGAGAACCGGCGAGCTCATGATGTCGGTCACGGGGGTCTGTGCTGAGGCACGCCCGCGCAACACGACTTTGCGGGCATAGTCCCGCTCGGAGACGATGCCGGTCAGCACGCCCTCGCGCATCACGAGCAGCGCACCCACGCCGTGTTCGGCCATGGACCGCACGGCCTCCAGGACCGGTGCATCCGCAGCGATGCTGTACAGCGCGGGCCTCTTCGCCTCGAGCAGGTGGCGCACGGTGATCATGTCAGCCTCCTCCCGGGCACGCCGCGGCGTGCCGCGATCGTAGATGTGCTCGCAGCGTACGCCTACCGCGGCACGACCGCCACAGTCATGCTGACGCCTGCGCTGACCTGGAGGCTGCCTGATTCGATGGGCGTGGCCGGCACCATGCGCTGCGCGCGCAGCACCGGCCCGAACATCATGGGTGAAGGCGCGCGCACCGCCCCACCGGTCTGGCGCACTGCGAGGATGCGCACGATCCGGAGGTCCAGGGCGGCCGCAAGCGCACCGGCCGCCGCGCGCGCCCGACGGGCCGCCAGCGCCAGCGCCCGCACCCGCGCCGCTTCAGGATGACGCAGGGCGAACCGGAGATTCTGCTGCATATTCGCCCCGGCAGCGTTGGCCGCATCGATCACGCTCCCGATGCGCTTGAGGTGATCGAGCCGCACGCGCACGAGATTGGTCACCACATAGCCGGTGATGGCGGGCGGTTTGCCCGTGTTCGAATACTGGTACTGCGGCGCCAACGAATAATCGGCGGTCGTCAGTTCGGCCGCGGGGCCGGCCGCCTTGCGCACAGCGGCCAGCATGGTCGCGATCCGAGCGGCATTGTCCGCGGCGGCGACTTTCGGCTGAGGCGCCTCCGTCCGTACGCCCACTTCGATGTAGACGCGATCCGGCGCGGGATCAACTGTGGCCCCGGCACTGACTTGCAGCGTGGCCGGCGCGCACAGCGCACGCGGCGCCGCGGCCTGAGCGAGCGCCGGCGTGAACGCCAACGCGAGGATGAGCAGATGTTTCATCGGTGGAGTCTCCTGATCAGGCCTTTACATCCATCGCGGCGCAACCGTCAGCCCAGCAGTTTTTCGCGTCGGTACAACCGGCCGGCGAAAAACGTCAATACGGCACCCAGGGCGAGCGTCACGCCGGCCGAGATCGCCAGGTCCGTCGCCGGTAGCGGCTGGGCGCGCAGCAGGCTCATGATGATGAAGTGCTGACTGAGCGATGGGACGGCCATGAGTGCCGGCCGCGGCCGCAATCCCATGATATTGGCAAAGATCAGCGGCAGCGTCGGAACCAGCAATACCAGCCCGACGTACGTTTGCGCTTCGCGGTAGCTGCGCGTGTAGGCGGCCACAAGCGTCATCAGCGCCGCACCCGCCGGAATGAGCGGCAGGCAGCCGAGCACGATGCCCGCGGCAACACCCGGGCCGAAGTTCGCGCTCATGCCAAGCCGATCAAGTCCGATGTGGTGCAGCGCGACGGCGAAGGCCGCCACCGTCAGCACCAGCGACACCACCATCATGGCGCAGGCCGCGAGCATCTTGCCGTACACCAAGTACTCGCGCCGGACAGGCATGGTCAGCAACGGCTCGAGCGAGCCGCGCTCACGCTCCCCGGCCGTGGCATCGATCGCGATATACAGTCCACTCATCAGCATCGTCAGCAGAATGGCATAACTCAGCATGCCGAGCACCAGCGCCGCCCGGCTCTGCGGGGTGGAGATGTCAATGGCGTGCAGCGCAATGGGGGCGAGCAGCTGTGGATCGAGGCCACGGGCCACCAGGCGCAACCGGGCGATAGTGCCGCCGTACAGACCGATCAGACTCCCGAGGCGCTGCACGCGGCTTTGCACCGCGCGCTCGGATTCATCGGCATACAGCCGCAGCGACGCCGGCTTGCCGGCGGCGAGCCGCGCGCCGAAGTCGCGCGGAACGTACAGCAGCAGACTGTGCGAGCGCTTGACCATCGCGCGCGCCGTGGCGCGATCGGCCTGCAGCGCCCGGATGTGGACTCGGTACTGGCGCAGAAACTGCAGCAACTGCGGAGCGCGCTCGGCATGGGCCACCGTGAGCACGATCGGCCGGCTCGCCGGGGCCGCGCCGTGCCGGATCGCCATCGAGAGCGCCACGCTGATCAGCGCCGGCATCAGCAGCGGCCCGATCACCAACGTCGTGAACAGCGAGCGCCGATCGCGCAACGTCTCGCGAAACTCCTTGCGAAAGACGCGCCAGATCGCCCTCATGCGCTCGACTCCGGCGTACCGAGGCCGGCCAGGCGCACGAACGCCTCCTCCAGCGAGGCGGTGCCGGCGCGCGCCTTCAACTCCTCTGGCGCGGCCTGCACGATGACCGTGCCGGCGGCGATGATGATGAGCTCATCGCACAACGCCGCGACCTCCTGCATGACGTGGCTGGAGAAGAGGATGCAGTGCCCCTCGGCACGCAACTCGGCAAGCAGTCGTCGCAGCGTGCGCACCGCCATCACGTCCAGGCCGTTGGTGGGCTCATCGAGCAGCACGTTGCGCGGCTGGTGCACGAGCGCCCGGGCGAGTGCGGTCTTGACCCGCTGGCCCTGCGAGAAACCTCTCGCCAGCCGATCGGCGAAGGACTGCATCTCGAGGCGCTCGATCAGGTGCGCGGCGCGCGCGCGGCGCGCGCCGCGTGCCAGTCCGTGCAGCGTACCGAAGTATTCGATGTTCTCGCGCGCCGTCAGGTTCGGGTAGAGGCCGGCGCCGTGCGGCAGCACGCCCATGCGCCGCCGCGCCTGAAGCGGATCGGTCAGGACACTCACGCCATCGACCCAGGCATCGCCGTCGTCAGGGGTGAGTACCGTGTAGAGCATGCGCAGCGTGGTCGACTTGCCGGCGCCGTTCGGGCCGAGCAGTCCGGTGATCCGGCCATCGGCGGCGCGCAACGTCACGCCATCGACCGCGGTCACCGTCCCGAAGCGCTTCACCAGGGCGCGCGCCTCGATCATGGACCCGGCCCGTTCACGGTCAGAAAGAACGGCGGCGGGCGCAGCCGGCGGATGCAGCGGGTGTTCAGGCCCTTGACCGAGGCGCGCGCGATGAAGCGGGCCATCAGCCGGCCGACGCATGGGTCGAGCAGCTGCCCATGCCCGAAGCCCGGCACCACCAGATCGAGGCTGTGCGGATAGCCGCGCGCGGCTTCGGCGGCGTAGCGCGGCGGGGTGATCGGATCGTTGCTGCCCGACAGCAACAGCACCGGCACAGTCGAATGCAGTGGCGCGTGAAAGTCGGTCGCGACCGGCCCGCGGGGCCAAAGCTTGCACACCGTCGTCAGATCACGCAGCGGCGCGAGACCGAGGAAGGTACGGCGCATGGCCGCGCGCTGGCGAGCGCTCACCCGATAAAACGGCACGTCCTCGGAGCAGACCACGGTGTTGTTCATGCCTGCGGCGACCGCGCTGCTGTAGAGCCGCTCGATAAGCAGGAACTGCCCGGCGAGCGGCGCATAGTTTCCCGCCGCCGCGGCGTGCAGATCGAGCGGCAGCAGCGCTGCGAGCGCCGGGGTGTAGCTGGCGAGCCTGAGCACCTCACCCAACTGGTAGGTGCTCATGCGCAGTCGGTCGGGCGTGCCTCGGGTCGGGTCCGGCACGCTGAGAGTGACCGGGTGCGCGGCGAGCGCGGCACGCACGCGCCGGTAGTCCGCGAGCGGATGAGCGAAGCGAGCCCGACAGGTCGGCTGCGCGGCGCATTCGCCGAGAATCCGCCGCACCGCCCGCTGTGCGCTGAGGGCGCTGAGGGCGCCGATCGGCAACTGCGGCGGCACCACCCCATCGAGAATCACCGCGCGCACCCGCTGCGGGAAGCGGCGCAGATACTCCTGCGCCACCACGGTGCCGTAGGAGGAGCCGTACAGATCGATCCTGCGGTACCCGAGCGCAGCACGCACCCGGTCCAGGTCCTCGACCGCCAGATCCGTCGTGTAAAAGCGCACGTGGGCGTGGGTGCGCAGGTGGCGCAGACAGCGTTCGGTGTCAGCGACGATCGCCGCCTGCGTGGGCGCGCCGTGCAGCTCGTGCCCCGTGCGCGCTCGTGAAGGACAGACAAGGGCGTTCGAGCCGCCCGTACCGCGCTGGTCGACGAGCACGATGTTGCGGTCGCGGTGAATCCACGCGAATGCGCTCGCCACGCCCGCGTAAAAGGTGCTGGCGGCCTCCCCGGGACCTCCGGCCAGAACGAACAGTGGATCGGGCTGTGCCGCAGTGCTCACCGCACTCACCACGGCCACGGCGAGATGGATCTGCCGGCCATGCGGATCGGCCGGGTTCTCCGCCACCGCCAGGTGACCGCACTCGGCCTTGACCAGCTGCAACGCGCCGTTCGAGCGCAGCTCGCAGGGCGTGAGCGGCAGGCGCGGTGCAGGCGCAGCGCGTCCGGCGGGACTCGCCGCGAGCAGCATCAGCGCCAGGATCGGGACTGCGGGTCGGCTCACGGTGGGGCATGATAAAGCAAGGGCCGCGGCTGCGCCGTTTGGGCCGCACCGGGGCCTGCACTACACTATGCAGATGCGATTCACCCATCCATTCGAGGTCATCGTGATCGGCGGTGGCCATGCCGGGACCGAGGCGTCCCTGGCGGCCGCGCGCATGGGCGCGCGCACGCTGCTGCTGACGCAGAACATCGAAACGCTCGGGCAGATGAGCTGCAATCCGGCCATCGGTGGCATCGGCAAGGGGCACCTGGTCCGGGAAATCGACGCGCTCGGCGGTGCGATGGGCCGGGCGGCCGATCGGGCCGGTATCCAGTTCCGCACCCTCAACAGCAGCAAAGGTCCGGCGGTGCGCGCCACCCGGGCGCAGGCCGACCGGCAGCTCTACAAGCAGGCGATTCGCTCGATCCTCGAGGCCGAGCCGAACCTCGTGGTGTTCCAGCAGGAAGTGGCCGACCTGGTGGTCGAGCGCGATGGGGTGTGCGGTGTCGTGACCGTGACCGGCATCGTGTTCGAGGCGCCGCGGGTGGTACTGACCGTGGGGACGTTTCTCGGCGGCCGAATCCACGTCGGACTCGACCACTACGCGGGGGGACGGGCGGGCGACCCGCCCTCGAACCGGCTCGCCGCGCGGCTACGAGAACTGCCACTGCGGGTCGGGCGGCTGAAAACCGGCACGCCGCCGCGCCTCGACGGACGCTCGCTCGATTACGGCGCGATGAGCGTGCAGGACAGCGACGAGCCGCTGCCGGTGTTCTCCTTCCTCGGCCGACCGCAGGACCACCCGACCCAGGTGTCCTGCCACATCACGCACACCACCGAGCGCACGCACGAGATCATCCGCGCCGCCACCGACCGCTCGCCGATGTTCACCGGCGTGATCGAGGGCATCGGGCCGCGCTACTGCCCCTCGATCGAGGACAAGGTGGTGCGCTTCGCCGACCGCAGCGCGCACCAGATCTTCGTCGAACCGGAGGGTCTGGGCACGCACGAGATCTACCCCAACGGCATCTCCACCAGCCTGCCGTTCGATGTGCAGGTGGCGCTGGTGCACAGCATCCCGGGCTTCGAGCGAGCGCACCTGACGCGCCCCGGTTATGCGATCGAGTACGACTATTTCGACCCGCGGGACCTGCGCCCCTCGCTTGAAACACGCCCGCTGCACGGGTTGTATTTCGCCGGGCAGATCAACGGTACCACCGGCTACGAGGAGGCCGCCGCGCAAGGGCTGCTCGCCGGGATCAACGCCGCGCTCGCGGTACGCGGGCAGTCCCCGTGGCTGCCCCAGCGCAGCGAGGGCTACCTCGGTGTGCTGGTCGATGACTTGGTGACCCGCGGCACGCGCGAACCGTACCGGATGTTCACCAGCCGCGCCGAGCACCGATTGCTGCTGCGCGAGGACAATGCCGATGAGCGCCTGACGCCCATCGGGCGACGCCTGGGCCTGGTCGATGATGCGCGCTGGCAGGTGTTCGAAACCAAACAGCGGCGCGTCGAACACGAGGTCGCTCGGCTGCGGGGCCTGCGCGTCCATCCGCACACTCTGGATGCCGCGTGGAGCGAACGTGTGCTCGGCGCACCGCTGAGCCGCGA
The DNA here is from genome assembly GCA_021838635.1 of Pseudomonadota bacterium. GTDB lineage: Bacteria > Pseudomonadota > Gammaproteobacteria > Steroidobacterales > Steroidobacteraceae > 13-2-20CM-66-19. Next base: position 55,553 of record JAKCDC010000006.1, read on the forward strand.
TGTGTCGGCCTTCGAGCTGCTGCGCCGCCCCGAGGTGCGTTACGAGGTACTGATCGAGATCGCCGGCGGACCGGCGGCAGACGGTTGCGAGGCCGAGCGCGACGAGCGCATCCTGGCGCAGCTGCCCGCTCAGATTGAGGCACTCGCCAAGTATGCCGGCTACATCGAGCGTCAGCAGGACGAGATCGATCGCCAGCGCCGCAACGAGGAGACCCGTTTGCCCGAAGACATCGATTACGCCGAGGTCCGCGGACTGTCGCACGAGGTGCGTGCGCGGCTGAGTGAGGTTCGGCCCGCGACGCTGGGCCAGGCCGGCCGCCTGCCGGGGGTGACGCCGGCGGCCGTCACGCTGCTGCTGGTACACCTGAAGAAGCGCGCGCTGGCCGCCGGGACGCGCGTCGCATGAGCGCCTTCAGCAGCCGTCTGCAGAGCAGCTGGGCGCGCAACGACTCGCTGGTCTGCGTCGGACTCGATCCAGAGATCGAACGCTTTCCGGAACACGTCGCCGCGCATGCCTCGCCGATCTTTCAGTTCAACAAGGCGATCATCGACGCCACCGCCGATCTGGTCTGCGCCTACAAGCCGCAGTTCGCGCACTACGCGGCCTACGAGGCCGAGGACCAGCTGCAGCGCACCATCGAATACATTCACGAGACCTACCCCGACATCCCGGTGATCCTAGATTCCAAGCGCGGCGATGTCGGCAATACCGCCGAGCGCTATGCGAACGAGGCGTTCGAGCGCTACGGTGCCGATGCGGTCACGGTCAACCCCTACCTCGGCGGCGATTCGCTCGAACCGTTTCTCAAATATGCCGAGCGCGGCGTGATCGTGCTGTGCCGCACCTCAAACCCCGGGGCGCGCGATCTGCAGGACCTCACGATCGATGCTGCCGGACGGCGGCTCTATCACGTGGTGGCTGACCTGGCGGCGCGGCGCTGGAACACCCGCGGCAATTGCCTCCTCGTGGTCGGCGCCACCTACCCGCAGGAACTCGCCGAGGTGCGCCGCATCGTCGGGGAGATGCCGCTGCTGGTACCCGGCGTGGGCGCCCAGGGTGGCGATGTCGCTGCCGTGGTGCGCAGCGGCCAGACCGCCGCCGGCACCGGACTTATCATCAGCTCATCCCGCGGGATTCTCTACGCATCGCGGAGTGAGGACTTCGCGAGCGCGGCGCGCATAGCGACGGAACGGCTGCGCAGCCAGATCAACGAACACCGACTGCGTCCGGCGCGCTGAGCGATCATGAGGATGCGTGCGGCCTGGGGTGCGACCGTCACGTTCGTGCTCGCGGCGCTCGTCGGCTGTGCGCCGCATCGCGGTGGCCCGGCGGTCGGGCACGGCGAGGCGAACATCCTGCGGCGCGGACTGGATCTCGAACCGGACTCCCTCGATCCGCAGAAGGCCCGATCCGTCGAGGCGCAACGCGTACTGCGCGATCTGTGCGAGGGCCTGACCACCCTGAACCGCCACGGACGCCCAGCGCCCGGCATCGCAACGGGGTGGACGCTGAGTCCCGACGGCAAGACGTACACGTTCAAGTTGCGCCGCAACGCGCGCTGGTCGACGGGCGCACCGGTCGTCGCGGTGGATTTCGTCGACGGACTACGCCGCCTGGTCGATCCCCGCACCGCATCGGCGTACGCCGCGGTGGTGAGCGTGATCCGCAATGCGCCCGCCATCATTGCGGGCCGTCTGCCGCCGCAAGATCTCGGCGTGTCCGCGCCCACGGCGCATACCGTTGTGATCCGGCTGCGTACGCCCGCGCAGTATCTACCTGCACTACTTGCACACCCGACCACGTGCCCGGTCGACCCGGCGCTCTTGAAGCGTTACGGGGACGCCTATGCGCAGCCCGGGCACATGCCCTCCGACGGCGCGTTCACCTTGACGCAGTGGGTGCACGGGTCGTACATCGAACTGACCCGCAATCCCGATTACTGGCGCAATGCTCAGACCCGCCTCGCGGGGGTGCGCTACGTCATCTCGACCGACGAGAATACCGAACTCGAGATGTACCGGGCCGGCGAGCTCGACATCATGGATGTGGTGCCACGCGCCGAGATCGGCTGGATCCGTGCGCATCTGGGCAGCCAGCTGCACGTCGCACCGCAGCTCGGAACGTACTACTACGGCTTCAACCTGCGGCGCGCGCCGTTCAAGGGCGAGCGAGGACTGCGCCGCGCACTGGCCCTGGTCATTCAGCGGCGGCGCCTCACGCAGGACGTGCTGCGCACCGGCGAGCAACCCGCCTACAGCTGGGTCCCCCCCGGCACGGCTGGCTACCAGGTGCAGGCGCCCGCCTGGAGTCGCCTCAGCCTAGGCGCGCGAGTCGCCGAGGCGCGCCGCCTGTATGCGGCGGCCGGCTACTCCGCCGCGCATCCGCTGCGCTTCACGCTGCAGTACAACACCGGGGAGATCCACCAGGACTTGGCGCTCGCGGTCGCCTCGATGTGGCGCACCGCGCTCGGCGTGCGGGTGCGCCTGGTTCGCGAGGACTTCAGCACGCTGATGCACAACATCAGCACCGGCGAGGCGACCATGTTCCGCTCCAGCTGGGAAGCGGACTACAACGATCCGTACACCTTCGCCCAGTACTTCAAGAGCGACTTCGGCATCAACATGCCGCACTATGACAACCCGAACTACGACCGATTGGTCGATCGCGCCGAAGCGACGCTCAATCCGGCCCGGCGCATCGCGCTGCTCGAGCGTGCCGAGCGGCTGATGCTGCACGACCAGCCGATCATCCCGCTGTACTTCTACGACAGCAAGCACCTGGTCAAACCATGGGTCACGGGGTGGTACGACAACCCGATGGATGTCACCTACAGCCGCGAACTCGGCCTGCGTGACCGATCACCCTGAGCGGCCGGGCGGCCACCGGACGCACGATCATTTGCGCCAGAACGTGCGCGTAAACAGCACGATGACGCTGAAGATCTCCAGCCGCCCGAGCAACATCGCGGTGGTACAGATCCAGATCTGCGGCTCGGTGAGCGCATGCAGGTTCCACTGCGCGTGTCCGGGCAACCCGTAGGCGGTATTGTTGATCGAGGCGATGGTCACGCGGAACGCCGAATCAAAACCCATGCCGGTAAGCAACATGGCAAACACGAGCAGCGCGACGGCCATGAAATAGAGAAAAATGAAGGCGAGGATGCCGTCGGCGGCACGCTCCGGAATCGGTCTGCGGCCGACACGCACCGGCGCAACCGCACTCGGATGCACCAACAGCTTCAATTCCCGCTCGGCCTGGCGGGCCAGCACGAGCGTTCGGAACATCTTGATGCCACCACCGCTGGTGCCGGTGCTGCACACCATGCCGGAGAGAAACAACATCCAAATGGGCGCGAATACAGGCCAGCCATGAAATCCGCCGCGACCGACCGACACCCAGCCGGTGGTGGTCGCCATCGAAATCACGTTGAAAGCCGAGTAGCGCAGCGCAGTATTGAAATTCGAATAGATTCCATCGAAAAACAACAGCAGCGCCACGCCAACGACGCTCAGCGACAGCACGATCGCCATCGCCTTGAATTCCGGATCATTACGATAGGGCTTGAGCGTCAGACGCCGCAGCGCCACGAAATGGCGGGTGAAATTCATCGAAGCGGCGAGCATCAACACCATCAACACCATTTCCACGGCCGGAGAGTGGAAATAAGCGATGCTGGCATCGTGCGTGGAAAACCCGCCGAGAGAAACCGCCGAGAATGCATGGCAGATCGCATCGAACCAGGTCATGCCGCTGACCCGCAGCGCAAAGATGCCGGCCGCGGTGAGCAGCACGTACACGAGCCACACCGAGCGGGCGGCCTCGGTGATGCGTGGTTCGAGCTTCTGATCCTTCACCGGCCCGGGCGCATCCGCCTTGTACAGCTGCATGCCGCCGATACCGAGCAATGGCATCACGCCCATGGCCACCACGATCACCGCCAGGCCGCCGACCCAAATGAGCGTGCAGCGCCAGAAATTCAGCGACGGCGCGAGCGAATCGAGCCCCGTGAACACCGTCGAACCGGTAGTGGTGAGGCCCGACATCGTCTCGAACAGCGCGCGGGCGAAGGTCAGCCCCGGCATGGCCATCAGGAGCGGCAGCGTCGCGACGGCCGCGAGCAAGATCCAGCCGACGGTCACCAGCAAAAACCCATCGCGCGGTTTCAGCTCGCGGCGGTATTTGTAAGTCAGGGCCGCGACTCCCAGGCCCACAGTCGTAGTCAGCGCCGCGCACACCAGGAAGGTCGACCACAGACCATCGCCCGTGACGAGCGAGCATCCGATCGGCAGCGCATAGACCAGGCCGAAGGCGGCCAGGATCAATCCAAGGAAATAAATGATGCCGAGCATGGGCGGGTAATCAGGGCGCCGCCCGCATCAGCAGACGCTCCACTGCGTCGATGTGGCGCCGGTCGGCGAGAAAGAGAATGAGATGATCATTGGCCCGGATCCGGGTGTCATGGTGTGCCATCAGCACTTGCTCGCCACGCACGATGGCACCGATCGAGGCGCCCTCGGGCAGATCAATGTCTTGCACGGTCCGCCCCACCACGCGCGAGCTCCGCTCCTCGCCGCGCGCCACCGCCTCGATAGCCTCAGCAGCGCCACGCCGCAGCGCGTGCACACGCACGACTTCACCGCGGCGCACGTGCGCCAGCAGCGTCCCGATCGTAATCGTCTGCGGCGTCACCGCCACGTCGATGCTTCCGCTTTCGATCAGGTCCGCATACGAAGACGCGTTCACCAACGCCATGACGCGGCGCGCGCCGAGCCGCTTGGCGAGCATGGCCGAGAGAATATTGGTCTCTTCCGAGTTGGTGATCGCGGCGAATACATCGGCGCTATCGATGTTCTCCTCGATCAGCAGCTCTTCATCGGCCGCGTCTCCGGACAGCACGATGGTGTTCTCCAGTTGCTCCGAGAGCAGCTGGGCACGTCGTGAATCGTGCTCGATGAGCTTGACCTGGGCGCCGCGCTCCAGTGAGCGCGCCAGCCGCTGCCCGATATTGCCGCCACCAGCGATCAGAACACGCCGCACGCGTGAATCCTCGCGCCGCAACGCGCCGATCACGCTGTGCACGTCCTCGCTCACCGCGAGGAAGAAGACCTCATCGCCCGCTTCGATGACTGAATCGCCCTGCGGGGGAACCAGACGACCGGCGCGGTAGATCGCCACCACACGCGTCTGGATCTGCCCGAGAAGCTCCGGCAACTCGCGCAGGCTGTGTCCGACCAACAGTCCACCCGGCTCAGAGCGTGCGCCCACGAGTCGTACTTTACCGCCGGCGAATTCGAGCAGCTGAAACGCCCCCGGATGGTGAATGAGGCGCTCGAGGTACTCGGTGACGAGCTGCTCGGGGCTGATGAACACGTCGACCGGAATCGCCGTTTCGCTGAACAGCTCCGGCCGGGAGGTGTACTCCGCGGAACGGATCCGTGCGATCTTGGTCGGCGTGCGGAACAGGCGAAAGGCGACCTCGCAGGCCATCATGTTGACTTCATCGCTATTGGTCAGCGCGACGAGCAAATCCGCCTCACCCGCGCCAGCGGCCTGCAGCACGCTCGGAAATGCCGCGTTGCCGGCCACGGTGTGCACATCGAGACGATCCTGCAGATCTCGCAACACGTCCTCGTCGTTGTCGACGACGGTGACGTCATTAGCCTCCTCGCGCGAAAAGTGGCGGGCGACCGTACGGCCGACCTGACCGGCACCGAGGATGAGAATCTTCATAGGGGTTCCAGATTGGCGTACTGCATGACCAGCCACTTCAGGCCCTGGCGCTCGAAGTTGACCTGAATGCGGGCCTGCGGGCCGCTGCCCTCGAGATTGAGGATCACACCTTCGCCGAATTTGCCGTGGCGAACGCGCGCCCCAAGCCGCAAGCCGGGTATGGACGGCTCGGCGCGCGGCCGGGGTGTCCCGTAACTCCCTCGGTGCACCGGCGCGGTGTCGTACGTGGACTCACGTGAAAATCGCCCGCTCGCCACCGGCCGGGCCACCTGCAGCCGCGGCCGGATCTCCTCGATGAGCTCCTGCGGGGTCTCCTTGATGAAGCGCGAGGGCTGACTGTAACTGTCGACGCCGTGCAGCCGGCGCTGCTCGGCATACGTCAGGTACAGCTGCTTCATTGCCCGGGTCATGCCGACATAGCACAAGCGGCGCTCTTCCTCGAGGCCGTCCAGATCGCCGATCGAGCGTTGGTGCGGGAACAGACCGTCCTCCATACCGGTGAGAAACACGACGGGAAACTCCAGCCCCTTCGCGGTATGCAGCGTCATCATCTGCACGCAGTCTTCCCAGGCGTCGGCCTGGCCTTCCCCGGACTCGAGCGTCACATGGGCGAGGAACGCCTCGAGCGGCGGCAGATCGGTATCCAGCGTATCGGCCTGGAAGCCGCGCGCGGCACTCACCAGCTCCTCCAGGTTCTCCACCCGCGCCTCGCCGCGGTCAGCCTTGTCGCGCTTGTGAAATTCGATCAGGCCACTCACCTCCAGCATCCGATCGACCTGCTCGTGCAACGCGAGGCCCTGCACTTCGGCGCTCAGGCGCTCGATGAGCTCGAGGAATCCGCGCAGCGCCGCCGAGGCCTTCGGCCCCAACGCATCGCCCGCGACGGTGGCCTGCGCCGCCTCCCAGAGCGGACTGCCGGCCGCACGAGCCGCGGCGCGCAGCGTATCGAGGCTCTTCGCTCCGATGCCCCGGGTCGGCAGATTCACGACCCGCTCGAAAGAGGCATCGTCACGCCGGTTGGCAATCAGGCGCAGGTACGCGAGCGCATCCTTGATTTCAGCCCGCTCGAAGAATCGCAGGCCGCCGTACACTCGGTAGGGGATGCGAGCGGCCAGAAACATCTCTTCGAATACCCGCGACTGCGCGTTCGAGCGGTAGAGAATCGCGATGTCACGATGAACCCCGCCGTGCGCGACGTGCTCGCGGATACGCTGGCAAACAAACTCCGCCTCGTCGCGCTCGTTGAACGCAGCATAGATGCGGATCGGCTCGCCTTCATCGCCGCTGGTCCAGAGCGTCTTGCCCAGTCGGCCTGAATTGTTGTGGATCAACCCGTTCGCGGCCGCCAGAATCGTCCCCGTCGAGCGGTAGTTCTGTTCCAGTCGGTACAGATTAATTGCCGGAAAATCCCGTCCGAACTGCTGGAGGTTCTCCACACGCGCCCCCCGCCAGCCGTACACGGAATTGTGTGTAACAACACCGTTGGCGATGTAATTATGTGTGCGATCGACGTTCAGATCAAAAACTTGAGTATCCGACTCTTGGTGTTCTACCCGCTCCACAATATCGAATCCGGAATTTTCAGTCGCCATGACCATTCCGGGTCGAATTGCCGCCGCTTGAACAAACGGAAGCGCGCGATCGAGGATTCTTGCCTGAAGGACGAAACGCGCACCGAGCGCTTTGCGAATGCGCCGCGCAATCTCCATCAGTTCGGCAAAATCGCTTCGTGCCGTCTCAAACCGCCAACCCTTGGATCCGGTCTTCGCTGCTCTGACGCTAAAGCCGTTCTCCTTCAGCACGGCTTTATCGACCTCGCTTGTTCCGACGATGCTGATGCAGTGCATGGGATTTGATCCCTGGCGATCACCGCACAATGTGATTACCAGGTTGCGCCGACATGAATTGCGGCTACGAGGCACATGGTGTGGGCGCTCCGGGTCTAATCCTACGTCGGCGAGAAGTCGGATCGCGGCCGACTCAGAATCTATGGATCTAAAAACCCGCGCGATATATTCCGGATCGTGCACCGGTGCGTTGCGCGCCTTCCCCTTGCGCGGCACGAACGGCAACGTCGGCAGTCCGTACTTTAGTGACGTCAGCGTCTCATCGAGACGCGCGTCACTTTCATTGGAATGGGTACGAATGACCCAGGCAGCGTCCGCGTGTTCGACGCGCGCCCGATGTTTGAAACCCACCATGGGCTTGGCTTCGGCATTTGTATAGACCTCAGAGGTGCCGAGCCGGTACCCGATGCCTTCCTTGTGCATGAGGTATAGAACGTAGGTTCGTGGCGTCTCACCCAGGAGATATCCGGCCAGATGGGTATGCTCAGGAGTGCTGCAGATGACTCGCCCTGAGCGCATGTTCAGACGAACCATTGTTCCCTGGCGGTGGACGGAAAACTTTCGCGTGACTGCGGCCGGCCTGAAATCGCCATTGCCGTAGCCGGAAATGATCTGCTCGCCCACCTCAATTGCTTCGATGGCTTTCTGAGAGCCATCAGCCATCGCGATCATTGTGCCGGCAGCCAGGCACTGATCGTCATCACCAACCACGAACGGGCAACCGCCCTCGCCGGCAATCAGCTTCAGCCACGCGTACTGGATGGTGTTGGTATCCTGGAACTCATCGACCAGGATGTGACGGAAGCGCTGACGATAATGCGCCAGCAGCGCCGGCTGATCGCGCCACAGCTCGAACGCGCGCAGCAGCAGCTCGGCGAAATCGACCACGCCGGTGAGGGCGCAGGCCTCCTCGTACAGCGCATACAGGCGGATCATCTGCGCGCGGATCGGGTCGTTGCCCGCTTTCAAGTGCTTGCTGCGGCGGCCCTCGTCCTTGTTGGAATTGATGAACCACTGCACCTCGCGCGGCACCCAGCGGGTCTCGTCGAGCTGCTGTGCCCGAAGGATCTTCTTGATCAGCCGTTGCTGGTCCTCGGAGTCGATGATCTGGAAGCTCTCCACGAGTCCAGCCTCGTGCCAGTGCCGGCGCAGCAGCCGGTGGGCGATGCCGTGGAAGGTGCCGATCCAGAGCACCCCGGGCGGCATGCCGAGCAAGGACTCGATGCGCGCGCGCATCTCGCCGGCGGCCTTGTTGGTGAAAGTGACCGCGAGGATCGAGTGCGGCGAGACGCCCTCGGCCTGAATCAGCCAGGCAATGCGATGCGTGAGCACGCGGGTCTTGCCGCTGCCGGCGCCGGCCAGCACCAGCACCGGGCCTAAGGGTGCGGTCACTGCGGCGCGCTGGGCCGCATTGAGCCGCTCGAGGATCGGGTCGAGACTCATGGCCGGCGCATTCTACTACCAGCGGTTGCGCAGCTCGCGCAGGCGCAGGAAGACCGTACGCGCATCCGGGTGTGCCGGCAGATCGGGCTGCCCGGCGCGCAGTCGCTCGATGAGCGAGGCACTGTCCAGGCGCAGAAAGGTGTTGATCTGCCGTTCGTCGGCGAGTGTGGTCACCGGCGCATCGGCCGAGTCGGCGGTTCGAACATTCGTCAGCAGTGCTCGGGCGAGCGCATTGTCCGGTTCGCGATCGAGCGTGAATTCGAGATTGCGCACGAGGTAGTCGTGGCCCGGGAACACCCGGGTCGTATCCGGTAGGCGCGCCAGCAGCCGGCTGAAGGTCTCGTAGAGACGCTCCGGATCGCCGCCGTTGTGGCAATTGCCCGCGCCGGCATTGAACAGCGTATCGCCGCTGAACAGCGCCGGCTGCTCGCCGTGCGCGAGCAGACACAGGTGCGCGAGCGTGTGCCCCGGGGTGTCGAGGCATTCGAGCTCGAGCCGGCCCACGTGGATCACATCCCCGGCGCCGAGTCCGCGCTCGACGCCGCCGATCCGCTTCGCCGCCGCGGCGTGTGCGAGCACCTTGGCGCCAGTCGCCTCAACGAGCGCCGCGTTGCCACCGGTGTGGTCCCGATGCTCGTGGGTATTGAGGATCTGCGTGATCCGCCAGCCTTTGCGCTGCGCCATGTCCTGGCACAGCCGCCACTCGAGCGGGTCGATGGCGAGCGCCTCACCGGTTTGCGGACAGGCCACCAGGTAGTGAAAATTGCGGTAGGCATTGCCCGTCCAGATGCGCTCGATCAGCATCCGCACAGGATACCCGATCAGCGCCCCGAGCGACCGCCCGCGGCCGGACTGCGCCTAGCTCTGCGGGGCCGGGGCCGCCGCCTTGAGCACCCCGGCGCTCGGCTCGGCGACGCGCAGCGTGCACAGGCCGGCCAGCGCCAAGCTCACGCCGCCCAGCACCAGACCGAACACCGCCTGCCCGGCGAAGAAGGTTTTCAGCAGCACCCCGAGCACGCTCGCGGCGAGCAGCTGTGGGATGACGACGAAAAAGTTGAAGATCCCCATATAGATGCCCATCTTCTCCGCCGGCAGGTTGTCGGCGAGCAGCGTGTAGGGCAGCGAGAGAATCGACGCCCACCCGAATCCCACCCCGAGCATCGACACCAGCAACCAGCGCGGGTCGCGGACCCAGAGGAAGGAGGCGAGGCCGACGGCGGCGGCAACCAGGTTGATCACATGCGTCCAGCGCACCCCGGCCCAGCGGACCAGCTGCGGGATGATGAGCGCGGCGAAGACCGCGAAGCCGTTGTACGCGCCGAACAGCACGCCCACCCAGTTGGCCCCGGCGTTATAGGCGCCCGAGAGCGGATTGCTGCTACCGAACTGCACCGCGGTCACCGCCGGCGTGGTGTAGATCCACAGCGCGAACATCGCGAACCAGGAAAAAAACTGCACCCAGGCGAGCCGGCGCATCGCGCTCGGCATGCCGTAGAGGTCAGCCATGACCTGGCGGACCATCCCGCGGCTGCGGGCGCGACTGAGCCATAGAAACAGCCCTCCCGCCACCGCCAGGCCGCCGGCGAGCAGATACAGCTTCGCGTCGAGCCCATCGTGGCGAATGACGAGGATCCCGGCCGCGCCGAGCACGAGCAGCACTAGGCCCGGCCGCCAGGCGCGCGAGGCATCCGTGAGGGGCTGTGCCGGTGGGGAGTCGCTGAAGCCCCGCAACCGCTCCGGAGGGTATTCACGCGTGCTCAGCACCGTCCACAGCACGGAACTGATGAGGACGGCGCCGCCGATGTAGAACGAGATACGCACCGTCGTCGGAATCTCCCCCGGCGGAGCGACATTCGACACCCCGAAGTGCGCCAGCACCCAGGGCAGCACCGAGGAGAGCACCGCCCCGACGCCGATGAACAGCGTCTGCAGCGCAAAGCCGAGTGGCCGTTGCGTATTCGGCAGCTGATCGGCGACGAAGGCGCGGAACGGCTCCATGGAGATGTTCACAGACGCATCCATCACCCAGAGCATCACGGCGGCGAACCACAGCAGCGGGGATTCGGGCATCACCAGCAGCGCCAGCGTGGTGAGCACGGCGCCGGCAAAAAAATACGGCCGGCGCCGGCCGAATCGCCCCCACGTACGGTCCGAGGCATAGCCGATAATCGGCTGCACCAGCAGCCCCGTGAGCGGCGCGGCGATCCACAACGCCGGGATCTGCGACACGCGCGCCCCGAGCGTCTGGAAGATGCGGCTGACGTTCGCGTTCTGCAGTCCAAAGGCGAACTGGATGCCGAGAAAGCCGACCGACATGTTGAGCATCTGTCGGATCGACAATTCCGGCTTGTGATTCACCGCGACTGCCCCGGCGCCAGCGGCGCAATGCGCAACGTGAAGATGTCCGCCGCGTTGAGCGGCCCCGAGGCGCCACCCGCCCCGCCGGTGTAGTACGCGAAGCGCGCCAGATCGCTCATGTTGAACCCACCGGCGAGCCGGAACGTACAGCGCTCGCCAGCGTGCGCCTCGAAGCGCACCACGGTTGAGGCCTGCACGCCGCGGCTCTGCGGCATGACCAGCGTACCGCGCTGCGCGGCGGCCGTGCCACACTGCACGAGCAGCTGGCGCACCGCGGCAGTGATGCCGGTGCTGATAGGCCCATGGGCGTTATCGTAATCCACCCAGGCGAGATAAGCGCCGCTCACCGGGGCACTCCAGTGTCGCGGCCAGGCCGATCCCACCGCGCTCACCGGACCGACGCAGCGCGAGCGGCTGTGCAGCGACTGGAGCCCGTCGGCCTGCGCGGTGACGCTGAAGCACTCCAAGCCGTCGCGCTGCGCAAGCAGCACCGCTGCGGAGATCGGACCCACGCGCCGGCCGTTACGGTACAGGATGCCCGTGGCGGACGAGCGGATGCGCCAACGCGTACCCACGGCGCTGACACGCGGCGCCCGAGGCGTCGGCGGGAGGTACATCGGCGCATGGAGCCTGAGCGGCACCGGTGCGGTACTGCGGCTGACGAGACGCACCCGAGTCACACGACCGCGGGTGCGGACCGAGCCGGCCACCAGCAGATCGCCGAGCAGGTGTGCCGGCCGCTCAAGCACGATCTGCCGGGCACCGAGATCGAGCTCGATGCGGCGTCGGGCACCGAACAGCATCGGCACCAGTGCGACGGGCACCTCAGGATGCACGGTGTCGTCGCCACGAACGCCGAATACCCCTCGGATGACCATGTCGAGATACCCAGCGACCGACCAGAGCTGGCGACGCGAGTCGACCACCGGTCCGCCGAGCCTGCCCGGCACGTGGGTCGACTGTCTGCGCAGGGAGAAATTCTCCATGTTCGAGCCAGCGAGGGCGGCTCCGCGTATCAACGAGCGTATCTCGCGCGTGATCAATGCGCCGTCTTCGACCCTTCGCGCCGCGCGGAGCGTGAAATCGCTGACGAAGGGCCAGATTGCCCGATTGTGGTAAATCGGCTGGTCGCGGCGCTCCGGCCAGATCACGGGACTGCCGGCGGGCCAGACCGGATAGCGTTCAAGCACACGGCGGGCCCGAGCCGGCGACGCGACACCACTGGTGATGGCCAGGTCGAGGCCGAGCAGATCATAGGCATCGTACGGAGCCGGCCGGACACGCCCGCCGATGTAGCTCATGTACAGACCCGCCCGGGGCTGCCAGAACCGCCGATTGATGGCCTGCTTCAACTGCAGTGCCTGAGCGGCATAGTGGCGCGCAAGCGCCGTCTGGGCGCGCCGCTGCGCCAGGGAAGCCGCGAGGCGCAGTGCGTCGTAATGCAGCACGTTCGTGGACAGCGAGAATGACTGCGCGATGAACACTACGTTGTGTGCAGTCCATTCCGGATAGGTCTGCTGACGCCAGTCGAGGAACGAGGTTTCGCCGCGATACAGTCCGACGTGCCGATCGAACGTATAGCGCCGGTCCTGAGCGAGGGTATCGCGCACTGCCCGGTAAACGGTGGCGGCGAACCGGCGATCACCCAGCAGGTGCTGCGCGCCGAGGAACCACACGATCCGATCGGTGCTGATCGGCCAACTGCCGCCCGAACCGGTGTCCTGCATGACGTACAGGCCGGGCCGCACCCCCGGGGCGCGCACCGAGGAGAGCTTAAACAGCAGGGAGGTCCGGGCCCGCCGCGGGTCGAACCGCCACAGCGCCAGATCGGTCGAATAGGACAGATCGCGCGTCCACGCGAAGGGCCAGTCCTTGCCGGCAATGAAACAGCGACAGGGAATGGGCTTGCCGTGATTGAAGGCTGGATCTTCGATGGCGCGCACGGAATCCTTGCGCAGATCCGCCTGCGCCATGGCGAACAGCGCATCGAACAGCGGACTGGCCGTGCGCGTACGGAAGCGCTGCGGGAGGATCTTGCGCGTCCGTTGTGGGGCATGCAGCAGATACGCCCCGCCGGGCAGCCGGGCGACCCGCGCCTCGCGGCCCCGCCACGCGAGCGAGGTGTGCCAGTTTCCGGCTACCGCCGGCACGGCCATAGTCACCCCGATGAGCGCGGCCAGCGCGATCAGCGCGCCTCGGGACCCTTGGTTGCATTCCAGTACGCGCACGTTCAGCTTCATTGTTCGAGTATCACTCCGGATTCGGCCGGGACGCTCACTGTGACGGCGCCCTGCTCGACAGTGTAAACCGCGCCGGCGAGCAGGTCGCGCACCGTCGACCCATTGGTCATGCTGAGCTCGCCCACCGGCACGGAAACATTTTGCGCAGTCGCGCTCGCGTTCAGCACCACGGCAATGCGGTTGCTCGCATCAAACCGACCGTACGCGTACACATCATCCGCGTCATCCGTAACCAGCGTCATGAACGAGCCGGTCCGTAATGCCGGATACGTATCGCGGATGGTGATCAACTGATGCGCAAGCGCCACAGGTGGATCGGAAAGCGTTGCCTTCGACCAATCGAAGGTGCGCCGATCATCGGGGTCATTGGCACCCTGCATACCGTATTCGTCGCCGTAATAGATGGTCGGCGTGCCGACGTACGTGAACTGGAAGATCATCGCCAGCTCGGTCTTCGCCAGATCATCGCCGCAGCGAGTCGTGAAGCGGGGCGTATCGTGGGTACCGAGTTCGTTGGTCATCGTCTCCTGTACATTGACCGGCAGATCCGCGCGAGCATTGCGCAACGCCGCGTCGAACTGCGCAACATCCAGCGCGGCCGTGTTGCCGCTCTCATCGACGCCGCACAGCCATTCCGAGAGCGGGTCGGTGAACCCGTTGTAGTTCATCGCGCCGTCCCACTCGTGACCGCCGTCGAGCCACGGCGCCGGATCGCCCCAGAACTCCCCTAGAATCTCCGCGTTCGGATTGGCCGACAGCACCGCGGTGCGCAATTCGCGCATGATTTGATGATTAGTGGCGTCCGAGCCGCCATTACCGTCGGCATCGAGCATCTGCGCGGAATCGAGCCGCCAGCCGTCGATCCCATAGGGGGCGCGCAGGTACGTCTGAACCACAGAGTTCGTGCTGCCATAGATCTGTTCCCGCACGGGTGAACCGCTCGCGCCGTAATTGAGTTTCGGCATGGTCGGCACCATGTTGAGAAAACTCGAATACTGCGTCGGCCAGTTCTGGAACGTGTACCAGCTGTAGTATGGACTCGACTGCGACTGATAGGCCCCGACCACGGAACACTTCAGCGTACCGTACGTCTCACGTCCGAACCAGCAGTTGCTGTCGCCGGTGTGGTTGAACACGCCGTCGAGAATAATATATCCCGGCGGACCGTTCGCGCCGCTATGCACATCCTGGATCAACGTCTCCAGTTCCGCATTGGTGCCGAAAGCCGGATCCACCTCGTAATAATCCGTCGTATCGTACTTGTGGTTCGATGGTGCCTCGAAAATGGGCGTCAGATACAGGATGTCCGCGCCCAAGGTCTGTTTGATGTAGCTCAGCTTCTGGTCGATACCCGCCAGATCGCCTCCGAAAAAGACCTCCGCGTTGCACCCCGGCACCGTCGCATAGACGCTGGTTCCCCAGGCGTGCTGCTCCGTGGCGCAACCGGCGTACGTATACTGCCCGCTGGTGACGTCATTGGCCGGATTGCCGTCGAAGAACCGATCCACGAAGATTTCGTACATCACGCCATTTTTCATCCAATCGGGCGTCGTGAACCCGGGGATGACGAAGAAATCCCCGGAAACCGGTTCCGTCATGCTGACACCCTGGGCGTTGTACCACACCGTCTGACTGCCGTTGCCGATCTCGAATCGATAGTACTTCTCCGATCCGCTCGCCGGGATTGTGCCTTGCCAATAATCGAACTGGCCGGTCGGATCCTGCCCGGTAACCTGCATGGCGATGTAGTGGAACGCACCGTCTGCGGTATCGTAGTACACAAGGTTCGCGCTTGTGACATTGGCGTGCGCCGTGCGCAGCGTGACGGTGACCGGATCAGTCGCACTCGGTTCGGTATCGCTGTCGTACATCGAACCTTGGTCGGAAAATAAGGCGGCCGTGTTGATCGTTGCAGTCGCGCTGCCGGCCGTAGCGCTCGAACCCGTCGCGACTGGCGCGGCGGCGCCACCGCACGCAGCGAGGAGGCAAGTCAGCCCCGCAACCGCCAATGTAGCGGCTCGGTGCCGCCAGCCCATTTTGCGCTCAATCATCTGTGTGCCCTTCATGCCCGTGTCATCCCGCCATCTTTGCCGGACGCATTCGCCGCAATCCGTACAGCTTGCCGTGCTGTCGCCGCGAACGGCGGCAGCACGGCTGCTGTGCAGTTTATTGCTCGAGAATCACGCCATAATGACCCTGAACAGTCACGTTGACATACCCCCTGCCGCCATTGCTATAGACCGTGTACTGCGTGCCCGTCACCAGATCCGTGACGGTCGATCCGACCGCATCGCCGGCCAACCAGACCGGCACCGCCACACCGGATTGCGTCGAACTCGTGTTGTTAAGAACCACCACTATGCGGTTGTTCTGGTCGACACGCGCAAACGCGTACACTCCGCTCGTACCGTACAGATCGCCCACCATGTCCGGGATAACCGGAATGAACGAACCGGTGCGCAGTGCAGCGTATTTGTTACGGATACCGATCAACTGCTGCGCCAGCGCGACCCCAGCATTGGCCGTGGTTGCGTCCGACCAGTCGAAGGTGTGTCGATTTTCCGGATCCGCACCGCCCAACATTCCATATTCATCGCCGTAGTAGATCATCGGTGTGCCGACATACGTGAACTGCATGAACATCCCGAGGTATGTCCCCCAGCCGTCGGTCCATGAACAGCGTGTCGCAAAGCGGGTTGTATCGTGCGTGCCGAGCTCATTGGTCATGACCTCCTGCACGTTCCACGGCAGATCGGCGCGCGTGTCCCAAAGCCAGGTGGCAAACTGACTCGTATCTATCGAATTGCTGTTATCGTTCTCGTCGACGCCGCAGATCCACTCCGATACCGGGTTGGTAAATCCATTGTAATTCATGGCACTGTCCCATTCGGTACCATCATCCAGCCATGCGGACGCATCTCCCCAGTATTCGCCCAAGATCTCGGCATTGGGATTGACCGCGGTGACTGCGGCCCGCATCTCCTGCATGATCTGGTGGTTGGTAGCATCGCTGCCGCCATTGCCACCGGCGTCGATGTATTGCGCGGCATCGAGCCGCCAGCCATCGATACCGTAGGGCGCCTGCAGATACGTCTGCATCACCGATGTCGAGCTTCCATAGATTTGTTCGCGTACCGGCGAGCCGCTCGCGCCGTAGTCGAGCTTCGGCATGCTGCAGATTCCCGCGCTGGAAGTTCCGCAGACTCCGAGGAAGTCGGAGTATTCCGTGGGCCAGGACGGGAAAGTGTAGTAATCGTAGTATTGGCTTGACTGCGACTGGTACGCGCCGCTCGAGGCACAGGTCTCGTTCCAGTAGGTGTATTTTCCGAACCAGCAGTTCGTATCTCCGGTGTGATTGAACACTCCATCCAGAATGACGTAACCCTCGGGGCCATTGCTGCTGCTGTGGATGGCCGCGATCAGGTTCTGCAGGTCGGTGTTCGTGCCGAATGCCGGATCGACCTGGTAATAGTTGGCGGTATCGTATTTGTGGTTGGTCGGGGAGGCAAATATTGGATTGATGTAGATGATGTTGGCTCCGAGGGTCTGCTTGATGTAGGACAACTTATCCTGGATGCCGACCAAGTCGCCGCCGAAGAATACCTCGCTGTTACATCCGCTGACACTTGCCTCGACGCTGGTGTAACCACTGACCCAGTTGCCCTGCTCCGTCTCGCAACCGCCGTAGCTGTATTCGTCCGTGGTGATGTCGTTACTCGTATTTCCGTCGTAAAACCGGTCCGGGAATATCTGATAGCCGACACCGTTTTTCATCCAATCCGGGGTCGTGAAGCCGGGGATGATGTAGAAATTATCGGAATCAGTCGAGGCCGGCTCCGTGGAACTCGGTCCTGCGGCGTTGTACCACGCCGTCGCGGTACCGTCATTAATCTGAAACCAGTACTGCAGCTCGGTGCTGCCGACGTCGCCGATCGTGCCTTGCCAATAATCGAACTGGCCAGTTGGGTCCGTAGAGACCCAGCTCATCGGCACCCAGGTTTCGGACCCGGTCGCCGCGTCGTAATACACGATGTTTGCGCTGGTGATGTCGTGATAACAGACGCGCAGCGTCAGTGTGACCGATGCCCCCGATGCCGGCTCCGGGTCGCTGTCGAACAGCGGCCCCTGATCGTGAAACAGTTCGCGCCAGTGAACATCGTTGTTGTTTCCGCAAGCATACGCACGGCCGCCGAGACCAAAGAGCGCGCCGGCGAACAAGACGAAGATCAGCAGAGCGTGGATCGGTCCTGGACGGACGCGTTGAATTTCATATCGACGATACATAGCAATGACCCCTCAATGTTGGTGTTTTCCATCCATTGACCCCTCCCTCAAGGTCGTCATGCTCGGACGCATGGCGGCAGCGGGCGACTGAGCCTCGATGCGCTCAGCCGCCCGTACGCCAGGCCCGACCTCTCGGTTCGCCCACCGCCGCCGCCCGGTTCGGTGCAGCGGCGCTGGCGCGCTTCGTTACGGGTTCGCCTCGGTGATGCGCAAGCGGCGCGCTTGTCCGGCGGGCACATCGATGAACGTGAGGGGGGCAACTTTGGCGCGGCTGCGTGCCCAACAGACCGAGGTGCAACCGGTCAGTGCCCTCACGCCGAAGGCAGGCTTCAGCCTGCGGCCATCGACGCTGACGGAAGCGGCGCGCACGCGCGGAAGGATGAAGAGGAAATGGCGAACCTGGGGCTTATAGGCACCCCGCGGCGCATCGGTGGTGAGGGTGATCGTGGCGCCTTTTCTCTGCGTACCGATGCGCTGTAGGAAATACTGCCCGCGCTGATAGGCATAGGTTTCGCCGTTGTCGTCGTAGTAGTCGAAGTGTGTCGGGCGCGAAGCAGGGTAGACATACACTTTGATTGTAGGCACGGGATGCTCGCCGACGTACTGCATCAGCGGCTGGGTCGGGATGATCGCGCCCTGGCGGATGAACAGCGGGATGTCGGCCCAGGTCTTCGCATCAAGCTTGAGGGTCACGGTGGTGCCACCGTGGTAGACCTGGCCAGTGGGGAAACTGGTCCAGGTGCCCGGCGGCAGGTACAGCTTTTTGGTGCGCTGGTGGCGGTGAACGACCGGGGAAACCAGCAGCCACTGACCGAACAGCCACGCCTGATCGTCGTTGCGCACCTGCGGGTCGTTCGGCCAGCTGAAGAACAGCGGGCGGACCAGACCCACGCCCGAAACGTGGTCCTGCCAGGCGTAAGAGTAAATATAGGGCATCAGCCGGTAGCGCAGATCGAGCGCCGCGGTGGCCGCCCGGGCGGCAGTCTGTCCATAGATCCACGGCTGGCGGCGCTGCAGATAGCTGCCGTGCACGCGGCAGATCGGCGCGAAAGCGTCGAATTCGATCCAGCGGGCGTAGTTCTCGGACGAAGGGTGCAGGTGAAAACCGCCGCCGTCCATGCCCCACCACATTTCCCCGACGTCGATGGCGCTGAGCATGCGCTGGCGCTGCGCGGCCATGCTGGCGAAACCGCTGGAGATGTCCCCGGACCACAGGCCGTAGGCGTAGCGCTGCGCGCCGAGCCAGAAGTTGCGGTTCAGCGACCAGACGCGCTGCTTGAAGTACTTGCGCTGTCCGTCATAGAGCGCCCGTTCCATGTTGAAGAACTGGGTGTCATCGCCGGTTTCATCGGCCTCGTCGTTCCACCAGCCGACAATGCCGGTGCGAAAGCTCTGCCGCAGCGTCGGGTTGAAGAACCAGCGGCGCGTGGCCGCTTTGTCGAAATCGAGCGTCTTGACCGGCTTGTGCGAGAAGTAATCGAGGCTCGCCTTCTCCCCGGGCATCCACAAGTGATGCGCGGTGGCGTACTGGCCCTCGATGGTGTTCACGTGGATGCGCGGCTTCATGATGCCGATCAGGTGCACCCCTAGGGCGGTGAGCTCCCGATCAAGCTTGCCGCTTGGAGCGTCGGGGAAGTTGTGGGTGTTCCAGCGGAACTCCCCGTAGTTGTTCTCTCCCCAGGCCTTCCAGTCGAAATCGAGCGAGAACGCATCCAGCGGGATGTGCAGCGCTCGGTAGCGGCGCACGATGTGCAGCAACTCCCGCTCGTTGATGCCCCACTGGCTGTTGATGAAGCCGAACGACCACTTCGGAAACAGCGGCGCGTGGCCGGTGAGATCATCGAGCCTGGAGAAGATCTGCCGTGGCGCGCCGAGGATGAGGTAGTAGTCCGGATCGGCCCGGGTCTGGCGAAGCACCCGAATGCGCCCCGGGGTCAGATCGAACAGTGTCTTCTGGCTGTCGAGCAGCAGCGCAAAGCCCGCGGAGCTCCATACCAGGGGCGCACCGGCATCGCCTTGCTCCCCGGCGGTCGCCAGCTGCCGACCGCTGCGCAGCAGGCCTGCGCGCGCGGCCTGAAATGCGTCGAATCCGTGCACGCCGTAGAGCGGCGCGGTGCGGGGCGTGAACTGCACCGCGAACGTGCGCCGCGCCAGGCCGGCTAGGTCCGTCTGGCGCAGGATCGGCTGCGCGTTGTTGGCGCGATAAACCGCGAGCGCATCGGTACGCGTATCGAACGTCACACGCAGCGCACGGCTTGCGAGCACCAGGTCATTGCCCTGTCGCTGCACGCTCACTGGGCCGCGCGCGGCGCTAGGAGCTCGACGGGACATCACCAGCGCCGGGGGGGTTGCGTGCCCGCCTGGCAGAAAATGCACCCGCAGCACGTTGCTGCGCACCAGAGTGAGCTGCAGCGACCCGCCTGCGATCGAAATCGAGGCACCCTTGGGCATTGGCGTGATGGTGGCCGCGAGCGCAATCTGGCAGGTGACGGCCGCAAGCAGACCCGCGGCCACTCGTGCAGCCCGTCCTTTTCTCAAATTCATCATCGAATCCCCCCTTGCCACACCTGGAATTGCACCAGATGCCTGTTGAATTTTGGTTCCTGCCGGTTACCGCTGGCATCCGCGAACGCGGCGTACGGAGCCCACCCCGCGCGGATCGGCGCAGGCATCGCTCCCGTCCGAGACAATGTGGTACCGGACGATCGGATGTTGGCATACCGTGCGGGTCCGGTTCGCGCCGGACTGGCGCGGTACGCTCGATCACGCACCCGTCAGCACGCGCCTGGCAGCGACTGGATCGGCCATGCGCGAACCTGTCGCGCGGCAATGGCGCGGGAGGTTATCCTCAGGATGCTGCTGCACCTGCCGATTTGGCAACACCTCGCATACGTATTCATGGCAGAGGCCAGCGGGCATCGGTTAGAAGATGCCCTGTTGGGCGAGCACCCCGGGGATCCCCCCCGGGCGGAGCGGTCGACGGTTCGACACACGCCCGGAGAGTCGATGCATGCATATGGCAGACCGACCCAGGCCTGGCGCGCCACGCGGAGCAGAAGCGGCGTGAGCCGGAGGCGCGAAAATGAATGAGTCCGATTCGCAGCGGTTGCGCCGCATCGTGATCCTCGGCGGAGGCTCAGCCGGGTGGATGAGTGCAGCGGCACTCGCGCAGGCGACGCACCGACAGATCCCCATCGAGTTGATTGAGTCCGAGGCGATCGGCACGGTCGGGGTCGGCGAGGCGACGATTCCGCCCATCCGCTACTTCAATGAAATGCTGGGAATTGATGAGAACGACTTTGTCGCCGCGACCGGCGGCACGTTCAAACTTGGCATTGAATTCGTCGATTGGACCCGCCAGGGACACCGCTACTTCCACCCCTTCGGCCGGTTCGCCCCGGATTTCGATGCGGTCCCCTTGCATCACTACTGGCTACGTGAGCGCGAACGCGCCCCCGTGGCGCCCCTGCAGGAGTACTCGATGGCCTGGGCGGCCGCGCGGGCCGGTCGCTTCGATCGCCCGCTGCCGGATCGCCGCCTGGTGCTCTCGACCCATGACTACGCGTATCACTTCGATGCATCACTCTACGCCCGTTACCTGCGATCCTACGCCGAACGCCGCGGCGTCATGCGCACCGAGGGAGAGGTGGCGCACGTGCGCCTGCGTGCAGTCGATGGATTCATCGAATCGCTGGTACTGAAGGACGGCCGGGAGATCTCAGGTGACCTGTTCGTCGATTGCTCCGGCTTTCACGCCCTGCTGAGCGGCGCGACGCTTGGGGTCCGCTACGAAGATTGGCGCCAGTGGCTGCCCTGCGATCGCGCCATCACGGTGGGTACCGAGGTCGGGGAGGCCTGGCTCCCCTACACTCGATCGAGCGCCCGTCCGGCGGGCTGGCAATGGCGGATTCCTCTGCAGCATCGCACCGGCAACGGGCACGTATACTGTAGCGAATACATGGGCGAGGACGAGGCGACCGCGATTCTGCTGGCGAATCTCGACGCACGCCCGCTCGGCGCAACGCGCACGTTGAAATTCACCGCCGGTGTGCGCAGCGAACCATGGACTCGCAACTGCGTGGCAATTGGGCTCGCGGCCGGCTTCCTCGAACCGCTGGAATCCACCGCGCTCCATGTGGTGCAGACGGCCGTCATGCGGCTGCTGGCGCTGTTTCCAGACCGGAATTTCGATCCGCTGCTCGCCCAGGAATTCAATCGCCTCACGCGCACGGAATTCGAGCGGATCCGCGATTTCCTCATACTGCACTACCACGCCCAGGAGCGCAGCGAGCCTCTCTGGCAGCAGACCCGCTCAATGCCGATCCCCACGGCGCTGCAGTACAAGATCGCCCATTTTCGCCATGCCGGGCGCATCGTGACCGAACCGCTCGAGCTGTTCCAGAACAGCAACTGGCTCGCCATCCTGGTCGGCCAGGAGGTATGGCCTGAGCGGCATCACCCGCTCGCCGATCTGAATACTTCGGTTGATCCAGCCCGTCACCTCGCGGGCATACGGGATGTGCTCGCCCGGGCCGCCCAGTCGCTGCCCACGCACCGCCAATACATCGAGCAGCACTGCCGCGTACGTCAGTTGCCCCCGTAGCGCAAGCGCCGTCCTACGGCGGCGCGGCGGCGCAATGCTCCGCGATGAACTTCTCCTGGCTCGGCATCCGATCCACGGCGCCGCGAATCAGCGTGCGGATGTTGCCAAGGAATTCCGCAAGTTGTTCGGTGGAGAGATTGTCGGCCACGGGGTGGTAACGCCGTGGCCGGATGCCCTGGCCGAGCATGACCTGCAACCACGACTGTTCGGTGAACAGCTCCTCGCCTTCACGAAAAATTTGCCCGGTCGCGCGGAAAATCGCCAGTTTCTGCTGCAACGACTGCGGCACCGGCAGCTCGGCGCAGCCGCGCCAAAACGAGGTATCCCGGCGTTCGCTCGCCAGATAGTGCAGCACCAGAAAATCCCGGACCTGCTCATGCTCCTCGCGCACCTTACGATTGTACTCACCGATGAGCGCGGCATCGAAGGTGCGGTCGGGAAACAGCGCCAACAATCGGCTGACGCCCGATTGCACTAGATGAATCGCCGTTGACTCCAGCGGCTCGAGAAAGCCGACCGCGAGTCCGATTGCCACGCAGTTGCGCAACCACGGCTCGCGTCGCACGCCAGCGCGAAAACGAAACAGCCTCGGCTCGCCGATCGCTGGCCCCTCAAGATTGGCGAGCAGGAGCGCCGTTGCCTCATCGTCGCTCATGTAATGGCTGCAGTACACATGACCATTGCCCGTGCGGTGCTGCAGGGGGATCCGCCATTGCCAGCCCGCCGGGCGGGCATTGGCTTGGGTATAAGGTCGCAGCGGGCCTTGTGTGACACTCTGGACGGCCAGCGCGCTGTCACAGGGTAGCCACTGCCGCCAATCCTCGAGCGGACTGCCGAGCGCCTGCTCGATCAGCAGGCCCTGAAAACCGGAGCAGTCGATGAACAGATCACCCTCGATCCGCTGGCCGCTCTCGAGTTGAACCGACTCGATGTACCCATCGGTGCCACGCAGGTGCACATCGACGATGCGTCCCTCAATGCGTTGCGTTCCGCGCTGTTCGGCATATTCGCGCAGCATTCGACCGTACCGGGCGGCATCGAAGTGAAATGCGTATTTCGGACCGGCAATCGGGCTGCTGCCGACCCGATCGAGACGCGCGATGCGATGCGCTCGGGCCGCCACGGCGTTCATCGAATATGTCCACAGGTCCGCCGCCGCTGGATCACTTTGGGTGCGCAGCCAGTACTGCTGGAACGGAAGCGGTCCGAGCGGAAGTCCCACTTCACCGAAGGCATGCATGTAGGAGTGGCCGACCCGCAGCCAGTCATTGAATTCAATCGCGAGCTTGAAGGTCCCGCCCGTCGCCCGCAGCATTGCATCCTCGTCGATGCCGAGGAAACGATTGACATTGCGGATCTGCGGTATGGTCGCCTCGCCGACGCCAACGATACCGATTGCATCTGATTCGACGACGCGTATCTGGAGATTCGGGCCCATCGCCCGCGCGAGCACTGCAGCACTGAGCCATCCGGCGGTGCCTCCGCCCACCACGATGACACGCTTTACGGGTAATTCACTCATGAGCAAAGTCCGTGAACCGGCAGGAGCACGATCATGCTAGCACCGCAGCTGCTGAACAGATATGGTCAGTGTGCGGACAAGAAAGCCCCGCCGGCGTAAGCCGGCGGGGCTCGAGGGGGTACTTCAATTCGCCTGACTTTACTGGAATGAGTACGAGAACCCGAGGCTGTAGGTTCGTGGGTACTCTTCCCACGTCAACACCTGGCGCGGATCGTTGTTCTGGTACGTCTGCATACCCTGCGAGGTGAGATTCGATCCAGTCGCAATCAGCGTCAGGCCGTTCAGCATACCGCTACTGAAGGCGTAGCTGACCTGCGCGGCCACCGTGGCCTGGCCGGCAACGATCTGCTCGACACGAGTCGCACTGATTCCGAACACGCGGCCGAGATAGCTCGAACGAATGCTATCGGATACGTTGGCCTGGAATCCGCCGTACTGGTAATACAGCGTGTAGTTGTCATCCCACTTCGAGAGCCCCGACACAGTCACCGGCTGGGTGTTGCCTGGGTAGTACACCGCGCTCCAAGTGCGGTCCACGCTCGCCAGTACGCCGAAGCCATCCAGCCAATGAGTCAAGTCGCCAAGCGGCAGGTTGGTGGCGACCTGCGCGCCGTAGATGTGGCCCGTACCTTGATTGTTCGGCGTCGTCAGGATGCCGTACGTCGTGCCGAGTTCCGCCTGCTGCGTAGACGTTAGGTAACCCGAGGCGTACTGCGAGAAGTTCATCAGCGTAGCCGCGTTCGGATTGATGTAGTTCGACAGATCGATGTAGTACCCGGAGAGCTGTACGTAGCCCTGCCCGCCCGTGGCGCACAGTGAGGAGTTCTTCGCCTGGTTGCCCGTGCAGCTGTAACCGCCGCGGCTCGAGAAGTAGTGCTCCATGCTAAGGTTGTAGTTCGTAGCCATCGTCGGCTTTAGCGCCGGATTGCCGCCGGTGCCACTGAAGTACGCCAGGTTCGGATTGCTGTTCGTCAACCCCGTGACATTGGTGCTGATACCGAAGCTCGCACTCATCTCGTCCATGCGAGGACGCGACATCGTACGCGCCACACTGGCCCTGATGTCATTGTTGTCAGGCAGCGAGAACACCAGATTCAGGCTCGGCAGGTAGCGCGTGTAGCTCGTACCGCCCATCGTCGGCAGCAGTACAGTCGTAGTCGACCCGCCAGCGGTCGAACCCGGAGCGACCCGCGAACCTTCGGAGGTCTGTCCGGTGTGCACGAGCTGTACGCCGAAGTTGCCGCGCAAACCAACTGAATCGCCGAGATTGGTATGCAGGTTGAATTGCAGGTAGCCGGTTGTATCGTTTTCGTTCACGATCCAGTTCGGCGGTACGGCGATCGAGGAAAGCGACGTTGGGTACTGCACCAGGTTGCCAGTGGTGAGCAGCGAGAACGGATTGTACAGCACCTCCGGTCCTACGCCCATGAAGCCGAGCGCCGCCGTGGTGGTCGACTGGAGGGACGCGGCCGTGATCGGCGCGGTCGTGGTGGCACCGCAGCTGATTAGCAGACAGCCGTTCGGCGCGCCCGGAAGAACCAAGAACGCCTGGGAAATATTGTAGCTCTTGTTGCGACGACGACGATCGACGCCAATCTCGACGCTGGAAAGCGGACCACGATTGAAGTAATGAGTGGCGGCCAACTTGAGGTTGGCAATGTAGTCCTCGGTGTGCGGCTGGTTGATAAATCCGGCCTGCACCAAATTCGCGCCCGAGCCCCAGCCCTGCGGATCGGTCAACACGATGTTGCTACCGTTCAGGCCCTGCGACAGGTTGAGGAACAGCTCGCCGTTGCTGCCTTCATAGAAATTGACGTTGGTTCCGGCCAGCGTCGCCTCGTTCGCTGGACCGTTATATCCATACCCGGAATAGGATTCTAGGAACTGGTCGTCACGCTCAGCCCGGCTGTAGCTACCACCCAGGCTCGCCACCCAGTTGTCGGCGAGGCGCAAATGGTTGTGCCACAGCACGTTGTAGACGCGCGCCTGGTAGTGATTGTAGTCGTTGCGGATGACGGGGTAGACGTTCTGGAAGGTACCACTGGTGTAGAACCCATTACTCAGAGTGCCTGGCACGATGGTCTCGTGACTGCCGTAAGCGAGCGGGAACTCCGCACCCTTGGCCTGCTGGGTCTCATTCGTGTTCTCGTAAGTCATATCGAGCGTGCTGGTAAAGGCGCTCGATGGCTGCCACTCGATAGTGGCGAGATAGCCGTTGCGTACCAGCAGATCGGAGATGTTGTAGTTCTTCGATCCACCGATAATCAGACGCGGCGCGCTGGCGGTGCCGATGTTGTCGTAGCCCCATGGCGCCTGGTGCAGGATATGCGAAGGGTTTGACTCAAGGTCGATACCCAGAGTCACGCCTAGGGTGTGATGCAGGAACTGGTCAGCAAACACGCCGTTGATGTCGTGACCGGAGTTGCTTACGCCGGGGCCGGGCATGACCTGATTCGGCTCCATCCACTGGTAATTTGCGTTCAGCGTCGCCACCGGCTTCGGCTGCGACAGCGGACGCATCGTCTTCATGTTCACCGTACCGGCAATACCCGGATCGATCATGTCGGCGCTCGGACTGAAGTGCACGATGACGGTGTTGAACCAGCTCGGCGGATATTGATCGAGTTGCACGTCACGGTTGTTCGCAGTGCTGGGTTGGATCGCGCCGTCCACCTGCGTGGAGATGAAATCCGAACTCATCCCGTGGATGGTCAGCTCCTGCGGTCGACCATTCACGGTCTGCACCGCCAATCCGGGCAGACGTCCCAGAGCGTCAGCAATGCTGGTGCCAGGCAGCTGTCCGATCTGCTGGGAGGAGACTGCCTCGACGATTGAGTCGGAGTTCTTCTGGATGGCAATCGAGTTCTGGATGCTGCTAACGAAGCCGTTGACGATGACCTGATGCAGCAGATCAGCATTGGCGACCTGCTTGGCGAGTTTCTTTTTCTGAACGGTGCTTTGCGCGGTGCCCTGCGGCGCGGCGTGCGCCGTGGTCGGAATGACGGCGGCAACGGCGGCGGCGCCGAAGCATGCGGTGGCGACCGCCAATTCGAGAATGCTGCGCTTGCGTCTGGTAATCACGAGAACCCCCCCGAGGGCAAAAAAAAATTAATGGCAACGACCGGTCCGTTGATGGACTGCGGTTTGCGACGGCGGCTGAGCACGTACCTGTGACGCCGCTGCCGGCGCAAGAAAACTCTGGTGAATGATTCGTAAGCAACACTTCGAAAGCAAGCGACTGCATACGTATTCATGCGCCGATGCGGCGGCGCAACGTCGACACATCCATCGCTTTGCCATGAATACGTATGCGAAGATTGCGCTGAATACGTATGCGGCGGCGGCCGGGGTGGCGCAATGCGGCGCCGAGCTGTGTCACAGTAGGATGAACGACACGCAATGTACGAACATGACTGAAAATCGCTGGTGGCGGGGGGCGGTGATCTATCAGATCTATCCGCGCAGCTTTCAAGACAGTAATGGGGACGGGGTCGGAGACCTCCCGGGAATCATTGAGCGGCTCGATTACGTAGCCGGACTCGATGTCGATGCCATCTGGGTTTCGCCGTTTTTCAAGTCGCCGATGGCCGATTTCGGCTACGACGTGTCCGATTACCGTGCGGTCGACCCGATGTTCGGGGCGCTCGAGGACTTCGACCGGCTGGTGACCGAAGCGCATCGACGCGGCCTGAAGGTGATGATTGACCAGGTCCTCAGCCACACCTCGGCTGAGCACCCCTGGTTTCAGGAAAGCCGCTCGAGTCGCACGAACCCCAAGGCCGACTGGTATGTCTGGGCCGATCCGCGCGAGGACGGCTCGCCGCCGAACAATTGGCAGGCGATCTTCGGCGGCCCGGCCTGGCGCTGGGAGCCGCGCCGCCGGCAGTACTATTTGCACAACTTCCTCGACTCGCAGCCTGATTTGAATTTCCACCATCCTCAGGTGCCAGCCGCCATGCTGGAGAACCTGGAGTTCTGGCTGCGACGCGGTATCGACGGCGTGCGCCTCGATGCGGTCAATTTCTGCTATCACGACCGGCGGCTGCGCGACAACCCGGCCAAGCCTGAGAGTGAACGCACTGGCCGGGGCTTCAGTCCGGACAACCCGTACGCCTACCAGTACCACTGGTACAACAATACGCAGCCGGAGAACCTGGCGTTTATGGAGCGGGTGCGCCGGCTGCTCGATGCGTATCCGGGCGTCGCGGCGCTGGGGGAGATTTCCTCCGAGGACTCCCTCGGCACCATGGCCGAGTACGTCGGGGAGCACCGGCTGCACATGGCGTACTCCTTCGAGCTGCTCACCGATGAGTACCGCGCCGCGCATATCCGCAACACGGTCGAGGCGCTCGAGCAGCGGATGCCGCACGGCTGGCCGTGCTGGACGATCTCCAATCACGACGTGGCACGGGTGCTGACCCGCTGGGGCGGCGAGCACGCTTCCCCTCGCCTCGCCACCGTGCTCAGCGCCATGGTCTGCTCGTTGCGCGGCTCGGTGTGCGTCTACCAGGGCGAGGAGCTCGGCCTGCCCGAGGCTGGCGTGCCGTACGAGGCGCTGCGCGACCCGTTTGGCATTGCATTCTGGCCGAACTTCAAGGGCCGGGACGGCTGCCGGACCCCGATGCCATGGCTCGATCACGTCGGTGGAGGCTTCAGCCAGGGCGTACCTTGGCTGCCGGTCGCCGCCGAACACCTGCCGCTCGCAGTCTCCCGACAGGAGCGCGATCCGGACTCGCCGCTGAACGGCTTCCGGCGATTCCTGCGCTGGCGGCGCGAGCAACCGGCGCTGCGCTGGGGGGAGATCCGGTTCCTGGAGCTACCCGAGCCCTTGCTCGGCTTCACCCGCGAGCTCGACGGCAAGCGCGTGCTCGCCGTATTCAATCTGGGCCCACAGGCGCAACGGGTCGCGCTGCCGCTGCGCGCCTCGATGAAGGCACTGAACGGACATGGCCTGCAGAGCGGTCGGTTCGACGGCCCGGCGGCGGACCTCCCGCCGCATGGTGTCCTGTTTGCAACAATTTCCTGATGCATACGCTCATAAAGCGGATAGGTGGCCGTCCAAACGTTGCGTAAGCGCAACATTTAGCGTTTTGGGACGCTTGCCCGCGTGATTTAGACTACGCTCCCTGGAATGCCCAATTCGGGGTCAGGGGGGGGCGGCCCATGGGCCGTGCGAGCGCACATGTCGGACGGACAAACCGCCGAGGCGGAACACACGCACACCCGGCTGCAGCCGGAGGCCTGCGGGGTGCGTGACAAGCGCCGCAAGCCCAATTCGCTCGACATCGCCCACTTGGCAGGCGTGTCGCAGTCGACGGTCTCGCGCGCGCTGCGTGGCGATCCGATGGTCTCTCCGGCGACCCGCGAGCGTATTCTCGAGGTCGCCCGGGAGCTCAATTACCACGTCGACAAGAACGCCTCGAGCCTGCGCCGCAAGCACACCGGGACGCTGGCGCTGTTATTTTTCGAGGATCCGACCACCGACGACTCGGCGATCAACCCCTTCTTCCATTCGATGCTGGGCTCGATCATTCGCGCCTGTTCGCGCCAGGGTTACGATCTACTCGTGTCGTTCCAGGATCTGCTGCGCGACTGGCTGGCGGACTACGAAGACAGCCACAAGGCCGATGGCATCATCCTGCTCGGTTACGGCGATTACCTCGCCTACCGCGAGCGGCTCGAGGCGCTGATCGGCCACGGCGCGCATGTGGTGCGCTGGGGACAGATCCTGCCGGATCATCCGGGCGTCTCGATCGGCTGCGACAACGTCGCCGGCGGGCGGCTCGCGGCCGAGCACCTGCTGCGCTGCGGGCGGCGGCGCATCGCATTTCTCGGCGAGATCGCCGCCTCGGCACCGGAGATGGCCGACCGCTATCGCGGCTACCGCGAGACACTGCTCGCCGCGGGTCTCACCCCCGACCCGCATCTGCAGGTCAGCGCCGTGTCGACCGAAGCGTCCGGCCATGCCGCGCTGCGCGCCCTGCTTGAGCGCGGCCTGCCCTTCGATGCGGTGTTCGCCGCAAGCGATCTCATTGCCATTGGCGCCCTGGGGGCGCTGACTGCCGCCGGGCGGCGCGTTCCGGAGGACGTCGCGGTGGTGGGATTCGACGGTATTCCGATGGGCGCGGTGACCCGCCCGGCGCTGACCACCGTGTCGCAGAACACCAAGCGCGCCGGCGAGGTGCTGGTGCAGAGCCTGATCACTCAGATCGAAGGGCGGCCGGCGGAAAACATGATCCTCGGACCGCAGTTGCTGGTCCGCGAGTCCAGCGGCGGCGGCGCATGACGCACACCTACCTGCTCGAACCGGGCATCTGGAGTGGCCGAGGAACGTTCTGGCGCGAGGACGGCGAGCCGCTGCCGGCCGAATGCCGTACCGAGATCACCCACCAGAACCACTGCTGGCTGGTCGCCGGATCGCTCAAGGTCCTCGGCTCCCCACCGGTCGAGTTTCGCAATGCCTACTCGATCGAGCCGCCCGCCAAGAAAGGCGGCTGCCTGCGCTGGATCTCGGAGAACGCCACCCTCGGCAAGGTCCAGGGCACCTTCTCGGTGCTCGAGCGGTGCATCCTGTCGGTGTACAGCTGCGCGGCGACCGGCTATCACGGCGCGGAGCATTACGGCCAAATCGACGCCAGCCGCTATCAGGCCTCCGGCGTGCTGTTGCTCGAGACACGCCGACTCTCCTCGTGGGAGATCGTGCTTACACGTGAAGCAGTGCCAGCAGCCGGTCCGTCGGCAGATAGTGATCCACCAGCAGCGCCGCGAACAGCCACATCAGATAGCTGATCGAGTAGCGGAACAGCCGCATCGGCAGGTGCGGCTGGGGCGCGAACTTCAGACGCACCGCGTAGACGAGGAAGCGCACCCCGAGAATCAGCGCCGCGCCCAGGTAGATCAGCCCACTCATGCCGGTGATGACCGGCAGCATCGTCACCACCAGCAGCAGGACCGAGTACAGCAGGATCTGCAGGCGCGTGTATTCCACGCCGTGTGTGACCGGCAGCATCGGAATGCCGACGCGCGCGTACTCGTCCTTGCGCGCGATCGCGAGCGCCCAGAAGTGCGGCGGCGTCCACACGAAGATGATCAGAAACAGCAGCAGCGCATGCGGATCGACCGTATTGGTCACTGCCGCCCAACCGAGAATCGGCGGCGCCGCGCCAGCCGCTCCGCCGATGACGATGTTCTGTGAAGTCGCGCGCTTCAACCAACCGGTGTAGATCACCGCATAACCGATCAGCGAGGCGAAAGTCAGCGCTGCGGTGAGCGGATTGACCAGGATCGAGAGGATCGTCATGGCGAGCACGCCGAGCGCGGCGGCAAACAGCAACGCATTACGCTCGGTCAGCTGGCCGCGTGGCAGCGGCCGCGAGCGGGTTCGCGACATCTGCTCATCGATGCGCCGGTCGAGCACATGGTTGATCGCCGCGGCACAAGCCGCCGCGAGCGCGATGCCCAACGTACCCCATACCAACGCCCGCAGCGGCGGCCAGCCGGGACTCGCGAGCAACGTGCCGACCAGCGCCGTGAAGGTGATGAGCGCGACGATACGCGGCTTGGTGAGCTCCAGGTAGCGACGCCAGGCGATCGGCGCAGCGCTGGCGAGTTCCGAGAGGCTGTTCACGGCGCTGCGCCCACCTGCAGGCCCACGCGCCGCAGCGAGCGCAGTTTGTGCACCAGCGCGAGCAGCGCGATCAGCAACACCGCGGCGCCGCCCGTGTGCGCCGTCGTGATCAGGAGCGGGAAGCTCTCCAGCACCATGGTGATACCGATGGCGAGCTGCAGGGCGAGTGCGGCGAGCACTGCGTAAGCATACGGCCGCGCCGCCGCGAGCGAGCGGCGGCTGATGATGTAGCCACAGGTGCCACCGAGCACCACCGTCACCACAAGCGCACCGAGCCGGTGGGTGAAGTGGATCGCCACGCGCGCCGCATTGGGCAGGATGCCGCCCTGAAAATTGACCCAAACGCTGCGCCAAAGCACGAACGCGTCGCGGAAATCCATGTGCGGCGGCCACCAGTAGCCCTGGCAGGTCGGGAAATCCGGACAGGCGTACTGCGCGTAGTTGGCACTGGTCCACGCGCCGAGGAAGAATTGCACTCCCAGCACCGCCAGCCCGGCGAGCGAGAGCCAGTACGCGAGTTTCAGCGCCGCGGCGGCTGGAGCCGGTGGCGGCCGGCTCGAAGCGCCGGCACCACGCTGCAGCGTCAGCCACATCCACCACAGCAGACCGAGAGTGGTCATGCCGAACAGCAGGTGCAGCGTGACGATCGGCGGTTTCAGCAGCCAGGTCACCGTGAACATCCCGAGCACCGCCTGCACCACGACGGTCGCGAACAACACCAGCGCGTACACACTCCCGACGACGCGGCCGCGCGAGGCGATGGCGAGCGCGGTGATCAACAGAATCAGTACCCCGAGCGTGCCGGCGACGTAGCGGTGGATCATCTCGTGCCAGGCGTCATCGACGTTCAGTGGCCGCCCCGGATAGCGCGCCTGTGCGCTCGGGCTGTCGGCCGCGCCGATCGGCGTCAAGTGGCCGTAGCATTCCGGCCAGTCCGGACAGCTGATCCCGGAGTTCGTCAGGCGCGTGTATGCCCCCAGCAGAATCACTGCAAAGCACAGCAGCACGCCGGCCAGCGACAGGCCGCGAATCCAGCGTTCGACAGATGCGGGGATCAAGAAACGGCACCTCCGGAAGGGTCGAGTATGGTAGCGCATCGGCACCGGGCATGGCGCCGCTCGCCTGAGCACTCGGTTCAGCGGTGACTGCGGCGCAGACTCAGAATCAGCCAGATCACCCCCGCGGTCAGTGCAAACGCCCACCACTGGATCGCATAGCCCCAGTTCTCGAGGGCCGGCATGCCGGGCAGTGTCCAGTCCCGTACGTAGCCGTGCGCGGCGGCCGGATCGAGCAGGATGATGCGCGTCGCAAGCGGGCGCCCCAGCGCGGCGCTGAGCTCCGCGGGGCGCGGGAAGCTCGTCACCTTCGGCCAGTGCGGTCCAGGCGGCGGGGGTGCCCGCCCGAAGGACAGTCCAGCGACCGGCAGCGGTCCGACCCGCCCGATGACCGTGACCGGCCCGCGCGTCGCGAGGTACGTATCGGGCAGCCGCGCCCGGCTGCCCGTAAAGGCAACCCAGCCCCGATCGACCAGCACCGCCGCAGCGCCGCTGCGCAGCAGCGGCGTGAGGACCTCATAGCCGTCCGCGCCATCCTGAATGCTGTTGTCGAGCAGAAACTGGTGTGCCCCGTCGTAACGGCCGTGCACACTGATGCGCTGGTAGAGCGGCACCGAACTGAGCGGCGCGCCGCCGAGCGCGATCACATGCGCCGCGCCACGCTCAAAGCGCGCGTACTGTGCGGCGCGCCGTTCACCGAGGCGCCACTGCCAATGGCCAAGCAGACCAAATACCGCCGCGAGCGCCGCCATGAGCAGCGTCAGAGCCAGCGAGGGCGCAAACTCGCGCCGACCGAGCCGCAGTGCAACTCTCACCGGGATCGCCACACGCGCCAAAACCGGTACAATCTCACCATGCCACCGCTGTTCAGGCTGCTGGTTCTCATCTCGCTCGGCGCCATCATCGCAAGCCTCGGCTCGGGGCTGTTTCACCTGGCGCGCGGCACGCGCGAGGACTCCGGCAAGATGGTCCGAGCGCTGACGATCCGCATCACCCTGTCGATCGCGCTGTTCGCGCTGCTCATGCTCGCCTGGTACGCCGGCCTGATCACCCCGCACGGCATCGTACCGCCGCACTGAGCACCTGCGCGCAGCTCGCCGCTCACAGCCAGTACACGAAGATGAACAGGCACAGCCATACGACGTCGACGAAGTGCCAGTACCAGGCCACCGCCTCGAAGGCGAAGTGACGCTCCGGGGTAAAGTGCCCGCGCAGAACGCGCACCCAGATCACCAACAGCATGATCGCGCCTATCGTCACGTGCAAGCCGTGAAAGCCGGTCAGCATGAAGAACGTCGAGCCGTAAATCCCCGTGGTCAGGCGCAGGTTCATGTGCATATAGGCGTCGTAATACTCGTGCGCCTGCAGTCCGACGAAGGTGAACCCGAGCAGGAACGTCAGCGCCAGGAACACCGATAGCGTGCGCCGCTTGCCCGCGCGCAGCGCGTGGTGGGCGATCGTGATGGTCAGTCCGCTGGTAAGCAGCACGAGCGTATTGATCGCCGCCACGCCGGTCGGACTCATCGCGCTGAAGACCCGGCCGCCGACGTGACCTGGTCCATTGGTCGGCCAAGCCGCCTCGTAATGCGGCCAGAGCAGGAAGTTGGTCATGGCCTTCGCGCCTTCGCCGCCGAGCCACGGCACGGCGAAGTTGCGGGTATAGAACAGCGCACCGAAGAACGCCGCGAAGAACATGACCTCGGAGAAGATGAACCACATCATTCCGAGTCGGAATGAGCGGTCCTCGCGGAAGTGGAACACGCCGTGCTGGTTCTCCCCGACGACGGTGGAGAACCATCCGGCAAACATGAACGCGAGCAGCGCCACGCCCGGCGCCAGGATCCACACCGGCGCGACGCCATCGAGGTACAGCACCGCGCCCACCATGAGCGAGAACAGTGCCAGCGCCGCGATGATTGGCCAGGGACTCCCGTGGGGGACATAGTACTTAGTGCTATCGGCATGCGCGTCTGTCATATGTCCCCTTTCCTGTCTGCAACCTGCAGGGCGCTCAGTGGCGCGAGCGCATCACTGTCAGGACGATGAAGCCGACGTAGAACGCCAGCGCGATCAGCGAGACCACCCAGGTGGTCAGCCGCACCCGGCGTCGCTGCTCCAGAGTCACTCCGCGGACGCTCACCTCGTCCCGCTCAGTGCCCGGTGCCATGAGCGAGCATCGCTTCGGTGGGTGGGGTCTGCCAGGAGTGATACGGTGCCGGACAGGGCAATTCCCACTCCAACCCATGCGCGCCGTCCCAAGGAGAGTTCGCCTCGATCGGCTTCCCGGAGCGGATGCACTTGATGACGATGTAAGGGAACAACACCTGCGAGGCGCCGAAGATGAACCCGCCGATGGACGACACCATGTTCCAATCGGTGAACTGCGGCGCGTAGTCCGGGATGCGCCGCGGCATGCCGGCGAGCCCGAGGAAGTGCTGCGGGAAAAACAGCACGTTGACGAAGATTACCGACAGCCAGAAATGCCACTTCGCAAGCCGCATGTCGTACATGCGGCCGCTCCACTTCGGCAGCCAGTAGTACACCCCGCCGAAGATGGCAAACACCGCGCCGGGCACGAGCACATAATGAAAATGGGCCACCACGAAGTAAGTGCCATGGTACTGATAGTCGGACGGCACCAGCGCCAACATCAGCCCCGAGAACCCACCGATGCTGAACAGGAACAGGAACGCCACGGCAAACAGCATCGGCGGCTCGAATGAGAGTGAACCACGCCACATCGTCGCCACCCAGTTGAACACCTTCACCCCCGTGGGCACCGCGATCAGCATCGTCGAGAGCATGAAGAACAGCTGCGCGGCCACCGGCATGCCCACCGTGAACATGTGGTGGCCCCAGACGATGAACGACAGGAAGGCGATCGAGGCAGTGGCGTAGACCATCGCCTCGTAGCCGAACAGCGGTTTGCGCGAGAACGTGGGAATGATCTCGGAGATGATGCCGAAGGCCGGCAGAATGAGAATGTAGACCTCAGGATGGCCGAAGAACCAGAACACGTGCAGGAACAGCACCGGATCGCCGCCGCCGGCGGCGTTGAAGAAGCTGGTGCCGAAGAAGTGATCGGTGAGCTGCATCGTCACCGCCCCGGCGAGCACCGGCATCACCGCGATCAGCAGGTAGGCGGTGATCAGCCACGTCCACACGAACAGCGGCATGCGCAGCAGCGTCATGCCCGGGGCACGTAGATTCATGATCGTCACGATGACGTTGATCGCACCGAGGATGGAGGAAATTCCCATCAGATGAATGGCGAAGATCAGCATCGGGAAGGCCGCGCCGAACTGCTGCATCAGCGGCGGATACATCGTCCAGCCACCGGCGACCGCCCCGCCCGGCACGAAGAACGAGGCGAGCATCAGGGTGAACGCGAACGGCAGGATCCAGAAACTCAGATTGTTCAGCCGCGGCAGCGCCATATCGGGAGCACCGATCTGCAGCGGAATCATCCAGTTCGCCAGCCCCACCCAGGCCGGCATGATCGCCCCGAAGATCATGATCAGGCCGTGCATGGTGGTAAGCGAATTGAACATCGCGGGGTCAAACAACTTCATGCCCGACTTGAACAGCTGCGCACGGATCGCCATGGCCGCGAGCCCGCCGATGAGGAACATCGTTGCGGCGGCAATCAGGTACATCGTGCCGATGTCTTTGTGGTTGGTCGCGAACACCCAGCGGCGCCAGCCGTGCGGCTTGTGGTCATGTTCGGCATGTGCAGCGGTTTGGAGCAGCTCGGCCATGGTCAACCTCGATGGGCAAGACTGGATGTCGGTGTCGGCTCGCGGCAGGAGGGATAGCGCTTTGCTTGAGGTCGCGTTCAGGTACTGGTCAGGGTCGCCGCCGGGGTGTGTGCGGCCGCCTCACCCCGGGAGAGCGAGTGTTGCTTCAGCCAAGCTTGGTAGGCCGCCGGCGTCACGGCGCGCACCACGATCGGCATGTAGGCGTGACCGCGGCCGCACAGCTCGGTGCACTGGCCGCGATAGATGCCGGGTCGGTTCGCCGCAATGGTGAAAGACACCTCATTGATGTAGCCCGGAATCGCATCGCGCTTGACGCCGAGGTCCGGCACCCACCAGGAGTGGATGACGTCAACCGAGGTGATGAGCAGGCGCACCTTCTCGCCCACCGGCACCACCACCTTGTGATCAACGCTGAGCAGGTAGTGCGGCACGCTGGTCGGACTGATGCCCGAGTGCAACTGACTGGCGGCGTTGCTGCTGGCGGAGAGCTTGGAGATGATGCTCACATCAGAACCGACGTACTGATAGCGCCACCCCCACTGGAAGCCGGTGACGCGGATGTTGACCTGCGGGTCGGCGTTGTTGTTGATCTTCAGCAGCAGCCGGGCCGCCGGAATCGCCATACTCGCCAGGATGATCACCGGCACGGCAGTCCAGACCACCTCGACCTTGGTACTGTGCGTCAGCGTGACATCCGGCACCGCACCGCGTGCTTTGCGGTGGAAGATCAGCGACCAGATCATCACCCCGAACACCACCACCGCGATGCCGACGCACACCCAGAGCGCCATCATGTGCAGCGCGTAGATGCTCCTGCTTGCGCTGGTCACGCCGCGCGGCATGTTCAGTTCGTCCCAACCGGAGGCGCCCCAGGCGAGCGGCAACCGCCCTGCCAGGCCTAGCACCGAGGTTGCGAGCAGTCTGCCGAGTCTCGTGCGCTTCATCGTTGTTCCGCCCCCAGCCGCGCTCCGCACCATGCGGGTCAGGCGCGCGACGCTAAACGAACCCGAACTCCCCGCACCGCTCACCCGTTGCCCAGAGCCACGGGCGGGGATTCATTGACGCGCCCGACCAGCCGCCGCAGACGGAGCGCGAGTCCGCGCCGCTCTTCTTCCGTGAGAAACCCACCCAACTCGCACGCACGTCCGTGCGACTCGATGGTCAGGCGGGTTGGATGCAACCGCGAGGCGGGGTGAGTCAACTTGATCTGCGCCCAGTGGCGCTTGAAGACGATGCGCTGACAGGCGCGGCGGTCGTGCAGCTCGACGCTGACGTCCGACTCGCTAATGATGAGAATCTGCGCCTGGAAGCGCCGCTGCAGGCTCTCGTGGAGCGCCCAGCCGAGGGCGAGCATCTCGCCGACTCCGATGAGCAGGATCGGCCAGAGGCCAAGCGCGCTGAAGACTGCACCGATACCGAGGGTGAGCGCGCCAAGAGTGGCGAAAAAAATGAGAGCGCCTCGCACCGTGAGCGAGCAGTTCGGGCAAAGGACGATGCGCAATAAAGGCATGTCGTGCTTGGAACTGGCCTACCTAAAGTTGCTCTGGTGGGTCCGGCCTTGCGGCCGTCCCGGCAATCTCCCCCGGCACTGTCCAGTGACCGGCGCGCAGCCCGTGCGAGACCGCAGTCCCGAGGTGCCCGCCGCGCCGGCGTCCCTTAATTGACGGATGTCATGGTATTGCGCCCTGCAGAGCGATTCAAGGCCGGCGGCTCAGGCGCTCGGCGGCGGCGGCCAGATCGGGCAGCCCGGACCCGGCACCGAAGGGGGGGATCGTGGCGAGCGGCTCGCCCAGGTGCGCGCACAGCGTGGCGTGGTTCTCGGCAGCGCGCTGCAGCGCCGGATCGATGCCGTTCGCGACCCATCCGGCGAATTTCAGCCCGCGGGCGCGAATCGACTCGTACGACAGCAGCGCATGATTCAAGCACCCCAGGCGCATTCCGACCACCAGAATCACCGGCAGCGCGAGGCATGCCGCGATGTCCGCCATGCCGAGTGCGGCGCTGATGGGAGCGCGCCAACCGCCCGCCCCCTCGACGATGACGCAATCCGCCGCGGCGGCGAGCTCGGCGTAGCAGGCCTCGAGCCGCGCCAGATCGATGGCCGTGCCGGCCTCAGCCGCGGCGATGTGCGGGGAGATGGGCGGTGCAAAGCAGTACGGATTCACCGTCGCATACGGGGCCGCCACGGAGGCCTCGGCCTGCAGCGCCAACGCGTCGGCGCTGCGCAGCCCCTGCGGCGTCTCCAGCGCACCGGAGGCGACCGGCTTCATCACCGCGACGCGCAATCCGCGGCGCGACAGAGCGCGCGTCAGCGCCGCGGCACAGACGGTCTTGCCCACCTCGGTATCCGTCCCGGTGATGAACCATCCGCGAGCACTCATGGGCGTCTCCTGTGACTGATCTGCTCCGGCGCGATGAACACCTCGTCCCCCACGGGCGCCGCCGCCGCGCCGCGGCCGCTCCAGGCGGCCGCATAGATCACTTCGTACGTAGCCGGCAGGGTGCCATCGCGCCGGTAGGTCTCGTAGCGCTCGCGCATCTGGCGCAGCCGCCCCTTGCCCGTCAAGGTGCGGGCCCGGCCCGCCGTGACGTTACGCGCCCCGATCGCCTGCAGGTCCCGCATCAGTCCGAGCGCATCGGGATAGGTGACGGTCATGCGCTCGACGTCGAGCACCGGCTCCGCGAACCCCGCTCGCATCAGCGCATCCCCGATGTCGTGCACGTCGAGGAACCGATTGACGTGCGTATGGCCGTCCTCTCCCCAGGCCTCGCGCAGCTCGCACAAAGTATCCGGACCGAAGGTACTGAAGGCAAAGAACCCCTGCGGCTTCAGCACGCGGCGCGCCTCGGCGAACACCTCATCCGGCGGGCCGCACCACTGCAGCATCAGGTTGCTGAAGATCACATCGACGCTCCCGGCGCTCAGCGGCAGCGCCGCCGCATCGGCACAGATGCACTCGAATCGGCGCAGCCAGCGCTGGTGACGAGCCGCCGCCTGAAGCATGCCGGGCGCCAAGTCGAGCGCCAGCACCTGAGCGCGCCGGTAGCGGCGCTTCAGCTGCGCGCTGCAGCGTCCAGTGCCGGCACCCAGATCCAACACGACCGCGGGCGCAAACGCGAACGGTTCGAGCCGCGAGAGCAGCTCTGCGGCGACGTTCGATTGCAGCAGCGCGGCCGCCTCGTAGCTCGCACCCGCGCGGTCGAACGTGTTGCGCACCGAGGTGCGCGCCAGAGCAAAGGGATCGGAGCGGTTCATGATGTGCTGAGAAATTCGCTGAGCAAGTCGGCCACTTCGGCCGTGTGCGAGAGAAAGGGCGCATGCGCAGCGCGGCGGATCTGCGCGAAGCGCGCATGCGGCAGCGCCTCGGCGAGCGCACGCGTGGCCGCCGGCAGCAGCACCCGGTCGTACTGGCCGGCCACGGCGAGCGTCGGGGAGCCGATCGCACCGAGCACCGCACGCAGATCGAGCGTGCGCAGCAGTTCCAGACTGGCGGCGAGCGCCTCGGGCTGCGCCGCACCGTGACGAAACAGCGCCGCACGCAACTGATCGAGCGCCGCCTCGCCGCCGGCGCTGCCGCGCACCTGCAGATCGAGAAAGTCACTCACGGTGCGGTGGTAATCGTGCCGCAGGCCCTCGGCGAGGCGCAGTAGCCGTGCCTCGGGCGTGCCGTGCGGCCAGTCCGGCGCGGCGGTGAAGCGCGGCGTGGCGCAGATCAGGGCCAGGTGCGTCGGGGCTGCGAGACCGGCGGGCGGCGCCGCCGCCCACGCCAGGGCGAACTGCCCGCCGAGCGACCAGCCGAGCAGCGCATAGGGTTCGCCACCGATCGCCTCGGCCACCGCCCCGCCGAGCCACTGCACCTGCCGGTGTGCATCAGCACACTCGGCGTGCCACGGACTGGCGCCGTGCCCGGGCAGATCGAGGGCGATCAGCCGCATTCGGTCCTCGAGCGCCGCGCCGAGGGTGTCCCACACGCGCACGTTCAGGCCCCACCCGTGCAACAGCACCAGCGCAGGGCCGGATCCGCGGCTTTCAACGTACAGACGGCTCATGGACTGGCCTGCGGGACCGTGGCGCCGACGGCGCGGCAGGCCCGACCCAGCGCCTCGCTGAGCGCATCGACCTGTGTCTCGGTATGCGCCGCGGTCAGCGTCACGCGCAGCCGCTCCTGCCCGGCCGGGACCGTGGGAGCGCGGATCGCCACCACCCAGAACCCGGAGTCGGCCAGCGCGCGCTGCGCCTCGAGGGCCGCCTGCGCGCTGCCGAGCGGGATCGGCTGGATGGGCGTTGCGGAGGGACCGAGCGGCACGCCGGCGGCCTGCGCCGCGGCGCGAAAGCGCGCCGTGAGCTGCAACACCCGCTCGCGGCGCCACGGCTCGCGTTGCGACAGATCGAGCGCGGCGCGCGTTGCGGCCGCCACCGGCTGCGGCAGCGCCGTGGTGTAGATGTACGAGCGGGCCTTCTGCACCAGCAAGTCGATCAGCGCCGCACTGCCGGCTACGAACGCGCCGAACGAGCCGAACGCCTTGCCCAACGTGCCGACCAGCACGGGCACCTCATCCTCACCGAGACCCGCCGCTTCGAGCGCGCCGCGGCCACTCGGCCCGAGAACACCCAGGCCGTGCGCATCGTCGACGACGAACCACGCCCGATGCGCGCGCGCAGCGCGTGCCAGCGCCGCCAGGGGCGCGACATCGCCATCCATGCTGAACACCCCGTCGGTGGCCAGCACGGCGGGCGGCTGCACCGCGGCTGCGAGCAGCCGCTCGGCGGCAGCCGCATCCGCATGAGCAAAGCGCCGCACCCGCGCCCCGCAGAGCAGGGCCCCGTCGATCAGGGAGGCGTGGTTCAGCCGATCGAGCAGCACGGTCTCGCCCGGCCCGCCCAAGGCACTCATGACGCCGAGGTTGGCCATGTAGCCGGTGGAGAACAGCAAGGCGCGCTCACGCCCCGTGTAGGCGGCAAGCGCCTCCTCCAGCGCATCGTGCTCGGCGCCGTGACCGCTGATCAGGTGCGAGGCACCGCTACCGGCGCCGGTGCGTGCGGCGCACTCGGCCATCGCCGCCGCGGGTCCCGGGTGGCCGGCAAGACCGAGGTAGTCGTTGCTGCTGAAGTCAACGAGGCAACGGCCCGCGATGATCAGTTCAGCGTGGCTGCCCGCGCTCGCGTAGCGTTCGACCGTGCGGCGACGGCGACGACGCTGCTCGCGCTCGGCCTGCGCGAGCAGCGGCTCAAGCGGTTGTCTCTGCATGCGCTCGGGGATGCGCGCAGGAGCGTCCGGCCGTCGGCTCGAGCGCCTCGGCGGTGCCGGCCTCGGCCTGCAGGCCCAGCCGCTCGAACAGCCGATGATCGCGCTCGACGTCCGGGTTGCCGGTCGTGAGCAGACGCTCGCCGTAGAAAATCGAGTTGGCGCCCGCCATGAAGCACAGCGCCTGCAGCTCATCGCTCATGCTCTGGCGGCCGGCCGAGAGGCGCACGTAGGCGCGCGGCATCAGCAGCCGCGCCACCGCAATGGCGCGCACGAACTCGAACGGATCGAGCGGCGCGCTGTCGGCGAGCGGCGTGCCTTCGATCTTCACCAGCTGGTTGATCGGCACGCTGTCGGGATGCTCCGGCAGGTTGGCCAGGGTGAGCAGCAGCCCGGCGCGGTCGGTCGGGGACTCGCCCAGGCCGAGAATGCCGCCGCAGCAGACCTTCAGATCCGCCGCACGCACCGCCGCGAGCGTATCGAGCCGGTCCTGGTAGGTCCGGGTGGTGATGATCTCGCCGTAGAACTCCGGCGAGGTATCGAGATTATGGTTGTAGTAGTCGAGTCCGGCGTCCTTCAGCTCGCAGGCCTGGTCGGGGGTCAGCATGCCGAGCGTGGCGCAGGTCTCCATCCCGAGCGCGCGCACCTCGCGGATCATCGCCGCGATGACCTTGAGGTCCTTGGCTTTCGGCGAGCGGTACGCCGCACCCATGCAGAATCGGGTCGCGCCGGCAGCCTTGGCGCGGGCCGCGGACTCGCGCACCGCAGCGACCTCCATGAGCGACTCGCGCTCCAGGCCGGTGTCGTAGCGCGCGCTCTGCGAGCAATACGCGCAGTCCTCCGGGCAGGCGCCGGTCTTCACCGACAGCAGCGTGCTCATCTGCACCGTGTTCGGCGCATGGTGTTCGCGGTGCACGCGTTGCGCGTGCAGGAGCAGGTCGAGCAGCGGCAGCTTAAACAGCGCCTGGACCTGAGGGAGCGTCCAATCGTGGCGCACGGTGCCAAGGGCATCGGGATTCAGTGCAGTCATAGGGATCCAGGCGCATCGGCGGACGGGGCTCCGCGCCGCGCATGTTCCCGGCCGCCGCCCTGATTGTCAACGGATGCAGGCCCGCCTGGTTGACGATTGGGTAATTTTTGCGCAGCCGCTCAGCGCCACCGCAAATGCACGGCGAGCGCGATGCCGACGGCCAGCGCACCCAGACTGGCGATGAGCACGGCGGCGGCGGCGCAATCCTTGACGATGCGGATACGCGGATGGTGCTCAGGGTGCAGGTGATCGACCAAGGCCTCAAGCGCCGTGTTGAACAGCTCCGCCGCCAAGACCGCGCCACTGGCCAGCAGCACCACGGCCCACCACAGCGCGCCCGGGCGCAGCAGGATCAGTGCCATCAGCACGAGCACGAACACCACAGCCTGCGTGCGCAGGCTGCGCTCGCTGCGCAGCGCATGCCCGAGGCCGGCGAGCGCGAAGCGCAGGCGGCGCAAGAACGACAGGTTCTTCTGTGTGTTCACTCCGGCGAGCAATCCCAGGCGCGTGCGATGCGCGTACCGAGCGCGCACTGTACTGAAAACCCCCGGCGCTGCAAGCAGCGCCGGGGGTCTCTCGGGGAATGTGCACCGTTTGACGGCTCGCACGTGCTGCGCGATGAGCCGACGCATGCACCGGACCTCGACCTGCAGAGGCTGCACCGGCGACGGGCCTCACGCTGCGCGCGCGCGGACCGGTCCGCAGCTGGGACGAATCCGGGCAATTCCGCACTGCGCCACCCGCGCGGCTCACAGCCACCGCGTCAGGCGCCGCCCCTCGACATCGGTGAACGTCCCGCTGAGCAGCATGATCAGGTCGACCAGCACCCAGATGCCGAGTCCGCCGGCGGTGAGCAGCATCAGGATCCCGGTGCCGATCTTGCCGGCGTAATAGCGGTGCGCGCCGAGATAGCCGAACACCAGGCACAGCAGGAACGCCGGCAGGAGCAGCCGCGGCGAGTCCCCCTCGGCGAGCTGGCGGGCCCCGCAGCCCGGGCAACTTGTGGCGCTGATGTGCAGCTGCCGGCCGCAGGCGCGGCAGAAAACCATTTGTGGATTGAGACTCGCATTCGGATCGGCATTGGCGTTCATCGTTCACTCCCATGCACCACGGTCCTGAGGCCGCTGGACGTCCCGAACGGCGCAACAGCGCGGGTCTGGAGCCATAACCCCGCGGAGGCGGGAAAGTTGCACGCCGCTCAGCGCGCGTACACGTAGTGCAGCGCCACGCCGATGAAGACGGCCATGCCGACGTAGTTGTTGTTAAGAAAGGCCCGCAGGCAGGCCGCCGGCTCGCGACGGCGGACGAGCCACTGTTGATAGACGAACAGAACCACCGCCGCGCACAGCCCCGCGGCATACC
The DNA here is from genome assembly GCA_021838635.1 of Pseudomonadota bacterium. Taxonomy (GTDB): domain Bacteria; phylum Pseudomonadota; class Gammaproteobacteria; order Steroidobacterales; family Steroidobacteraceae; genus 13-2-20CM-66-19. The sequence continues at coordinate 99,659 of JAKCDC010000006.1, forward strand.
AGCCGCCCAACTTCAGTTCGCGCCCGGCCAGCACCAGCGCGGTCAGCACCAGTCCCTGCAAAACCCCGACCAGGAATCGGTCGAGGTCAGCGAACAGCAGCGCGCTCGACTGGATACCGATCTTGCGGTCATCGTCGCGATCGACCATGGCATAAAGCGTGTCGTAGGCCACCGCCCACAACACCGCCGCGATGTACATCACCCAAGCCGCCTTCGGTACCGTGCCGAGTTCGGCGGCAAAGGCCATTGGAATGCTCCAGCCGCCGAAGGACAGTCCCAGGTACAGCTGCGGCAGCGGGAAGAATCGCTTCACAAACGGGTAGGAGGCGGTGAGCGCCGCGCCGACGACGGCCAGCTCGATCGTCAGGCGGTTCAGCCGGCTCACGAGCACAAGGGCGATCAGCATCAGCACGGCAAACAAGGAGAGCGCCTCGACCGGTGAGACGCGCCGCGCGGCGAGCGGCCGGTCGCGGGTCCGCTTCACGTGCGGATCGATGTTGCGGTCGGCGAAATCGTTAATGATGCACCCGGCGGCACGCATGACAATGACGCCGAGCACGAACACGATGAGCACCTGTGGATCGGGTCGGCCGCGACCGGCAATCCACAGCGCCCAGAGTGTCGGCCACAGCAACAACCACGTGCCGATCGGCCGGTCCAAGCGAGCGAGCCGCGCGTACTCCTGAAGCCGCCGCGCCAAGCGGTGCGCGAACGGCGCCTCACCCGGACCGCCTGCGGGGCGGACTGCATCGATCGTCGCAGACATGCGCCTAACCTACCCTCCCGTACTGCTCGCCGCCGGCCAGCCAGCGGGCCGACAGCGCCGCGATATTATCCGGATAGCGCTCGAGGAGCACCTCGGCGGCCGCCTGCACCCGCGCCAGCAGGTCGGCATCGCGGATCAAATCTGCGACCCGCATCTGCGCCAGTCCCGTCTGACGGGTGCCGAGCAGCTCGCCTGGACCGCGCAACTCCAGATCGCGCCGCGCGATCTCAAAGCCGTCGTTCGTCTGGCGCATCACCTCCAGGCGGCGGCGGGCGAGCACAGAGAGCGGTGCGCGGTAGAGCAGCACGCAACTGCTCGCCGCCGCACCGCGCCCGACCCGCCCCCGCAACTGGTGCAGCTGCGCCAGCCCCATGCGCTCGGCGTTTTCGATCACCATCAGAGTCGCATTCGGCACATCGACGCCGACTTCGATGACCGTCGTGGCGACCAGCACCTGAATGTGACCGGTCTGAAAGGCGTGCATCAGCGCCTCTTTCTTCGCCGAAGCGAGCCGGCCGTGCACCAGATCAACGCGCAGCTCCGGCAGCGCCTCGGCGAGCACCGCGGCGGTCTCCTCCGCGGCCTGTGCGCGCAGTTCCTCGGACTCCTCGATGAGCGGACACACCCAGTACACCTGCCGTCCCGAGCGGCACGCCTGCGCGACCCGTGCGACGACCTCGTCGCGGCGCTGCTCGGGCACCACGACGGTCTGCACCGGCGTACGTCCCGGCGGCAGCTCATCGATCACCGAGACGTCCAGATCCGCATAGGCGGTCATCGCGAGCGTGCGCGGAATGGGGGTGGCGGTCATGATCAACTGATGCGGGAAGCGCCCGCACGCGCGGCCCTTCTCCTGCAGACGCAGCCGCTGCTGCACGCCGAAGCGGTGCTGCTCATCGACGATCACCAGTGCCAGATGCGCGAATTCGATGCCCTCCTGGAACAACGCGTGCGTGCCGACGACCATGCGCACCTCGCCGGAGGCGACCGCCTCGAGCGCACTGCGCCGCGCGCGCGCCGGCTGGGCGCCGGACAGCAGCGCCACCGGCAGCCCGAGCGGCTGCAGCCAGGCACGGAAGTTGCGCGCGTGCTGCTCGGCGAGCAGCTCCGTCGGCGCCATCAGCGCCGCCTGCAGGCCGCTGCCCGCGGCCCGCGCCGCCGCGAGCGCCGCCACGACGGTCTTGCCGCAGCCGACATCGCCCTGCACCAGACGCACCATCGGCCGCTCGGCACGCACGTCCGCTTCCACTTCGGCCAACGCGCGTGCCTGCGCGCCGGTCAGTTGAAACGGCAGGGAAGACAGCAGGCGCGCGGCGAGTCCCTCGGCATCCTCGAGCGCCCAGGCCGGATCGGTGCGCGTGGCCCGTTTGATCAGTCGCAGGTTCGCCTGGTGGGCGAGCAATTCCTCGAAGGCGAGACGCCGCTGCGCCGGGTGACGCCGGGCGCTCAGCTGCGCGAGCTGCGCCTGCTTCGGTGGCCGGTGCACGTAGTGCAGCGCCTCGCGCAGCGACGGCAAATGCAGATCCTCCACGAGCTCGCGCGGCACCCAGTCGTGCACGCCCGCAGTGTCCAGTTCACGCAACGCCTGCCCGATCAGCATGCGCAGCCGACCCTGCGTGACCCCTTCGGTGAGCGGGTACAGCGGCGTCAGCGTGTCCTGCACCGTCTCGGAGCGCTCGGTGACCCGCTGGTACTCCGGGTGGACGATCTCGAGGCCCTGTGGCCCGCGGCGTACCTCGCCGAACACCCGCAGGCGCGTGCCGCGCGTCAGCCCTTCCTGCTGCGCCGCGGAGAAGTGAAAGAAGCGCAACGTCAGGAAGCCCGAGCCATCCGACAGCCGTGTCAGCAGCTGGCGGCGGCGACGGAACACGACCTCAGTGAGCTGCACTTCCCCTTCAACGAGCGCGCGCATACCGGGGATCAGCGCCCCAATGCGTCGGCACTCGGTACGATCGTCGTAATCGACGGGCAGGATGAACAGCAGATCCTGCACCTGCTCGACGCCAAGACGGCGCAGCCGATCGGCGAGCGCCGCCCCGACGCCGCGCAGCGCCGTCACCGGGCGCTGTTCGTTCGCGCCGCGTTTGCGGGCCGCTTCAGCCAAGGTGCAGGATGCACTCCGCCTCGACGCGCGCCCCCTTGGGCAGCTGCGCCACACCGACCGCTGCGCGCGCCGGGTAGGGCTGCGGGAAGTACCGCGCCATGATCTCGTTGACCTTGGCGAAGTGCGCCAGGTCGGTCAGGTAGATGTTGACCTTGACCGCCTGCGCGAGCGAGCCGCCGGCCGCCTCGGCCACGGCTTTGAGGTTCTCGAACACGCGGCGGATCTCCGCCTCGATGTCGCCGCTGACGAGTTCCTTGGTGGCCGGATCGAGCGGGATCTGCCCGGACAGATACACCGTATCCCCGGCGCGCACCGCCTGCGAATACGTGCCGATTGCCGCCGGCGCCTGGTCGGTCTGAATGATCATGCGGCTCATGTCCATCCTCATGCAGTGTGGGAATTGGAATCCGAGTCGTCGAGCTCCTCGCTGTCGGCGCGCCCGCCGCGCGCGTGCGCTGCGATCGTGCGGCTGACGCGTGCCACGTCCGGCATGCGGCGAATCACCCGCATCACATGCGCGAGCTGCTTGCGGTCACGCACTTTCAGCTCGAAGGTCAGCGTCGTGGCGTCGCCTTCCTGCTCCTCGATCGAGACGTGATGAATGTTGGTATCAGCGCTGGCGATGGCCGCGGCGACCCGGGCGAGCACACCGGTACGGTTGAGCACATCGACGCGGATCTCGGAGCTGAACAGCCGCTCCGGGGCGGGCTGCCAGCTCACCGGCAGCCACTTCTCCGGGTGCTTGCGGTAGTCCTCGACGTTCACGCAGCGGTCGCGGTGGATGACCACGCCGCGTCCGGCGGAGAGAAATGCGAACACCGGATCGTTCGGGAGCGGGAAGCAGCAGCGCGCATAGGTCACGAGCAGCCCTTCGGTTCCGGCGATGGCCAGCGGTGCGGGCAGCTGCGCGCCGTCCTGCGGGGCGCCCACCGGCAGCAGGCGGCGTGCCACGAGCGGGGCGAGGCGCTCGCCGAGACCGATCCGCTCGCACAATTCGTCCATGTCCTTCATGCCGAACTCCCCGAGCATCACCGCACGGGTCTCGGGCGGAACGGTCTCAAGCGCGAGATGGAACTCCGCGAGCGCCTGCGCCAGCAGCCGCTGGCCAAGCGCGATCGCCTCGGTGCGCCGCAGGCTCTTCAGGTAATGGCGAATCGCACTGCGCGCCTTGGCGGTGACCACAAACCCTACCCAGGCGGGGTTCGGGACTGCGCCCTTGGCGGTGATGATCTCGATGGTCTGGCCATTGCGCAACACCGTGCGCAGCGGCGTGAGGCGCCGATCGACCTTGGCCGCCACGCACCGGTTGCCGACGTCGGTGTGCACCGCGTAGGCGAAATCGACCACCGTGGCACCGCTGGGCAGGCGCAGGATCTTGCCCTTGGGCGTAAAGACATACACCTTGTCCGGATACAGGTCGACCTTGACGCTCTCGAGGAACTCCTCGGAGCTGCCAGCCTCTTGCAGCTCGACGAGCTCCGAGAGCCACTCCCGGGCGCGCGCCTGCTGCATCGTGCCGGCGTCTTCCCCGCTCTTGTACTTCCAGTGCGCGGCGATGCCGGACTCGGCCACCCGGTGCATGTCTTCGGTGCGGATCTGCACCTCGATGGGTACAGCGTTGGGACCGAACAGCGTGGTATGCAGGGACTGATAGCCATTGACGCGCGGAATGGCGATGTAGTCCTTGAACCGTCCGGGCATCGGTTTGAACACCGAGTGCACGACGCCGACCGCGCGGTAGCAGGTATCGAACTCATCGACGACGATGCGCAGCCCATACACATCCACGATCTCCGCGAGCGAGGCGCGCTTGCGCAGCATCTTGCGGTAGATGCTGTAGATGTGTTTTTCGCGCGTTTCGACCTGGGCGGCAATGCCGTGCTTCTTCAGCGCCGCCGAGAGCTGCTGCTCGATCTTCTTGAGGAATTCCTTCTGATTGCCGCGCGCCTTGCGCAGCGCATGCTCCAACACCCGATAGCGCCGCGGGTACAGCGCGCGAAACCCGAGTTCCTCCAGTTCGAGCTTCAGGTTGTACAGGCCGAGCCGTTCGGCGATCGGCGCGTAGATCTCGAGCGTCTCTCGGGCGATCGCTCGCCGGCGGTGCGGTGGCATCGCGTGGATCGTGCGCATGTTGTGCGTGCGGTCGGCGAGCTTCACCAGGATCACGCGCAGGTCACGGACCATCGCGAGCAGCATCTTGCGGAACGACTCCGCCTGCGCCTCCTCGCGGTTTTTGAACTGGATGGCGTCGAGCTTGGTCACTCCGTCGACCAGCTCGGCGACGTCGGCGCCGAAGCGCTCGGCGAGCTGGTCCTTCGGGGTGGGGGTGTCCTCAATGACATCGTGCAGGATCGCCGCAACCAGCGTATCGGCATCGAGTCTGAGGTCTGCGAGGATGGCCGCCGTGGCGACCGGATGCGCGATGTACGGCTCGCCGGAGAGGCGCTTCTGGCCCTGGTGAGCCGAGGCACCAAATTCCGCAGCGGCGCGCACGCGGGCCACCTGGTCCGGCGGCAGGTAGCCGCCGACGGTCGCCAGCAGCTCCTTCAGCCCGGGGGTGCGCCTTCCACCGGGAAGCAGCCCGAGAAGGGAAGACGCGTAGTCCATGGTCCTCAGCGCTCCGCGCGCGGGCCGCGCCGGGCCGGCATCGGCCGCCGGCGCTCAGCCTGAGTGTTCGCGGGGCCTACGGCCCGAAGCTGCCCGGCGGCCGAACGGTCTGTCACATCCACTCCACGCGCTTGACGCTCACGCCGTCAGACTGGAAATGTACACAGCCACAAGGGCCGGAGCCAGCGCCGACGGGCGCCGGGACGCGCAGGCCGGGGAGCCCGGCGGCGCTCAGTCCCCCAGGCCGAATTGCGGCGCGCGGAACGCGGACTGCATGTCGAGCTCGGGCACGTCGGGCGCGGCGGGTTCCGCCGGCGGCGGCTCCGGCTCACGCAGCATCTCGACCGTGACGTTGCCGGCGGCGATTTCGCGCAGCGCCACCACGGTGGGCTTGTCGTTCTCGACCGGCACCGTCGGCTCGGCGCCGTTGGCCAGGCGCCGCGCACGCTGCGCTGCGAGAATCACCAGCTGAAAGAGATTCTCGACGTTCTGCAAACAGTCTTCGACGGTGATACGGGCCATGGCGATTCTTGCGTACTGACAAAGGGTTAACGGGCGCGGCAGGCACCCTAGAGGGTCTTACTATACGGCAAAGACGGCCGCTCAGGCCAGCAGCTGCCTCAGCAGTGGCCCGAGCGCCGCGCGCCCGGCGAACAGCGCCTCACCGCGGCCCTCGACGATGTGCACCAGATCCTCAATCGCCTGCTCGAACTGGTCGTTCACCACGACGTAGTCGAACTCGTTCCAATGGGTCAGGTCGCCGGCCGCCTCGCGCAGCCGGCGCGCAATCACCTCAGCAGAATCCGTGGCTCGGCCGCGCAGCCGCCGCTCCAGCGCCGCGCGCGAGGGCGGCAGCACGAAGATGCTCTCGCAGGCCGGCATCGCGGCGCGCACCTGGCGTGCGCCCTGCCAGTCGATCTCGAGCACGACGTCTACGCCCGAGGCGAGCTGACGCTCCACCGGCTCACGTGCCGTGCCGTAGTAATTGCCGAACACCCGAGCATGCTCGAGGAAGCGGCCTTGCGCGACGCTGCGCTCGAACGCCTCGGTGTCCACGAAGTGGTATTCGCGGCCATTCGTCTCGGTGGGCCGCTGCGGCCGGGTGGTGTGGGAGATGGACAGACTCAGGCCGGGCTTACGTTCAAGCAACGCCCGCACCAGGGACGTCTTGCCCGCCCCGGAGGGTGCAGCCAGCACGAACAACCGCCCCGGCTCGCCGCAGCCGCGGCTGCGCCCGCCCGTGACGATGCCCGGCAGCTCCTGGACCTGATCGGCCAGCGCCCGCAGCGCCTGGCCTCGATGACTGAGCGCATTCTTCTGCGCCGGAGCGAGCTCCGCCGCGGTGTGTTCCAAGCCGTCCGGCAGGAACGCCGGATCGTAGCCGAAGCCACCCGTGCCGCGCGGCACCCGCAGGATCCGGCCCGACCACGTGCCCTCGGCGAGCAGCGGCTCGGGATCCTGCGCCCCGCGCACCAGCGCCATGACGCAACGATAGCGCGCCGTGCGGGCGCCATCGGGCACGGACTGCAGTTCGACGAGCAGCTTCTGCAGGTTTTCGGCGTCGCTCGCCCCGTCACCGGCATAGCGGGCCGAGTACACCCCGGGGCGCCCCTGCAGGGCGTCGACTTCGATGCCCGAGTCGTCCGCGAGCGCCGGCAGGCCTGTCAGGCCGGACACATGCCGTGCCTTGAGCAGCGCATTCTCGCGGAAGGTAGCGCCGGTCTCCGGCGGCGTTTGCAGACCAAACGCCGACTGCGGCAGCATGCGCAGCCCGTGCGGGGCGAGCAGCTCGGCCAGCTCGCGCAGCTTGCCCGGGTTGCCGCTGGCGAGGACGATCTTCACGCCTCGATCGCCTCGCGCTGCAGCGGAAAGATCTGCTCGATGCCGCTCGCGGCGAGCGCCAGCATCGCGTCGAGTTCGTGCCGACGGAAGGCGTGACCCTCGGCCGTGCCCTGCAGCTCGATGAACCCGCCGCCGTCATTCATCACGACGTTCATGTCGACCTCGGCGCGTGAGTCCTCGGAATACTCCAGATCGAGCAGCGCGCCGCCGTCGACGATGCCAACGGAGACCGCAGCGACCTGCCCGTGCAGCGGCGAGCGCGCCAACAACCGCCGCCGTTCGAGCCCGCGGCAGGCCCGCGCCAGGGCCACGTAACCGCCGGCAATCGACGCGGTGCGGGTGCCGCCGTCCGCCTGCAGCACGTCGCAGTCGACGGTCACGGTGCGCTCCCCGAGGGCCTTCAGGTCGACCACGGCGCGCAACGAACGGCCGATCAGGCGCTGGATCTCGAGCGTGCGGCCGCCCTGCTTGCCGCGCGCCGCCTCGCGCGCCGAGCGCGTGTGCGTCGCGCGCGGCAGCATGCCGTACTCGGCGGTCACCCAGCCCTGCCCCTTGCCGCGCAGAAAGGGCGGAACCGACTCCTCCACGCTCGCGGTGCACAGCACCTGGGTGTCGCCGAAGGCCACCAGCACCGCCCCTTCGGCGTGCTTGGCGAACTGGTGGTTAAAACTCACAGGTCGCATCTGCGCGGCCGCACGGCCGCTCTGTCGGGTCGTCATCTGTTCACTCACTCTACTGTTCGCCGAGCCACCGCAGCGCCGCAGCGGATGTGTTGTCGCTGCCGGTGCCCGCGCGGCGCACCGCGCGCCGGGCCAGATCGAGTAGCGTATCGCGCAGCGGCGTCGCGCTGGCGCCGAGATCCCCGGCGAGCTCCTCGTCCTTCAGCGGCCCCCACAGCCCGTCGCTGCACACCAGCAGCGCATCGCCGGCCTCCAGTGGACGACGCCGCGTGATCGCCATGTCCGGCAGGACCGGCCCGCCACCGAGGCAGCACTCCACGTAGTTGCGCATCGGGTGCGCCTGGGCCTGCTCGGCGGTGATGAGCCCCTCGCGCAGCAGCCCTTCCACGTGACTGTGATCGCGGCTACGGCCGATGAGTTTTCGGCCGCGGACATGGTAGATGCGGCTGTCGCCGATGTGCGCCCACCACGAGGCCCCCTGCTGCACCAGACACAGCGCGCAGGTGGCACGGGGACGCTGGTCGAGGGGGGCCTGCGCACCGAGCTTGACCACCGCTTCGTGCGCGCGACCGAGCGTCAGGTGCAGAAAGCCGAGCGGATCGAACAGCGGCTGCGTTGCCTGCCGGAATGCGTCCAGGATGGTCTGCCGGGTGATTTCCGCGGCGCGAGCACCGTCGGCGTACCCACCCATTCCGTCCGCCACCAGCAACAGCGCCGCACGTTCGCTGACCGCGACCGCGACACGGTCCTGATTCTCCCCGCGTCCGCCGAGCAGCGTGACGTCGGCATAGTCGATCCGCAAATGACGCCCGTATATCTGTTAAAGTTGGGGGTCCGCTTTATATCACCTCATGCCACCCGGAGCGTAGCGCTTCCACGTGATTTCCAGCATGACAGGCTTTGCACGCCGCGAGAGCTCAGGCCCCTGGGGCAGCCTCGTATGCGAGCTGCGCAGCGTCAATCACCGTTTTCTCGAGACCGGCTTTCGCCTGCCGGAGGAACTGCGCGCGATCGAGGGCGATCTTCGCCAGCGCCTGGCGCGCGACGTGCGCCGGGGCAAGGTGGATTGCACCATCACCTATCGGGCCGCGCAGGCCGCCGCGGCCAGTCTAGAGGTCGACGCCGGTGCGCTGGATCGCCTGACGGGCCGGCTCGATGAGCTGCAGCGCGTCATCCCGGTCGGGACGGTGAACCTGCTCGAGGTGCTGCGCTGGCCCGGCGTGCTGAAGGATCTGAGCGTCGCCGGCGAAGCGCTGCTCACGGCGACCCGCGAGCTCTTCGAGGCAGCGGTCGAGGACCTGTGCGCGGCGCGCGCCCGCGAGGGCGCAAAGCTGCGGGACGTGCTCGAACAGCGCTGCGAGGGGCTTGCCGCGCTGGTGGCCCAGGTTCAGGCCCGGCTCCCCGAGGTGCAGTCACGTCTGACGACCCGGGTGCGCGAGCGGATCAAGGAGCTCGCCTCGGGGACCGATCCGGAACGGCTCGAGCAGGAAATCGCCCTGCTGCTGCAGCGCCTGGATGTGGACGAGGAGCTCGAGCGGCTGACCGGCCACATCGACGAGGTGCGCCGGGTGCTCACCGGCAACGAACCGGCCGGTCGGCGCCTGGATTTTCTGATGCAGGAACTGAATCGCGAAGCCAATACGCTCTCCTCGAAGTCGCAGGACCTCGAGACCACTCGCAGCGCGGTCGACATGAAGGTGCTGATCGAGCAGATGCGCGAGCAGGTGCAGAATTTGGAATGACCATGTAATTCCACCATTATGTGGTGGAAATTCATGATAGGCTGTCTGTCATGATTGGTCGCCCGGAACTGACCTTGCGCATCGGCCGCGCGTTGCGGCGCAGCCGGGTTGTCGTGCTCGTGGGTCCGCGCCAAAGCGGCAAAACCACCCTGGCGCGCGGGCTTGTCAACGAGGAATCACCGAACTACTTCGACCTCGAAGATCCCGCCAGTCTCGCGCGGCTCGACCAGCCGATGACAGCCCTGCAAAGCTTGCGGGGCACCGTAGTAATCGATGAAATCCAGCGCCGCGCCGATCTGTTTCCGGTGTTGCGGGTGCTCGCCGACCGCAAGCCCCTGCCAGCCCGGTTCCTGATTCTCGCCAGTGCATCACCCGCGCTGCTGCGCCAGTCTTCCGAATCACTCGCGGGCAGGCTGGAGATCATCGATATCCCGGGGCTGAGCCTGGGCGAGGTCGGCACCCGATCGCTCAATCGACATTGGCAGCGCGGCGGGTTCCCCTTGTCACTCCTGGCGCGCACTGGCGATGACAGCTACTCATGGCGTCGGCAGTTCATGCAGACGTTCCTGGAACGTGACCTGCCGCAGCTCGGAGTGAGCATACCGGCCCCGGCGCTGCTGCGTTTCTGGACCATGGTAGCGCACTGTCACGGTGGAATCTGGAGCTCAGCGGACCCGGCGCGTTCGCTCGGTATCGGCGAATCGACTGTGCGGCGCTATCTGGATCTGCTCACCCAATTGCTCGTCGTGCGGCAACTACAACCTTGGCATGAGCATCTTGCCAAACGGCAGGTGAAGTCCCCGAAGGTTTATGTACGTGACAGTGGCATTCTGCACGTGCTGCTCGGCATCCGGACCGAGCGCGAGCTGCTCGCCCATCCGAAATGTGGCGCATCGTGGGAAGGTTACGTGCTGGAGGAGATTCTCAAGACCGCAACGCGGGACGAATTCTATTTCTGGGGCACACATCAGGGTGCGGAACTGGATCTGCTGATGATGAAGCAGGGTCGACGGATAGGGATCGAGGTCAAACGGGCCGACGCTCCGACACTGACCCCCTCGATGCGCATCGCACTGGCGGATCTGAAGCTCGATGAGCTGCATATCGCCTACCCCGGAACACGCACCTACGAATTAGCGCCAAGGATCAAGGTGATGCCGGTGAGCACGTTGCTCGGACTGGGGCATGACGAATGATGGACGTGGACGGGAGTTCCTGTTCCAGTGACGGCCACTGGTGGCTGCGGCTGCACGCCGCATTCATTCTCGGCCTGATGGACGATGCGGCATCAGGCCGCCTGCTCGTACACCTGATGCGGCGGCTTGCGGCCGGCGAAGAAGAGAACATCGAGGACTGGCTGGCCGGCTACTGGCCCGCCCTGTTCCGTAACAAGCCCGAGGAAACCCTTTCCGACGTCGAAGCCATCGCATGGGCCGACTTTGCACAAGCCTACTTCCGTGCGCAAGTGCTGGAGGTCTTGCTCGCAGCAGCCCAGCGACGAGGCTCCGCGGAACTCGATGCTCTCCTTGCACAAATCGCGCAATGGGTCGCGGCCGCGCCGGATCAGGAGGAGCGGGCGGTGACCGCCAACATCCTGCTCGATTTTCCGCGCCCTTCCCACCGGGCTTTGCTGGATGATCTCACCGCACGGCAGAGGGGCATGTTCGGCCTGTTTGACGAATCTGATGTTGAACGATCGTATGCAAAGGGCGATCAGCCCGGCTGGCTGCGCTTTGATGAACCCTGGAACTTTTCTTCGCCCACGCAGATCGGCGCCCGAGAGAAGCGCTGGTTCGAGGAGGACGAGAGATGCTCGCGAGATGAATCCGCCGAGGCTGCTGGAGCCGACGACACCTTACTGTATGCAGGAACCGTATCTGCGCGAGATGCCCAAAGTGGGTCGCAACGATCCGTGCCCATGCGGCAGCGGCAGGAAGTACAAAAAAATACTGCCTGAGCAACGTGCAGCTGGCCGCGCAGCTGGAATACGGCTGCCGGCTATTTCTGCGTATTTATCAATGCAATAGGAGCGCCTGAAATTGCAGGTGCAGAACGCGGAGTGAGGTGGCGCACGGTATCAAGGCGTCCCACCTCAGATATAAGGCGCCACGCCAGCCCCAACCTCATTCGAACAACATCTGCGGGTTGACGACTCGAAGGCCATCCGGCATCTCGGCATATCGAGAACGCAGCATGTCCCGCGGGGTTTTCTCCACCGGGTTGAGGCTCAAAATCCGTAGGATTTCGTAGAGGCTGCAGGTAGTCCTTGCAGACGGGTCCCCTGCAACACGAGCATCCGATCGAAGCGCATGCCCGTGGATGGATCCACGGGCATGCGAATAGCGGCGCTGCGTGTCCAGCGTTCTTCTTCTCGCGCGTCACGAAGAAGCTGCCCGGCGGGTGCCGCCGATGCGGCGTTGCGAACTCAATGTAGCCGTGATTCATCCCGTAGAGCGCCCCGGCCTCTGGAATCAGCTGATCGAGGAGGTTGCTGAGATTGAAACGCGGCACTACGATCTTCTCGAGGCGGGCCCCGGGGAAGATTCGACGGTCGTGTAATGACACCATCTCGTCAACGCCAGCCAGCCTGTCCGGATATCTTTCAAAATCTTACCGTCAGACGCTCGGCGCTCCGTCCGCTAAGAAAGTGCCACTGGCCATACCTGCATGTGGAGAACGATCTACGTTTCCATACTGGCGAGTTTTCTGCTCGTCTGCGGCCTGTGGCATATGACCATGCCGAGTTTGACGGACCATTGGATGAAAAACGCCCGCATCGTGCGCGCGGTGGGAGTCCTGCTGGTGGCGCTGGCTGTTCCATGCCTCGCATGGAGCGGCTGGTATTTCCGGACGCTCCTTTCGGCGTTGACAGTGTCCGGAATCTGGAGACTCTGCTTCCCGCAAAACTCCATTCGACTGCAACGAACGATTTATCCACGGCGTGTACATGGATTTCTGCTCATCGGAGGTGCGATCGTCATCTGGACCGTACGCCCATAGGTCCGCAGAGGCTTCTCAGGCCCTTTACGACATGCAGGTGCTTGCACGGGCTGGCGGTTAAGTCAGCGCCATTGAGCCTGAGGAGCTCGAGCACCTCATGGCGCCAGCCATTCGGCGACGGGTCGGCTCAGGAAATCTTCGACCGCGATGCCATCGCCGCCAATGAGCAGTGTACGTTTCACGTTGAACGCCGCCGCAAAGGCTGCTGTTGCGGCATGTGCCTGTGGCGCCCGACCGCTCTTCACTTCGACGGCAATCAGCCGGGAGCGGGCTTTCACGAGGAAGTCGACCTCCTGACCTCGATGTCGCCAGTAGTAGAGTTCGCACTCGCTGGTGGCCGCGGCATTGGCCAGATGCGCGCCGACCGCTGACTCGATAAGCCGCCCTCGAAATTCGCGATCTGAGCGTGCCTCCTGCGGACTGACCCCTGCGGTCACCGTCATGAGCGCAGTGTTCAGCACCTGCAGCTTAGGGCTCGATCCTCGGCTGCGCGCCGCGTCACCGGCGTACTTCGGCAGGCCGCAGACCATGCCCGCACCGGCCAGCAGGTCGAGGTAATGCGCCAGCGTCGTCGTATTGCCCGCGTCCTGCAGCGGCCCGAGCATTTTCGTGTACGAGAGGATCTGGCCGGAATACCGGCACGGCAGCTCGAACAGGCGGCGCAGCAGTGCCGGCTTGTCCACTCGGGTCAGCAGCAACACGTCACGCGCAATGGAGGTCTCGATGAGACTGTCCGCGATGTAGCGAGCCCAGCGGAGAGGATCTCGGATGAGCGGCGCCGCTCCGGGATAGCCCCCAAAATACAAGTAGTCCTCAAACGTAAAGCCGAAGGCTGCGTGCATTTCGGCATACGACCAGTGCGGCAGCCTCAGGGTCTCGAACCGGCCCGCGAGGCTCTCCGTGAGGCCCTGGGCCATCAACAGCGGGGCCGAGCCGAGCAGCACCACCTTGAGCGGTCGTTTCTTGCGCGTGTCCTCGTCCCAGAGGCGCTTGACCGTTTCCGACCAGGAAGAGATCTTCTGGATCTCATCGAGCACGAGCACAGCACCGGCCTCGCCCGATGCCTCCAGTCGCGCAGCCCCCCACTGCTGACTGATCCAGTCGGCGCCCCGGAGCGTCGGCTCGTCGGCACTGGCATAGCGCACCGGCAGGCCCAGCTCATCGGTGACCTGCTGGACCAGAGTCGACTTGCCGACCTGGCGGGGGCCTGCGACGACGTGCAGGAAGCGGCGCGGCTCGGCAAGCCGCCCCGCCAGCACGGCGGCCTAGGTGCGTCGGAACGCTGGCCGCTTTTTGCTCACTTCATTGAGTATTTTTACTCAATGAAGTGAGCTGCGCAACCTGCTGCGAAGCGGCCGGCGTCGTAGTGCCTTCGCAGTTCAACACCTCGCGGCTCAGTCGTGGCCTGCCCAGATGCAGAACGCACCTGAGTGCACGGCAGCGCCTGCACGAATCCTACTGCTTACCTGCGGCGCACACGATCGGCCAGGCGTGCGAGGAGGACCCGCAGCCCTCGACCCGCGCACCGCTCGGGCAGACCGGGCTTGGTGTATCGGCGCCCCCGGCGCGAGGCCGTACAATGCTCAGGCGGCGCAAGCCACTACGGAGAGGTTCCAATGCCGGTATCCGCATTCCAGTACTTTCCCCTCACCCTGCCGTTCGTGCTGATCCTCGCCGGCCTGCTGGTCGTGATGGCGGTGCTCGTGGCATTGCGGCTGCTGCGCTACGCATCGGAGTCGATGCAGATCAGCGAACTGGCGCTGCTCGTGATCCTCGGCCTCTCGCTGATCGGCAGCTACATCAACATCCCGGTGGCCTACCTGCCAGCGCACCGAGTGATCACGGCCGACGAGATCCGCTTCTTCGGCATGACCTACGTAATTCCCGTCGTGCGCGAGACCCACGCCACCCTACTGGCGGTAAACCTCGGCGGTGCGGTGATTCCGGTCCTGCTCTCGCTATACCTGCTCGTGAAGCATGAGCTGTACGTCCTCGGCGCGATCGCCACCGCGTGCATCGCAGCCGTGTGCCACTTCCTCGCCCGGCCGGTGCCCGGCTTCGGCATCGCGCTGCCGATCTTCGTGCCGGCCAGCGCGACGGCCATCATCGCCCTCGCCCTGACCCGCCGGCGGGCCGCGCCGCTCGCCTACATCAGCGGCAGCTGCGGCGTGTTGATCGGCGCGGATCTGATGAACCTCGGCACGGTCCGTGCACTCGGCACCCCGGTCGCGTCCATCGGCGGCGCCGGCACGTTCGATGGGATCTACCTCACCGGCCTGCTCGCCCTGCTGTACGCCGGACTGTCCCGCTATCTGTCCAAGTGAACCCGACGCGCCGAGCCGCCCTCAGCCCGAGCCGGCGCGCGGCGGCCGGTGGGGCCGGCGGCGCGGCAGGGCGCGCCGCGGCAGGGTGTGATAGCGCTTGTACGCCGGCAGATTCTTGAACAGATTGTCCGGCGGCGGTCCGCGCTGCCGCCCCGCACACGTGACCGTGGACATCTGCGCCTGCTGCTCCAGTCCCGAGGCATCGATCGGCGGTGGACCGGAGACCACATAGCAGTTGCCACTACCCCGGGCCACGTGCTCACCCGTGTCCGTGCGGTAGGACTCCGGTCCCTGCGAGTGAATGCCGGAGGCCTTCGAGTACAACCCGCTACGGCTGCGTGCGCCGGCCGGAAATCCGATCGTGACCCGATGTCGCCGGCGCAGCACCGTCTGCACGGCTTGACGCGCCGACTGCGCCCAGTTGATCGGCGGGGGGACGGGGATGGGTTGCTGCACGCCCGGCAGCCGCAGCGTGATGGGTGCAGTGAGCTGCGATCGGGTCAGTGCGGCCGGGCGCAACTTCACCGGCGCGAAGCGCACCGGCCGGTGCCGCGCGGGCAGCAGGATGACCGCCCTGACCGTCACCGGACGCTCGCCGGCGCGGCGCACGGTGCCCGAGATCAGGATCAGCAGCGCAATGACCAGCGCGTGCGCGACCAGTACGACCGCAAGGAGCAGGCTTCTTCCAGCTGTGCGCTCGCGCTGCGCCTGCACTGCTCCCCCTTGTCGGCCTCAGCGGTACTCCGGATGAGACAGCGGCCGAGCGGTGCGGTTCCGGACGCACGCCACGGCAGGAGCGCAAGCGCAGCCACCGCCGCGGCGGATGCGATCCGCGCGGCCGTTCCGGCGCCGGGAGAAGCGGCGCGGATTACTTGGCGGCAGCGGCGCCAGCAGCGCCGTACTTCTTGCGGAACTTGTCCACGCGGCCAGCCGTGTCGACGATCTTCTGCTTGCCCGTGTAGAACGGGTGGCAGCTCGAGCACACTTCCACCTGCAGGTCGTGACCCAGCGTGGAACCCGTCTTGAACGAGTTGCCGCAGGAGCAGGTGACCGTGATCTCTTTGTACTCGGGGTGAATGGCGGCTTTCATAGTACGGTGACTCGAATCAGCGGTCGGCGCCGGCGGCGGGACGCGGCCGGCGAAGGCCTTCGTTGCAATAAAAGGGCGCGGAGTGTACCCGGCGCAACGAATTCTCTCAAGCACCCCGGCGTCCCCGTACGGGGGAGCACCACCTCTTTCGCATTATCCACAAAAGCTGTGGATAACTCTGTGGACGACTCAGGTCCACCCCATGCAATTGCGCCGTCACATTGCGGTTTTATTGCAGTGATGAAAAAATGACCAGGGTATTTCTGCCTTATCCGTCAATGAGTTATGACGACATCGTTGAGCGACTTAGCGGGTATGAGAGCTAATTCACTCATTTGCGGGCACCGACCCCGGCCCTGTGTATAAGGCCCGCCGTCAAGGACTCTTCCGGGGTCCAAAAGCATTGACAATTCTGTTCAGCCAATGCTTTCAGAGGTTTCCGGCAGAAACCCCAACAGCAGCTCGTTGAGAAATCGCCACCCGAAGCCGCTCGCCCGCACGCACGATCCGTCCCGTTCGATCAGGCCACGCTCCCTCAGCGCCTCAAGCGGCTCGGCCGCCACCGCCCAATCGAGTCCGGTCCGGCGGCAGAACAGCGCCGGCTCGAACCCCGCGCGCAGCCGCAAGGCATTGAGCATGAATTCGAACGGCAGCTGTGCGGGCGGCACCGCCCGCCGCCCCGCCGCTCCCTGCGCCGCGCAGGCGAGGTAGCGGCGCGGCTCGCGCGCCTGAGCGCTGCGCAGTACCTCGCCGGATGCGGCCCGGGTGAGCTTGCCATGCGCCCCGGCGCCGATGCCCAGGTAATCCCCGAACTGCCAGTAATTGAGATTGTGGCGACACTGGCGGCCCGCCTGCGCGTAGGCGGAGACCTCGTACTGCTCGAAGCCACCGGCGGCGAGCCGCTCCCGGCAGGCGGCGAGCATCCGCTCGATCGGCTCCTCCTCCGGCAACGGCGGCGGGCGGGCCGCAAACGGCGTTCCGGCCTCGAGGGTGAGCTGGTAATGGGACAGGTGCGCCGGGTCGAGCGCCAGGGCCGCCTCGAGATCCTCGAGCGCGCCGGCCACATCCTGACCCGGCAGGCCATACATCAAATCGAGATTGAAGTTCTCCAGCCCCGCGGCGTGCAATTCCTCGGCGGCGTGACGGGTGTCCTCGGGCGAGTGAATCCGCCCGAGGGCCTGAAGCTGAGTGGCCGAGAAGCTCTGCGCCCCGAGGGACACTCGGTTGACGCCCGCCGCGCGGTACTCGGCGAAGCGGCCTCGCTCGATGGTGCCCGGGTTCGCCTCCAGAGTGACCTCGAGCGCCGCGGCGCACCGCAGCCGCGCGCGCAGTACATCGAGCAGCTCGCCGATGCCGCGCGGGGAGAACAGGCTCGGGGTTCCGCCGCCGAGAAAGACGCTGATGATCTCTCGCTCACCCGCATCACACGCCTGCGCGGCGAGGTCGGCACGCAGCGCCGCGAGGTACGCCGCCTCATCGAGCTCACCGCGCAGGGTGTACGAATTGAAATCGCAGTACGGACATTTGCGTACGCACCACGGAAAGTGCAGGTACACAGCGAGCGGCGGGTTTTCGAGCGCGGTCATGGGGCGGGGAGCAGGACGGGCAAGGCGGCACGATGCCACATTTTCCGCGCGCCCGCCCCGTACCCGCACAGCTGCGGCTCGCTGGCGGGCTCATTCTACCGGCTGGTAAACTCACCTCGGCACTTGCACCTTGATTCGAGGCGCGGACCGTGTAAACCTGCGGCCTCGTTCCCCCCGACGCTCGAGACACCCCCGCTTGGGCGCCGACCGCTCAACAATGGAAGCGTCTACCGAATGACCCAGAACACATTCGAGCTCGTCGATCGAGCCACTGATCGCACGCTGAGCCTGCCGGTCCGTCCGGGCAGCATCGGTCCGTCCGTCGTTGACATCGCCAAGCTCAACAAAGAGCTCGGGGTGTTCACCTACGACCCGGGCTTCGGCATGACCGCCGCGACGGAAAGCCGCGTCACGTACATCGATGGCGACGCCGGCGTTCTGCTGTATCGCGGCTATCCGGTCGAGCAGCTCGCCGAGAAGAGCAGCTTCATGGAAGTGGCCTACCTGCTGCTGCACAGCGAGCTGCCCACGCGCAAACAGCTCGATGAATTCAACGGCAGCATCCGTCATCACACGATGATCAACGAATCGCTGCTGCGCTTCTTCCACGGCTTCCACTACGACGCGCACCCGATGGCCATGGTCTCGGCGGTCATCGCTTCGATGTCCGCCTTCTACCACGACACGATGGACATCTATAACCCGCGCCACCGGGAGATCTTCGCGCACCGCATCATCGCCAAGATCCCGACCATCGCGGCCGCGGCGCACAAGCACTCCCTCGGGCAGCCGTACGTCTACCCGCGCAACGACCTCGACTATTGCAGCAACCTGCTGCACATGCTCTATGCGGTGCCGTGTGAGCCGTACGAGGTCGACCCGATCGCCGCCCAGGCGCTCGATCTGCTGTTCATCCTGCACGCCGACCATGAGCAGAACGCCAGCACCTCCACCGTGCGCCTCGCCGGCAGCACCGGGACGAACCCCTACGCGGCGATCTCCGCGGGCGTCGCGGCGCTGTGGGGACCGGCGCACGGGGGTGCCAACGAGGCCGTGCTGAACATGCTCGAGCAGATCGGCACGGTGGACAATATCCCGAAGTTCCTGGAGCAGGCCAAGGACAAATCGAGTCACGTGCGCCTGATGGGCTTCGGGCACCGGGTCTACAAGAACTTCGATCCGCGCGCCAAGATCATCCGCGAGATGTGCCACAAGGTGCTCGCGCGGCTCGGCCGCTCGGACAACCCGCTGTTCGAGCTGGCACTGCGCCTGGAGGAGATCGCCCTGAAGGACGAGTACTTCGTCGAGCGCAAGCTGTATCCGAACGTGGATTTCTATTCGGGGATCATCTACAGCGCGATCGGCATTCCGCGCTCGATGTTCACGGTCATGTTCGCGATCGCGCGCACCGTGGGCTGGGTGGCGCATTGGCAGGAGATGCTCGCCGACCCGCAGATGCGCATTGGCCGGCCCCGCCAGCTGTACACCGGCCCGACGCAGCGCGATTACGTGGAGATTGGCCGCCGCCGCTGATCGGCGGCTAGGACGCCGCGAGCAGCGCCTCCACCTCGGAGGCGCTGGCGCGGCGCATCGGCCGGCCGTCAACGGGACTCACGGGCGATTGGCGGATGCCGTCGGCCGGGAACACCGTCGCCTCAATCGGCTGCGCTTCGATCTCAAAGCGCAGCCCCGGAAAGACCCGCACCCGTGCTGAGTCCATGCGCACGCGCTTCTCGGTCACCTCGTGCGCCAGACCCATCTCGAGCATTTTCAGCATCACCGATTCAGCGGTATCGGTAAACAGGTGCAGTTGCACCTGCGCGTGGCGGGTCGCGGTACCGGTGAGCACCGGCCCGACCAGGCGCGGCTCGAATTCCCTCAGCCGGTGCATGGCCCCTAGGGCCGCGCGACGCTGCGCGCGCAGCGACTCGGCGTGACCGTCGCCGTCGAAGAGGCGCTGGTATTGTTCGAGCGCCGCCTCGATCTCGACATTCTTCGGCAGCGTCGCACCGTCGGCGACGCCGAATCGATCCGCGGCTTTGCGCTTGGCGAGCAGAAAGTCGCTGATGCCGTGCTCGGCCATGATCCGCGCCGCCTCCTGGGCGAGCGCGAGCCGCAAGTGCTCGGCGCGCGGTGTCGGCCGCTTGGACATCAGAAAATCGACTCCGCCGAGCCCTGACCCGGGTTCGCCGGGCGGGCCGGCGCCCCGGCCGGCAGATGCTTGGCCATGAAGATCTCCTCGATGCCATCCGGATTCTCATCGCTCACGAGCAGCCCGCTCTGCGGCGAGATACGCAGCCGCACGATGCCGGCGGGCTGTGGCCGACGCCACTGCGGCACCCCGCGCAGCGCCTGGCGCATGAAGCGCATCCAGATCGGCAGCGCCACGTGCGCGCCTTCCTCACCGTAGCCGAGCGTTCGGTCATCATCGAAGCCCGCCCAGACGCTGGCCACCAGGTGTGGCGTGAAGCCATTGAACCAGGCGTCTTTCCAGTTGTTGGTCGTGCCGGTTTTGCCCGCGATATCCGAGCGATTCAGCGCCAGCGCACGCACGCCGGTACCGAATTTGATGACGCTGCGCATCATCGAGGTCATGATGTAGTCGTTGTCGGCGCTGATGACACGCGGGGCGATCTGCCCCGGCGGCATGTAGGCCGCGCCGCCGCCGCGCAGCGCATCGGCCTCCGCCAGCAGCGCCCGCTCGTTCGCCGCCGGCTGCAGATCCGAGAGCCGCACCGGCTGGCTGCAGCCGTGACAGGCGATGCGCGGCTTGGCCTGCCAAATGACCTGATCGTCCGCATTGAGGATCCGATCGATGAGGAACGCCTTGACCTGATAGCCGCCGTTGGCGAACACCGCGTAGCCGGTGGCCATTTGCAGCGGATTAGTCTCCAGCGTACCGAGCGCGAGCGTCAGGTTCTGCGGTAGCGCCTTCGGATTGAACCCGAAGCGCTGCACATACTGACTCACAGTCTGTACCCCGAGCGCACGCAGCACGCGGATCGACACCAGGTTCAGCGAGTGCGCAAGCGCCACGCGCAAGCGGACCGGGCCGCTGAATTGGCCGCTGTCGTTGGCCGGCCGCCAAGTGCTCTCCATGCCGGGGCCGCCGACCACCAGCGGGGCGTTGCGGCATGTGCTGGAGGG